>NZ_JARVSH010000018.1:0-33631 GCF_030209295.1 Pseudarthrobacter sp. lyk4-40-TYG-27
AGTCGCAGATCGCTCCGGAGCAACTTTCCAAACTTACCCGATCCCCCACCCCAACGCAAATCCATCACTCAGGATCTGAATCGAATTGAAGACCAGCCCCACCGATTTCCAGCACCCTGAAGAGCAACCAGATTTTGGCTTTGATTTGGGGTTTGTGGCCGCCCGGTGATCAGTTCTTCACTGTCTCCCCCGCGGCGACTTAGAAAACAATACACGCCCACCGGCGTCACCGCAAACCGGCCCTCCCAGCGGAGTACATCCCCGGAATTCCGCGGCGAAACGGGCCAACTGGCACCCAGGCCGCCTCCCGCCGTCGTCATCCCGCCGTGTGTGCTGCCGCACAGGGCGCACACATGCTCAACCACCACCCGCGGCGTGGGTTAAACGCAGAAGGGCCGGCAACCACATGGTTGCCGGCCCTCCTCAAGCAGCTGGTATCAGCAGTGCTGGATTACCAGGAAGACTTGGTGATGCCCGGGAGCTCACCGCGGTGAGCCATGTCGCGGAAGCGAACACGCGAGATACCGAACTTCTGGAAGGTACCGCGGGGACGGCCGTCGATGATGTCGCGGTTGCGCAGACGGATCGGGGACGCGTTGCGGGGCAGCTTCTGCAGGCCCAGGCGGGCTGCTTCGCGTGCTTCGTCGGTTGCGTTTTCGTCAACCAGGGTCTTCTTCAGCTCGAGGCGCTTCGCAGCGTAACGCTCAACGATGACCTTGCGCTGCTCGTTGCGAGCAATCTTGGACTTCTTAGCCATGTTTAGCGCTCCTCTCGGAATTCAACGTGCTGGCGGATCTTGGGGTCGTACTTCTTCAGGACCATGCGGTCAGGATCGTTACGACGGTTCTTGCGGGTTACGTAGGTGTAACCCGTGCCCGCGGTCGACTTGAGCTTGATGATCGGACGTACGTCCTTGTCCTTAGCCACTAGAGCTTCACCCCACGAGCCAGAATGTCGGCGACGACTGCGTCGATGCCGCGCACGTCGATGGTCTTGATGCCACGTGCAGAAACCTGCAGCGTGACGTTACGGCGCAGGGACGGAACCCAGTAGCGCTTCTTCTGAATGTTCGGATCGAACCGACGCTTGTTGCGGCGGTGCGAGTGCGAAATGCTGTGCCCAAAGCCCGGCTCGGCTCCGGTCACTTGGCAGTGTGCTGCCATGACTTCTCCTCAAGAATTGAAAGTAATGATCCGCATATCTGCTGCTGGACCATGCTGCTAAGGGCGACCCAAAAGTGAAGAAGGGCAACGGTTAGTCACGCAACTTGAGCCCCTAACTACCGGCCGCCCTGGAGAAAATTACCGGGCAACCGGAGCAATTGCGCACGCTCCGCGCACTTAGCGCCTACCAAGTCTACGAGTTGACGCAATTAAAGACCAATCGGGTGTATAAGGGCGGCAGCGGGACCGAAAGGTCACAGCAGCTTGTTCCCCCTTTTCACAGCAGGGACATAGCTTCCCACAGCAATCTTGGAGGCATGAACACGCAGCTCCTGCCGACAACACCGGCCGCAAGCAGCTCCGGCCGTCCGGAGCGCCCTTCCTTGTCCACACCACGGCCCGTCCGCGACCGGTTCGCCGGCCAGCACAAGCAGCGCATGCTCCGCACCGACCTCCTGACCGTGATTGCCTGGGCCTCCGTTGCCGCGGCCATTGCCCTCTGGCTGGCGGACGGCGGGGCTTCGACCATCACATCCCCCGCGGGGCTGTTCACCGCGGGCGGGATCGTGGCCGGACTGGCGGGTATGGACCTTGTCCTGCTCATGCTGCTCCTGGCCGCAAGGATCCCCTTCATTGACCGGACCATCGGCCACGACCGCGCCCTGGAATTCCACGGCAAGCTGGGCAAGCCCTCCCTCTACCTGCTGTTGGCCCACGGCGTCCTGATCGCCATCGGGTACGGCATGGCGGAGGGGCTCGACCCTGTCACCGAGTCCGTCAACCTCTGGATGCAGGTCCCCGATATGTGGCTGGCGTTCGTCTCCATGGCCCTGTTTATCGCCGTCGTGGTGACGTCCCTGGTGGCCGTCCGGCGCCGCTTCCCGTACGAGTTCTGGTACGTGGTGCACCTGCTGACCTATGCCGCCGTCGCCACCTCAATCCCGCACCAGTTCAGCGTGGGCGGGCTGTTCGCCGCGGGGACCTGGCAGCGCTGGTATTGGCTGGCCATCTGCATCTCCACCGGAACGGCACTGGTGTACTTCCGCATCCTGGAACCGGTACTGGCCACCCTCAGGCACCAGCTCACTGTGGCCAAGGTCGAGTCCGTGGCGCCCGGCGTCGTGAACATCGTCATGCGCGGCCGGCAGCTGGACCAGCTGGCGGGGACCGGCGGACGCTTCTTCATCTGGCGGTTCCTGGCCCCGGGAATGTGGTGGCATCCGCACCCGTTCAGCCTCTCTGCCGAGCCCGTCTTCACCGGCCCCGACGGCCAGGGAACCATGCGGATCACCGTCCGCAACCTGGGCGACGGATCGGCCGGTCTCCTCCGGCTCCGCAAGGGAACCAAAGTGGCGCTGGAGGGACCGTACGGCCTGCTCAGCACCGCTGCCCGCACCAAGAACAAAGTGGTCATGATCGGTGCCGGCATCGGCATCACTCCGCTGCGCGCGCTGCTGGAAACCACGCCGTTCGGCCCCGGGGAGGCGAGCGTCCTGCTCCGCGGCCACACGGAGCAGGAACTCTATCTCAGCCGCGAAATCCTGGAGCTCTGCCAGGAACGCGGGGTCAGGCTCTTCCACCTCACCGGGCCGCGGTCCCATGGCCGCTCCACCTGGCTCCCCGAGGACGCCGTGCGCAACGGCTACAGCCTCACCTCCTACGTCCCGGACATCAAGGACGCAGACGTCTACGTCTGCGGACCGGCCACCTGGGCGGCCAACGTCATAGCGGACGCCGCGAATGCCGGCGTCCGCGAGGACCAGATCCATCACGAAAGGTTTGACTGGTGAAAATACGCGGACTCGCCGCTGCCGCCTTTGCCTCCGCCGGGATTCTCCTGGCGGGCTGGCAGGCCGGCACGCAGGTATCAGGCATCAGCACCGTCGCTACAGGCACGACGGCAACAGGCACCACGGGCGCCACCGGCACCGGCGCATCCGGGACGGGTTCCTCCACCGCTTCGGGTTCCTCCGGCACAACAGGCTCGTCCAGCACGTCGGGGACGACCGGCTCCTCGAGCTCGTCCGGTTCGTCGGGTTCCACCGCCTCCGGCACCTACAAGGGCACCACTGTGCAGACCAGGTTCGGCCCCGTGCAGGTCCAGATCACGGTGGCGAACGGCAAGATCACGGATGTCACGGCCCTCCAGCTGACCAACACCGACGGCAAGTCAATCCAGATCAGCAACCGTGCAGCCCCCCTGCTCCGCAGCGAGGCGCTGGCTGCCCAGTCGGCCGGCATCAAGACCATCAGCGGCGCCACCGTCACCAGCAACGCCTACCTCACCTCACTCCAGGCAGCGATCGATGCAGCGCACCTCTAGCCCGTTGCCGGCGCAAACCGGCACCCCGGCCCTGAAAGCCCGCACCTTCGAGTGCATGGGTACGGTCATCAGCCTGACCATGCCCGTCGGAATGGCCGCGGAAGGGCAGCCTCGGCTTGACGAGCTCGCCGCCGCCACCGCCGTCGTCGAACGCCTTTTCCGGGAACTCGACGAAACCTTCAGCCTGTACCGCCCGGACTCCGAAGCCAGCCGGCTGGCCCGCGGGGAACTGACGCTGCGGACGGCCTCTGCGCAAATGCGGGAACGGTACGCGGAAGCGCACGAATGGCGGCTGCGCACGGAAGGCGCTTTTACCCCCGAGAGGCCCGACGGCGTCCTTGATCTGTCCGGCCTCGTCAAAAGCCACGCAATCCGCGAGGCCGGGACTTCGCTCCTGGCCCTGGGCCGGCGCGACTGGTGCCTCAACGCCGGCGGCGACGTCCTGGTGAGCGGCTCGCCCCGGCCCGGCAGCACGGAGCCGTGGAAGGCCGGGATTGTGGATCCGGCGGACCGCCGCACCCTGATCACCGGGTATGCGCTTGGGGCGGGCGGCCAGCACGCAGCCCTTGCAACGTCAGGTTCCGCCGAGCGGGGCGAGCACATCTGGCGGCTGGGCGGTGGGACGGAATTCGTCCAGGTCACCGCGGCCGCGGCGGACATCGTTACCGCCGATGTGCTGGCCACGGCAATCGTTTCCGGCGGAATGCCGATGCTGAACCTGGCCGCTGACTCCTGGGATGTTGCCGTATTGGCGATCCGCGCCGACGGCTCGATGCTGGCCACTCCGGCGTTCCGGCACGCCTGAGGACGGCGGCCGGACACTGCGGGGGTCAGAGACGCGTGAGCTGGGCGTACTTGGGCCGGAGGTTGTCCCCGGACGACTTGCCGGTGACCCGGCGGACCACCCACGGGGCCGCATATTCCCGGAACCATTGGGCGTTGGCGCGGAGCGCCTCCCTGCCGCTGAGTTCGGGGACCGGCGTCATGGGCGGGATGTTGATGGAGTGGTCATATTTGAGGACTTCGAGCACACGCTTGGCCATGTTGGCGTGGCCCGCAGCGGACATGTGCATCCGGTCGTGGGCCCACATGCCCCAGTCGTAGTACTCGCTGAAGCGCCAGTAATCCACCAACAGCGCACCGTGGTCCCCCGCGATGCCGCGGACCAGCTCGTTATAGATAGCCGTCCGGCCGCGCATGGTGCCGAAGACCTTTGACCCCCGGGCATCGAAGCCGGTGAACATCACCACGGTGGCGCCGGTAGCGGCCAGCCGGCCGACGGCGTCGTTGTACTCCACCAGCAGTTCGTCGATGTCCACGCGTGGCCGGAGGATGTCATTGGCACCTGCGTAAATACTCACCAGTGTGGGCTTGAGTTCGACGGCGGCGTCCACCTGCTCGGCAAGGATCTGGCGGAGCTTCCTGCCGCGGATGGCCAGGTTGGCGTAGCCGAAGCCGGGATCGGCGGCGCACAGTTGTTCGGCCAGGCGGTCGGCCCAGCCGCGCACGCCATTGGGGCGGGCGGGGTCGTCGTCGCCAACGCCTTCAGTGAAAGAATCGCCCAGGGCCACGAACCGGGAAGTGAAATCCATGCGGTAAGTTTGCCATCCGTTGCCGGAAGCAACCAATCGGCGGCTCAGCCCTTGGTTTCGCGCAGGATCCAGTGGTCAGTGTCCAGCCGTCCGACAACTTTTTCGCCGATCCGCGCCAGGTCCAGGACGTCCTGTTCGGTCAGGGCATCGAGGAACAGGTCCCGGACATCCTCAACGTGGCGGGGTGCCAGCCCCACAATGGTCGCCATGCCTTCCTCGGTGAGGTGCGCCGTCGTGACCCGCGCATCGTGGGGATGCGGCCGGCGCTCCACCCAGCCCCGTTTTTGGAGCTTCGTCACCACATGGGAGAGGCGGGACAGGGAAGCGCTGCTGCGGGCGGCCAGCTCACTCATGGGCAGGAACCGGTCCTCGGCTTCGGAGAGCATGGCCAGGACGGTGTAGTCGAAAAGGGACAACTTCCCCGCGCCGTGCAGCCTGGTATCAAGCGCCGCAGGCAGCAACGTGTTGATGCTCACCAGCGCCAGCCAGGCACGGCGTTCGTCTGCGTTGAGCCATCGGGGTTCGGTCATGAGCCCATTCTACGATTGATCTTTCAAGTAGCCTGTTGCGACGCCGGTAGGCTTGGCCCATGTATGTTGTCTCCCTCACCTACCGCGTGCCCCAGGAGATCGTCGACTTCCATAACGACGCCCACATCGCCTGGCTACAAAAGGCCTTCGACGACGGCGTGTTCATCGCCGCGGGCCGCAAGATTCCGCGTACCGGAGGATTGTTGCTGTCGCAGGCGGACCGCGCCACCCTCGACGCCAGCCTGGCGCAGGACCCGTTCTACTCCAACGGGGTGGCCGATTTCGAGGTGCTGGAGTTCCATGCCGGCCGGGTGGCGCCGGGGTATGAAAACCTGCTGGACACCCCGCCCGCCCAGACCGGCTAAGGCACGGCGCCGTCGTCGGGCGTTTCCGCCGCAAGCTTCTTCAGCCCTTTGCGCGGGACCTTCACCGGCTCCGGCCAGCGCGGGGTGAGCGTATCCCCCAGCGTGACGCCGCGGAGCTTGCGGCCGAACAGCGGCAGGACCCAGTCGTGGACCCAGCGCCGCTGCTGCTGCTCCCATTCGCGCACGCTGAGCCGGGCGGCCGGTTCCCAGTCCTTGCGCTTGATCTTGTGCGGTACGCCCAACTGGTCCAGCACCTGCCCGGCAAGGTATTTGTGGCCGGCCTTGGACATGTGGAGCCGGTCCGAGTCCCACATCCTCCGGTCATGGAAGGCGTCCAGGCACCAGTAATCCACCAACAGTGCCCCGTGCTTCGCGGCGATCTCCCGGACCCGCTGGTTGTAGTAGGCATTGCGCTTCTTCAGCGGCTCCAGCAGCGCCGAAACCTTGACGTCGAACCCGGTGAAGAGGACCACGGTAGCCCCGGTCCCTGCGAGTGTGGCGACGAATTGCTCGTAGTCCGCCATCAGCGCGCCCATGTCCGTCTTCAGGTCCAGGATGTCGTTGCCGCCGGCGTAGAGCGTGATCAGCGTGGGCCGCATGCGCAGGGCGGGCTCCAATTGTTCGTCGATGATGTGCCTGAGCCGCTTGCTCCTGATGGCCAGGTTGGCGTACTTCCAGCCGGGCTGCGCTTTGGCCAGTTTCTCGGCCACCCGGTCCGCCCAGCCCCGCACCCCGTTGGGCAGCCGCTCATCCCGGTCCCCCACCCCTTCGGTGAAAGAGTCCCCCAGGGCAACAAACACCCGCCGCCCGGAGTCAGGAAGCAAGGATTCAGGCACCACGCCAACCTAGCCACAACAAAGTAAGCGCAGGGAAAGCCGAGGTAAAGCTTGGGTGACGGAGAGGCTCTAAGCCGGCGACGCTGTTTCGCGTAGCAGCGCATCGCCGACCGGAGCGGAGAGAGGCCGCCCGCGGCCGGAACGAAGTGCAGGGAGGAAGGGCGGACCCGAGGGCCCCGAACTGAGCTTGCGAAGTTTGGGAAGGGTCCAACCGCTAAGCGACGGCGAAATAGTGTCGCCGGCGCACCCAGGCGCAGGAAGACTCAGCCCTCGGCTTTGCCCTGCCGCCAGTACCCCATGAACGCCACCTGCTTGCGGTCGATGCCTACCTCGCGGACCAGGTACCGGCGCAGGTCCCGGATGGCGGCCGCTTCGCCGGCGATCCAGGCGTAGAAGGGCATGGCACCGGCGGGCAGGCTCGGATTCCTGGAGGCGGTGACGGCGGCGGCCTCCATCCGGGCGGGCGTTTCCCAAAGGATGTCCACGTCGACGTTGACGTCTTCGGGCTCCGGCCCCGCGCCGCCGCCGTCCGCGGTGATGCCCACCCAGCCCGGCACGGGGACGGCCTTGCGCACTGCCTCCTGCAGCAACTGGCCGTGCGGCCTGGACCTGCCGATGGCGGCACCGCGGGCCAGCCAGGTGATCTCGATGTCCGCCGGGGAGCTGAGTTCCAGGAAGTCCGCGGGCTGCTGGACCTCGAGGAACGCGTGCCCGCTCATGTAGGGGGGAAGGGTTTCCAGGATCGCGGAGATCGCGGGGACGGCGGTTTCGTCGCCGGCGAGCAGGATGCGCTGGGCCAGCCCGGGACGCCATTCGATGCCGGAGTAGGTTTCCGCGGTGACGCAGTGCGCTGCGCGGTTGTTGGGGCCGATGATGGTCAGGGAATCGCCCGGTTTGGCGTTCACGGCCCAGTTCGCAGCCGGGCCGGAGGCGTCCATGGGCAGCCCGCGGTGATTGCCGTGCAGGGCGAAATCAACGTCGATCTCCGGGTACACCGCGTCCAGCCTGGCCTCCCGGACGGTATAGGTCCGCATGGCGCCGCGGACGGCCGGGTCCATGGCAAGCCAGTCCCGGTACCAGCCCGGCCGGATGGTGTTGAAGGCCGGGAGCGGCAGTTCGGTGCCGTCGGCGGCGAGCGAGGGGATCAGCAGTTTGATCCGGAGGTCAAGGGTGTCGCCGTGGACGCCGAACCCGCGCAACGAGTACCCGCCGAAGGTGATCCTGCGGAAGTTGGGACTGAGGTCGCGGACCGAGGTGACGCTGACCTCGAAGGCCAGGCTCATCGGCTGGGTGGCGGCGGTTTCGCGGGTCTTCATGCGACGGGCTCCAGTTCGTTGGCGGTGGCGTGATGGCGGCCGATGGGAATGATGAGCGGGGTCCCGGAGACGGGGTCGGGGATGACGCGGCTTTCGAGGCCGAAGACGTCGCGGACCAGGTGTTCGGTCACCACGTCGGCGGGGGTGCCGGCGGCCGTTACGTCGCCCTCCTTCATGGCGATGATGTGGTCTGCGTAGCGTGCGGCGAGGTTGAGGTCGTGCAGGACGATGGCCACCGTGGTGCCCCGTGTGCGGTTCAGGTCCGTGACCAGGTCCAGGACTTCCACCTGGTGCGCCAGGTCGAGGTACGTGGTGGGTTCGTCCAGCAGCAGCACCTCCGTTTCCTGCGCCAGCGCCATGGCAATCCAGGCGCGCTGGCGCTGGCCGCCGGAGAGTTCGTCCACCTCGCGCCCGGCCAGGTCCAGCGTCCCGGTGGCTTCCAGCGCGCGCTGCACGGCTGCTTCATCGTTGCCGCTCCAGCTGCGGAACAGGCCTTGGTGCGGGTAGCGGCCACGGCCCACCAGGTCCCGGACGGTGATTCCGTCCGGGGCGGCGGGATGCTGGGGAAGCAGGCCGAGGGTGCGGGCCAGTTCGCGGGCCGGGCGGGCATGGATGTCCTTGCCGTCCAGGGTCACGGCCCCGGCCGCCGGTTTGAGGAGCCGGGACAGGCCGCCCAGCAGGGTGGACTTTCCGCAGGCGTTCGCACCGACGATCATGGTGACCCTGCCTTCGGGGATCCGGATGCTGAGCCGGTCCACCACGCGGCGTTGGTCGTATTGCAGTGTCAGGCCGTGTGCTTCCAGGACGGGCACGTCAGGCGTCCTTTCTGTTGGCTGTGACCAGGAGCCACAGCAGGAACGGGGCGCCGAGCGCGCCGGTGACCACTCCCACCGGCAGGACGGTCCCGTCCAGCAGCAGCGGGGCGAGGTTGGCGGCGAAGTAGTCCGCCGCGAGGACAATCAGGGCACCCACCAGGGCCGACGCCGGCAGGCCGGATTTGCCGGTGAAGCGGCGGGCGATGGGTCCGGCCAGGAAGGCGACGAATGCGACCGGCCCGGCCGCCGCCGTCGCCACCGCCGCGAGCGATACCGCAATGACCACGAGGGCCAGGCGGGTGCCGGCGACGCGGAGTCCCAGTCCGGCGGCGGCGTCGTCGCCCAGTTCCAGGATCCGCAGCGGCCCGGCAAGGAACACGACGGCGGGAACCAGCACCGCGAGCGCCAGGAACAAGACGCCGGCCCGGTCCCAGTTGGCGGAGTTCAGTGAGCCGTTCAGCCAGACCAGGGCGTCGGCGGCGGTCCGGATATCGGCGCGGGTCATCAGGAAACTCACCACTGCCTGCAGGGCGGCGGCGATGCCTACACCGGCCAGGACGAGGCGGTTCCCGGCTGCGTTTCCCCGGCCGGGCCCGCGGTTCCTGCCGCTGGAGATCGCATGGATCAGGACGGCCACGGCGAGCGCACCGGCCAGCGCCGCCCCGGACACCGTGGCACCGGATGCGCCGAAAACAACGATGGCAACAACGGCCGCCGCGCTGGCACCGGAGCTGATGCCTATGACATCGGGGCTGGCCAGCGGGTTCCGGAGCATGGTCTGGAAGAGGGCGCCGGCCAGTCCGAACGCAACTCCGATCATGGTTCCAACCACGGCATGCGGAAGCTTGTTCTCCATCACGATGAAGCTGGCGCCCGGAATCTTCCGGCCGCCGGTGAGATGGTTGGCGACGATGGTGAAGAAGTCGGGGACGGTGACCGTGTAGCTGCCCAGCAGGACGGACACGAAGAACATCACCACTACGGCGGAGGCCAGCACGGCAGTCCGGTGGACCCTCACAGCCCGGCTCCCTTCCCGCGGCGGATCAGCCAGACGAAGACCGGGGCGCCGACGAGGGCTGTCATGATGCCGGCCGGGACCTCGCCGGGCAGCAGCACCACGCGCCCGATGATGTCTGCCGCGAGCAGCAGCGCCGGAGCGGCCACCAGGGAGAAGGGAAGGATCCAGCGGTAGTCCGGACCGGTGAGGAAACGGACGGCGTGCGGCACCACCAGGCCGACGAAGCCGATGGGACCCGCCAAAGCCGTGGCCGTACCGCACAGCAGGACGATTCCCAGTGCCGTCACGGCACGGGCGGCGCCAACACGCTGTCCAAGCCCGCGGGCGGTGTCGTCGCCCAGGGCCAGGCTGTTGAGGATCCTGCCGCTCAACAGCACAATGAGTGCGCCTGCGGCCAAAAAGGGCAGGCCGGGAAGCAGCACGGACCAGTCCCTGCCGGCGATTCCGCCGACCTGCCAGAACCGGAACCTGTCCAGGGTGTCCTGGCTGGAGACCAGGATGACGTTCATGAGGGAGGAGAGCCCGGCGCTCAGGGCAGCCCCCGCAAGCGCGAGCTTGACCGACGTGGCGCCTTCCCGGCCCAGCGATGCGATGAGATACACCAGGACGGCGGCGGTTGCGGCGCCGATGAAGGCGAACCAGATGTATCCGGAAAAGCCGGTTACGCCGAAGACGTAGATGCCGGTCACCACCGCCAGGGCTGCACCGGCGTTGACGCCGATGATGCCGGGATCGGCCAGCGGGTTGCGGGCAACTCCCTGCATGGCCGCGCCGGCCAGCCCCAGGGCGCCGCCGGCCAGCAGGCCAAGGACAGTCCGCGGAATCCGCGCCTGGACCACGGCATGGTCCCCGTTCGCGGGATCGAACGCTGCCAGCGCCTGCCACACCGTGCCGAGTGGAACATCCCGGGCACCCACCGCCAGCGACGCCCCGGCCATGAGTACCAGCACGACGACGGCGGCAGCCAGCCAGGCGGCGTGCTTCCTTTCCGGGGCGTTGCCGCGGAGGGGAGCGGCCGACGCCCGGGCCGGCACCCGGGTGCCGGCGTCCGCCGCGGGACGTGCCGTCGTCGTACTCATGGCGCTGGACCTACTTCACTGCATCCGCTGCGCCGGCGAGCTGCGGCAGGAAGGTGTCCAGGGACCACGGCAGGCTCAGCGGCGAGGATGCCGAGATGGAAAGGGTCAGGGTGTTGTCCGAATCGGCCACCAAGGCGCCGTTTTTGATGGCGGGGATCTGGCCCAGCAGGGGGTCGGCCTTGATGGCGTCCGTGGTGGACGCGTCGGGGACCCAGGTGACGAAGATGTCAGAGGCCAGCTCGTTGGCTTTTTCCGCGGACCACGGGATGTAGAACTCCTTGGAGCCCTTGGAGTTCTCTGCCACCACCGGTGCCAGGGTCATGCCGATTTCGGTGAGGAACCGGGGACGGTTGTCGTTGGCCGTGTAGACGTTCACGCCGTCACCCTTGGCGGGCTCGAGGTTGCCGTAGATGAAGCTCTTGCCGGCGATCTGCGGGTACTTGGCGACCTTGTCCTTGACGGTGGCTTCGGTGTCCGCCACCAGTTGTGCTGCCTGCGCTTCCTTGCCCAGGGCTTTGCCGATGATGGTGGTTGAGTCCTGCCAGGAGGTTCCGTACGCCACCTGGGGGTGGGCCACCACGGGGGCGATCTCGCTGAGCTTCTTGTAGTCCTCCTCGGTGAGGCCCGAGTAGGCGGCGAGGATGACGTCGGGGCTGAGCTTGGCGATCTCGGTGAAGTTGATGCCGTCGGCTTCGGAGTACTGGACCGGCGCTTTGGCCGAACCGAATCCGGCACCCAGTTTTTCCAGGGCGGCGTCCTTCCACGGGGTGGAGCCTTTGCTGTTGCCGCCCCATTCGTTCTTGGGGACGCCGACGGGCACCACGCCCAGGGCGATGGCGACGTCGTCGTTTACCCAGGAGACCGTCGCCACCCGGGTGGGCTGCTTCTCGATGGTGGTGCTGCCGAACACGTGCTCGATGGTGACCGGGAACGCCGTGCTGCCGCTGGCGCTGGTGGCGGCGGTTACGGAGGCAGCGGGGCCGGTGGAGCAGCCAGAGAGCGTGAGCGCGGCTGCGGCGAGGATGGCTGCCGCTTTACCGGTGGAGGAGAAGAGGCTCCGGCGGGTGGGGAGGGGACCAGGGAAAAGGGGGGACGTCACGGGGCTCCTTCAAGGGGGCGGATGAAAACTTAAGTAAGGCTAACCTATGTAAATCATCATTACGCAACATTTTTGTCACCTAATCCCGGTTGGGTGACCAACGCCACATCCACGTGCCGTTCCTTGGACAGTTGGCTCCCAATTTGGCAGGATGGCCTTGCCGGGCCGGACGAAGCCGCCCGGAACGCTGAACAAACGCTGAACATCGGACAGGACAACAGGAAATGCGCATGCAGAGGGCTATCACGGCCGCCGCTGCCATGGAGAGCGGGGTGGCCGCTTTGGCCTGCTCCGCGGAGACTGACTGACTCCCCTGTTACCTTGGCCCGGATCCGGGCCGCCCACTGCTACGAAAGTTCAGCCATGCAATCAGTCACGCCCCAGCAAATCCGCTCATCCTTCGTCAACGCCAGCCGCTCGGAAGCGGCGAAACTGACGCTGCCCAAAAACTTCGATTCCCTCGACTGGGACAGCCTTGAGTTCCTGGGCTGGCGGGACGGAAAGATGCCGCTGCGCGGTTACCTGGTGGTCCCCGGTCCGAAAGGCCTCACCGGAATCATGCTCCGGGCCCCCGAGGGAGGCGTCCGGAAGAACCGTTCCGTGTTGTGCGAACTCTGCCGGGACGTCTTCTCCAAGGAGGACGTCCTGCTCTGGGTCGCCAAGCGCTCGGGCCAGTCGGGGCGCGACGGCAACACCGTCGGCACCCTGATCTGCGCCGACTTCCTCTGCTGCGGCAACGTCCGCAGGGAACCGCCGGCCAACGAGATCAACCCGGACCCCGCCGTCGTCGTGCAGCGCCAAATCCAGGGGCTGCAGGACCGCACGGCCCAGTTCCTGGCCAGGGTTCAGTCCAAGTAACCAGTGCAGCCCAGGTAACCGGCGCACTCCACGTGCTGCCGGTTACCGCAGGACGATATCCACCGGGTTCGCCTCGGACCGCCAGGCGCCTTCTTCCCCCGGGCGGGGGCGGATGACCGGTGCGGTCAGGACGCCGGAACGGTTGGTGCGTTTGTCACGCAGGATTTCGGTCACGGAGCCCAGGTGCCGGGACAGGTCGATCACGTTTTCGGGCGCAGCCAGCAGCAGCTGGAACCCGAATTCGTGCAGCGCCTTGATCCCGGCTCCGGCGAACTCCTCGGACGCGAGCACGAAGGCCTCGTCCATCATCACCGTGCCGTAGGTGGTGAAACCCTGCTCGGCAATTCCCAGCTGGTAGCTCAGGGCGGCGGCCATGATGAACGCCGTGAACCGCTGCCGCTCGCCACCGGACATCGATCCGGTGTCGGCGTGCATGAACACTTCTGTCTTCCTGCTGCCGCCCTTCTTTCCCGAGGTGGGGGCGGCGACTTCGCGGTGTTCCTTGCACTGGATGAACAGGTGGCCGCGGACGTCCAGGACCTCGGCGCGCCAGCGCCGGTCCTCCGGCGCCTGCGACCCCAGCCGCTTGACCAGCGTCTCAAGGGACTTGTAGCGGGCGGTGAGCTCGGCGTCGTCGTCCCTGTCCGGACCGGAACCGTCTGAGCGGCCTGCCTCCGCCTTCGCGGGCCGGGTGTGCCGTGCCTTCAGCGCGTTCTGGATGGCGTCCTTGAACTGCTTGGCAGTGGGCGGCAGCGTCTGTTTGATGTCCAGTTCCAGGTAGCTGCCCTCATGGAAGTTGACCTGGGACAGGATGCCGTTCAGCGGGAGGATGCGGCTGGTGATGGAGCGCCGTTCCTCGTCCAGCAGGTGCAGCAGGGTGCTGAAGGACTCGTGCGTGCGCTGGTTGAAGAACTGCCGGAACTCGGCCTCCTGCGCGGGCAGGCCGTCATTCACGATCGCGTGGTAGCGGGACTCAAACTCGCTGGCCGCGCCAATGCTGGTTCCGTGGTCGGCAGAAATGGCGCTGCCCCACTCCCGGACGAAGCCCTCGAAGATGCGGGTGAGGCGCTCGGCCGTGGCCTGTCCCCGCGACTCGGCTGCGTGCAGTTCGCCCAGCAGGGCCGTCCGTACCCGGTTGGCCAGGTTGTCCAGTTCATGCATTTCGGTCACGTCGCCAAATTCCGCGAAGTGCGGTTCGAGCGCTGCCTCAGTGGCGTCCGACGGCGGAGCCTGGGCCAGGCGGACGCGCGCGGCTTCGAGCAGCGCGTCCGCGCCCGTCAGCTGGCGGTCCAGGGCCTTGTATTCGCTTTGCAGGACTGCCGCCGACTCGGTGCTGGACTGGTGTTTCTGCCGGACCTCCTCGATGGTGGCGCGGAGCGGTTCCAGGTCCGCTTGGGCGGCCAGGGCATCCTTGAGCCGCTGCTCGATCCGGGCGAGCTCGTCCGCCGCGACAGCCGCGGACACTTGTTCCCACGGGCGGTCGTCCTCGGCGATGCGGCGCAGGGCATCGAGCTGGCGGCTCATGCCCTGGTGCGAGTCCTCGCGGCTCTGGGCCAGTTCTGCGGCCTTGGCCACTTCCTGCCGGAGGTCCTCCACCTGGCCGGCAACCAGTTCGAGCTTGGCGGCGTTGTCGAAACCGAGCACGTAGTCCTGGCGGCTGGTGAAGCGGTCGTCCTTCTCCACCGTGTGCCGGTTCCGCTTGACCACGCCGCCCAGGCTCAGGCCCTTCTCCAGGGCTGCGAGTTCGTCCGGATCCTCGACGCACGGGTAGGCAAAGTCCAGTGCGATCCGCTCGCGGACCCATTCGCCGGCCTCGGCCACCGCACCGGCGGCGAGGATGTCCAGCTTGGCCAGCAGGTCGCCGTCGCGCACGTCCTCCACGGCGAGCGCGCCGCCTGCCAGCGGCTTGGAGACGTCCACCGCCCGCAACGCGCCGCGGACGTTATGGTCGTTGAGGTACCGGGTCACGGCACCGAAGTGCTCCCCCGGCACCAGCAGGGTGGTGGCCAGGCTCCGGAGCGCGCGCTCCGCTGCCGGGCGCCACCGCTCCTCGCCTTCGGCGAGGTCCATGAGCTCGCCTGCGAACGGCATCCGGTCCTCCGGGATCCCCGTGGCGGCGGCGATCGCGGCGCGGTTTTCAATGCTCGACGGCGGCAGGAGGGATTTGCGCGTTTTCAGCGACAGGAGTTCCTGCTCGGCGGCCGCAAGCTCCCGTTTGCGGGTGGCATGGGCGTCGAACGCCTCGAACCGGAGCTCCTGCAGGGCCTGTGAATCGTCCTTCAGCTCGGCCGACCTCGCCGCCGCCTGTTCGTGCGCCTGCTCCCAGCCGGCCGCGCTCCACTCAAGCTGCAGCCCGGCGTCGGACAAGGCCTGCTGGGCCGCCTCTTCCACCTGGCGGCGAAGCTTCAGCCCCACCCGGGCGTTCTCCAGGGACTGCTCGATCGCCGAGATGGCGTTGCCGCCCTGGTTGTTGTAATCGGTCTCCAGCTGCCGAAGCTCCTTGGCCAGGCCGTCACGGACCGCACGTTCGGCGCCGAGCTCCTTGGCCTTCGCCTGCGCCAGCTCACGGAACCGGACCAAGGTTTTCTGGTGGACCTCGACCGCCAGCTTCTGCTTGTAGGCCTCGAACTCCTCCCCCACAAGGTCCCTCAGCCGGTTCGCGTCCAGCAGGGACTGCGCGTATTCACGGTTCAGTCCCGGCACCGGGGCCAGCTGGTCGCGCTGCTGCCGGACGTCCTCCAGCCGCTGGCGGATGGACATCAGGTTGCTGAACTCCTCCACCACGTCATCCGCGGCGGCCAATGTTGCAGGGGCATCCAGCACCTGGTCGCGGAAAAACGTGTTGACGCTGCCGCCCAGCCCTTTCCCCGCCTGGATGACGCGCAGCAAAGGCAGCGCCTGGTCCGAGCTGATTCCCAGCAGCCGGCGGAAGCGTTCAGCGAACGCCTTGTGGACATCGAACACCTGCGCGTGCGGGAAGATCGTTTCCAGTGCGCCCTTGGTGAAGCGCTTGTCCGCGATGCCTTCCACGGCTTCCAGGTCCAGCGGCACGTTGTCAATCAGGTAGAACCGGCCCACGCTGGACTCGGTCCCGTTCTTGGGCAGGTCGAACAGCGCCGAGACCGTCACCCTGGTGCCGGCGGCGTTGTCGAACGTCAGCGCGACGGCGGACCAGGTGGCACCCGGGCGCTGGAACGCACTCGCCGAGCCGTCCCCCACGGCCTTGTCCCCCACCTTGCCGCGCATATAGGTGAAGGTGGTGCGCTTGTCCTCCACCGCACCGCCGGAACGCTGCGCCGCCGCCTCGTTGGACCGCGGCCGCGCATCGAACACCCGCAACATGGCATCGAACAACGTCGACTTGCCCACGCCGGAGTTACCCGTCAGCAAGGTGCCGTTCCGGTCCACATGCATGGTGTGCGCGCCGTGGAACGTCCCCCAGTTGACCACCTGCACCAAGGCAAGCCGCATCTGGCCCGGGTTGGTCACGTCCCCGAGCGGGAGCATGCTTGCGATGGTCACTTGGTCACCTCATTCGTGGTTTCGGACGCCTCGTCACCATTGGCAGCGTCGTCCTCTGCTCCATCCTCGGCACCTGTCTCAGCGTCGCCGTCAAGATCCAGGAGCGGTTCAGTTCCCGACTGGTCCGCGGACGCCGCCACCAGCGCTTCGATGTGGGCCGGGATGTCGCCGATGTTTTCGAACGGCAGCGCCAAGGGCAGGGCGTTGGAGATGGTGTAGACATCCTCCAGGCCCGTGGGGAGCAGGAGCTGGCGGGCCAGGAGCTTGGTGATGGCACGGGTCACCACATCCGAATCGCGGAGGGCGTCCTGCTGGCCCGCCGGCTGGTAGTGCGCCACCAGGTCCGTGATCTCCTCCCGGGTGATGGTGGGGTCCGTCTGGGCGGTGACGTGCCGGTCCAGGAGCAGCCGGAGCCGGAGCAGGACGATGGTTTCAACCCGGCTCAGCGCGCGCTGCTGGCGCAGGATGCTGGACCGGGTGCTGCCGCCGATGACCTCCGGGTCGACGGGACGGAGGACGGCGATCTTCCGCTCATGGTCCAGCTGCAGGGTGAGGAACAGCTCGGAGAGGCGGCTCCGCAGGATCAACTGGTTGTCCAGCAACACCGTCCACAGCTTCTCGTCACGGCCGCCATCGATGTACGGGCCCTTGAGGAGCTTGACCAGCGCCTGCCGCACCTTCATCGGCAGCACGCCGGTATCGCCGGGGAACAGGGCTGCGCCGTCCACGAAGGTGTCCCGGGGGGAGACCACTCCGGGGGTGGGGCTCGGCGACACCGGGGTTTCGACAGGCTCAGCCACCGGCTCGTCCAGCGGTGTCGTGATTTCCTCAGTCATCTGAATCCTTTGCGAGCGTGACCACGGGCAGGTAGGCCCTGCGGGTGGAACCGTCTATCTGTTCGAAGTCCAGGCCGTCCCAGGCCCCGCGGTTGAAGTCGGCACCCCGGTGCAGGGCTTCGGAGAGGAGGGCGCGAATGGTGTTGATGTGCTGCTCCCCGGGTGGCAATTGCTGCCAGGCGTCAGCGAGCGTTGCAGCCCCCGCCATGGCCGCGCGGACCACCGCGGGCTTGGCTTTGCCGGTCCTCGGCGAGCGCACCCGGTCCGAGTCCGTGAAGGCGATGGGATCGGCCAGGCGGGGCGGAGCCGCGAACTCGTCGGGATCGAACAGCTTCACCATGGACAGCGACTCGAAGCCCGCGTTGTACAGGACCGGGCCAGGCACCAGGCCGGGGCGTTCACGCTCGTACGGCAGTGACCGGATGGCCTGCTCCGCCTCCCGCAGCACCTGCCGGAGCCGGACCGACTGGCGGAAATCGTCACTCTGGACGTACGTGTTGAGGCTCTCGCTGAGCTTGCCGTAGATGCGCTGGATCTGGCTGTGCTGCTGCCGGAGCTCCGCCACCAGGTTTTTCAGGGTCTCCCGGTCCTCGGGTGAGAGGTCGTCGGCGAACTGGCGGCTCAGGACTTCGCCGATGGCGGACCGGAACCGGAGCTGCTGCTGCGGGTCCTCCAGGAAGGCGGTGAAGGACCGGAACGTCCGGCCCTCCGGGCTCTGGCGGAGCCGTTTGTCCGCCTCCAGCACCTGCGCCATGGTGGCGCCCTTGGTCAGCGACTCCTCAATGATCTGGTTGCGCAGGCCACCCACCAGTTCCTCGATCCTGTCGCGCATCTTCTTGTAGTCCGCGGGCAGGCTGGCGGCCAGGTCCAGGATGTTCCCGGCGGCCTCCACTGCCTCGTCATCGTCCAGGAGGCCGTCGAACTCGCCGGTGCTGATGTCCTCGATGAGCTGCTGCCGCTCCTCGATTTCCTCTTCCAGGGCCTCCAGGCGCGCACTCTGGTCCGGGTTGGTTTCGTTGGCGAGCTTCTCCACGTCCCCCAGCAGGGTGCCCAGCCGGGAACCGTTCAACGTGGACCGTTCGCTGGAGAGGCTGTCCAGGAAGGCCAGCACGCGCGCTGCCGGTTCGGTGACCTCGTACACGATCTGGCCTGACTGGTTGCGGCGGGTCAGGAACTGCCGCCGGGTCCACTCGTCGCCGAAGGATTTTCCGTTGGCCCCTCCGCCCAGCCCGGGTTCCTGGCGCCGCAGCTCCTCAAGGAAGGAGTCGACGTCGGCATGGAATTCCTCCAGCGGCAGCTGCGGCCGGGTGCGGGTGAAGGAAGCCTGCAGCACCGCGATCACCCACGGCGCCGAACGCGTCAGCGCCCAGGCGGGTCCCTTGGTGAGGAGTTCGAGGTCCCGAAGCCGGGCGCTGATGGCGTCAGCGGATGACCTGGCGGAGCGGGGCACGCACTCTCCTTGGGATCGGGTGGCGGGGGCGGCAGCGGGGGTGGACCGGAAAACTGCCAACTACAAGGTTAACGCAGGCCGCCGCGACCACTCCGTGACCTACCTCCGGGTAGTATCTCGATCCCGTATCAACAGCCCCTCCAGCCCCACCCGCCTCTGGCTGGCGGCGGGACTGTCCCCCTACGCTTCAGCTACTGGTCTTCACCACAGCAGTCTTTCGCCACCGCAACGCCGCAGCAGGGGGATTCATGCAGTTCGATCTGAGCACAGTGGAAACAGCCACCTTGGTTTTCATCGGGACGCTGGTGTTCGGCGCGGTCCTGGCCGGATTCGTCCTGGCCGCCGGGCTGGTCGCCCTGGTGGTGCTGGGCGCCGGGAAGCTCACGTGGACGGTGCTGTCCACCACGCTCCTGGCGGTGGTCCACGGAATCAACGCCGGGTGGGACAGGCTGGTCCACCGTGCGGCCGCCGTCGATCTGTCCGGCGATTTCCAGGGGCAAACGGCCCCTGGCACGGGAACCTACCCGCGGGTAATCTTGAGTGACAGCTGAAGGGTTCTCCAACCCGGCGGATCCATGGCTACACCGGCCATTCCGGCCCGAGGAGATAACCCATGAGCTCCGCAACTGACAGCCAGGCCAAAGACGCCCCGGCTGAGGAAATCCCCGTTCCGGCCGGCAACATCGGGGCCGGAGCCACCGCCGAAGATGCCAGGGCCGTCGCAGAGGCCGCCCGCGAAACCGGCTGGGACCGCCCCAGCTTCGCCAAAGGCCTCTACCTGGGCAGCTTCGACCTCGGCCTGGTCCACCCCTGGCCGGCCGCCGATCCGGCGTCCGTGGAAAAGGGCGAGGCCTTCATGGCCCGCCTGACCGAATACGCCAAGTCCATGTCCGGGCGGATCATTGAACGGGACGCAAGGATTCCTGACGAGTACATCAGGGACCTGGCCGCCCTGGGCGTCTTCGGCATGAAGATCCCGGAGGAATACGGCGGCCTGGGCCTCTCACTGGTGTACTACGGCCGGGCGCTTGCCCTTCTCGGCAGCGTCCATCCCAGCCTGGGAGCGCTCATCTCCGCCCACCAGTCCATCGGCGTTCCGGAGCCGGTCAAGGTCTTCGGCACGCCCGCGCAGAAACGCGAATACCTTCCCCGCTGCGCTGCCGGCGCCGTCACGGCGTTCCTCCTCACGGAACCGGACGTCGGCAGCGATCCCGCCCGGATGGGCAGCACGGCAACGCCAACGGACGACGGCGAGGCGTACCTCCTGGACGGTGTGAAGCTGTGGACCACCAACGGCGTGATCGCCGAACTGGTGGTGGTGATGGCCCTGGTTCCCGCCCACACCGACGCCGCAGGCACCACCCACAAAGGCGGCATCAGCGCCTTCGTGGTGGAGATGGACTCGCCCGGCATCACGGTGGAGAACCGGAACGCCTTCATGGGCCTGCGCGGCATCGAAAACGGCGTGACCCGTTTCCACCAGGTGCGGGTTCCCGCCGCGAACCGGCTGGGCCGCGAGGGCCAGGGCCTGAAGATTGCCTTGACCACCCTGAACACCGGCCGCCTGGCGCTGCCGGCGCTGTGCGTGGCCTCGGGGCGTTGGAGCCTGAAGATTGCCCGCGAATGGTCCAACGCCCGCACCCAGTGGGGCCGGCCCGTGGGCGAACACGAGGCCGTGGGCAAGAAGATCGCGTTCATCGCGGCGTCCGCCTTCGCCTTGGACGCAGTCTTTGAACTCGCCGCCGAACTGGCGGACGCCGGGCAGAAGGACGTCCGCATCGAAGCCGCGCTCGCCAAACTCTGGGCCACGGAGATCAGCTGCCGGATCGCGGACGAGTTGGTGCAAATCCGCGGCGGCCGCGGATTTGAAACGGCCGAGTCGCTGGCGGCCCGAGGCGAACGAGCGGTACCGGCCGAGCAGCAGTTGCGCGACATGCGGATCAACCGGATCTTCGAGGGGTCTTCCGAGATCATGCGGTTGCTTATTGCCCGGGAGGCCGTGGACGCGCATCTGGCAGCCGCGGGCGACCTCGCGTCCCTCGATGCGAGCCTTGCCGATAAAGCCAGGGCCGCCGTCGGCGCCTCCGGTTTCTACGCAAAATGGCTGCCCAAGCTGGTGGCGGGCGCTGGCATGGACCCGCGCTCCTACAGCGACTTCGGCCGGCTGGCCAAGCACCTGCGCTTCGTGGAACGCTCCTCGCGCCGGCTGGCACGGCAAACCTTCTACGGCATGGGCCGGTGGCAGGCAAAGCTGGAGCGGAAGCAGGCCTTCCTGGGCCGCATCGTGGACATCGGCGCCGAACTCTTCGCCATGACCGCATGCTGTTCCCGCGCTGAAATGCTGCTTCGCACCTCCCCCGGTACGGCCGCGGGCGCCTACGAACTTGCCGATGCCTACTGCGAGCAGGCAAAAGTGCGGGTGGACGAGTACTTCGAGCAGTTGTGGCGGAACACGGACGACGCCGACCACGCGCTGACCCGCAAGGTCCTCGCCGGCGATTACACCTGGCTGGAAGCCGGCGTGCTTGACCAGTCCGAGGGGACCGGCCCGTGGATCGCCGATGCCTCTGCCGGGCCGTCCAGGAAGGAAGACCTGCACCGCAAATACCGGTAAAACCGCAGGTCACGAAATAATAAGCACGCTTGCTATCGGTGGGGGCGAGTGGTTGAGTTAGTTCATGAGCAGCTCAACGGACCCAGAGAACCTGCCTCCCCGCCATGCCCGGGAGGATGAGACCTCCCGCCGCGGCAACCCCCGCGCGGACGCAGCGGAGGATCCCGCCACACGGTCGATCGACCAGGCACCGGCCCGCCCGCGCGAGCGGGAACGCGACCGGGACTACGGCGCCGCCCCGTCCGCTGAGCGGGAGTACCGCCCTGCCCCCGCTACTGCTGCGGCACCCGTGGTGGACCCGGCGCTCGCGGACAGGGAAACCGCCGTCGCCCGCCAAAAGGAACGGTTCGGCGGCATCAAAGCCGGCTCTGCGTTCTTCGGCTGGCTCACCGCCACCGGAATGGCCGTGCTGCTGACTGCATTGGTTGCTGCTGCCGGGACCGCTGTGGGGCTGGCCAACAACACGGATGTCAACGCGGCCGTGAACCAGGCCGCGCAGAACAGCGGCACCGTGGGGCTGGTGGGCATCATCGTCCTGCTGGTGATCCTGTTCCTCTCCTACTATTGCGGCGGTTACGTCGCCGGCCGGATGGCGCGCTTCAACGGCGCAAGGCAGGGTCTCATGGTGTGGATCTGGGCCCTGATCGCGGCCGTCGTGGTCGCCATCCTCGGCCTCGTGGCGGGTCAGCAGTTCAACGTCCTGGCCAACCTCAACAGCTTCCCGCGGATCCCCGTCAACGAGGGCCAACTGACCACCACCAGCATCATCGCAGCCGTGGTGGTGGCGGCTGTGGCCCTGGTGGGCGCCGTCCTCGGCGGCCTTGCGGGGATGCGGTTCCACCGCAGGGTCGACCGTGCCGGTTTCACCCCGGACAGCGAGTACTACGACGACGGCGAGTAGCCCGCAGGCGGCGCGCCGCTGCTAGGGGGACAGGATGTCGCCGTCCACATAGAGCCACCGGCCGCCTTCGCGGACAAACCTGCTGGCTTCATGGAGAACCCCGCGGTCCGCACCGTGCCGGTAATGGGCCTTGAACTCCACAGTCCCTTCGGTGTCGAACGGGCCGCCCTGGCTGGTGGCAACGATGTCGAGGCGCCGCCACTGCATGGCCGGATCCAGGTCGAGGCCGGCCGGGACCGTTGACGGATGCTGGGTCCGGAGCAGGTAGGCCTCATCCAGCCGGGCAAACGCGCTGTAGCGGGACCGCATCAGCTGCTCCGCGGTTGAAGCTTCCGCCGTGCCGGAATGGAACCTGCCACAGCACTCGGCGTACTGTTCGCCGGACAGGCACACACAGTTCGCGGACTCATTCGATTCGGTCATCCGGTGATGCTGTCACATCGGGTAACAGCTTCGCTACAACCCTGTCCACGCCACCGCGCCCGGCGGCATGGCACGCCAAAAATCCGTATGGTTGAGAAGGAGCTTGCCCCTGGCGCTGTGCGCCGGCAGCGGGCCCGGGATGTTGGTGGAAAGGAGTGATGACGTGGAGCAACCGGACACTCTGGTCCTCAACCTGACCTTCTTCGGCACCATGGGCGTAGCCCTCCTGATGTTCCTGGTCCTCTTCCTCCTCGGGGTGCTTACCTTGGTCCTTGCCGGCGTGGGCCGGCTGGCGGGCATCGTGGTGATGGCCCTGTTCGGAAAGGGCCCCCGGAAGGGCAGTGCGCTGTTAATGGCGGCACGGAGCGAAAGCCCGGAGGGCCGCCCATCCTGGCGGGAACGTGCAGCCGCCGTGAAGCCGGCACGGCTCAGGGAGTCGCTGCGCACCGTCGTCGTACGCCACCCCAAACTTGCCGCGGCCCGGGCCGAGCCGCCTGTCCTGGCCGAAGACTGGGCCTCAGCCGTAGCCGAAGCCGACAAACGCGCCGAGGCCAGGGCACGGGCCGCCGCGCCCGAAATCAAGCTCTCGGTGCGGGACCTTCCGGACCCGGCGGCGCCCGCCGACAAGGTTGCCCAGGTAGCCCCACTGGTGGAATCCGCCCTGCACAACCACCGGCCGCCGCACGAACTGCCGAGGTCCTTCAAGAAGCCCGTGCCGCCGCATCCGGTGCCGCCGCTGGACACCGGGTCCCTCGTTTCGCTCGCAGGCCCGAAGCAGGTCCTCAAGGGCAAAGCGCCGGAGAACCGCTAAGCCCTTACCCTGAGCAACCAACTGGGTTAGCGTGAAACCCATGGAATTCAGATACCTCGGAAACAGTGGCTTCAAAGTCTCGGAAATCACGTTCGGCAACTGGCTGACGCACGGCTCGCAGGTGGAAAACGACGTTGCCACCCAATGCGTGCGGGCAGCCCTCGACGCCGGCATCAGCACTTTCGACACCGCGGATGTCTATGCAAACACCGCAGCGGAAACCGTCCTGGGCGAGGCCTTGAAGGACGAGCGGCGCGAGTCCCTGGAAATCTTCACCAAGGTCTTCGGCCCCACCGGCCCCAAGGGCAAGAACGACTTGGGGCTCTCCCGCAAACACATCATGGAATCCATCAACGGGTCCCTGCGCCGGCTGCAGACGGACTACGTGGACCTCTACCAGGCCCACCGCTACGACTTCGAGACGCCGCTGGAAGAGACCATGCAGGCGTTCGCGGACATCGTGCGGCAAGGCAAGGCGCTCTACATCGGCGTCAGCGAGTGGACCGCCGACCAGCTCCGTGAAGGGCACCGGCTGTCCAAGGAACTCGGCTTCCAGCTCATCTCCAACCAGCCCCAGTACTCCATGCTGTGGCGGGTCATCGAAGCGGAAGTGGTCCCGGCGTCGGAAGAGCTGGGGGTATCCCAGATCGTCTGGTCGCCCATGGCCCAGGGCGTCCTCAGCGGCAAGTACCTTCCCGGCCGGCCGGCCCCGGAAGGCAGCCGCGCCACCGATGAAAAGGGCGGCGCCAAGATGATTGAGCGGTGGATGCGCGACGACGTCCTGGCCGGCGTGCAGGACCTGAAGCCGATTGCCGCCGAAGCCGGCCTGACCATGCCGCAGCTCGCCGTTGCGTGGGTCCTCCAGAACCCGAACGTGGCGTCCGCCATCGTGGGTGCGTCCCGGCCGGAACAGATCGCGGACACCGTTGCGGCGGCAGGGGTGAGGCTGGATGCCGAGGTCCTCAAGAAGATTGACGACGCCATCGGCGGCCTGGCCGAACGCGACCCGGCCCAGACCAAGTCGCCTGCCACCCGGGAAGCCTGAATGGCCGCCCCGGCCGATCTTCCCGAGCTGGCGGTCACCGGATCCACCGGAGGCCTGGGCGGCATGCTGGCGCGGCAACTTGCCACGTCCGGCTTCGCGCAGCGGCTGTTGGTGCGCGACCCGGCCCGGGCGCCGGAACTGGCAGGGGCCTCCGCCGTGGTGTGTTCCTACGGCGACGGTGCGGCGTCCCGGCAGGCCCTGGATGGAGTGAAGCTCCTGTTCATGGTCTCCGCTGCCGAGGCCGAGGACCGGCTGCAGCAGCATTATGCGTTCGTGGACGCAGCCGCCGACGCGGGAGTCCAGCATGTGGTGTACACGTCCTTCTACGGCGCCGCGCCGGATGCCACGTTCACCCTGGCCCGGGACCATTACGCCACGGAGGAGCGGATCAAGGCCTCCGGTATGGACTTCACGTTCCTGCGGGACAACTTCTACCTGGACTTCCTGCCGCTCATGGCCGGAGAGGACGGCGTGATCCGCGGGCCCGCCGGTGACGGCGTGTTTTCCGGGGTGGCACGGGAGGATGTGGCCCGCTCCGCCCACGCAGTGCTCCGCGACCCGGCGATCCACAAGGGAATGACCTACAACCTGACCGGGCCGGAAGAACTGACCATGGCGCAGGCCGCCCGGGTGCTGAGCGACGGAACCGGACGGACCGTCAGCTACCACCCGGAGACAGTGGAGGAAGCCTACGCCTCCCGGGCGTCCTACGGCGCTCCGCAATGGCAGCTGGACGCATGGGTGAGTACGTACACGGCCATGGCGGCCGGCGAAATGGCAGGGCTTTCACCTGACGTGCACGGCTTGACCGGCCAGGACCCCATCAGCCTGGCCGAGTTCCTGACGCGGCCCGTCCTGTAGCGCTCCGCTCCCCGGTCCGTGGGCTGTTGACGGACCGGGGATCCCGGCGTAGACCAGTGCCTAGGCGCCGCCACCCCGGCGGAGCACGGCCCACAGAATCCCGGCGCCATGACACAGACCAGAGAACACAGCCAGCCACCGGCCGCGGAAGCCCCGCCGGTATCCGCGGGCCCGTCGGAGGGTCCCCTTACTCCCGAGGAATTGCAGCTCTCCGCCCGCAACCATTCAATGCCGCTGGAAGCGCTCCGCCGCGACCTCACGCCTCCCGGGCTGCACTACGTACTCACGCATTTCGATATCCCGGACATCCAGGCCACGTCCTGGCACCTGCGGATCCGGGGTGCGGTGGAACGGGCCCTGGAGCTGAACCTCGCAGCCCTCCGCAGGGCCCCGGCCATCACCGTCCCGGTCACCCTTGAGTGCGCGGGCAACGGCAGGTCGCTGCTGGAGCCGCGGCCCCTCAGCCAGCCGTGGGTGCTGGAAGCGGTGGGCACGGCGCAATGGACCGGTGTTCCGCTGGCCTATCTCCTGGATAAGGCGGGAATACTGCCCGGCGCCCTGGAAGTGGTCTTCACCGGCGCGGACGCGGGTGTTCAAGGCGGCGTCCCGCACCACTTCGCACGCAGCCTTCCGGTCCGCGAAGCCCTGCGTCCCGACGTCGTCCTTGCCTACGCCATGAACGGCGCCGAACTGCCGCCGCAGCATGGGTACCCGCTGCGGCTGGTGGTTCCGGGCTGGTACGGGATGGCCAGCGTCAAGTGGCTGGAGTCGATCGAAGTGGCCAGGGAGCCGCTCACCGGGTTCCAGCAGCAGTCCGCCTACCGGTACCAGGCCACCGCGGACGACGCCGGCAGGCCGGTGTCGAGGATCAGGGTACGTTCGCTGATGGTTCCGCCGGGTATCCCGGACTTCTTCACCCGCCGGCGGTTTGTCCGCCCAGGCCCGGTCATGTTGCAGGGCCGCGCCTGGTCGGGGGAAGGTGCCGTGGCCGGCGTCGAGGTGGCCGTCGATGGCACGTGGCTGCCTGCCCGTTTGGACAAGCCCGCGGGCGGCTACGCGTGGCGGGGGTGGAGCATGACGTGGGAGGCCGCACCCGGTGAGCATGTCCTGGCCTGCCGCGCCAGCGACACCACCGGTGCCACCCAGCCGCTGGAGCAGAACTGGAACTACCAGGGGATGGGCAACAACGTGGTGCAGCGGGTCACGGTCACGGTGGAGTGAAGCCGGCGGGCCCGGGGCTATACTCGGTGCCAATCATGACCAGCCTCCCTTCCTCCCCCGCCAGCGTCCGAATCGATGCGTGGTTGTGGGCCGTCCGCGCCTACAAGACACGGTCGGCCGCCACTGCCGCCTGCCGCGCCGGGCACGTCCGCCTCAACGGCAGTCCCGCCAAGGCTTCCGCGACGCTGGTCACGGGAGACACGGTGACGGTGCGCATGTCCGGGTACGAGCGCATCCTTGAGGTCCGGCGGCTGATCGCCAAGCGGGTGGGAGCCGAGGCCGCCTCCCACTGCTTTACGGACCACACTCCCCCACGGCCCGTCCTGCCGGCACTGGGACTCCCGCAGCGCGACCGGGGCGCCGGGCGGCCCACCAAGAAGGACCGCCGGGAGATGGAGCGCCTCAAGGGGCCGGCCTGACCTGCCTGCCCCTGGGTCAGCTTTTGGTGCGGGCCCGCACCAGGTTCGCATACGGCAGTTTCCCGTATTCCTCGACAAAGCCCGTGTGGTAATCCGCCTCGGCCTGGTTGAGGGTTTCGGCGGCCATTTCCTTCCAGGCAACCAGCAGCGCGCCCGCATCCCTGAGTTGCCAGATGAGCCGGCCGTCCCAGTGGCCCGGCGGCTTTCCGTGTCCGAAGTCCAGGAACTCCTGGATCTGCCGCCTCAGCCCGCGGTTGCCCTTGCTGCCCGGACCGGCTTTGCCGAGGTACAGGACGGCTGCGGTGTCCAGCCAGGCCGCTCGAAGGTCCCGCTCCGTCAGGGAGGGATCTTTCTTCTTGAAGACACCGGCGGTGCTCTTTGTCAGGAATTCCGGCTGGAACGTGTCGGGCGCCATCACGGCGAAAATACCCGTTCCCCGCGGGACCCGCATGACGTCAAGATCCTTCAGGGGCCGGAAGCCCAAGAAGCCGTCGTCTTTCAGGCCCTTCCTGGTGAACTGCATCCTCACATTGAACAGCATCCCGGCAGTGCAGCCCCGGTTTCCGGTAAACGCCCATCCTCCTCCCAGGAAGACTGGCTACCATTGCCGCGTGCCACCCCTTGAGATCCTTGTTTCCTCCTGGCGCCTGGACTGGGCCGCCACGGCTTTCGTCGTTGCGGCCGGAGTCCTCTACGGGTGGGGGATGCGTTCAGCCGGACGGAAAGGCCACCGGTGGCCGGCCTGGCGCGCGGTGGCGTTCTACGTCCTGGGCCTTGGTACTTTCGTCATCCTGACCTGCGGTTTCACCGGCGTGTACGGCCCGCAGCAACGGTGGGCCTTCACCCTGAAGATTTCGCTGCTGCTCTTTGTGGTCCCACTGCTCATCGGCCTGGGCAAGCCGCTGACGCTGGCGCGTGCGGCGTTGCCGGACCACGGAATTAGGGTCTTCGACGCCGTGCTCTCCAGCCGTCCGGTGCGGTTCGTCAGCAATTCATTCGGCGCACCCCTGCTGGGGCTGGCGCTCTTCTCCACTTTCCTCACGCCCGCCTTCTACACGCTGCGGACCAGCCCCGCGGCCGACGCACTGCTCACGCTCGGCGTCCCCCTGCTGGGCATGCTCATGGCACTGCCCATCATCGAAGAATCCAACTTCCAACGGTCCAGCGCCTACCTGACCCTGGAATTCATGTTCGTGTTCATTGAGCTGCTCATCGACGCCGTGCCCGGCATCCTCCTCAGCCTCAACGGCCAGGTCCTCGACCATGCACTGACCGTCCCGGATCCCCAGTGGTGGTTCCGGGACGCCCTCCAGGACCAGCAGTTCGCAGGGAATCTGCTCTGGTTCATCTGCGAGGTGGTAGACCTGCCGCTGATCATCCTTATGTTCATCCGCTTCTCGCGCAGCGACAAGCGGGAAGCCGTGGCTTTCGATGAACTGACCGACGAGCAGCTCGATGCGCTCTACAACCAGCACCTGCGGGGCCGCCATTAGGCTGGCCCCGGCCAAAAATCAAGTGTGCCCACCGCTCGCCGCGGAAGCGTAGAGTGACAGAGGACGCCTGATTCTGGACGCCTCGCTGCAAAGGGAGAAATCGTGACAATTGATTGGGACGAAAAAAAGGCCCTGCTACAGGAACCGAACATCGCGAAGGTGACCCAACTTTGCGAAGAACTGATGGAAAAGAAGCCCGGTTCCACCGTCCCCTACATCGACCCCGTGCATGACGAAGACGAGTGCAGAATCATCAGCCTCCAGGCCAGCCCGGGCAAGGGCACCGAATCCGGGTTCGTCTCGCTCTACAACGACGACGAGGCAGCCCGCCGCGCCACCCAGATCTACGAACTCGCCGAACTGGATCCGCAGTACGTCATGCCGTGGAACGCCTACCCCTGGATCCGCGACAGCGGCAGCCCGTCGGCGCTGAGCGTCCAGGAGAAAACCGACGGCCTGCGTCCCTTCCGCCAGTTCCTCAAGATCAATTCCCGGGTCTCTGCCGTCATCGCGCACGGCACGGACGCCTCGACGTTCCTGACTCTCTTTGAGAAGACCTACCACTCGTCGCTGAAGAACAGCGGCATCAAAATCTACAAGGCCTCCGCCCTCGGCGGCAGGGCCTTTGCTGTTTCAGAGGCCAAGCAGGAAGAACTCCTGGCCAAGAGCGTGGAAACCTACCGTGATGCCATGCAGCGGGCGGGCATCCAGCACCTCTAGGGTTGAATCAGCGCCGCCCACCGGCTTTCCGCCGGCAGCGATGAGCAGGGCTGGCGGGACCAAACTGTCAGGGAATTTCCAGGCGCGAAGGCGCATACTCGTACGTACCTGACCGCCGGCCAAAGAAGGCTCTACCGTGACGTCCGCCCCCACCCGCCCGACCGGCGCTGCGCCCGCGGCACGTACCGCGTCCCCCGTTCGCCGGTGCGGTGTTCAGCCCGGCGATGCGGGCCTGGGGTTGCTGCCATGACGGGGTTCATCGACGGCCTCATGAACGTCAGCCCCCTGGTGGCGTACATCGCGGTGTTCTGCCTCGTCTTTGCCGAGGACGCATTGTTCATCGGCTTCGTCATCCCGGGAGAAACCGCGGCCGTCCTGGGCGGAGTGGTGGCCAGCCGGGGCGAAGTCCAGCTGGGGGCGATGATGGCCCTGGTGGTCGCCGCCGCAATTGTGGGCGACAGCGTGGGATACGAGGTGGGCAAGCACCTGGGGAGCCGCATCCTGAAGACCAGGGCGCTGGCCCGGCACTCCGGAAAGCTGCAGAACGCCCAGGACCTGCTGCGCCGGCGGGGCGGCTCCGCCGTCTTCCTAGGGCGCTTCACCGCCTTCTTCCGGGCGGTCATGCCCGCCCTGGCCGGAACTTCGCGGATGCCGTACGGCCGCTTCCTTGCCTACAACGCGGCAGGCGGCGTGGTGTGGGGCATCGGCTTCGTCCTCCTGGGCTTCCTGGCCGGCAACTCCTATGAAGCCGTGGCCCAGGCAGCCGGCCGGGACATCGCCGTCGTCATCGCCGCGGTGGCGGTGGCCGCGCTTGTTGCCTGGCACTTCCGCTCACGGCGACGGCGGCAACACCACCGCGCCGCGGAGCAACGGCAGGACTAGGGAGGGCTTGACAGTGACTGTGACGGGTGCCATATTTAAGGCGTGAACCTGTCAGACAGCCGGACAGCAGGACAGCCTGCTTACCGTCCCCTTGCCCGGCTGAGCGCTGCCGAGGCGGTGTTCAACGCCCTCCGCGCGGACATCGAGTCCGGCACCCTTCCGGTGGGCAGCAAGCTCAGCTCGGAGGCCACACTGTCCCAGCAATACGGGGTCAGCCGCTCGGTCATCCGGGAAGCGCTCCGCTCCTGCACCGCCCTGGGCCTGACGGTTACCCGGACCGGCAAAGGCACGTTCGTCATTGCCGGCAAGGTGGCCAACGACCTGACCCTGGGGCAGTACTCGGCGCGGGACCTGACCGAGGCCCGCCCGCACATCGAGATCCCCGCCGCCGGACTGGCCGCACAGCGGCGCACCCCTGAAGAACTGGATACCCTTCGCGACATCGTGGCGGCCATGGCCACGGAAACCGACCCCGAGTCCTGGGTGGCCCTGGACTCCTCCTTCCATGCCGCCATTGCCCGCGCCAGCGGCAACAAGGTCTTCGCCAGCGTGGTGACGGACATCCGTGATGCGCTGGCCCACCAGTCCGAAACGCTGAACATGGTGGCCGACCGCCAGCACGCCTCCGACGTGGAACACCAGCAGATCCTGGCCGCCATCGAGGCAGGCTCCGCGGACAAGGCCCGCGCCGCCATGGCCAACCACCTGGAAGCCGTGGGCGCCGCCCTGGACTCCATCCTCAACAATTAGACACATCCAACCAACCTTTCCAAGGACGCCATGCCATCCCCCGTGTTTTCCGCTGCCCGCACCGCTGCCCTGGGTGAGGCGGCCCTGCCGCACCACACCCCGCTGGTGGCCGCCGTCCGTGACGGCCTCGTGGAGAGCGTGCACTACGGCTCGGCAATCGCCCTCGCGGCTGACGGGTCCGTGGCGGCAACCGCCGGTGATCCCCAGGCCCCCTTCTACCCGAGGTCCGCGCTCAAGCCGCTCCAGGCCGTCGCCATGGTCCGGGCCGGCCTGGACCTTCCGGCCGACCTCCTGGCCCTCGCCGCCGCAAGCCACTCGGGCTCCGCGGCGCACCGCGGCGGCACCCGGCGCATCCTCGATCTGCACGGGCTGGCCGCCACCGACCTTGAGAACAGCTCCGACCTCCCCTATGGCACCGCCGAACGTGAGGACTGGCTGCGCACCGGCGGCGGCCCCACGCAGACCACCCAGAACTGTTCCGGAAAGCACGCCGCCATGGCCGCGACCTGCGTGATCAACGGCTGGCCCGTCCGGGGCTACCTGGATCCCTCCCACCCGCTGCAGCAGCTCGTGGCGCGGACCGTCACCGAGCTGACGGGAGAGTCACCCGCTGCCCTGAGCACCGACGGCTGCGGCACCCCGTTGTTCGCCCTCACCCTGGGCGGCATGGCCCGCGCGTTCGGCCGGATCGCCCGGGCGGCGTCCCTTGCAGCCACGCACGACGACGGCGGGCCCGGTTCCGGAAGCGCGGAAGCCGCCGTCGGGCTGGCCATGCAGCAGCACCCCGACATGGTTGCCGGTGAAGGCCGGGACGTCACCGACCTGATGCGGCTGCTCCCGGGGGCCGTGGCCAAGGACGGCTTCGAAGGCGTCCAGCTGGTGGGCCTGGCCAACGGCGGTGCAGCAGCCGTCAAGATTTCCGACGGCGGCGACCGCGCCCGGATGCCCGCCACCGTCCGCCTGCTGGATGCGCTGGGCGTGGACATCGAACCGTTCGCCGGTATCGCCACCGCCCCCGTCCTGGGCGGCGGCCACCAAGTGGGGCAGTTGCTGGCCACCGATTTCCTGGATACCACCCCGTCCACGCCCGACAACGATGCCCTGTGAGGACCCCATGACCATCATCGACACCGCCGCCGACGTCCGTTCCGAGCACGACCTGCTCGGCGACCGCGACGTACCGGCGAACGCCTACTGGGGCGTGCACACGCTCCGGGCCGTAGAGAATTTCCCCATCACCGGCCAAAAACTGTCCTCCAACATGCACCTGGTCCGCGGGCTCGCCGCCGTCAAGCTCGCGGCCGCACGGACCAACCGTGAACTCGGACTGCTGGACGCCGACCGCGCCGATGCCATCGAGCAGGCATGCCAGGACGTCATGGCCGGCCGGCTTGCCGACCAGTTCGTGGTGGACGTGGTCCAGGGCGGTGCCGGGACGTCGTCGAACATGAACGCCAACGAGGTCATCGCCAACCGTGCCCTGGAAATCCTCGGCCACCCCAAGGGCGACTACGCCAGGCTGCACCCGAACGACCACGTCAACCTCAGCCAGTCCACCAACGACGTGTACCCCACGGCCGTGAAGCTGGGCACCATCTTTGCCGCCCGCGAGCTGCTGGCCGCACTCGAAGAACTCGAGGACGCCTGCGCCGCCAAGGCCATGGAGTTCCGCACCGTGGTCAAGATGGGCCGCACGCAGTTGCAGGACGCAGTCCCCATGACCTTGGGCCAGGAGTTCGGCAGCTACGCCGTCACCATCGGCGAGGACCGGCTCCGCCTGGCGGAGGCCGAACTGCTGATTCATGAGATCAACCTCGGCGCCACCGCCATCGGCACCGGCCTGAACGCCCCGGCGGGTTACGCCGACGCGGCCTGCCGGCACCTGGCGGAGATCACCGGCCTGCCGCTGGTCACCGCCGTCGACCTGATTGAAGCCACCCAGGACGTGGGGGCCTTCGTGCACCTCTCCGGCGTGCTCAAGCGTGTTGCGGTCAAACTGTCCAAGATCTGCAACGACCTGCGCCTGCTCTCGTCAGGACCCCGCGCCGGCTTCGGCGAGATCAACCTTCCCGCCGTCCAGTCCGGCTCCTCGATCATGCCCGGCAAGATCAATCCGGTCATCCCCGAAGTGGTCTCCCAGGTGGCCTATGAGGTCATCGGCAACGACGTCACCATCACCATGGCCGCCGAAGCCGGGCAGCTTCAGCTCAACGCCTTCGAACCGATCATCGTCCACAGCCTCCACAAGAGCATCTCCCACCTGGAAGCCGCCTGCCGCACCCTCACGGCCCGCTGCATCAGAGGGATCACCGCCAATACCGAACACCTGCGCCGTACCGTGGAGCAGTCAATCGGGCTGGTCACCGCATTGAATCCCCACCTCGGCTACGCCACCGCCACCGCCATCGCGCAGGAAGCACTTGCCACCGGCAAGGGCGTGGCTGAACTGGTCCTCGAGCACGGGCTCCTCACCGATGCCCAGCTCCAGGACCTCCTCAGCCCCGAACGCCTGGCAAACCTCAGCAAGTAGTCCGCCTCCGCCCCCCTGGCCCCGCAAGCCCGGCCAGGGAACCAGGCGGCCGTGGGCCCCCCACATCCCCGAAGGACACTCCCATGACAAATTCCCCCCTTCCAGACCATGTAATTGATGGTGGTCACGCGCATGCGTCCGAGACTTCCCTGCATGCGG
>NZ_JARVSH010000022.1:0-31715 GCF_030209295.1 Pseudarthrobacter sp. lyk4-40-TYG-27
AGACGTCAACGGTGGCGTCATGGGGCGGCGGCGGGGCGCCCTTGCGGATCTTCAGTTTCCACACGGTCATACCGAAGAGCATGACGTCGATGAGGCTGTAGGTTTCCGCGACCACCAGCGGGAGGGCGATCCACCAGGCGTCCCAGTTGAGGGAAGCCGCCCAGCGCCACGCAATGTAGTTCAGGCCGGTGAGGACGGTGAGTACCACCACCAGCCGGGTCCAGAAGCGGGTCATGCCGCCTGCTCCAGGGGCAGGCGGCGCACCACGACCACCGTGACGTCGTCGTCGGCGGTTTCGGCAGGAGCCAGGGCCATGATGGACGTGCTGGCTTCATGTGCCGAGCCGGCCGCCTGGGTTGCGTGCTGCACCGCGTCCGTGAAGTCCTCCACGGATCCGAACACGTCCAGGACGCCGTCGCTGACCACCACCAGGGAATCGCCCGGAGCCAGTTCCAGGCCGGCCTGTGGCCACTGCGTCCCGGGCCAGGCGCCCACGGGCGGTCCTCCGGACGGAAGGCGGTCCGCCGGGCCCACGGGCCGGACGTGCAGCGCCAGGCCATGTCCGGCGTCGACATAGCTGACCTTGCCGGACGCCGCGTCCAGCCGGGCGTGGAACAGCGTCACGAAGGAATTGGAGGAATCGAGGTCCGCGGCGATGGCCTTGCTGGCGGACGCGAACCCGGCATCGAGGTCCTGGCGGAGTCCGGTGGAGCGCATCACGGCGCGGACCGTTGCCGCGATCAGCGCCGCGCCCATGCCTTTCCCCATGGCGTCGGCGAATGTCAGGTGGAGCCCGTCGGGCGTCTGGTACCAGTCGTAGAAGTCGCCGCCTACGCTGCGGGACGGGCGGAAGAGGCCGGCCACGTCGTAGCCGTCCACCCGGATGTCCTCCTTGGGAAGGAGGCTTTGCTGCACCTCCGTGGCACGCTTCAGCTCACTGCGGGCTGCAGAGTCCTGCGCAACCGGATCCTGAGTGATGGAGGGCCGACGGCGGAAGAGGGCATTGATGCGGGACTGCAGTTCACGGGGGCTGAACGGCTTGACGAGGTATTCGTCGGCTCCATTATCCAATCCGGTGAGCTTGTCCAGTTCGCCCGCCCGGGCTGTGAGCATCACAATAAACGCGTCGGAGAATTCCCGGAGGAGCTTGCACACCTCCATTCCGTCCAAGTCCGGGAGGTTCAAGTCAAGGGTCACCAAGTCCGGCCTATGGCGGCGGACCTCCTCCACGCCCGGCAGACCGGCCGCGGCTTCGGTGACCTCGAATCCCTGCCTTACCAAGACACGGACCAGCAAGCCGCGTATATCCGGGTCATCCTCGATGACCACGGCGCGGCGGAGTTCGGGGGCTGCGAGCATAGCTCTACTTCTACCGTATTAGTCCCGCCGGAGCATGTTGCTCATCATTTGGGACGTTCAACATTCGTTCATACGCATTTGAACTAACTAACCCTTCCACAAGAAGCCCTGCATACCGAGGTCCCCCTGCTGGAAGCATGTGGTGAGACACCTCGCAGTGCCGGGGACCTCTAAGTCCTTCACTCCAGAAAGGGCTGCCCGCCTCGCCGGCACCAACCAACAGCCAACTTTGAAAAGTCGCCGGCGAGCATGATTGTTGCCGGTTCTCGTGATGGAAACCCACGACTCGTTTTGAAAAGGAGGCGGTTCCAACGCCGTGCCCCGCACGCTTCCAATCACCTCCTGCTAGATACCTGCCTGACGCGTTTGAATATCTTGTGTTCTCGAAAACACACTCCATCCGCCTCAGCACGTGTCGTAATGACGTCACCGCGTGGCTTAGAAATGTGTCGTATGACTTGGGAAATGGGGTTTCTGTGCAAATATATTGCTCAGCCCCAATTACAGGGCCGATGGCACACCTAAACCATTTGTCCCTGGGGGAACCATGAACACTGCAAAATCCTTATCTGTGCTGTCCGCGGGAGCCATGCTCGCCCTGACCTCTGTTGTGGTGGGTCCGGCTGGCCCCTCGGAGGCCGCTGACACCACGACCACATTCACCGTCAGTGGCGGCGCGTTGGGTATCTCCGTGCCGGTGTCGAAGGATCTGGGATCCGGGGCAGCAGCCGGCACCCTCAGCGCCCAGTTGGGTGCTGTCACCGTCACAGACAACCGTGCACAACTTGGAGCGTCGTGGACCGCGCAGGCGTCTTCCACGGGATTCACTAACACGACTGTCACCGCCGCGGACCCCATCACCTCGGCGACCTACGCCTCGGGCGTCGCAACAGCCACGACGGGCATCGCGGCCTTTGTTCCCGGCCAACTCGCTAACGCTCTGCCTGCACCGTTGGGCGCAACCGGGATTACCGCGTTCTCAGCATCGGCAACCACGGGGAACAACTCCGCTACGTGGAATCCCACCGTTGTCGTGACCATCCCTGCGCAAGCAATTCAAGGCCGATACCAGGGTGTCATCACTCACTCCGTCTCCTAGCGTGACAGGAAACATCGGCCGCGCATTCTTGCTGGTATTGCTGCTGCTGCCCGGATTCTTCGCATCAACACCTGCTCACGCCGACTCCGACACGGCACCGGAAGGAATGCTCGGAGTCCGGTTGCTCGACGTACCCACCGCGCGGACAGATGATCCTCGCGCCCGGACCTACATCGTGGACCACCTCGCTCCGGGAACCACGATCCGGCGCAGAATCGAAATTTCCAACACGACCCCGGCTCCGGCAGCCGTCGCCGTGTACGAAGCGGCTGCGTCGATCAACGACGGTGTCTTCACCCCTGCGGCCGGACGCGATGGCAACGACCTGACCCACTGGACATCAGTGGAGGAGACGTCGCTGGAGCTGGCCAGCAATCAAGCACGCGCCGTTACGGTCACCATCACTGTCCCGTCTGACGCGGCCGCAGGCGAACATTACGGCGTGGTGTGGGCCGAAGTGCGGTCGACATCGCCCGGAACCGTTACCGTCGTCAACCGTGTCGGGATCCGCGTCTACCTGTCCGTCGGCGCCGGCGGCGAACCGCCCTCCGCTATGCACGTTGACTCGCTCACCGCAGCCAGAAGTCAAGACGGTCGGCCCACCGTGACAGCCCAGGTCAGCAACACGGGAAGGCGGGCTCTGGACATCGCTGGCCGGCTCACGCTCACCGCGGGCCCCGGGGGCCTTAGCGGAGGGCCATACGATACCGTAAAGGCCCTCACCATCCGTCCCGGGCAAAACGGAACAATTGAATTTGTTTTATCCGCTGGGCTGCCTGACGGGCCCTGGACCGCGCACCTTGATGCCACCAGTGGAACCACGATAGCCTCCCAGGACAACACCATCACCTTCCCCACCGTCCCACTGCTCCCTACTACACTTGAGCCGTCCCCGGACTTCACCCCGTGGCTCCCTTACGCCCTCGTTACGTCGGTCCTTATTCTCGTCGGGATACTCGCCCTTACCCGGGCCACAGCCCGGAAGAACACCAAAGCCTAAACTCACGAGGTCCTTGACCTTGGCGAAGTGTCAGGTGAAGGCGGCCTTGTAACGGAAGGTCGGCGCAGGAGAGGGCGAATTAGGACCACCGGCAGTCTTGTGGTCCCGGCAACGGCCAGCAGGGCGATGAAACCGGCGGGCTGGGCAAGGAACAAGATCAGGGCCACAATGAGTGGTCCGCTGTACGTCACGCCAAAAGTCACCATGGAAGCATCCAGCATCAGGTCAGGTCCATGAGGCGGTCCCAGATACCCAGGTGGTGCTGTAACCCCGTCCGATTCCCGCCCAACCGGCGTACGAGAGAGCGAAGGTAAACACTGTGAGCATCCCGTCCCCTGCCCGGTCTCAGGACCTAAGCGGTCACCTTGCCCCTGATGAGCCGAAAAGATTGAAATCACTCGCTGAGACCGGGTTGCTGGACTCACCGGCTGAAGAGGGATTTGACCGGATCACCCGGCTCGCGCAGAAGCTCTTCGGCGTCAGCGCCGCCTCCGTGGCTCTCATCGCCCAGGACAGGCAATTCCTCAAATCGGTCGTCGGGGACCTGAACGTCAACACCCCGAGGGCAGAGTCGTTTTGCAGCCACACAATCCTCACACCCAACACCCTTGTCATCGAAGACGCCCAACAAGATGACAGGTTCAGCAACAACCCCTTGGTCCTTGGACAGCCCAACATCCGCTTCTACGCCGGAGAACCACTCCAAGGCCCCGGAGGGCACAACATCGGCACCTTGTGCATCATCGACGACGTACCCAGAACATTCAGCGAGGAACAAAAACAGGTACTCCAGGACCTGGCCGCCATTGCCCAACGGGAAATCAACGTCCGCACCGACCTCAAGAACGGGGCCAAAATTCAACAGGCCCACCTGCCGGGAAATTCTCCATCCCTGCCCGGGTACAGCATCAGCGCCTGCTCCCGCCCGGCCGGTGACCTTTCAGGAGACTTCCACGACTGGCACCTCCACAACGGACGGCTTCGGTTCACACTGGCAGATGTCATGGGCAAAGGAACCGGACCGGCAATCCTCACCGCAACAGTCCGGGCAGGCCTGCGTGCAACGGCTGACAGAGAACCATCCGAGGCACTCACAGCAGTATCCGAAGAACTTCTGTCCAACCTGGCACGGACCGAGTCGTTCGTTACAGCATTCCACGCCGAACTGGACCCCGCCACAGGAATCGTTCGCTATGCCGACGCCGGTCATGGGCTCGCCCACCATGTAACAGCCGGCAGCGCCATCACGAGGCTGTCCACCCTGAACGCCCCGCTGGGAATCATGCCCGGCATGCAATGGCACACCCACAGCCTCACTCTGAACCACGGCGATTCCCTCATCATCCCCAGTGATGGGGTCCTCGAATTACTCAATGAAGACCTGAAAGAACTCGCAACAGCACTGCAGCTACTACCCGCCAGCACCGACGTAGCTACGGACTTGAACCGTTTGGCACTATCCCCGGGCGCCTCCACGGATGATGTGACGGTCCTGATCCTCCGCAGAAACTAAACCACCAAGAACCCCCAAAGACGGTAGGGTCGCGCCGACCAACCTGAGGAAATTTTGATGAAGTCCACGCACGATCTTGATAGTTCTCGGGCAGACTACCAAGGTCAGGTCATGCAGAGCGCCTGACCACTCCGCAATTTAGGTATTGCCGGGCGGCGCTCATCACTTTTTGAGGATCCCTTGATCGCCACCACCGAAACGTACCCCTTCAGACAAGACCCAGTCGCCTCTGCACCGACCCATCTGCCTGAGCCACGAGAAGTGGTTTCTTCAGACTCACCCCCCGGGCACGAGCTCCCGGTCCTGGATCTGCAGAATGCGTGGGACATCAGCGTAGACACTGGCGGCCCTGACTTGGCGATCAATTTCCTCACCGACTACATGAACCTGCTTCACGTGAGGATGTTCAGAATCCTGGCAGCCCTAACCGCTGAAGATCCAGAGCCCGCCGTAAATGCCGTCCTAAGCCTGAAAACTTCCTCCTCCATAGCCGGAGCACTCGAAATTGAAGGAAGTTGCGGTGTCCTCCTGGCCGCTATCGCAGCCGGCAACTTCCAACTGGCACGCGTCCTGGCCGTTGACTTGGGAGACCACGTGGACCGGATGGCGGCTGCAGCACCTGCGGTCTTAAAGCATGCAAATGAATATCTTTACCATCGAGCCATTGGCCCAAGTCCTGTTTCCACACCGAGTAACTAAACAGTTAGGCACTGGACAACATGCTGCCCGATGGGAGGACCCCTTTCACCGACGCGAATGGAGACGAACTCTCGCCCTTCCTCGGCCTGGGAACCTTCACCCCCACGTCGTCGTACCGGAATCGACAGCCATCAAAGTGGACCACGATTTGCCGTTCTCCGTCGGCGCCCTGCTGGGGTGTTCAAAGTTGAGAAAGAGGTCTGGAACCAGTTATAGGTTCCAGCCCTTTTACTTCATTCTTGTTCTATTGAGCGGCTTAGTACTTTTCTACCTCTTCCGCCTCGGTTGACGTGATACGCCTCGATGCCGGGGGCTTCGCCCAGGCAGTTCATGCCGGCTTACTAACGGGTGCCTCAAAACGAGGTTAGTTAATTATGACGGACTCAATTTCTGCATAGCCTGAGCCCCCGGCATATCCGGGTAGGCCCTTCGCGAGCCGGATCACGTTGTAGCCGGCGTTGAGGTTGATGGTGCTCGCTGCTGAGGTTGCAAATACACCCCAGCCGGCCCGTTGTGGGTAGGAAATTGTTGACCATGCGCTGCCATTGCCCTCGGCCGAGGTACTGGTCCGCCATTGGCATATCAAACCCGAAGTGAGTACTTGGCCGTGGTGGGGACGTTCACGATGAAGTCGACAAAACTGTCACTCCTGGCATCACCGGTGCCACCAACATAGGCGCCGTTGGACGCTGATGTCGATGTGTAACGCTTGGCGTTCACGACGGTGGCATTCTCGGCCTCGTAGGTTTGCTGGTAGCTCGTGGCGGCTCCGGCTGCCGGCGTAAGAACCCGCCCCTTTTGCAGGCGCTCCCCCAGCCTCACCGAAGAGCCGATAATTGTGATTCTGTAAGGCCGTGGGGAGTGAGTTACCGTAACCCGGTATGTCTCCGGCGGCTTCGACTGCGACTACTCCTGCAGCTGACGACCGACAATGAATTCCTTCATGCAGGCCAGTGAGTTTCCCGTTGTCGCCGTTCCGCCACAGCGATTCTTACCTCGGCGCTGCCGTACTGATCGAGCCAGTCAAGCAAGGCGGGGTAGGCCGATGGGTGCCGGGCTACTTCCAGCCATCGGGTTTGGTCGATGGCTGCAAGTTCCATTAGGTCCCTTGGTGGCAGGCTGCAGGGGATGTCCTGGCTTGATTCGTGGTCGGGATTTTTGAGCGCGGCGTCGGCACGTTCGACCGGCTGCGGTTGGACGCTGTGGCCTTGTTGCCCTGTTTGGAGGGAACTGTGGCCACGGAATGCTTTGCCAATTACGGCGACGACGCTTAGCAGTGCTATCAGGGGAGCGGCGATGACTATGGCGGGATACCGGAAGAACGGGATGCTTGCCAGCACCAGGGAGGCGACCACCAGTGTGCCGCCGATGCCACCGGCTGCGAGGCGGGTACGAGATGTAATGGCCTGGACCGGGGCGAAGACGATGATCAAGGTGATGAGCCCGGATATCAGCATCAGGATGTCGTAGATACTCCAGTACATCGTTAGCTCCCCCTGAGCTTTACCGAGAAATCCCCGAAGGCAATCTGCCATCCTTCCCCGGCGGGGGTTGGGTTCCCCGCGTGGGTCGCGAGGGATTCCCCGGCCGGGTTTGTCAGCACGGTGCCGTTGGTGGAGTGCAGATCCGTGATCCACACCAGCCCGTCGCGGGCTTGGACCATGGCGTGGGTTTTGGATACCGACTTGGTGTGGTCAGCAAGGCTCACCGCTACCGCCCCGGGCGCATCTGCGGGAGGTGAGGGATTCCGCCCGACAACGGTAGTTTCTCGGATCTCGATGGTGCGCCCGTCAGGCAGTTCCATGGCCCAAGGCACAGAACTCCCGATTCCGGCCCGTCTTGTAGCTTCGACGTCCTCGTCGTCGGGGTGCACTTGTGGGCCAATTGGCCCCTGCCTGGCCGTTCCCGAAGGAGCGGGGCTGCCGGTGGCGGGCGGTTCAGGGGAGCGGGTATAGCCCGGCACCCCGGTCACCATACCCAGCAGCGCGGCGGGCGCGGGAGGCACCGTTTCGGGCGGCATGGAGGGCAATGCGACTGCTGCCTGGATCGACGGGGAATACGCCGGAGGTCGGGGCGGCTCCGGTGCCCGGTGGTTTTCGGCGGCCGGTGGTGGAGGCGGTGGTGGCGGGACCGCGGCTTGTGTGGGGCTGGGCGAAGGAGACGTTTCGTTTCCGGCCGCAGGGGTTCCGGAGTCTGTCCCTTCGGTTCCTTCGCGAAGGCGGACCCGGGCGGAGGGATCGGCAGCCTGTACTTGGTTGCCCAGGTTACGCGCGAACTGGAGATAGGTGTGGTGTGCGACCATCCGCTTTGTTGATACCGGGATGAACCCGCCCACGGTCTGCTGGTTGGTCAGGTACCATTCGATGCGGGTGGAGGCGAAGGTGGCACCGGGCCGTTCCTCGAAGTCCAGGAAAAAGACCATGAGTTTGCTGAAGGAAATCAGGTAGTCGTTGATCCTGAATTCGATCTGCCGGTCACCGGAGCGTGTGGTGACGACGCGCTGTTTGCCTTTGAGCAGATCACCGGTGCTTTCCTGCGCGGCACGCTGAGCCATGTTGGCCACCTGCTCGATCGACAGGGACGTCTCGATGTCTACACCGTTCCACGCGTATTTGTGCGGCTTGCCCATGGGCTTTCCCTCCTTTTCAGGCTTGGGGGATGAGGGTGGTTGGCAGGGTGTCGGTGGGTTGGCCAGAGGTAAAGTCCGGCGAGGCGATGCTGAGGGTCCCTGTCCTGGTCCCCCGGGCGGTGACAACGGCGAACGTGGCAGCATCGGCACCGATGGGTGCCAGGAGCACTGCGGCGTTCTCATCTGCGCCCTCTCGCAGCGGTGCTCCGGCAAAGGCAGCCACGAACTCCCGTGCTCGTCCTCGCGGTACTTCGCTTATCTCGTTGATGCCGTTGGCCAGCGTGATGATCAGGACCTTGTTGCCGTTAGTGGATTCAAAGATCGCGAACCGCAGCCCGGCAGCGACGTGGGGTTCTGCTGACGTGGCGGCGTAGCCGAGATGTTCAGGCAATGTTCCCGCGGCTGGGGAGAGCAGAGCGGATATTTCCGGGGCCAAATCCGTGTTCCCGGGACCCGTGAGCATTCCGCGCATATACAAACTGCGGGTTCCTCTGGCAACTGCCCGCAACAGGTCGTCCGGATCCTGGGCACTGACGGTGGGCAGGGACGTCTTCCAGTCCTTTCCCATGCGGACGGCGGCAGCGACGACCTCGTCGTCGCTGAGTAGTACTTGTTTGCTCACGTTGTCTCCTCCGGCAGAGATTGTTCGGATTTTTAGTTCCACCACGTCAGGGCGTTCTTGCCGACGGTCAGCACAGACTCGCCGATGGTTTGCAGGGTCTCGACCGGATGCTGCACCACATAGTCGCTCACCAAGGTTCGGCCCTCTGCGGTGAAGTCTGACTTCATGGCTTCCTGGACGTCGAACGAGACGGCGTTGGACCCGAACGCAAGAAGCTTGAAATCGGACTTCTGCAGTTCTGGAATGACGAAGTCCTGGCCGACCGTGAGGACCGCCTGGCCCGCTGCCCCCAGGGCATCGAGGGGGTGGTCCATGATGTAGTTGCCGACCGTTGCCCTGCCGCCGGCGGAAAAGTCGGCCTGTAAGGCTTGCTGGCCCGCGTACGAGGCCGCGTCAACCGCCGCGGCACCCAGCTCACCCACACCGCCGAGATGCCGCAGGCCCATGGAAGCGGCATCTGCGCCATCAAAAACGCTGAACGTGCCATGCCGGATCTTGTCGGCAAGGGAGTACACATCCATTGCTTCATCAAGGTGTCCCACTACGGGCAGGTCGGTTCCAAGGAACGTGGCCCCGTCAGCCGCCGTCTTGAGGAGGTCCCATGGCTTGACGCCCCCTGGGAGAGCGCCGTCACGAACGACGTCGATTGCCTCCTTAAGGCTGTCGAGGGCTCCACCGACCATGGCGCTGTTGAACGCTGGCACGCCGCCGCGGCTGCCTGCGCTTCCCGACGCGTGGACTTGAGCGCCGCCGTCCACCGCACTGACGCGTTCCTGATCGTCGGCGTTCCGGCGCACCGTCGCGGCTGTGTCGCGAAGGAGACGGGCAGAAGTTGCCACCCGCGCGTTGTGCTCGCCTTCCCATTGCCCACGGAACCGGTCAGCGTCTGGGCCGAGCCAGGTGCTGTGCTGGACGGCGTTGCCCAAAAAGGTCCTGTGTTCCTCCAGCTGGTCGGCTGCGCGATCCAGTTGCGCGGCGAGTGAGCGTAAAGCTGCGACGTCTGCGCCGTACATCGTCATTCCAACCTCCAAGATTGTGTGTGAGGGGCGGTGGGACCGCCCCTCACGGTGGTCATGATTGTGCCGCGTTCTCCTGCTGCGTGGCGTTCATGGATGCTTTCTGGGAGGCATCGTGCAGTGCCTGGACAACCTGCCGCAGGGAGCTCGAATGTGCACCGGCCCATTCGTTCCTGAATGCGGTCGCGTCCGGTCCCTGCCATTGCGTACCTTCAAGGGACGACGTCAGGCTGGCGAGGATCGATTGAATCTCCTCGGCCTTCTGGTTGAGCTGCGAGCTCAGCTGTCGAACTTGCTGGACATCAAGTCCCCACATGGCCATATGCGTTCTCCATTCTCTTTGGTGTGCGAAACCGGTTATCGGTTCCGATTCGCTTGCTGCCGGTGCGATGCAGCAAAACTATCCGCGGCGTGGCCGCGGGTCGATGGGGATGATTCACCATTCCTCCGCTGCTCCCGTCTCGGCCACCTGGAGCCGCGAAGCACGGCCCTTGGCGATGAGGAATCCACGTCCGGGCGGGAAATCGCTGCGCCGGATCCGGCCAAGCGGCGCCCCGAGCAGATCGCCGTCCAAATCGCCGGGGACCAGCAGCAGGCCCCGGCGGCCGGATTTGAAGTGCGGGGTGATCGAGTACGCCTGGGACCAAGTGGACACTTCGGCCTCGCCCACGACAAATTGACCGCTGGTGATGGCCAGTTTGAGCAGACGGCTGAGGTCGGCCTCCGCCACAGTTCCATGGAATTCAGTGACGCTTTCGATGAAGAGCGCGATCCGCGCTCCACCGGGGGCTTCTTCCAGCTGGCTGATGAGCCGCGAACACAGGGCCGCGACGTCGGCGGGGCCCTCCGCCGAGGCTGCCCACCCGCCCCGTCGAGAGAGCGCCGAGGTACGGGGGCTCAGCAGGACGCTGGACGTGCCCGTCCCGCTACGGCGAACCGCGGCGGCGAGGGTGGCAAGCGCTGTGGTCCGCCCGCTGCCTGGCGGCCCGGACACCATGAACGGTCCCCTAAGCTCGATGGCTGCGGGGCCAAGAGCAACATCATCGACCCCGATGACGGCCCGCTGTTCGAATACCGCCGGCAACGCCGACAATTCTACCTGGTCAGGGAGCTTGCCGACCGGCTCCGGGCGCCGGCTGCCGCCCCTGCCGATGCTCGCCGCCAGATGCTGCACCTCCCGGGCCTGGAGTGCGAGGTTGGCGTGGCCGCCGATGACGGCGAACTGCAGTTCGTTGCCGTCAAGGATCCCGCGCCCGGGCGGCGAGGCCGGGCTGAGCACGTCTTTAGCGACGCCCAGGAGCGTGTATTCGTCCTCTGCCGCGAGCCGAAGGACGATCCGGCGCTGCACCGTCGCCGCGATTGACGTCGGCACGGCGGCGGGCCGGTCGGCCGTCATCACGATATGGACGCCGAGCTGGCGTCCATCAGCGGCGATCTGGTTGAACGCGGCAAACCACGCGGCGTTCTGGGCGCTGCCGAACTCGTACTGCTCGCGGAACACGCCGACGCCATCGATGAGCAGGTAGATCCTGGGTTCGTCGGGTGCGTTGGCCAGCTGCCGGTATTCGCCGATCGTGCCCGCGCCCACTGCCGCGTACCGGAGGGCACGGTCATCGACGATGTCGCGCAGCCGGCGAAGGACCCGGATGACCCGCTCCTCGTCGTCGCCGGAAACTACCGCCGCAACGTGGGGAAGGGGCTCGAGCATCCTCAGGCCGCCTGCCCCAAAGTCGAGGCAGTAGACGTGGGCCGCTCCGCCGCGCGTCGTGATGGCCGCAGCCGCAGCGATGGTGCGCAACGCCGTGCTCTTCCCGGAACCGCCGGTTCCGAAAATCGCCATGTTTCCTTCCCTGTCGGGTTCGTAGAAGACAGGACGCTGGGACTGGATATCAGGCTCGTCCAGAACTCCGATGGGAACACGTTCGTCGGTGCGGGGATTCGGTAACCGGCTTAAGTTGTAGGTGGGGGCAAGGGTGTCAAGCCACGGGCGCCGGGGTTGCGGCACACCGGCCGTCTTAGCGGCCGTCGAGATCGTGCCCACGAGGCGTCCGATGTCGGTGGGAGCGTCCTCCGGATCCTCCGGGGCACCCTCCACTTCCGGCGATTCCCACACGGTGGGAGCGCCGAAGGTTAGCTCTTCGACGTCGATTTGGGGTGGGGGCGCGATGGAGGTTGTGTGGCCGCCAAGGTATCCCGTCTGGAAGGTCCGAAGGCGCCCGGGACCGGTCTTGGCCGCGCCGCGCCCGGGAATTGCGGGGTCGAAATGCGCTGCCAGGGGGCTGTCCAGAATGTCCATGGAGTCTTCGGTGTCCGCCATTCTCAGGGCGATGCGCAGGTTGGTGTTGGCTCTGAGGTTGTCCTTGATCACGCCGGCGGGGCGTTGGGTCGCAAGGATCAGGTGAAGCCCGAGTGAGCGCCCGCGCTGCGCCACGTCCACCACTCCCTCGACGAATTCGGGCACTTCCTGGACGAGGGCAGCGAACTCATCCACGACGATGACCAGGCTCGGCGGGCACTCCGGATCACCGGCGCGCTCCAGTGACGCGAGATCCTTTTTCTTCTTGCGTTCCAGCAGCCGCTCCCGGTACCGCAGTTCTGCCCGCAGGGAGGTCAGCGCGCGGCGGACCAGGTGTGGTGAGAGGTCGGTGACGAGACCCACGACGTGGGGCAGCTTCACGCAGTCGGCGAAGGCTGCACCGCCCTTGTAGTCCACGAACAGGAAAGTGAGCCGGTCGGGGCTGTTCGCCGCGGCCATCCCGAGGACCCACGACTGGAGGAATTCCGATTTCCCGGAACCTGTCGTCCCGCCGACGAGCGCGTGGGGGCCGTCGCGGCGAAGGTCAAGGTAAAAGGGCACCGACCCTGCGTGCCCGACCAGGGCGCGTAGATGGCCGTCCTTCCGGCGTCGGGCAGGAGAGCCGTCCCGGACGGTGAGCGATGCGTTCTCCTGCCACCGTTCGATGATCCGGTCGGGACGTTCGAGCAGTTCCAGCCCGGCAAGGGCCGGATACGAGACCTGCCTGGGCAGGTCGGAGTCGTCGTCCTCCGGAGAGCCGATGTCCACGACCGGGGCAAGCCCCCGGGCGACGTGTTCCAGCCGCGCCGGCTCGATATGTTCGGCCGCAACGGGCATCGTCCGCTCGCCCAGGCGGACCTGGCCGACGATGGCACCGGAATCGGTTCCGTCAAGGGCGACGTACATGCGGCATACGGCTGGCAGGCGGTCAACGCTCGGCGCGCACCAGATCACGTGGACGCTGGCGTCCGCGCCGAGTTCGGCCAGGCGGGTCAGGCGGCCACGATCGACGGGGGCGTCATGGTCGACAACCAGGACCACGGCCGGGAGCGTCGGGGCGGGCACCTGTTCGGCCTGGTCCGGATCGAGCGGTCCCCGGTCGGGAGTGGCCGCGCCGGAGAGGGATTCCCGGCGCGTTTCGACGAGTCCTTCGAGCTGTGCGAGCAGCGCGGCCGCCGCCGCGGGATTGTCGGCCAGCAGGGGTCCGTCGACGGGGCTGTGCGCGGAGGTCGCGTGCGGCATCCATTTGAGCCACTCCCATGACGTGCGGGAGGCCGGGGACATCATGCTGGCCACGACAGCTTCCGCGGGGGAGTGGCGGGCCAGTAACTGGAAGACCGCACCGCAGGCTACCGTTTCCCGCTCGGTGGCGCGGCCCGCGAAGCCGAGCGCCCCCGAGCTTCGGAGCTGGGCGACGATCGGCACCCGGTCAACGGTGGAGAACTCGGTCTTTAGCTGCAGGAGCTGTTCCCAATACTCCGGTTTTGTGTCGTTACTGTGGGGCAACGCGAGCACATTCCGTGACTCCGCTCGCCCGAGACCGAGATGCACGGCGAGGAAGGTGGGGTGCTCGGGACGTTCGCTCCACAGGAGCGGTCCAAGCTGCCGGGCGGCCTCGATAAGCTCTCCGGTGCCGGGAAGCTCGGCGGTGCGGATGCGTCGTTCGGTGTCACGGGCCTGCTCCATGCGTTCCTGCAGCTGCAGCATGGCCCCGTCGAAGCGGGCGCGTTCCGTTTTTGCGGTGTGGCGGGCAGCCATTGTGTTATCGACGTAGCTTCCGATGAGCAGCAGCGGACTCATGGCCATCATGACGACGCCGAGCAGCTGCCCGGTGAAGAGGAAGAGAACGGTACCAACGATCAGGGGCGCGACTATAGCGAGGTAGGGGAACCGTTGCCTCGGCGCGGAACGCGGGGGCGTCGGGGCGGAGAATTCTTCGCCGCGATAGCGGGCGACGATGCGGGGGGAGCGGATGAAGTCCACTATTGCCCCGCCGCCGGGAGCGGTGGGTGAATTCTGCAGGGCAACGACGCTCAGCGAGGTGTCGCCCAGCATGAGGACGTCGGCAGAGGTCAACGTGGCGCGGGCGACGGGTTCGCCGCCGATGATCACCCCGTTGGAGGAGTTCAGGTCGATGATTTCAATTGCTTCGCCGACGTTGATCCGGGCGTGGCGTTTGGAGACCAGACCGTCCGAGAGGCGGACGTCGACATCGCGGTCACGGCCCACGACACTGGCACCATACGGCAGCGTGTGTTCCTGCCCGCTGTCGGGCCCGGAAAGTATCCGCAGCACGGCCGCTGCTGGGCCGCGGTCGGCACCTGGTGTCTGGAACTGGCTGGTCAGGGCGGCAAGCTCGATGGTGGCCCCGGACCGCAGCCCTGCCTCTCCGATGAGGGCGTCAGGATTGAGTTCGCGTGTCGCGTTGGCGTTTCCGGGTTCGGCGATGCGGAGCGAATATCGCGTGTCCGGTGCCGCTGCCCGGTTCCCTGCGGGGTCGGCGGCGGCGAGCTTCGCAGCGACGTCGCCGATGGTGGCGGTTGCGTCGGCCGTGATGACGACATCGGATATTCCGCTGCTGCGGCGCAGGGAGACTTTGAGTCTCATAGAACCCCCTTTTCCAAGAGTGCAAGATCGGCCCGGGTGACGAGCCGTGAGGTGATGGCGTATTCGACGAGTCGGATACGCCGGTTTGTTGCGTAGGAGCTCTGCCCGCCGCGCATGCCTTGAACTCCGATGCGGTCGAACTTGTCGCAGACGTTGTCGAGTTTGCGGTTGAAGCGGGTGAGCGCCCAGCCCAGCCGCTCGGCCGCTTTGGCGTTCGTTGGGATTTCGCCCCGGCCGCTGCCGTCGAAGCGGAGCATCTGTTCGGCCAGCGCCACGATCAGCGCCCGCTGTGATTCAGTCAGGGTCACCGATCCGATGGTTGTCGCTCCCTCGTGGGACGAGACGTCTGTGTAGGCGAACGCCGGTTCGGTTGCGTGCAGCGCCAGTTCATAGGTGGTGGGACCGGCAGTGAAGACGACGGTCGTGCGGGCGAAGACCAGCGGGAGCCGCCCGCCCGGGGCGAGCCAGGACTGCAAACGGCCGGCGCCGTCGGTCACGGTCACAGGGAGGCGTGAACCGACGTTTGAAAGCACCCAAAAACCGTCAAACCACGACACCTGGAGCAGGCGGCGGTGGAGAAACGGGTTGTCGTCCACGACCAGGTCTGCGTCCCTCCCTATCGTGAAGAAGGCTTCTCTCGTCACCGGAAACCACTCACCGCAGAATTCGATCTGCATGTCTGGGCTGCTCACGGGACACACCCCAGGGACGGTTCGTCCGACGTTCGCCCCGATGAGCGGCGCAGGAGCACCTCTACACACGTGCGCCCGCTGCTGGCGGCCGGAACGGTGACGGTGGGGCCGCTGGTTTCCGCCAGCGGGCTTGATGAGCCCTGTTCAACGGTGCGCCACAGATAGCTGTCCCCTTCCTTGGGGTCGGGGTCGCTCCACGAAAAAACCACCTTCTGGCCCTCGACCTTGCCCGTGACAGCCGTTACGGCCGGAACGGAGCCTCCCGCCGGCGCGATCGCCACGGGCGCCGCTGTGCTGGGCCGGTTCCCGGGGCTTGGGCCGCTCAGTGCGCCGGACGCGGCGATGACCGCCGCCAGCACACCTGCCGCGGCGAGGGTCGCGGCCGCGATTCCGATCACAGCCAGACGGCGCGGGGGCCTGCGCTCTGCCGATGCCTTCGCTTGTGGGTCCACGGATACGGGCCGGAGCATGGTGTCCGGCACCGGGGGCGCCGCCAAACCGACGGCGGGACGGGCAGACAGCTGGACCCTGTCGATCGTGACATCGAGGGGAGGGTCCTCGTCCTGGTTTCCGGGCAGCGGCCGGGTTGCCGGCGGCAATTTCTTCGCTGGCGGTACCGGCGAGGCCTGGGCCTGGATGGAGACGATGTTGCGGATACGGGTCCCATCGTCGTCATCAGCGGCCTGCTCAAGGATGAACTCTTCCTCCATGACGTCGATGCCTGTGGCCTGCATACCGAGCCCGATTTGGGTGCGCTGCAATGCCAACGCGAAGGCCATGGCGGTCGGGAACCGGTCACCGGGCGTCTTGGACATCGCCCTGCGCAGGACCTGCTCCAAGGCGCTGGACACATCAGAGCGGCCGATGGGAGGGACGGCGGCTGTGGTGATCCGGCCGATCAAGTCCACGTGGGTGTTCGAAGCCCCCGGGACTTCGAATGGTGAGCGCCCGGCCAACAGCGTGTAGAGGGTTGCGGCGAGGGCGTACACGTCCGATGTTGCGTCGCTTCGCGCCGGCGCCGCGAACGATTCCGGCGGCGACCAGGGAACGGACATGCCGCTGGCTTCCGCGCCCGAGCCCGTGGTGGCGGCGATGCCGAAGTCGGTCAGCGCGGGCCGGCCATAATCGGTGACCAGAACATTCGCGGGCTTGATGTCCCGGTGCAGGATGCCGGCACGATGCGCCGTTTCCACCGCGGCGGCAATCTGCACGCCGATCCGCAGGGTCTCGGCTTCCGAAAGCCGCTCGCGCCGATACCGCGCCTGCAGGTTGGGTTTGGAGCAGTACTCCATCACTAGGTACGGCCTGCGGTCCTCGGAAATTCCCGCCTCATGGATCGAAACGATCGACGGGTGCGAGGCCAGCTGCGCCATGAGGTTCGCCTCTTCGGTGAACTCCGCAACAGTGTCGGTGCCGAGCTTGTCGAAAAGCATCACCTTGACGGCTACCTGCCGGCGGGGGAGGAGCTGCTGGTAGAGGAACACGTCAGCGAAGCCGCCCGAGCCGAGCAGTTGAAGGTACTCGAAGCCCGGCAACGACGGAGGCGCCGACGGCGGCCTGCGGGCGCTCATCGGAGGCCCTCGAAGCCGAGTTCCACGCCGTCGCCCATCTCCAGCCGGTCGCCGGCCACCAGGATCGTTGATTCCCCGGGCTGCAGGCGGACCGGATCACAGCCCGGGCGCAGCAGCCTCGTGCCGTTCATCGTGTCGAGGTCCACCGCCAGCACGTCCTCGCCGATCAGCCGCAACTCAAGGTGGCTGCGGGAGATGTCCTGGTTAGGGCTGGGAACGGTTACCAGACGCGGGACGTTGCCGCCCTGGACCCGGACGAGCTGGGGCCGGCGTCCTACCACTGCCCCGCGGTCAAGTGTGACCCGCTCACCGGTAGAGACGACAAGGGTCGCGGGAGCTCCGCGTCCCGGGGCTGTATGGCCGCCGGGGGTGACTGCTCCTGCCTGCGTGCCCGCCTGAGCCATAAACGATTGGATCTTCGCGGTCGAGACCGTCTCGTCGTCGTGGTCTCCCAGCCTGTCCTGGCCCACCGGTTCGGGCAGGGCTGTCCCTGCGAACTGAGGCAATCCTGAAATCATGCCCGCCGGGACGGGGCCGGGTTCGGCCGGGGATTCCACAGCGCGCACGGCTGCCCCCTCGACCGATGTCTTGGTCGTGTCGCCGTAGAGCAGCCTGTCGTAGTCCTCCGGCGCGGGAAATCCGTCGACAGTTCCAACCTCCCATGACCGGTCGGCGACGAGCGGCTCGATGGTCGTATCGCCACCAGGCGCTGGCCCCGCGGCGGACTCACTGGGCCCTGATTCCGGGCCGGGATCCTCCGGGGCAGGATCCCCTGGTTCGGAATCTTCCGGGTCGGTCTCCAGACGTTCCGGTTCGGCTGCTGCCCCGCCCACGGCATCGTCAGCAAGCGGCACCGGATGCTCACCGGGAGGGGCATCCATGACAGGAGGTGCGACGGCGGATGGTCCCGGGATCAGAGGTTCAAGGACGGGCGCTTCGATGCTTGACGCGTCCGGGACGGATTGTTCGGTGTCCGGGCCGGCCGGCGGTTTCGGGGTTGCGGGCACCTGGAGCAGGACGGGGAGGGAGGGATCCGAGGGCACTGTCTGTGGCGCACCGAACGTGAACCCGATCTGACCGGCAAGCACGATCCCGTCGTTGATGGGCAGCCGCGGCGCGCCGGCGCCGGGTGCGCTCACCGTGAAGGATTCGACTCCCTCGATGCCGCGTTCGTTCCAGGTGGCCACGCCCATGCCGCCGACGATCACCTCGCCTGAGCTCGATGCGGCCCAGACCTCGAGGGGTCCGCGCACGGCGACGCGGACTTCGTCACCGGACGGGGTGCGGGACACGACGGCGAAGGGCGGCAAAGCGGAGAGGCTTGCGCCGAAACCGCTGACGATGCCCTCGAGTACGGCGGTAAGGCCGCCGCCCTCACCCAGCGCCAGCCACACACTCTCCGCCAATTCCGGCGGGACATCATGGGAAAGCATCGCCACGCCGTCGTCCGTCACGAGCGCTAACCAATCACCCGAACTATAGCGGCCCATGTCCAGTCCTTTCTTTGGTGCTCACAACACGTGGGAGGGTGTCCTCGTCGGGAAGCTGCGCCAGGGCGTCGATCTCTGCCTCCCGGTCGATGGCGCGGAGGGCGTCAACCACGACGACGGTGACGTTGTCACGGCCGCCGTGCAGCAGTGCTTCGTGAACGAGGCGGGTAGCTGCCGACTGGGGGGACCTTTCTTCCGAGAGCACCTGCGTCAACCTGGCTGCATCGAGTTCCTTACTGAGGCCATCGGAACAAACCATGATCCGGTCCCCCTGGGCTATTGGAAGGAGCCAATAGTCGGGTTCGTCGTAGGAGCCGGCACCGACAGCCTTCGTGATCACATTGCGGCGGGGATGGCGCTCGGCTTCAGTGGCGGAGATTTCTCCTTTGTCCACTAAGTCCTGGACTTCGGAATGGTCGACACTGATCTGTTCTAGTACTCCGGCGGCCAGGCGGTAAGTGCGCGAATCACCGATGTTGACGACCAGCCAATAGGCTTCGCCGGCCTGCTCGGTGACCGCCACCCCCGAGATCGTCGTGCCGGCGGAGTCAGCGCCTGTGCTGATAACCGAAACGTCCTGGACGGCCCGGGCGAAGGCTCGTTCCACGTCATCGAGTGCCACGATTGGACGGCCGCGAAGTTCCGCAAAGGCGTCGATGGCGGCGGCACTGGCACGGTCGCCGCCGGTGTGGCCGCCCATTCCGTCCGCGACGAAGAACAGCGGCGGCTCGGCGAGAAAGGAATCTTCGTTCAGGGGCCTGCGCCGGCCGCGGTCGGAGTGGGCTCCCCAGGCAAGGTCGATCATTGGTTCTTCGCCTTCTTCAACGAAAGATGGGTGATGCGGGGGAGGGGGATCCGTGAAGCCCGAAGCCGGACGTCGCGCATGGCAGAGCGCGCAAAATACCTGGCTGCCAGGCGGCGCCGCCAGCCTACGGCGCGGCGGATCCTCTGGCCGGCTGTCTCGACGTCTGCCCAATACGCTGCGATCTCAGCATCGCTGGGCTGACCGGTCCCGAAGGCTGCGTGATCGGCACGGGAGGCCAGCGGGGCTATGGCCTCCCGGGGGAAGTGTTCGCCAAGCAGCGTCGCTTCCTCACGACGGGTGGCCCCGGGGGGAACATCGGCGCCGTGGTCCACGACGAGGTCGACCAGCTCGGACCAGCCGCCGCTGATCCGGTCTGAAGCACGTGAGGCAGCTTTTCGTGCGCGGCGCCGCCGCCACCGCAGCCAGGCAGCCAGCGCAGCGGGGGCCAGCAGCAGAGACAGGAGGCCGATACCGGCGCCGGTCCAGCGCAGGGCAGCCCACAGGCCGGCCAAGTCGGTCGGGGCAGACCCGTCAGAGGCTTCCTTGACAGGTGGTGCGGGCGGAAGCTCCACCGGAGGAACCACGGGCGGGGGAGGCTGCTGAACCTGCGGCTGGGGCTTTTGCTGATGCTGCGGCACTTCCTGCTTGGGCACCTGGTCCGTCGGCGGTGTCGGGTTGAAGGAAACCCAGCCGACATGGTCGAACGGGACTTCCACCCAGGCGTGCACATCGGCTCCAGTGATGGTGATGGCGCCGGCGGACGCGGGATGGTCCTGCCGGAACCCCATCACGACGCGCGCCGGGATGCCGAGCTGCCGGGCCATCAAAGCCATCGCCACGGCATACTGTTCGTCATCGCCGACCATTTGGGTTCCCTCGAGCAGTGTGGAAACCCGTTCAGAGGTGTGGCCGGCGCGCGACCTCGCTTCGCCCTCGAGCCCATGGCTGAAGAATCCGGCGCTGTGGAGCTTGGATTCGATGGCTTTCAGCTGTTCCCATGGCGTGGACGCGCCGGCCGTAAACTGGGTGGCCAGGGTCCCGACGATTTCGGGAACGTTTTGTGGCGTGGAAAGCGTCATCGCTGACACCCGGGCCGTGGCGAGCGTCGCGTCGTCGGGCGTCTTAGGGATGATGGCTTCGGCCGTGTAATGGTCCCCCCGGAGGACCCCGCCGACCATGACAGCCGTTCCGGTGCCGGGGTTGTAATTCAGGCCGGCGCGGCGGTCGGCCAGGGTTCCGTCGTCCAACTCCAGGGCGTCAAGGTAGCCGGCGTCCGGCATCCAGACGCCGGTCAGCTGGTCAATGGTCACCGAGTACGTGGCCTGGTCGCCTTCGGCCGTGGTGGTGATTTTGCGGCCCACGCGGGAGAACTGTCCGGCCCCGGCCGAGCCGTTGTTGGCGACCCGGTAGACAATCCCGTCGTATTGGTCCAGCGCCGCGAGGCGGATGGCCGCACCTGGCGGGAGCCCCTCGACGGTAAAGAGTTTCAGGGACTCTCCGCCGGTGGTGAACTGGCGGAACGAGGTCAGCGGGCTGGCCAGATCGTGGACATCCAGCGGTGGTACGACGGCGTCGCGCAGGACGGTGCGGTCGGTGGGCAGCGGGACGAGCGCGCCCGCGGCCACCCCCGCACCGAGTGCTGCGGCCAGGGTGGCTGCTGCCATCACGTGGCGGTTGCCGCGGGGCACCTGCCCCAGCGCAAGGTTCCCCGCTCCGCCCGGGCGGCCGGCGTACAACGCCCACGCCGTGAGCAGGACCGCCAGGACGGCTCCCACGACAGCGGGCATGAACGCGGTGTAGGTGCCCAGCGTGATCGCAACAAGCAGGAGCACGCCGGCGGGCAGGGCCGCCCACTGGGGCCGCCGGCTGCGCAGGGTGATGCTTCCCGCAGCGGCGCCGCCGAGGATGCCGAGGGCGTACGGGGCGATCAGGAGCGCCTCCATGCCTGAGACGGGAGTAGCTGCTGTGAGCATGTCCTTCCAGACCCGGATCAGGCCCAGCGCAAGTGCCTTGAGTACATCCAGGGTTGGAACCGCACCGAAAAGGCTCCCCTCACGCAAGACCAATGCCCCGCCGGCGGCGAAATAGGCCACCACGGCCGCAGCCGTGACACTCAGGGGTCCCAACCGCCACCGGGCCCCCACAGCCGCGGCGAGGCTTCCCAGCAGCACTCCGCCGCCGAGCGCGGTCCAGAACTCGGGAACGGCATACACGGGGTACAGCGGAACCAGCGCGAGGGTAACCCCAATGGCCGAGATGACCGCTGCCAGGGTCCTTCGCCCGTCTCGTGGCATAGCCATCAGATCCCTTTCCGAAGGGCCGTGCCGAGGTCCTCCAGGGTTGGCACCGTCAGCAGGGTGAGGTCACCTGACGTGCGGCGGCGCAGCCCGGAGCTGGGGTCCACGGTTACGGCGAGGCGGTGCGCTGCCAAGGGCAGCCGGGAGGAGGCGCGGGTCAGCTGTTCCGGACCGACCCGGGATCCTGCCACCAGCACCACAACGGAAGCGCCGGGGGCATGGGCGGAGACTGTTCCGGCCTGGTCCTGCAGCGGCCGGGCCCGCTCGTCCAGTTCCACGCCCGACAGGCCGTCGAGCAACTGCCCCTTGGTATGGCGGGCCATGGCGCGGTGGGGTCCCAGCAGGGTGATCGCCTTGCCGTCGGCAAGGGCGTGCACGCCCACCGAGCCGGCAACGCTGACTGCGAGTTCGAATTCCTCCGGTTCGGCGTACTCCCCGGGCCGGGAGGCCAGGAGAATGGCCACCTGTGAGCGGCGGGTTTCTTCGAACTGTCGCACCATGAGGTTTTGGGCTCGCGCGCTGGACTTCCAATGGATGTGGCGCCGGTCATCACCGGGTGCGTATTGGCGCAGGGCGTGGAAGGCGATGTCGTCATTCGAGATGTTCTGCCTGGCGAGGCCGTCGAGGTCGCGCAGGAGGCCGGTGGAGGAGTTGGCCAGTTGCACGACGCGCGGATGGACGTAAAGCTCGGTCGGGTCGTTGAGTCCCGCGGCCCGGCGCATCAGGTTTAAGGGGTCCGCTTTCACGGACCGGACCGGGCCGAGCTGCAGGACGGCGCGGCGCTGGGTGGGGACGGTGAAGAGCTCCTCGAGTTCCTCACCGGCTCCCAGGCGAGGCACCTGGAACGTTGCCAGGCCCCGGCCCACGGGGAGCTCAACCTGTGCCGCGGAGATGGGGCGGGCCCCCGCGTTGCGTACCAGCAGGCGTCCCACGGCCTGCTCCCCGACGACGACCCGCCTGCTGGCGAGATCAATGGCGACGTCATAGCGGGCCTTGCCGAGGACGAAGCCGATGGCTGCGAGAAACAGGACCGCCAGAACCCAGGCGGCGGCCCAGAGTTCCCGCCAGCCCAGGACGAGTCCGAGGGCGACGGCGGCGGTCATCACGGCCAGGCAGACCCACCCCGGCCTGCTGATAATGCTGGCCCGGGCCGCCGCCGCGGTCCATACCGGGCTGAGCCGTTGTATCGCCGCCTTGACGGTGTCGAGGACCGGCCCCGCTCTGTGCCGGAGCCGGCCAGCAGTGGCAGGGAGCAGCACAGGCGACAGAAGTCGTCCGATGGGCCGCCTCTGCGCTGCCTGGCTCACGCGGCCGCGCCCCGTGTCTGCGGCGCGGCAACGTCTGCAAGGACCCGGGCGAGGACAGATTCGGCGGTCACGCCCGCGAATTCTGCATCCGAATCCAGGACAACCCGGTGCTGCCACACGGGCAGCACCAAAGCTTTGATGTCATCGGGCAGGACAAAGTAGCGCCCTTCGGTGGCTGCCCACACCTTGGCGGCGCGGATAATCGCCAGCGATCCGCGTACGGAGACGCCGAGCCGGACGTTGGGGTCGGTTCGGGTGGCCTCAGCGAGCTGGGCCGTGAAGCGGAGCACAGCCGAATCCACGTGCACGTCGTCCACCAGGCCTGCCATATCGGACACCGCTTGTGTGGTGATGACCGGGTTGACCGTCGATGAGCGGTCGCGCGTCGAGGCAGCCCCCAGGATCGCCTCGGCTGCCTGAAGGTCGGGGTAGCCGATGCTTGTCTTGATGAGGAAGCGGTCCAGCTGGGCTTCCGGAAGCCGGTAGGTGCCGGCCTGCTCAATGGGGTTCTGGGTGGCGATGACCATGAACGGCCGGCCCACCTCGTGCCCTACGCCGTCCACGGTGACCCGTCCCTCTTCCATGACCTCAAGGAGTGCCGATTGCGTTTTCGGTGAGGCCCGGTTGATTTCATCGGCCAGGACGATGGACGCGAAGACGGGGCCGCGGTGGAATTCGAAGCGATGGGTCTGCTGGTCGTAGACCGTGATGCCGGTGACGTCGGAGGGCAGCAGGTCCGGGGTGAACTGGATCCGGTGATGCGTTCCATGCACTGTGGCCGCGAGCGATTTGGCCAGCTGCGTCTTACCGGTACCCGGCGCGTCCTCGAGCAGCACGTGGCCTTCGGCCAGCAGGGCTGTGAGGACGAGCCGGATGATCTCCTGCTTGCCGAGGACGGCCTGGCCGATGTTATTACTGAGTTGCTGGAATGTTCCGGCGAACCACGTGGCCTGTTCCTGGGTGATTGTCATGCTTCGCTCCTTTAGACGTTCTGGTGGACTGTCGCGGAATACGGCCCGCTCAGCCGGATCTCGTACCAACCTGATTGCCAGTCGGCTTTGCCGCACACCTGCTGGTTCCCCGTCCCGCTCAGGTATCCGCTCCAGGAGTCGTACGGAGTGGTGCCTCCGAGGGTCTGGTTGGCGTAGCACTGGAGGGTGTAGTTGCCAGCCGGCAGGTTGGCGTAATTGAACTGCAGGAAGTACGTACCGGCCTTCCGCGAGTCGGGATTGCCCCGCGTAATACTGAGCCGGACCGGGTTGCTGGTTGCAGAGGCCGACGCAGTGGCAGTCTTCCGCGCCGGGTCTGTCGCGTCAGTGGTGACCGTGACGGTGGCGTTGACCTGCTGGCTCGGACCCAGACCGGAGGCCTGGTAGCTTGTCAGCCCCGCTCCGCCCGAGGTGCTGCCCGCCGACGTGTTCACCTGCACGCCGGTCACGTTCCTGCCGTTGCCATCTACCGACCATGTGAAGGACACCGTGCCGTCACCGCCTACGCCCACAAGGTTGCGGACCAGGGGCGCCCCGTAGGGGCTGACGGGGTTCGATCCGGTAGCCGCGCCGGGAGAGACACCCTGCACGGTTGACTCGCCCCATACCTGGATGGTGTAGGAGGTGCCGTTGACCAGCCCGGGAATGGTCCCGGACGTCGCGCTGCCAAAGGACCCCGTCAAACCGCCCGGGGTCGCCTTCCAGCGCCAGTTGATCTCGTTCGGGCGGTTGCCGTTCAACGACCCAGGCGTGAAGCTGACCTGCGAGCTGCGGTCACCCTCGGTGGCCGTGACGCTGGCCGGCGCAGAGGGCGCGTTAGCGGCCCGACGCGGCGCCGAATCGGCGCTGGGCGCACTCACGCCGGCCTTGTTGCGGGCCGTCACGGAGAACGAGTAATCGGACTCGCTGGTATCCACCGTGACGTTCTGGCTGGTCCCGGCGAGCGTAAGTGTGTTCACGACGGCGCCGCCCCGCTTCACGCTGAGAGTGTAGTCGGCGATGGGGTCGCCGTTGGCGTTGGGTGCCCCCCAGCTCACGGCGATTTGCGCCTGGCTGCCCACCGCCGTCGAGGGCGTGGTGACGGGCGAAGGCGGTGCGTCCGGGACGCCGGCGGGTATCACCGACGCTGAATACGGGCTCCAGGCCGAGGGTTCGGGGGCGCGGTTGTTCGCCTGGACGCGTATCTGGTAAGCCACCCCGTTCTCAAGCCCGTCCCACACCATCGAATTGCCGGTGACCCCGGTCTTCTGGACTGAACCGTAGGCCGGTGCCGGGGAGATCTCCAGCGTGTAGCTTGTGACCGGCGACCCGTGGCTCGTGGGCGTCGTCCAGGACACGGAGACCTTCTTGTCCCCGAACACGAGCGCGGGCGCCGCGGGCGCCTCGGGCCGCGCATCGGGCCGGGCAGGCGCCGAAGCCGGCGACGGGTCGGAGGTTCCGACATTGTTGGTGGCGGTGACGGTGAAGGTGTACTCGACGTCGTTGGTGAGTCCGTCCAGGGTGCAGGTGGTGGACGGACAGGACTTGGAATAGCCCTTCGAGGACGAGACCGTGTAGCCCGTGATCGGTGAGCCGTTGTTGGAGGGCGGAGCCCAGGAGAGCACCACGGTGCTGTCCTGAATAGAGCTGACCGATGGGATGCCCGGGGCGCCGGGCTTTCCGCGCACGGTCAGCTTCACGTGTCCTTCGACCTGGCGCTCGGGTGCATTTGTCGCATCCTGCACCTCGTAGCTGACGATCATGACGCCGACGAAGTCCGCACTGGGCGTGATGGCGACCTTGCCGTCTTGCAGTTCCGCAGTACCTGACCCTGAGTCCACGTGGGCTCCGAGGAGCTTCAGCGGTGTCTCCGGGAACGGGTTCACGTCGTTGGCCAGGGCATCGACGACGGACTTCTGGCCGGCCTTCGCGTCGGGTACGACGTCGTCATTCGCCGCGGCCGGCGGCCTGGAGGAAACCACCGTGGTCAGCGTGAACGTGGCAGTGGTCGGGGCGGAGGTTCCATCGCTGACCTGGACGACCACTTTTTCATTCGACCCGTGCGCAGCGGCTGCGTCCGCTTTGAGCCAGAGCCGCTGGCCCTCGATCCGGGCGGAGAAGCCGCGGGCGACGGTGCCCTGGATGCTGTAGGCCAGGCGCTCGAGGTCCCCGGGGTTGGGGTCCCGGGACAGGCGTGCGAGGTTGACCTGCGTCTCGGCTTCCCCGGGGGCAAGCTCGATGTTGGTGCCCAGCAGGGTGGGGGAGACATTCTGGGCGGGAATGACCTGGAGGGGGATGGAGATCGTGGCGGTGAGCCCGGCGGCGTCATCCGGTCCGGTGCCGTCAGTGATCAGCACCGTGAGGGTGTCCGGTCCGTAGTAGTCCGGAGCCGAGGTGTAGGTGAAGGTGTGTTCGTCTTTGAGCAGCGGGGCGCCGTTGGAGTGGGACGTCCGGACACTGTCGGCAGTGGCGACCCGGGCCGTGCGGCCCTCACGCACTTTGACGACGTCGGCGATGGTGATGGTGAGCGGGTCACCGCTTTTCACCTCAAGGGCTTTGTTGACCGACAGTTCGGGCCTCAGGTCTTTCAGGCCCGGCACATGGATGAATGCCGACGCGGTCAGGCCGTCTTCGTTCGTGACCGTGTACAGAATGACCTGGGACAGATCGGTGAGTTTGACGGTGACCGAGCCGCTGCCGGCCGACGCGTTGGGGTCATCGGAGGAGACGCGCAAGTCCGAGGCCACGCCCTCGGGGTTTTCATCGTTGGCGAGGACCGGGACATCGACGGAGGTCTTGCCGTACATCTCGATCTTTGTCACGAAGTCGTCCCGGGCGATGGGCCGCTGGGCGGGTGCATCGTCCCGGACGTCCAGGACGAGGGCTCCTACGGAGCTTGAGCCATAGGTGTCGGCGACCGTGTACTGCAGGGTGTACTCGCCGCCGCGTGGGGGAGCGGTCACCAGGACGCGGCCGTCGGTGACCTTGGCGGAGATCCCGTCAGGGACTCTCAGTCCGTCGGTGACCAGGAGGATCGGGTCTCCGTCGGGATCACTGTCATTGGCGAGCACCGGGACGGAGATGGCCCGGCCCGGTTTGACCGTCACGTGATCGGTTGTGGCATACGGGGCCTGGTTCTGGGAGCTTGGCGGGGCGATGCCGACCTCCACCGTGCCCGCGCCCTCGGCTCCCTGACGGTCGCGGACGACGTAGGTGAAGGAGTCGCGGCCCGATGAGTCCGGATATGCCTGGTAGCTAAGCCAGGAATCCCCTGCGGTGACGCGGCCCAGCTTCGGGGCGTCCCGCTGGCCGACGAGTTCCACAGAGTCGCCGTCCGGATCGATACCGTCCAGCGGCACGGGAATCCGGATGGTGGTGCCGGCGATGACGCGGGCAGTGAGGGGCTGTGGGCGGGGAGCTGAGTTGTGGGCCTCGTCCTCGGGCAGCACCTGGATGCTTACGTACCCGGCGGTCCGGTTGCCCTGTGTATCGGCCACCTCATAGGTGGCGTGCACCGACCCCGGATTCTGCCCGGCACGGAACCGGAGTTTGTCCCCGCTGATGAAGGCCACCCCCTCGCCTGGCGTGGGTTTGGGTTCGACGAGGTCCGGCAGGAGCGTCAGGGTGTCGCCGTCGGGGTGGTAGTCGTTGTGCAGCACGTCAATGGTTACGACGTCGCCGGTTCTGACGGTCGCGGAGTCATCCACCGTCACCGGGGGGCGCAATGTAGCAGGGAGGGGAACGGGCAGGACAAGCACTTCCCCCGTTGCCGCCTGGCTGCCGTTGGAGACGGTGTAATGGAAGGTGACGGGGTGGCTGAGGCCGACGGTGTCGGTGACCCGGACGACGCGGTTCTCAAGGACTTCTGCCGTGATCCCCAGCCCGGGTGGCACGTCCACTGATTGGACGATGAGGATCCCGCCGGCGGCATCGCTGTCATTGGCCAGGACGTTCACCAGTGCTGACCTGCCGACCGGCACCATCGCGACATCGAGGACGGCGACAGGGCGGCTGGATCCGCTTCCCGGGAGCACGTCGATGCGAATCAGGCCCACCGCGGAGTTGGGGCCGTCGGTCACCAGGTACTGCATGTAGTACGTGCCCGGCGTGGCCGTCATGAACGTGATCGTGCCCGCGGTGAAGTCGGCGGTGATGCTGGCCCCCGGAACCGAGTCATACTTTGCCAGCCGCAGCGGTGCGCCCGAGGGGCTGACGTCATTGAGCAGAGGGGACATGGTCAGCGGTGTCGAAACGACTGCTGTCATCCGGTCCGCGTTGGCAATTGGCCTCAGCGAGCCTTTGGGCAGCACTTCGACCCGGAGCACGCCCTCCGAGTCGGCCGTCCCGTCCGAGACGACAAGCTTGACCTCCTTGACCCCTGTTTGGCCCGATACTGCCGCGAAATCGATGATGCCGTTGCTTCGGAATGTCACGCGGTCACCCGAGGTGCTGGTCGCGGACTTGAGGTACATCGCGTCGCCGTCGGGATCGCGCCAGCCCTGGAGCGCGTCCTGCTGGAGCGTCGCACCGGCCTCGACCTTGATGGACTGGGGGTGCTTGAGCTCGGGCGGGGAATTCTGCCCCGCGGGCCGGACGGCAAGGGTGATGTTGGCTTCCGCCGTGCCGCCCCTCCCGTCATCGACCCGGTACCGGAATGTCAGAGACCCGGTTGCACTGGCAGGGACGCTGACTTGAAGAGCCGCTCCGCCAAGGGCCGGCTGGACCTCAACTCCCGGCGGTGGCGATCCCGCCAGTGAGGCCGAGAGTACGTCGCCGTCGGGGTCGGAGCAGTCCTCGGTGACACGAAGGACTGCTGTGCGGCCTGCGCGGGCGCCAAATTGCTGGTCCATTGCGACGGGCGGGTGGTTCTGTTCGGTCCGTTTCGGCAGCGTGACCTGCTGGTCCGGGCTCTTCTCTTCCTTGTCGTCCTGAATGTCCGGGGGTGGAACCACGTCGTTCCAGTTCTGCACCAGGAGCATATTCTGGGTGACGAGCCAGACGCCGCCGCCCTGAACGTCGTTCAGGACGACGACGTCACGGTTGACCCGGAAAACCAGCTGGGCATTGGCGGGCATGTTGGGGACAGTCCCGGATTCAGTCTTTCCGGCACCGCAATCCCGGGCGTATGTGGAGGTGCCGGACCACGCCGCGTAGGCACAGCCATTCAGCCACACAGGGGCTGTGGGGGCGGAATTCGCACTCGTCTTGGGAGCGCGCGTAATGGTGGCAGTGCCGCCGTCAAGAGGCTGCGACACAACCGCGCTCAATGTACCCACCAGGACGCTGTCGTTGGCTTGCCCGTTCCGTTGGAGAGCGCCGCCTTTTCCATCCGGAACGGCGATCTTCTGGCCGCCGGGCAGGTACAGTTCCCCGTTCCCTGAATCGAAGACTACGGCGTCCGGTCCGACGGCAGCCACGCTTAGCTTTGCGTCCTTAGGGAGATCAGCAAGCTTGCGCGCTGATTTCTCGACGTAATCGTGATCTTTGGGCGCATAGTCACGCACTTCACCGAGCGTCGGTGAGAAGGCATGAATAACACCGTCCAGGCCAATAGTGGCCACGGCACCGGCCCCCAGCTTAGCGAGCGGCTCAGCACCGCCCAAACGGAGGCCATCAATGCTGCCGACCGGGACCGCGTAGAGGTCGCCGTCGGTGAGGATCGCCACAGTGTCAGATCCGGCAGAGACGCTGGCACCGGCGGGAAGGGTGCCGCTTCCCAGCAGGGTCACACGAGCAGGGTCGATTTGAGTGAGAGTGGAATTCGCGCTGTCCTGAACCAAGACCGTGTCGCCCTGCTGCAAGACGTCATACTGGGGGGCTTTAGTCCGAAGACCGGAATCGAGCACCCTCGAGGGGAAATTCAAGTGGCCCACCAAGAGGTCCGATTGCTTGGTAACCCAAACACCACCGTCATTAAGCTTAAGGTCTGCAGCAGGAAGTCCGTCGTACTGGAAGGCAAGCGCTGCTGCTGCCAACGAAATGCTGGCCAGCGCCGAAACAGATGCAGTCCTGCGGCGTTTACCTTGCAGCAGTGAAGAGATCCCCATACTTGATTGCCCCCACATTCACACTTGAACGCACGTCGTGTCTTTGTTTCGCGTCAAGTCAAGTAGACAATGTGTAGCAGGTGTCTATGCAATGGGACAAAATCCCCATGGTGACGGACTTCGCAAAACTATAGGCCTTCGTAATAAAAAATGTTTTGCAATGTCATTGGTTATCGAGAGCGCATTGTCACTTTGCATGGGTTCGTACAGATAGAGGCCGTGCTGCTGTCGTCATCGCGCGATTTTTCCACCCATAGAAACGGACCGCGCCATTCTTGATGGATTCCTGCGCAATTCCTGCGCCATTCTTGAGAAAGATTTGCAGTCCGATTGATCCGCGCGGATGAGCATCGTTCGCATGAGGGGCGACGGCGATATAAAACCGAACAGGTTGAGCGTGAAGTCTATTCGAGCACGCTGTTCGCGGGTATGTTCTAGCCCGGGGGACGATCGGCGGCCGGCAGGTGCGGCAGTGGGGGAGCCCCGTCCAGCCAGCACGAAGAAAGGTTCATCATTTCCTATCCACAGAGCTCAAGCCAGCAGCCTTACCAATACCCGAACTACCCGAACGTGCAGCAGAACAACTCCTTGGAACATTTTCAAGGCTCGAAGTTCAAGGAAAAAGCGACCATCTTCGGTGTGCTCGGGTTTTTCATTCTCGGCATAGTCTTCGGACCACTCGCGATCGCGAATGCAAGGAAAGCCGAAGCGCTGCACCACTCGGCCACCCTTGGAAAGATCCTTGGCTGGATCGATACGATCGCCGGTATCGTATGGCTACTTATCTTCGTTCTCATCATGGCGAACGCCGGTAATCGCTAGGCCTGCGAAAACCGCTACAGTCGTCAGTGCGGCGTGTCCCGCAGGGAGTGGCCAAACGCCGGTAGATAGCAGTTGTCGCGGTCCACGCTGGAAGGCCCTGGAAAGTACTTTCCTGCCCATTCTCGAATGCCAATAATGGAGATTCTGTCGGGTTGGCCGGCGTACTCTCTGCTGGCTGGGGGACGGCTACGTTCGTATTTTGCGGAGGTACTCGCGAAGGCCCGGTATGGCGAAGTCAACCTTGCCATATGCCGGCGCTTCGATGAGTCCAACGGCGATTAGCCGGGCCCGGTAGTTGGCTACGACGTTGCTCTTGGCATTAAGCCTTTTTCCGATGTCGCCGGCAGCAACGGGCCCCTCGTCTTGTGCCATCGCATGCAGGAAGTCTTTGTCCTTGTCGGAGGCTGTGGAGAGGGCGGCTTCAATGACTGTCATTTCGTGACGCCTGGTGGCAGCACGGATCGCTTGGGTGACGTTGTCCTCTTCGAGGGAAAGGTCGTTGATCTCAGCTTGCCGCCAGAGCTGGTAGCCGATGAGTTGGATCAGGAAGGGGTAGCCCCCGGTCGCCTGTGCCGCGTGCCGGATCTCTTCGTCGCTGATCTTGATTCTGGCCTGCTCGAAAGTGTGCGTGAAGGAACGCTCGACTTCCTTGACGGCCGCGGCCTGGAGGTCAATTCGGTTCGCCCGGCGCAGGAAGGTGGCGACTCCCTCGTTCAACAAGTCCGAGAAGGGGACTCCTTGAATGGACCGTTCGGTAGCGTCTGCGCCGTCTTGAAGTGCCTGCGGCATGAGGTGCCCGTAGACCTGTTCCGTTGTTCGGGCAGATGCATGACCCAGCCGACGTGAAATCGCGAAGAGGGACATACCGCCATCCTG
>NZ_JARVSH010000001.1:0-748818 GCF_030209295.1 Pseudarthrobacter sp. lyk4-40-TYG-27
CCGATCTCGGGCCGCTGCGCCCGGTGCACCATGACCGCGGCGTTCCACCGCATGTACGCCCGGTACCGGCGCTCGAATTCCTCGTTGCCCGGGAACTCCGCTTCCTGGTCCACCGGGATGGTGTTCACGTAATCGGTGGTGGTCACCATCGGCACCCCGACGCTCTGCGCGCCCGCGCGCTGCAGCAGGCTCCGCATGATGTATTGGGCACGCTCAGTGCCCTGTTCCCTGATCAACGCATCCAGGGACTCAACCCACTCGGCAGTCTCTTCCGGATCACGATCAGGCAGCTGGTTAGTCAACCCGCTGAGGATATGGGAGGTATCTTCTCCTGCAGCCACGTCCAACCTCTCTTTGCGCGCATGAATCGGCGCACTCAGGCCAGGCAGGGTGACTGCCCGGCGTATATACGCCGTGTGCGACGTATCGGTTACAACAGCCCGGTCATGTGTGCCGGGCAGCTTCCTAGCGCTCCTATGCCTGTCCGGAGTCACAGGGGTGTCGTCCCGCGGGCATAGTTGTCACCAGCCACTCTAGCCCTGACGGCAACGCGATGCGTAGCTGCGGTCCAGGTGCTGCTGTTGTATTTCGTTCGTCATACTGGTTGTGTGGCCAATACCCTTGCCGGGCGCAGCCGCAGCTGGATGTGACGCAGAATATGCGCACTCCCGGGGGCGGCAGCTTGAAGCGCAGGCGCAAAGGGTGTTGGCTTGGGAGTAATGGAAATCACTATGCACAACGCATTAATGACGTATTGGAGGAACACGTGAGCGAGGCCGACGCCGCCACTTCGGTAAATGTGGCGGAAAAATTGGGTTTCAAAAATGGGGATCTGATTCAGGAGTTCGGTTACGACGACGACGTCGATTTCGACTTGCGTGACGATATTGAAGACCTCACCGGTTCGGAGCTGCTGGATGAGGACGACCACGAGGTGGCGGACGCTGTCATCCTTTGGTGGCGCGACGGGGACGGAGACCTCGTCGACAGCCTGATGGATTCCCTCACTACCCTGAGTGAAAACGGGGTTGTCTGGGTCCTGACCCCCAAGTCGGGCAGGGACGGTTACGTTTCGCCGGCAGACATCCAGGAAGCCGCACCAACGGCCGGCCTGCATGTCACCACCTCTGCCGGTGTCTCAAAGGATTGGAGCGCGGCGCGCCTGGTCAGCAGGAAGAACAAATGACGGCAGCGGTCGAGGCCGCTTCCGCAGTTGTTCCCGCCGTGGGCACAACCGCGCCCGACTTTGAGCTGGCCAACCAGTACGGTGAGCCGGTGCGCCTCTCGTCCTTCCGCGGACAGAACGTGGCCTTGGTGTTCTACCCGTTTGCCTTCTCGGGGATCTGCACCGGCGAGCTCTGCGAGATACGTGACAACCTTGCCACGTTCGAGGATTCGAATGCCGTCGTCCTGGCAGTGTCCGCTGACAGCAAGTTCAGCCTTCGCGCCTACGCGGCCCAGGAAGGGTACGGCTTCGACCTGCTGGCCGATTTCTGGCCGCACGGGGCCGTGGCCGGCGCCTACGGCGTGTTCGACGCCGGCAGCGGCATGGCGAAACGGGCCACCTTCATCATCGATGCAGAGGGCACGGTCCGGTACAGCGTGGTGAACCCACGGGGCCAAGCCCGCGACTTTGGTGAGTACCGGGCCGCTTTGGCGGATTTGAAGCAGGCCTGAGGCGGATGGCTGAGCAGCGGCGGGGGACAGGCCTGACGGGCTTTGCCAGCATGCCGCTGGTGGCCCCGGCCCCGCCCTCGGGTGCGGACCTTGAGGTGTTGGTCCGGATCCGGGACCTGCTCGCGGGGGTTCGTTTCGCCCTGCTGACCGGGGCCGGGCTCAGCACGGATTCCGGGATCCCCGACTACCGCGGCCCGGACTCGCCGCCCCGTTCACCCATGACCTACCAGGAGTTTGTCCGCGACGCCGCCAACCGGCGCCGATACTGGGCCAGGAACCACATCGGCTGGTCGCATATGCGGCATGCTGATCCAAACCAGGGCCACTATTCCGCAGCCGAACTCGAACGGCGCGGTTTCCTTACCGGACTCATTACCCAGAACGTCGACGGGCTGCACCAGGACGCGGGCAGTTCAAACGTCGTCGACCTCCACGGCCGGTATGACCAGGTGATCTGCCTGGACTGCGGGCGGACGTATTCCAGGCGCCTCCTTGCCGGTGTTTTCGAGGAACTCAACCCCGGCTTCCTGGAGCGGGCGGCAGCTTCCGGACTCGTGGAAATGGCGCCCGACGCTGACGCCACCGTCGAGGACCAGGCTCTCATCCACAGCTTCGTGGTGGCGCTCTGCCCTGCGTGCGGCGGAACCCTGAAGCCAGACTTTGTCTACTTCGGTGAAAACGTGCCCAAGGACCGGGTGGAGCGGTCCTACGCGATGGTGGACGAGGCAGCCGCCCTGGTCGTGGCCGGTTCTTCCCTGACGGTCATGAGCGGCCTGCGGTTCGTGCGGCACGCCGCCAAGCAGTCAAAACCGGTGGTCATCATCAACCGGGGTGCCACCCGCGGTGATGACAAGGCAACCATCAAACTCGAAGCCGGGGTCAGCCAGGCATTGGGCTACCTGGCAGCTGAACTTCCTTCCCTGTAGTGCGGGAAGGCCCCGGGCGGGCCGATTCGCGTTCGCGGTCCAACGTCGGGTAGAGTTTATGTTCGTTGGTTGCGGCGTTACCGCCGGAAACCGCGCAATTTGGGTCTTTAGCTCAGCTGGTAGAGCGCCACGTTTACACCGTGGATGTCATCGGTTCGATCCCGGTAGGACCCACTCATGTGAAACCCCGTTGTCCCGCCTTTCCGGTGGGGCGGCGGGGTTTTTGCTTTTCGGCTTTTCCAGTCCCGTTGTCAGTGCCCTGCCATACGGTGCAGGGATGGAACACGTCATAGTGCACACAGACAGCGAGGGAATGCCGACGGCGGTTGTGAGCCGCGGCAGGGAATGGGCGGTGGGTGCCGCGCCGGTGAGGTGGTACGAACGCGTCAATTGGTGGGAGACCAAACGCCGGATGCCGAAGGGCAACAGCGGCGTGGATGTGGAAGTCCTGCAGTTGCAGGTGCGGCTGGGTAACAACAGCCGGTCCGCGTTGACCACCATGTATCTCCAGCGTGACGGCCTGGGCGGCAGCTGGCGGCGCAGGGAGTCGGCAGCGGATGCGGCCTGACCGGCCCCGCTTGGTCCGTCGGCTTCGGGGCATTGGAAAACCCTCCACCGCGACTATTGGGGGATGCCGCGGTGGAGGGCCTGGGATGAATATACCGTGAACTCCCGGAAACAAAAAGTCCCGAGGCGCCCGCGTGATCGCCCAGGCGTCGGCGGGCACCGCAGGTCCGCCCAAGCCAGCCACTATGATGGGTTGTGTTCAGCTGAATGGACAGAGCTGATGAGTGCATGCGCCTACCGAAGGAGAATCATGGCCGATTCCCGCACCCCACGTTCCTCCGACGGGCCTGCAAGCGCTTCGCCTGCGCCTGCCGTTACCCGGGCTGCCGCCGTCCTGGAGGCACTGGCTGCGTCCGCAGGGGGACGGCTGACCCTCAGTGACCTTGCCCGCGAGCTGGGAATCCCGAAGTCCTCCACCTCCAACCTGCTGTTGGCGTTGGAGGACGCCCGCCTCATCAGCAGGCAGGGCTCCGAATTCATGCTGGGCCGCAAGCTGGTTGAACTTGGCGCGGCGTATCTCAGCCGCATGGACGAGGTCCAGGAGTTCTACCGGTACTGCGAGCAGGCGCCCACCCTTTCCGGCGAGACGGTGCGGATTGCCATGCTGGACGGGACCAATGTCATCTACCTGGCACGCTACGAGGGGCATCCGGCTGTCCGGCTCACCTCCAACATCGGCGACAAAATGCCGGTCTCCCTCTGTGCTGTGGGCAAGGTCTTGATCGCCAGGCTTCACGACCACGACATCGACGCCTTGTTCCCCGATGACGCCGAGCTGCCCGTCCTCACCCCTAAGTCCCTGCGGACCGGTCGCGAGCTCAAGGATCAGCTGCGGTCCATCCGGGAGCAGGGCTACGCCTTCGAGGACGAGGAATCCACGACGGGCGTGGTCTGCCTGGGCGTGGCCGTCCCCACCCGCGGCTCCCACGGACCCAGCCTGGGGTTATCGGTGACGGCGCTGAAGGCAACCTATACCCCCGAGCAGGGTGCGCAGATGGTCAAGGAACTTCAGGAACTGGCACGGTCCTTGGGTAATCCCATGAGCTAGGAAGGCGTCCCGCAGGGGACCGTGCATGTACTTTTTGGCTCAACCGCTTGCCTGTTGTCCAACTTGCTGTACTCTGTTCAACATAGTGATCGACATCTCGGGTGTCGTTGCTGACCCGCCAGGCCAACGGGGGCCTGGCGCGTGATGAGGGAGTTCTTGTGACAACTCGTACTAATGCACCGCAGGCCGCGGACGGCACCGCCGTCGACGCCGACCAGCTGCGAAGGGCAACTCTTGCAAGTTCAGTGGGGTCCGCACTGGAGTACTACGACTTCTATATCTACGGCCTGGCGTCCGCGCTGATCTTCGGCCCGCTTTTCTTCGCCCCGCTGGGTGAAAGCGGCGCCGTTATTGCCTCCTTCGCCACCTACGGTGTGGGATTTGCGGCCCGGCCCTTCGGCGGCATCGTCTTTGGCCACATTGGTGACAGGTTTGGGCGCAAGATGGTCCTGATCCTCACCATCGGCCTCATGGGAATGTCCAGCTTCGCCATTGGACTCCTGCCCACTTTCGACCAGGCCGGAATGCTGGGTGCGGTCCTCCTCGTGAGCCTCCGCATCATCCAGGGCCTTGGCGCCGGAGCTGAACAGGCGGGTGCCACCACGCTGATCTCCGAGGTGGCACCGCGCCGCCGTCGTGGTTTCTTTGCCGCGCTGCCCTTCGTTGGCATCCAGCTGGGCACCCTCTTGGGCGCCGGAACATTCGCCTTGATGGCCATGGCCGACAAGTCCGTCCTGCAGGGCTGGCTGTGGCGTGTGCCGTTCCTTGCCAGCATCATCCTGATCGGCATTGCGGTGTTCATCCGCCTTCGCCTGAAGGAGACGCCGGTCTTCCAGGAACTGGAAAAGCACAAGGCTGTGGTGAAGAACCCGGTGTCCCAGATCTGGCGTCATTCCAAGAAGAACGTCCTGGTGGGGATCGGCCTGCGTATGGGTGAAAACGGAAACTCCTCCATTTACTCGGCCGTGCTGGTTTCGTTCATCAGCATGCCTGCCGGTGTCTTCCCGGGCGACAAGTTCATCGGACCAACCGGACTGCTGATCGCGGCCGGCTTTGCCGCCGTCATGGTGGTCGCATTCGGTGCCTTGTCCGACCGCTACGGCCGTGTCCCTTTCTACCGCTACGGTGCCCTGTTCCAGGCGGTCATCGCGCTCCCGGCCTTCTACCTGGTGACCCTCGGCAATGTCACGCTCGTCTGGGTGGTCATGGTGGTGGGCATCGCCCTCGGCGTCCAGGCCATGCTCGGGCCGCAATGTGCCCTTCTGCCCGAGCTGTTCGGTTCCCAGCACCGCTTTACCGGGGTTGCCCTGAGCCGCGAACTGTCGGCCGTCCTCGCCGGCGGCTTCGCCCCGATGATCGGCGTCGCCCTGCTGGCGGCCACCAACCACTCCTGGCTGGTTCCCGCCCTGTACTCCCTCGTCCTCGCTTTGATCTCGTTCATCACCACGTTCTTCACGCCGGAAACCGGCGGCCGGGACCTGGTCCTCGTCGAAGACGCCAGCTGACGCCGGCCTGACGCCCGGTCCGGATCATCCGGGCCGGGCGTTTGGCGTGTGCGGGAGACAAGCCGGCCGGCATCGCGGAGGTCGGGAGGTTCCGAGGGGCGCCGTTGATGCTGCGGCCTGATGGGCAGCAGTCCGGCGCCACAAAAAGAACGGCCGCTGCATCCCCTGGGCAGGGGATGCAGCGGCCTTGCCGGTGCCTTGGCCAAGGGTCAGTAGAAGTGGACCGTGTCCACGAGGTGGGGGAGTTCGCCGCCGTCGAGGAAGGTTCGCAGGTTGCTGCAGAAACGGTCGGTGATCAGCCTGTTCTCCGCGGCGCTCAAAGCTGACGTATGCGGCGACACCAGAACCTTCGGGTGGCCCCAGAGCGGGCTTTCGAGGGGGAGCGGTTCCACTGCGAAGACATCAAGGCAGGCGTAGGAGACCTGGCCATTATCCAGGGCCTCGAGCAGCGCGTCCTCATCCACCACGGTGCCGCGTCCGACGTTGACGAAGACGGTGCCGGGTTTCATGACAGCAAATACGTCCCGGTTGAACAGCTTCTCCGTATACGGGGTGCCCGGAAGGGTGTTCACCACGGCATCGGCGGTGGCAAGGAGGCCGGGAAGGCCGTCGTTTCCGGTCACCTGGTCGATGCCTTCCAGGGGCTCCGGGGTCCTCTTGGTTCCGCTGACGGCCATGCCCAGGGCGCGGGCAAGCCGGGCCGTCTCAAGGCCGATCTCACCGAGCCCCGCAATGACCAGCCGGGAACCGCTCACCAGCCGCGTGGGAGTGCGGAGTTCCGGCCAATTCCTGGCCCGCTGGTCCAGCGCCAGCTCGGCGGTGCGTTTGAACCCGTTCAGGATGCCCATCGCTGCGAACTCGGCCAGGGGAAGCGCGTGCACGCCGGCGGACGTTGTGACCTTGAACTTTTGCAGTGTCTGCTGGTCCAGGCCAGACGCTTTAACCGCGCCGCCTGCGCCGGCTGCCATGGCGTGGACCCACTGCAGGTGTCCGTTGTCCGTGGCAATCCGGGCCAGGCCCGACGGGCTTTCGTTGGGGAATCCGTAGAGGACCTGTGCGCTGTTCAGCATCGCCCAATAGCGTTCTTCCTGTTCCGGGGTCCGCCGGAAATCCGGATCTCCGGCGTGGTCCGCCGGGAAGCGCTCCGGCGGCAGGAGGTCGGGCTCGTATAGGACGGTCACGGACGGATCAACGGCCCTGATCCGGTCCACCAGCTCGGCTTCGAGCGGCACGGCAATGGCCACGGTAGTTATGGAAGTCATGGTGTTCATCATACTGAATCATGGCTAGGATATTGAACAAATCTTTAAAGCACGATGACGTGAGGCTGGGTAAATGGAGGACAAACGCGCAGGCTTTGCAGGCCTGGGATTGATGGGCGGACTGATGGCGGCAAACGCCCTCCGCAGCGGATGGCAGGTCACGGGCTGGAACCGGTCTCCAGGGGCAGCGGCCCGGTTGCGGGACCTCGGCGGAACAATTGTCCCCGCGGTGGAAGACCTGGGCCATCTTCCCGTCATCGTTTTCATGCTTCCAGACCTGCCACACATCGAGGAGGCGGCGGCCGGGCTCCTTGCCCGGTGGAAAAAAGAGCCGCCGGCGCCCCAGACCGTCCTGCTGGTCATGAGCAGTGTCTCGCCCACCGCCGTCCAGGTTTTCGGGCGCCGCGTCACCGAGCTCACCGGCGGGCGCGCCCAGGTTGTCGACGCCCCGGTCAGCGGCGGCACCAAGGGCGCCGCGGACGGCACCCTCGCCATCATGGCCGGCGGCGAGGAGTCCGCGTTCCGCAGGGCAGAGCCGCTCCTGCACGCCATGGGCACCACCGTCCGCCGCCTTGGTCCCCTTGGCGCAGGGTCGCTCGCCAAGGCGTGCAACCAGCTGGTCGTGGGGACGACGACGGCGGCGCTCGCCGAGGCTGCCGAACTGGCAGAGCGTTCCGGGCTCGAACCGGCGGCGCTCTTCGACGTCCTGTCGGGCGGTTTGGCCGGCAGCAGGGTGCTGGATATCGTCGGACCGCGCCTGGTCAGCAAGGACTACGCCCCCACGGGCCCGGCAAAATTCATGCACAAGGATCTTTCCTTCGTGCTCGACGCAGCCCGCGCAGCGGGAACGGCAACCCCGATCGCCACGGCCGCCGCCGAACTCTACGCCGAGCTGAAGCGCCAGGGCCTTGGCGACCAGGACCTCGCAGTAGTGCGCCAAACCATCTCCAACCTCAGCCATAGGGCCGCAGTTGCGGCGGAAGGAACAGCTGCTCCATGAGTTCACTTTTTGATTTGTCGGACCGGGTTGCGTTGGTGACGGGGTCGAGCCGGGGGATTGGCTCGTCGCTGGCCCGGGCGTTGGCGGACGCCGGTGCAACGGTTGTGTTGAATGGCATCAACGGGGAGCGGCTCAAGGAGGCCGAGGCGGCGATGGCCGCCGACTTTCCGGCCGGCCGCATCGCCAGCATCGCGTTTGACGTTACCGATGGTGAGGCGGCAGGCCGCAGTATCGCGTGGATCGAAGAGCATGTGGGTCCGTTGGAGATCCTGGTGAATAATGCCGGGATCCAGCATCGGGTGCCGATGCTGGAGTTGGACGTGGCGGATTGGGAGCGGGTGATTTCCACGGACTTGACCAGTGCGTTCCTGGTGGGGCGGGAGGCGGCCCGGTGCATGATTCCGCGGGGCCGGGGCAAGATCATCAATATCTGTTCGGTGCAGACGGACCTGGCCCGCCCCACGATTGCCCCGTATGTTGCGGCCAAGGGCGGGCTGCGGAACCTGACCCGGGCGATGACGGCCGAGTGGGCCGGGTCCGGCCTGCAGGTCAACGGGATCGCGCCGGGGTATATCCAGACCGAGATGACGCAGAACCTGGTGGATGACGAGCAGTTCAATGCCTGGATCCTGGGCCGCACCCCGGCCCGCCGCTGGGGCACGCCGAGGGATCTGGCCGGGCCGGTGGTCTGGCTGGCCTCGGATGGGTCGGATTTTGTGAACGGGCAGACCATTTTCATCGACGGCGGAATGACGGTGGTGGTCTGATGCCCGCGAACACACCCGTCCAGGCAGGGGTCCACATGCTGCCCGGCTCCGGGCCGGCCGTGGTGGCCCACGCCGCGGGGGACCTCCGGGTCGATGTGGTCCCGCTGGCCCGGCCGGCGGATGACCAGGCCGTGGTTGAGGTCTTGTACGGCGGGATCTGCGGGTCGGACCTGCATTACTGGCTGCACGGTGCGGCCGGGGAATCCATCCTGAAGGCGCCCTTGGTGCTGGGCCATGAGATTTCCGGTGTGGTGGTCCGCGCCGCGGCCAACGGCGAGGGGCCGCAGCCCGGAACCGCCGTCGCCGTCCACCCCGCCACCCCCGGTCCGGGCGCGGCCCGGTACCCTGTGGACCGGCCCAACCTCTCACCCGGGTGCACGTACCTGGGCAGCGCCGCCCGCTACCCGCACACCGACGGCGCTTTCAGCCGGTACGTGAACCTGCCGGCCCGGATGCTGCGGGCCCTGCCCGAGGGCATCGACCTGCGCACGGCCGCCCTGGTCGAACCCGCGTCCGTGGCCTGGCACGCGGTCTCCCGGGCCGGGGACGTGGCCGGGAAGACCGCGCTGGTGATCGGCTCCGGCCCCATCGGTGCCCTCGCTGTCGCGGTCCTCAAACGCGCCGGTGCAGCGCACATCACCGCTGTGGACCTCCATCCCAAGCCACTGGAGATCGCCCGGGCCGTCGGCGCGGACCAGGTCATCAACGCCGCAGACACCGAAGCGATCGCCGCCGTGGAGGCCGACGTCGTGATCGAATCCTCCGGCAACCACCACGGACTGGCCTCCGCCATCCGCGGCGCGGTCCGCGGCGGGACCGTGGTCATGGTGGGGCTGCTGCCCACCGGCATGCAACCGCTGCCCATCTCGCTGGCCATCACCCGCGAACTGGACCTCAAGGGCTCCTTCCGCTTCAACGACGAAATCGACCAGGTCATCGCGGCGCTTGCCGACAGGTCCCTGCACATCAGCCCCGTCATCACCCACCAATACCCCGTGGAGGACGCCCTGCACGCCTTCGAGATGGCCAAGGACTCCACCAGCTCCGGCAAAGTCCTCCTCAGCTTCGACGGGAACGGAAGCAGCTGACCGTTACTGCCGGACGGGGATGAACACCCGCGGTTGCTCCGTCCAGGTGTCAGCCATCTGTGACATGGTCCGCCGCATGATCCGGTCCGATGCCTCGCGGGCAGCGGGAGCGTCGCCCTTGGCGATCGCCTCTGCCACATCTTCGTGCCATTGCAGGGCGGTCTGGTGGGGATGGTCCGGCATCAGGCCGTGTACCGTCCGGCCCGTCAGTGTTTCGGCCACCTGCCCCATCAGGTTGGCGAACATCTCGTTGCCGGAGCCGGAGAGCAGCAGCGAATGGAAGCGGATATCCAGTTCCAGGAAGCGGGCAACCTCGCCCTTGTTGCCGGCCTCCCGCATGGCGCGGGCAACATCCACGAGTTCCAGGCGCAGCGGCGCCGGCGCGTTCTCTGCCGCCAGTTCGGCGGCTGCAGGTTCGACGGCGGCACGGAGTTCGGCGAGGGAGCGAAGCTGGGCTCCGCGCGCATCGCTGGCCAGCCGCCACCGGATCACCTGCGGGTCAAAGGGGTTCCAGCGGCTTGAGGGCAACACCCGGATCCCCACCCGCTTGGTGGTTTGCACCAGCCCCAGGGACTGCAGGACGCGCACGGCTTCACGGATTACGGAGCGGGAAACCTTCAGTTCATCCTCCAGCTGCTCGGCGAGCATGACGTGTCCGGCGGGGAGATCCCCTGAGATGATCCGGGTGCCCAGGTTCTCGATGGCACGGTGGTGGAGGCTGCTGGTCATGCTGTAAGCCTAGTTGCTGGCGGATGCGGGATTGCCGGCTGACCCGGACGGCCGGGACAGGGGAGTGCGGCAGTCCTAGACTGGCAGCGACACAATCGGTTTCATGACGCGGACGTTACTTTCGCGTCACCGCCAGAATATATATGCTTTATTCCGACCCCCTGATATGCCCCGGCGTCCCACCCCGCACCGGAACCTGGATCCGGGGCAAACAATGAATTGGAGTTATTGATGTCTGCACACATCGGTGTCACCGGCCTCGCAGTGATGGGCGCCAACCTTGCCCGCAACCTCGCCCGCAACGGGTTCACGGTTGCCCTGCACAACCGGTCGGTGGAAAAGACCGACGCACTGCTGGAGAAGCACGGCTCGGAGGGCGATTTCATCCGGACCGAATCCCTGCAGGAGCTGGTCGATTCCCTGGAGAAGCCGCGCCGGGTGCTGATCATGGTCAAAGCCGGAAAGCCGGTCGATTCGGTGATCGAGCAGCTGGAACCGTTGCTGGAACCGGGCGACATCATCATCGACGCCGGCAACTCACACTACGAGGACACCCGCCGCCGGGAAGCCGCGCTGGCCAAGAAGGATCTGCACTTCGTGGGCGTCGGCGTCTCCGGCGGCGAAGAGGGTGCCTTGAACGGTCCGTCCATCATGCCCGGCGGCTCCAAGGAGTCGTACAAGGCCCTGGGTCCGCTGCTGGAAAAGATTTCGGCAAAGGTGGACGGTGAGCCCTGCTGCGCGTGGATTGGCACCGATGGCGCCGGCCACTTCGTCAAAATGGTCCACAACGGCATCGAATACGCAGACATGCAGGTCATCGGCGAGGCCTTCGACCTCCTGCGCTCCGGTGCCGGCATCGAACCGGCCGAGCAGGCAAAGATCTTCTCCGAGTGGAACCAGGGCGAACTCTCGTCCTTCCTGATCGAGATCTCCGCCGAGGTCCTGGGCCACGTCGATGCCAAGACCGGCAAGCCGTTCGTGGATGTCGTCGTCGACGCCGCGGGCCAGAAGGGCACTGGACGCTGGACCGTGATCTCGGCCCTGGAGCTCGGTTCCCCCGTGTCCGGCATCGCCGAATCGGTCTTCGCCCGTGCGCTCTCCTCCCAGGCTGCCCAGCGCAAGCTTGGCCAGGAGCTGCTGGCGGGCAACGAGGCAACGGTTGAGATCCCCGAGACGTTCGTTGAGGATGTCCGCCAGGCGCTCTACGCCTCCAAGCTGGTCTCCTACGCGCAGGGCCTGGACATGCTGACCTCGGCAGCCAAGGAATACGGCTGGGACCTCAAGCTGGACGAAATCGCTTCCCTGTGGCGCGCCGGCTGCATCATCCGCGCGGAGCTCCTCAAGGACATCACCAAGGCCTACGCTGCGGACGAGAAGCCCGCAAACCTGCTGTTCGCACCGGCGTTCACCAAGGCCATTGGCGACGCCCTCCCGGCGTGGCGGCGGGTAGTAGCCACCGCCGTGCAGCTCGGCATCCCGGTGCCGGTGTTCTCCTCCTCGCTGGCGTACTACGACGGCCTGCGCCGCAAGCGCGTTGCCGCCGCCCTGATCCAGGGCCAGCGCGACCTCTTCGGCGCCCACACCTACGGCCGTGTGGACACCGAAGGCACGTTCCACACCCTCTGGGGCGAGGACAAGTCCGAAATTTCGGCAGTCGACACGCACTAGCCCACAGGTCTTCCGGCGCGGCGGCCGGCGCTTCCCGATACTCTGGGGGCGCCGGCCGTCGGCATTTTCGGCCGCACCGCCCCTCATCCGCGCAGCCCGCCCTCCCTCCGGGGCGGCGTCCCAAGGAGTCCGCCATGAACCAGCCCGTCGCTTTCGTCACCGGTGCGTCCACTGGAATCGGCTTCGAAGCTGCCCGGAAGCTCGCAGCCCGCGGATTCACCGTGTACGCCGGTGCCCGCCGGGTGGAGAAAATGGAACCGCTCAAGGCCGACGGCGTCCGGACCCTGGCGCTCGATGTGACGGACGAGGCGTCGATGGTCGCCGCCGTCGGGGAAGGCTTGTCGGCCCACGGCCGGATCGACGTGCTGGTCAACAACGCCGGCTACGGATCCTACGGCTCGCTTGAGGACGTCGAATTGGCGGAGGGCCGCCGGCAGTTCGACGTCAACCTGTTTGGCTTGGCACGGATGACGCAGCTCGTGCTGCCGGCCATGCGGGCCGCCGGCCGGGGGCGGATCATCAATATCTCCTCGATCGGCGGAAAGATGTACGAGCCCCTGGGCGCCTGGTACCACGCCACCAAGTTCGCCGTTGAGGGCCTTAGCGATTCGCTCCGGGTAGAACTCAAGCCACACGGCATCGACGTCTCCATCATCGAACCGGGCGGCACCCAGTCCGAGTGGGGCGCCATCTCCGCGGAGGGCCTGCTGGCGAATTCGGGGACCGGACCGTACGCCGCCCAGGCCAAGGTGGTGGCGGCAGCGCTGGCTTCAACCGACGGTTCGGCGTTGTCCTCGCACCCCGCCGTGATAGCGGACGCAATCGTTCATGCCGCCACCTCGCCTCGGCCCAGGACCCGCTACCCGGTGGGCAAGGGCGCACGGGCCATCCTGCTGCTGCGCCAGCTGCTTCCGGACCGCGCCTTCGACACCGTGCTGTGGAACATCTACAAGCGCTTCCCCGGCTAACAGGACAGCGGGCCAAGCTAGGGCCCGAACTTCGTCCAGGCAACGCCGGACCCTAGATCCGGTACTCGATATCGTATTCGGCCGGATCCACTGCGGGTTTGGTTTCCCGCTGCGCATCGCGGTGCCGCCACTTGGCAGGAACGCCGGTAACGATCGACTCCGGCGGCGCGTCCTTGACCACGACCGCGTTGGCACCGACCGCGCTGTCCCGGCCAATGGTAATGGGCCCCAGGATTTTGGCTCCCGCACCGATCGTCACGCGGTCCCCGATGGTGGGGTGGCGTTTAATCCGGGCCAGCGAGCGGCCGCCCAGCGTGACGCCGTGGTAGATCATCACGTCCTCGCCAATTTCCGCGGTCTCACCGATCACCACCCCCATGCCGTGGTCGATGAAGAACCTGCGGCCGATGGTGGCACCCGGATGAATCTCGATGCCGGTGGCAAACCTGCCCAGCTGCGACAGGAGCCGTGCCGGAAAACGCAGGGCAGGGTTCTGCCACAACCGGTGGGTCAGCCGATGGATCCAGATGGCGTGCAGGCCGGAATAGGCGAAAAAGTTCTCAAAAGAACCTCGAGCCGCAGGGTCGTGGGACCGGGCGGCCTCGAGGTCTTCTTTCAGTCTTGCGAAAAAGCCCACAAAGTTCTTTCTACAGGAAACGGGCGGGCAGCTCAGTCTGCTTAGCCCCGGATGTCGTCATAGAGCACGGTGGAGATGTAACGCTCACCGAAGTCGCAGACCACGGCCACGATCAGCTTGCCCGCGTTTTCGGGGCGCTTGGCCAGTTCCAGCGCACCCCAAACGATGGCGCCCGAGGAGATGCCGCCCAGGATGCCTTCCTTGATGCCCAGCTCGCGGGCAACCCGGACCGAGTCCTCAAGCGAAGCGTCGATGACCTCATCGTAGACGGTGGTGTCCAGCAGTTCCGGAACAAAGTTCGCGCCGAGGCCCTGGATCTTGTGCGGGCCAGGAGCGCCGCCGTTCAGGATGGGGGAGTCCTTGGGTTCCACGGCCACGATCTGCACGCCGGGCTTGCGCTCCTTCAGCACCTGTCCGACGCCGGTGATGGTTCCGCCGGTGCCGACGCCCGCCACGAAGATGTCAACGGCACCGTCGGTGTCGGCCCAGACCTCTTCTGCGGTGGTCTTCCGGTGGATCTCCGGGTTGGCTTCGTTGGCAAACTGCTGTGCCCAGATGGAGTTCTCCGTGTTGGCCACAATCTCCTGGGCCTTTTCCACGGCTCCGCGCATACCCTCGGAGCCCGGGGTCAGCACGATCTCGGCGCCGAAGGCGCGCAGCATGACGCGGCGTTCGGTGGACATGGTTTCCGGCATGGTGAGGATGACCTTGTAGCCGCGCGCGGCACCGACCATGGCCAGGGCGATGCCCGTGTTGCCGGAGGTGCCCTCAACGATGGTGCCGCCGGGCTTCAGTGCACCCGACTTTTCCGCGGCGTCGATGATGGCGACGCCGATACGGTCCTTGACGCTGTTGGCCGGGTTGTAGAACTCCAGCTTGACCGCAACGGTGGCGTCCAGTCCCTCGCTGAGCCGGTTCAACCGAACCAGCGGGGTCCCGCCGACCAGTTGCGTTACATCGTCATAGATCCGTGCCATGTACATACGCCTATCTCTAAGGGGTGAATACTGAGGTCAGCCTAACGAGGCCGCGTAACGCAGGCTAAGCGTTAAGCCATGCAGAGTAATATTTCCTGGCCTTGGCCAGCTTGGGGTTGATGATCACCTGGCAGTACCCCTGTTCGGGGTGCTTGGCGTAGTAGTCCTGGTGGAATTCCTCCGCCACGTGGAACCGCGGCAGGCGGCTGACTTCGGTGACGATGGGGTGCTTCCACAGCGCCTGGTTGCGTTCGATCGCTTCCTCGAACAGGATCTTTTCCTCCGTGGTCTCGTAGAACATGGAGGAACGGTACTGGGTGCCCACGTCGTACCCTTGGCGGTTGAGCGTGGTGGGGTCGTGCAGGGCAAAGAACATGTCCAGGATGACTTCGGCCGGAATGACCTCCTCGTCGAAGGTCACGGCCACAACCTCCGCGTGGCCGGTGGTGCCGCTGCACACCGAGTAGTAGTCGGGATGGGGATCGTGGCCGCCGGTATAACCGGACACCACCGAGGTGACGCCCCTGGTCTTCTGGTAGACAGCGTCGAGGCACCAGAAGCAGCCCCCGCCAAGAACAAAAGTTTTCATGACCTCTTCAATGGTTGACGGCCCCGGATGATTCCCGCCGGTCCTTCCGGGCACCGCAACATGCGGCGCCGGGAAGGCGATGGGGTAAAACTAAGACTATGGAACCTGTGGACACCGACGTTACCGGCCAGGCAGATCACGACGGCGAAGCCTCCTCCGACGCGCTGGGCCAGGACAGTGCCCCCGAGGCTCCCACCCTGGCCGAATTGTTGCTTGCCGTTGAGGAACTGTGGCCTGAATCGCTGGCGGAGAACTGGGACGAAGTGGGGCTCGTGGCAGGCCACCCGTCCGCGCCCGTCAGCAAGGTGATGTTCGCGGTGGACCCCACCCTGGAGGTCATCGAAGAAGCCGTTGAGTGGGGTGCCGGCCTCCTCATTACCCACCATCCGCTGCTGCTGAAAGGTGTCACGTCGGTGGCGGCAACCACCGCGAAGGGACGGGCTGTCCACCGGCTGATCGAGTCGGGGACGGCACTGCTGACCGTGCACACCAACGGCGACTCCGCCGTCGGCGGCGTTTCCGATGTCCTGGCCGACGCGCTGGGACTGCAGGATGTTGCCCCGCTCACCGCGGCGGCCAACGGGCTGCCGGAGGAAGGCATTGGGCGGGTCGGCGACCTGGCGGACGCCATGAGCCTGGGCGATTTCGCTGCACGGGTGTTCGGCATCCTTCCCTCCGTGGCCGGGGGTGTGCGCGTTTCCGGGGACAAGGACGGCGTGGTGCGGCGGATTGCAGTGTGCGGCGGCGCCGGCGATTCCCTGTTCAACGAGGTCAGGGCCAGCAACGCGGACGTGTACGTCACCGCGGACCTTCGCCACCACCCTGCGTCCGAGGCCCGGGAAGCTGCCCTCAACGGCCGGCCCTACCTGGTGGACGTCTCGCACTTTGCCAGTGAATGGCTCTGGTTGCCGGCCGCCGCCGCAGCCCTGGGCAACGTCCTGGCGGACCAGGGGCACGACCTGGAGATCCGGGTCAGCACCACCAACAGTGATCCTTGGGACTTCATCCTCACGCCGGGCTGAGCCCGGCAGCGAGGCAACGGTTCAGCCCAGGCGATAGAGTCTAGGAAGCGCCCATAGGGTGCCCGGCCCTGGCCGGAAGGGATCAAGCGGAGGTAACAGTGGCGAAGGCAGCACCGGCGGAACAGTTGAAGTTGCTCGAACTGCAAGGACTGGACGCCAGGCTGACCGGCCTCGCCAACCGACGTCGGACGCTCGAAAATGATCCCCGGATCAAGGACCTCGAAGCGGCCCTGTCCGTGGCCAACGGAGAACTGGGCGCTGCCAAGGTGGCCGTGCATGACGCTGAAGCCGCGCTCAAGCGGGCGGAAGCCGACGTCGAACAGGTCGCTTCGCGCATCGAACGCGACGAGGCCAGGCTCAACAGCGGAACCGGGCTCTCCAAGGACCTGGTGGCCCTGCAGAAGGACATTGAATCGCTGAACAAGCGGCGCTCAGACCTCGAAGATGTGGAACTGGAAATCCTGGAGCGGCTGGACACGTTGCGGGAACGGCAGGCCGCCCAGCAGGCGATCGTTGATGGCATCCAAGGCTCGTTCGGCACGATCCGGGCAGAGCTGGACGCGGCCCTCGCCGAGGTGGCCGCCGAAGCCGAAGGGCTCGTGGCCCGGCGCGCCGAATTCGCCGCAGGCCTTGATGCAGGCATGCTGGCCGTCTACGAAAAGACCCTCGCCAAGCGGGGCGTGGGCGCCGCGCGGCTCTTCCACGGGACATCGGAGGCCTCGGGGATGAAGCTCAGCCCAGGCGACCTTGCCGAGATCAAGGCGGCCGCGGCGGATGACATCGTGTTCTGCCCGGATTCCGGCGCCATCCTGGTCCGCTCGGACGACTGGTCCTGAACCGCCGGCGCCTCAGCCCGGCAGGATGATGTTCAGGGCATGGGGCCTGCGTGCCGTACCCGGCACCAGCTCCGCGTCCCATTTTTCGCGCGCAACCTTCAGCAGGTCAGAGGCCGCAGCCGGAGCCTTCCCGCGGCGGGCCAGCAGGTGCCGGGCCAGTTCGCCGCGGGTGTGCTTGGCGAAATGGCTCACCACTTTCCGGACTCCTGCGGCTTCGGTAAAGACGTTCACCGTGACCGTACGCTCCGGCGGCGCCGCCCAGGCGGCCGCGTAGGTGCTCGACCGGCAGTCAACCACCAGATGGCCCTCCGCGGCGCGGCCCAGCGTGTCATCCAGCTGTGCCTTCCAGAACGAAGCCAGCCGGCCGACGTCGGGCAACGCCGTCCCCATGGAAAGCCGGTAGGCGGGCACGCTGTCGCCAAAGCGGATTGCCCCCCACAGCGCGGAGACCACCAGCACGGACTCGTCGGCCTTGCGCCGCTGCGCGGGCGTCAGGCTCCGGTATCCCAGGGCGTCATACAGGACCCCCGAGTAGATGCTGTGTGCCGGCGCGGCCGGCTCAGCGTGGAGGCGGGTGTTGCGTTCGACGTCGTCCCGCAGCGAGGCGCCCACGCCCAGCAGCGAGAGGGCGTCCGGGTGCCCGCTGACCGCTTCCAGCGCCGCCAGGACCTTGGTGCGGCAGGGATTGAGCTCAGGGAAACTCAGCGAGGGCCAGTCGACGGCGGACCCGCGGCGTGCGGGTGTCTTGCCTTCGGAAGGGGGTAGCAGAATCAGCACCGTCCGATCCTACCGGCGACAAAAGCGGTCGGAGGCGCCCGGTAGACTGGATCCGGATGGGACAGCCAGACGGCCGCGCGCCACGCAAGTGGCTCGAGGAACGTCCGGGCTCCGCAGGGCAGGGTGGTGGGTAACGCCCACTCGGGGTAACCCGCAGGCCAGTGCCACAGAAAACAGACCGCCTGCATGTCCGGCCTTGGCCGGAGAGGGCAGGTAAGGGTGAAACGGTGGTGTAAGAGACCACCAGCTTCCCGGGTGACCGGGAAGGCTAGGTAAACCCCACCCGGAGCAAGGCTAGACAGGACACGTTCGAGGGCTGCCCGCCCGAGTGTCCGGGTAAGCCGCTGGAGGGTGCCGGCAACGGTACTCGTAGATGGATGGCCGTCGCTCCCTTGCCGGCAACGGCAGGGGAGAACAGAACCCGGCGTACCGGCTGTCCCATCCGCAAAACCGGGTTTGACCTTGGGCGCTGTGTTGGGGATGCTGGACCGTGCCCGTTATTACTGATCTCCGGCCGGCCGCCGGAACGGCCGGAACCTTGCCCGGCCTGCGCTCCCAAATTGTCGCCTTTGCGGGCTTCCTTGGACTGTCTGCTGCGGCGTGGGTGCTTGCCTCGATCCCCATCATCCTCAATTCCACGGGCTGGTATGCCGGCTCGCTCAAGGCGCCGTGGATGCCGCCGTCGCTGATGTTCCGGATCACCTGGATGGTGCTGTACGTCGGGGTGGCCGCCGCGGCGTGGCTGGTCTGGCGCAAAGGTGGATTGACCGGCCCGGCCCTGGCAGGGTACTCCGTCCAACTCGTGCTCAACGCCGCGTGGCCGGTGGCGTTTTTCGCGATGTACCCCATGGCAGGCGCCGCGGCTTTGTGGGCGGCATTCCTCGTCATCTGCACCCTGGCCGCGACCCTGGCGTTCCTGATCGTCCGGTTCGGCCCGGTGGACGCCACCGCAGGGCTGCTGGTGTTGCCGTACTTCTCCTGGGTGGTCTTTTCCGCCAGCCTCAACTTGTATGCTGCCATCCACAACTAAGCCCACGGGGTGAGCCGTGTGAGTGATTTCACGCAGCGCAGGCGTGTTCGGGGGGCTGCGCCAAATTAGAATGGATCCCGGACGCAGGAGTTCTACCGCCGAAAGTTGCGTTCGCAGCCGGCGGTTTTTCTTTGCACGCGATCCAGGTGCCTGGGGGCCGACCCCTGCAGGTGCCGGTGCCCCTGGACATCATCAGGTGGCCTACATCTGTGTACGAGGACGTACACGGCTGACCCGAGGAAGGTATTTCAGTGAGCCAGACGTCTGATTCTTGTCTTGATACGTGGATGGGCCGGGAGGCCCTCGCCGAGGCCATGATCCCGGTGATCGGCAGGCTGTACCGGGAAAACAACGTGGTGACCAGCATCCACGGCCGGAGCCTGATCAACAAGTCCACCATGAACATCCTCAAGGCACATCGCTTCGCGCGCCGGATGAGCAAGGACGAACTGCTCCTGGAGGACACGGCGCCGCTGCTCAACACGCTGGCCGGGCTGGACCTGGGCGCCGCCGCGATCGACATCGCCCGCCTGAACCAGAAATTCAAGGAAGAGGGCAACGGGGCCACCCTTGAAGAGTTCCTCCGCGCCGAACTCGCCGAGATCGTTGGCAAGCGTGGCGGCGACGAACGCACCAGCACCGATGTGGTGCTCTACGGCTTCGGCCGCATCGGCCGGCTCCTGGCACGCCTGCTGATCGAAAAGGCCGGTGGCGGCCACGGCCTGCGCCTGCGCGCCATCGTGGTCCGCCGCGGGTCCGACAACGACCTTTCCAAGCGGGCCAGCCTGCTCCGCCGGGACTCGGTCCACGGTTCCTTCGAGGGCACCATCCGGATCGATGAAGAGGCCAACACCATTACGGCCAACGGCGTCCGTATCCAGGTGATCTACTCGAACGATCCCGCCACCATCGACTACACCGCCTATGGAATCAAGGATGCCCTGGTGGTGGACAACACGGGCCGCTGGCGCGACGCCGAAGGACTGTCCCAGCACCTCCAGAGCAAGGGTGTTGCACGCGTCCTGTTGACGGCTCCGGGAAAGGGTGAACTGAAGAACATTGTCCACGGCATCAACCACCGGGACATCGACGACTCCGACCGGATCGTGTCCGCAGCCTCCTGCACCACCAACGCCATCACTCCGGTCCTGAAGGCCATCAACGACAAGTTCGGCGTGATCCACGGGCACGTGGAAACCGTGCACTCCTTCACCAACGACCAGAACCTGATCGACAACTTCCACAAGGGCGACCGCCGCGGACGCTCGGCCGCGCTGAACATGGTCATCACCGAAACCGGTGCCGCCAAGGCGGTGGCCAAGGCCCTGCCCGAGCTCCTGGGCAAGCTGACCGGCAGCTCCATCCGCGTTCCCACCCCGGACGTCTCCCTGGCCATCCTGAACCTCAGCCTGGAGAACGGCACCACCAAGGATGAGGTGAACAACTACCTGCGCGAGATGTCGCTGCACTCGGACCTGCGCAAGCAGATCGACTACATCGACTCGCCCGAGGTGGTCTCCACCGACTTCGTGGGTTCCCGCCGCGCCGGCATCGTTGACGGCCTGGCCACGGTGTCCACGGACAAGAACCTGGTCCTCTACGTCTGGTACGACAACGAATTTGGCTACAGCTGCCAGGTGGTCCGGGTCATGGAGGAGATGGCCGGCGTGAACCCGCCGTCGTTCCCTGCCAAGGAAAGCGCGGCCGCCCTGGCCGCCATCGCCGTCTGACCAAAAGCGACACGTCCTGCCAATTCCCGGCTGGTTCACTGGAATCAGCCGGGAAACCGGACCAGACTGGTGGCATGGACAACGAATCGACGCTTCAGCACGAGACCACCCTCGAACACGCACTCGACGTGGCGAAGGCCAACCACAAGGAAGCCCTCAGGCTCCTGGAGGGCGCCCGCGCCGCCCACCAGGCCGGGGACGCCAGCGAGGAGCGCGTCCGCCAACTCGAGGAACTCCTGGCCACCGCGGAGGAGGACCTCCGGAGGGTCACGCGCGAGCAGTAGATGCCGCGGGCGGGTGAGGGATCACCCGTCCTCCACAGTGTGGATATCGGCCGCCGGCCGGGCTCCCCGTCCTAGGCTCGTGGGGTGCCTCCCACTAGTGATCCGGTATCACCGCCGTGACTGTCAGCTGGTCCGACTACCGCCGTGCCCGCCGCCGGTCCCGGCAGGCTTGGGGTCTGCTGGCCGCCTTCGCCGTCTCAGCTGTGGCCGCGCTTTTCTGGTTCTTCACCGCCGGACAGTTCGCGGCAGCCGGACCTGCGGCCGCCGGGCCGACGGAGGCGCCGGTTTTCGATGCCGCCTGGATGAAGCCGGTGGCGGAGCCCCATCCGGTACCGGGAGGGGCCGCCGTTTCTGCCCTGGATGGCCTGGCCGTGAAGGGCAGGGCGCCGAATACCGGCTACAGCAGGGAAGCCTTCGGCCAGGCGTGGCTGGATGTGGACCGGAACGGGTGCGATACCCGCAACGACATCCTGCGGCGCGACCTCGCGGGAGTCATCTTCGCCGACGGTTCCACCTGCAAGGTATCGGGCGGTCATTTCCAGGAGCCGTACACAGGACACGCCATTGAATTCCGCCGCGGCGCCGACACCAGCAGCGCGGTGCAGATCGACCATGTGGTGGCCCTGGGCGACGCCTGGCAAAAGGGAGCACAGGGCCTGACCCCGAAGGAACGCCAGAGCCTCGCCAACGATCCGCTCAACCTGATCGCCGCCGACGGGCAGGCGAACCAGAAAAAGGGTGCCGGTGACGCCGCAACGTGGCTTCCGAAAAACACTGCGATCCGCTGCCACTATGTAGCCCGGCAGATCTCCGTCAAGGCCGCCTACGGCCTGTGGGTGACTGCGGCGGAGAAGGATGCCATGAAGAAAGTGCTGGCATCCTGCCCCGGGCAGCCAACGATCACCGCCGGCTGAGGGCGGCCCGGGAACCGCTTAGTGGCCGAACGGGTCGGGATCGACGCCGGGCATCCAGGTCAGCCCTGGCACGCCCCACCCGTTCTTCTTGGCCTGTTTCAGGGCCTTCCGGGCGTAGCGGTCCATCAACCGGTTGACGTACAGCTTGCCGTCCAGATGGTCGAATTCATGCTGGATGACCCTGGCAAACCAGCCCGTCGCCTCGAACTTCACCGGCTCGCCGAAACCGTCGAAGCCTTCCACCCGGGCCCACTCGGCCCGCTTCAGCGGGTACTGCTCGCCCGGGAAGGACAGGCAGCCCTCTTCTTCCTCGTCCGGGTCCGGGGCGGCGCCGGAAACCTTGGAGAGGGTGAGGACAGGGTTCACCAGCACACCGCTCGGTGGCGCGCCGTCGTCGTTGGCGTACCTGTAGACGAAGATCCGCTTGCCCACGCCGACTTGCGGCGCCGCGAGACCCACGCCGTTGGCGGCGTCGTTGGTCTCGAACATGTCGGCAATCAGGGTGCGCAGTTCGTCGTCGAAAACCTCGACTTCGGCTGCCCGGCGGTGCAGGACGGGCTCGCCCCAGATGGTAATCGGCAGAACGGTCATAGCATTAGTCCTTCGGCTTCGGGGCCGGCAGCGCCGGCGTCCCTGCACGTACCTTGGTGGGACACAACAAAGGAGGCCGCACCGGATATCCGGTGCGGCCTCCTTTGTTGACGGCTGCAAGTGCCGCCCCGTGAGGGTGAGCGACGGGGGTTGAACCCGCGACCTCCTGGACCACAACCAGGCGCTCTGCCAACTGAGCTACGCCCACCATGTGTTTCAAGGTCAGGCCGTGTTACCGGCTCCCTGGAAACGCAACTCAAATAGCTTACCTGCTCGGAAGGGGTGCTTTGTCCACTTTCGGCGATTTCCGCGAAATTTCCTCCAAACGTGGCGCAGATTACTCGCCGGCAGGGTCGGCAGCGTCGCCGCTGGTGATGCGCCTGGCGATCTTCTGGGCGGTGGCACTGTCAGGGCCCGGCGCCGGCACGAACACCGCTTCGCGGTAGTAGCGGAGTTCATCAATGGAGTCCCTGATGTCGCCCAGTGCCCGGTGGCCGCCCTTTTTCGCCGGTGACTGGAAGTAAGCCCGCGCGAACCAGCGGCGGGAGAGTTCCTTGATGGTGCTGACGTCAATCACCCGGTAGTGCAGGTGCTCCACGACGGTGGGCATGTCGCGGGAGAGGAACACCCGGTCGGTGCCCACGGAGTTGCCGCCCAGTGGAGCCTTCCGCGGATCCGGAACCCACGCGGAGATGTACTCCATGACGGCGGCCTCAGCCTCCGCCATGGTCTTGCCGTGGGGGAGTTCCGCCAGGAGCCCGGACTTGGTGTGCATGTCCCGGACGAAGTCGGACATCTGGGCGACGGCCGCGTCCTCGGGCTTGATCACCACGTCGACACCGTCCCCGAGGATGTTCAGTTCCGAATCGGTGACCAGGGCTGCCACCTCGATGAGGGCGTCGTTCTTGATGTCCAGGCCGGTCATTTCGCAGTCGATCCAGACGATTCGTTCGTTAGATATAGGCACCGGACCAGCCTACCGTTACCGCCCCGGACGCCCCGCCGATGCTAGGATTTCGGGTACGCGGCGGGTCGCCCCGCTGCCTTCGAAGATGTCCCGGCCGCCCACGCGGTCCGCCGGGTAAGAGCGGAAACGCAAGAAGATTGGACATTCCTGAAATGACGGCGCCTGTGCCCGCAGCGGGGGAGATGGCGGCGGCTGGTACTGCCCCGGCGGGCGGTGCCGAGGTGGACAATCCCCGCTCTCCACTGCTTGCCGGCTTCCTCGGGTCGATGTTCATGATGTTCGGTTCCGCCGGCGTGGGCTGGCTCGCGCCGGTCTCCGAACTCCGCCGCATGCCGTTGTTCATCTGGATGCGCACCGAAGCGCCGGGCGTGGCCCTGTCCATCGTGCTGGTCGCGGCAGGGGGCATGCTGCTGGTGCGCGCCTGGCTGCGGCTCGGCCAAAAAGTCCGGGTGTGGGGCGGCCAGGCCCGTCGCGCCACGTTGGCGGCGGTGGTGGCGTGGGGGCTCCCCATGATGTTCAGCGTCCCGTTGTTCAGCCGCGACGTCTATGCCTACATCGGCCAGGGGCGGCTGATGGTGGAAGGGTTCAACCCGTACGAAAACGGCATTTCCGCCCTGTCCAACTACTTCCAGCTGGGAGCCGACAAGCAGTGGACCGAAGCTCCGGTTCCCTACGGCCAGCTGTTCCTCTGGATCGAGCAGTTCGTTGTGTGGGTGACCAACGTCCAGCCGGAAGCGTGCATCATGCTGTTCCGGCTGGTTGCCTTGGCCGGCGTGGTGCTCTGCGTGATCTACGTGCCCCGGCTCGCAGAGCTGCACGGCATCAACCCGCACAGGGCCTTGTGGCTCACCGCGGCCAACCCGCTCTTCCTGACCAACTTCATTGCCAGCGTGCACAATGACTCACTCATGATCGGGCTGGCCCTTGCCGGGCTCTACTACTCCGCGACCCGCCGGGAGGTCCGGGGCGTCGCGCTGGTCACGCTGTCCATCGCCGTCAAGCCCATCACCATCGTGTTCCTTCCGTTCATCGGCCTCCTCTGGGCGGGCAGGAACGCGGGGTGGCTGCGAAAGATCGCATTCTGGGCGCTCACGGCCGGCCTGAGCCTGGCGTTGCTGGCCCTGATGAGCCTGGTCAACGGCTTCGGCTTCGGCTGGATCAACGGACTTTCCGCCCCCGGCAGTATCTCCATCTGGTATGCCCCGGTGGGCCTGCTCGGCATGGTGGTGGGGTCCCTTGCCAACGCGTTCGGCCTCGACGGCTCAGTCCCGGCGGGCTGGGTGTTCGACGCCGGCAAGCTGCTTGCCGTGGCCATCCTTGCCTGGCAGATCCTCAAGGGCGACCATGACCGGCTGATGCGCCGCCTCACGCTCGGCCTGGCCGCCGTGGTCCTGCTGGCGCCCATCATCCAGTCCTGGTATGTGGTGTGGCTGATTCCGTTGTTCGCCGTGACGGGCATTCGTAATGACTGGCAGGTCAAGGCCCTGTACTTCGTGGTGTCGTTCTTCATGATCTACGCAATCTCGGACCAGCTGGACGTCTTTCCCTACCTGCAGACCCAGGACCTGGGCTTCGCCCTCCTGCTGGCCCGGATTGCGGCTGCCCTGACCGCCTTGCTCTTTGGGCTTTATCTGATCTTTTGGGATCCCGGCACCCGCCGGCTGTTCCGGAAGTCGCACGAGCCCGTCGTCGAACGTCCCGTCATTTAGCGGGGACGCTGCGGCCGGCCGGTGCTGATCCTCCGCAGGGCCTCCCTGCGGGACAACGGACTCATCTCCTGCCCGTGCAGGGCGACGAATTCCTGCACCCACTCCGGCGCCGTTTTGGCGTACTCGCGCAGCGCCCAGCCGATCGCTTTGCGGATAAAGAATTCCCGGTCCGCCAGGTTCGGTTCAATGACATCGGCAAGCAGCACCGTATCGGTGGCTTCCTTGGCCCGCAGCTGCGATGTGATGGAAGCGCGCCGAATCCAGAAGTCCGGATCACGGCTCCACGTCCGCAGCACCGCGGACATCTCGGCCGGGTGAGCCAGCAGCAGGTTGCAGATCCTGCCGGACACGCCGTCCGCGAAATCCCACCATGCTCCGGTGCGGATGATTTCCTCGTACACCGGCAGCATGTCCAGGTCTTTGGCAACCAGCCGGTTGCCGGTCAGGTCGATGGCTGCATAGCGTTCTTCCCGGAACGCTGCCGTGCGCCACAGTTGCAGCGCTGTGGCGCGCAGCCCGGCGGCTGATGCCGGAGGAAACTCTGCCGTAGCGTGCGCCGCGATCCGCCGGACATCCGGGACCCGGACACCCAGCGACGGAACGGAAGACTTCATGTACGCCTGCGCGCCGGCGGCACGATCGGGATCGGACAGCTCCCACAGTGCGCTCCTGACGGCGGCGATAAGGTGCTGGTCGGGTGCCGCTTCCATGGGGCAACTCTAGCCAGCCGGATTCCGTCTCGATGACGTATGCTGTTTTAGCGCTAACAAAGATCATCGCGGAGGAAGCCATGCCCGGAACCGAAGTCCGCATTACCCACGGACCCTACACCGCCGTCGTGACCACCCGCGGTGGCGCCCTCCGGGAGCTGCGCTGCGGGGACCGGAACCTGGTGGTGGGCTTTGGGCCGGAGGGCGGGGTCCCGGACTACCGGGGCGTCATCTGTGCACCGTGGCCCAACCGGCTCGCTGACGGCGCCTATTCGTACGCCGGCCAGTCCTATTCGGCCGCCATCAATGAGCCGGAGCGCGGATCGGCCCTGCACGGGCTGGCCATCCATCAGGCCTGGGACATTGTGGAGGCATCGACGGACCGGGTGGTGCTGGGCTGCCGCGTTCCGGCCGGGCCGGGCTACCCGGGCAGCCTGGAACTCACGGTCGCCTATTCCCTCTCCGACGACGGCCTCCGCGGTACGGTCACCGCCGTCAACACCGGTACCCGGGCCGCGCCGTATGGAGTGTGCCCCCATCCCTACCTTGTCGCCGGCCCTGCTCCACTGGATGACTGGTCCCTGGAACTTCCGGCAGTTGCCTACCTCGAGGTCACCCCGGACCGGCTGCTCCCGGTGGCCATCCGGCAGGTGGAGCAGGATGCCTTCGACTTCCGCCTCCCGCACAGGTTGGGACCGGTCAGGATCGACCGCGCTTTCACCGGTATCTCCCGCGACGCTGCCGGACTGGCGCGCGTGCGCGTCATGGATCCATCGGGCACGGGCGTGGAGCTTGAATGGGGGCCGGAGTGGCCTTGGGTCCAGGTGCACACGGGAGACAAGCCTGTCGGTCCGGACCGGCTGGGCCTCGCGGTTGAGCCCATGACCTGCCCGCCGGACGCGTTCAATTCCGGAACGGACCTGATCCACCTGGAGCCGGGAGAGTCCCACTCGGCGGGCTGGACCATCCGCGCGGTGGACCGGCGGGGCTAAAGGCGGCCGGCTGCTGCGGTGAGGGTTGCTGCGGCCGTGGGCTCCGCCCAGCCGGCACGAACCAGCCAGGACGCGCACAAGGACGTCCACTGTCCGGGGCCGGGGTCACCGGCTGCCAGTCCGAGTCCGTGCCGCCCTTCCGGGAAGACGTGCAGTTCGGCAGGAACGCCGGCGGCGATCAGCGCCTTGGCGTAGTTCAGGCTGTTGGCCACCGGGACAGCGTCGTCGTCCGCGGTGTGCCAGAGGAAAGCCGGCGGGGTCCGGGCTGTCACGTTCCGGTCCGCGGAGAGGTCCGCAAGAAGGTTCGACGGCGGCAGCCCGCCCAGGAGGTTGTCCACCGACCCCTGGTGCGTGTCCTGGATCAGCGACACCACAGGGTAGCAAAGGACCGAGAGGTCCGGGACGGCGGCATCGACGTCGAGGTCCCGGTTGCCGGTGGCTGCTGCGGTGGACAGCGTGGCCGCCAGATGGCCGCCGGCCGAGAATCCCAGGACGCCCACACGCTCGTGGTCCACGGCCAGGCCGTGCGGTCCGCTCCGGATGGAGAGCATGGCCTCCTTGGCGTCTTCAAGGGGCGCCGGGTGGCGGTCCGGCGCCACTCGGTAACGCAGGACGAAAGCGTGGATGCCCAGCGCTGCGAGCCATTCCGCAACCGGCTCCGCCTCGTGGTCCGCCTGGCGCGCGTAACCGCCGCCGGGCAGGACAAGGATGGCCGGGCGGGGGCCCGCGGCTTCAGTGCGGGCCGGAACCGCGGTGATCCTTCGCGGCATCATACGGCGGCGGCCTCGGTGCTGCGCCGCAGCGTGACCTCGCCGGTAACGGCTTCGTCGGACGCTGCTTCCTGGTCCTGGCCGGCCGGGCGGGGGCGGGTGGCCCTGGTTGCCAGCCGTCCAATATCTTCGAGCGGCAGGCGCACGGTGGACAGGGCCGGCCGGAAGTCCCGCAGCGTTTCGATGTCGTCGAAACCAGCGATTGACGCGTCGCGGGGAATCCTCAGCCCCTCGGACCGCAGTGCTGCTGCGGCGCCGATCGCCATCACGTCGTTGACCGCGAAAATGCAAAGCTTCGGCGCGGCAGGGTTGCCGGCGGAGGCTGCCTTGATCCGTGCGGCCAGTTGCAGGCCGGCCTCGTAGCCGCCCGAACGGTTGAAAGCGCTCCTGAGCACCTCTGCCGGGCGGTGTCCGGCGCGTGCCAGGCCTTCCTGGAAACCCCGGACCCGGTCATCGGAGGTGTACAGGCCGTCGGGCCCGCCGATGATGACGAAGTCGCCATCCCAGCCGGCGGCAAGCTCGGTGGCCAGCCGGCCCGCAAGCTCCTGGTTGGGGACTTCGACGACGTGGTAGCCCTCCAGTGCGGTGGCGCCCACCACGGGATGCCCCACCACTGCCACCCTGCCGCCGTTGCGGCAATAGCGGTCCAGTTCGGCGGCCAGCTGTGCGTTGCCCTCCTGGTCCTCGGCACGGCAGGAGCGCGAACCGGCGATCACGATGGAGTCGGCACGGCGGGCGGCGAAGGCGGCCACGGCCTCCTTCTCTTCAGCGGGGCCGCCCCCCGTCGTGGCAAGGAGCACCATTTTCCGCTGTTCCCGAGCGGCATCCTGCACGCCGCGGGCAATGGCGGCGAAATACGGGTCGGCGATGTCGTGGACAATCAGGCCGATCAGGCCCGAGCTGGATTTGGCAAGGCCCTGGGCTTGCGCATTGGGGATGTACCCCAGTGAGTCCGCCGCCTGGCGGACGCGCTCGGCAATGTCCTTGCCTGGGGTCCGGGCGGAGCCGTTCAGCACGCGGGACGCCGTGGCAGGCGAGACGCCGGCGAGGCGGGCAACCTCGGTAAGGGTACTAGCAGCCACAGCATCTCCTGGTGGTCGGGGCGGCCTCAACGGCTAAGGACATTATGACAGTTCAAACTACTTCCGGAAAGCGCTTGCCAAGCGGAACGGCGCGGTGCATCATGGAAACAGAGGGAATGCGCTTTCCCGATTCGTCTTGAGTACACCTTGCTCACTCACCGTGGAGGACACATGGGCTTCGAAACTAAAACGATCCGTATTGCCATGAACGGCATCACCGGCCGCATGGGCTACCGCCAGCACCTGCTGCGGTCCATCCTGCCCATCCGCGACGCCGGCGGCTTCTCGCTGGAAGACGGCACCCGGGTCCAGGTGGAGCCCATCCTGGTGGGCCGCAACGAAGCCAAAATCCGCGAGCTGGCGGAGCAGCACAAGGTGTCCGAGTGGACCACGGACCTGGACGCCGTGATCAACGACCCCACCGTGGACGTCGTCTTCGACGCGTCCATGACCAGCCTGCGCGCCGCCACGCTGAAAAAGGCCATGCTGGCAGGCAAGCACATCTTCACGGAAAAGCCGACGGCAGAAACCTTGGAGGAGGCCATTGAACTGGCCCGCATCGGCAAGGAGGCCGGCGTGACAGCCGGCGTTGTGCACGACAAGCTGTACCTTCCCGGCCTGGTCAAGCTCCGCCGGCTGGTGGATGAAGGCTTCTTCGGCCGGATCCTGTCCATCCGCGGCGAGTTCGGCTACTGGGTCTTCGAAGGCGACATCCAGGCGGCCCAGCGCCCGTCCTGGAACTACCGCAAGGAAGACGGCGGCGGAATGACCACCGACATGTTCTGCCACTGGAACTACGTGCTCGAAGGCATTATCGGCAAGGTCAAGAGCGTCAATGCCAAGACCGCCACCCACATTCCGGCACGCTGGGACGAAGCCGGCAAGGAGTACAAGGCCACCGCCGACGACGCCTCCTACGGCATCTTCGAGCTCGTTACCCCGGCCGGCGACGAGGTCGTCGGCCAGATCAACTCCTCCTGGGCTGTCCGGGTATACCGCGACGAACTGGTGGAATTCCAGGTGGACGGCACCCACGGCTCGGCCGTCGCCGGCCTGAACAAGTGCGTCGCCCAGCAGCGTGCCCACACTCCCAAGCCCGTCTGGAACCCCGACCTTCCGGTGACGGAGTCGTTCCGCGACCAGTGGCAGGAAGTACCGGCCAACGCCGACCTGGACAACGGCTTCAAGCTGCAGTGGGAGGAATTCCTCCGCGACGTCGTCGCCGGCCGCGAACACCGCTTCGGCCTGCTCTCCGCCGCCCGGGGCGTCCAGCTCGCGGAGCTGGGCCTGCAGTCCAACGACGAACGCCGAACCATCGACATCCCGGAGATCACGCTCCGATGACTTCCCTCATCCTTCCCTCCGAAGACGGCGGCACCCGGGAGTACCGGCTGCAGGGCGGCGCCACGTGGGCCCGCCCCACGGCACCCCTGACCGCACGCCGGGCGTACGCCGCCGCCCACGTCATCCCCGAAGTCCTCGCCGACAACACCCCGGGTGCCCCCGCGCGGCTGGACTGGGACGCCACGCTGGCCTATCGCCACGAGCTGTGGTCCTACGGCCTGGGCGTGGCCGACGCCATGGACACCGCCCAGCGGGGCATGGGCCTGGACTGGTCCGCCACCCAGCAGCTCATCAAGCGGACCGGGGTGGAAGCTGCCTCCGTGGTTTCGTCCGGCAACGCGGCCACCGCCGGCAAGTCCGTCCGCGACCTCGTCTCGTGCGGCGCCGGCACCGACCAGCTGGACATCGACGCCCTGCCCTCCGGCGAGGCCGGCATCAAAGCCGTCCTTGAGGCCTACCGCGAGCAGATCGCCGTCGTCACCGAGGCCGGGCCCAAGGTCATCCTCATGGCCTCCCGCGCCCTGGCAAAAGTGGCACGCGGCCCCGAAGACTACCTGGAGGTGTACTCCACCCTGCTGCAGGAAGTGGACCAGCCGGTCATCCTGCACTGGCTGGGCACCATGTTCGATCCCGCCCTCGCCGGCTACTGGGGATCGGACGACGTTGCCACGGCCACCGAAACGTTCCTCGGCCTCATTAAGGACAACGCCGGCAAGGTGGACGGTGTCAAGGTCTCGCTGCTCGATGCCGGCCACGAGGTGGCCCTGCGGGCGGCCCTGCCCGAGGGCGTCCGGCTCTACACCGGCGACGACTTCAACTACCCGGAACTGATCGACGGCGATGGCAGCCACCACTCCGACGCCCTGCTGGGCATCTTCGCGGCAATCTACCCCGCCGCTTCGGTCGCCCTGCAGAACTACGACGCAGGCAACGCCGCCAAAGCCCGCGAAATCCTCGACTCCACGCGGGAACTGGGCAAGCACATCTTCAGCGCCCCTACGTTCTACTACAAGACGGGCATCGCGTTCATGTCCTGGCTCAACGGCAAGCAGCCCGGTTTCCAGATGGTGGGCGGCCTGCATTCGGGCCGCTCGGTCTGCCACCTGGCCAGGACCTTCGAGCTCGCGGACCAGGCCGGACTGCTGAAAGACCCCGCACTGGCGGCCTTCCGGATGTCCGACTACCTGCGCATCAACGGGGTGGGCGTATGAGCGACTTCGCGCGCCTGTCCATCAACAGCGCCACCACCAAGAAGTGGACGCTCGCCCAGGTGGTGGAGGGGTGCGTCAACGCCGGCATTCCCTCGATCGGCCCCTGGCGGGACCGGGTGGAGGAGGCCGGCCTGGACAAGGCGGCCCGCCTGATCAAGGACGCCGGCCTGCGTGTATCCTCGCTGTGCCGCGGCGGGTTCCTCACCGCGGCGGACGCCGACGGCCAGGCGGCTGCGCTCGCGGACAACCGCGCGGCGATCCTTGAGGCTGTGGCCCTGGACACCCGGGAACTCTTCCTGGTGGTCGGCGGCCTGGCCCCGGGGGAGAAGGACGTCGTGGCGGCGCGGCAGCGCGTTGCCGACCGGCTCGCCGACCTGGTCCCGTTCGCTGCGGAGCACGGCGTACGCCTGGTGCTGGAGCCGCTGCACCCGATGTATGCGGCCGACCGTGCCCTGATTTCCACGTTGGGGCAGGCGCTGGACCTCGCCGCGCCGTTCGATCCCTCAACGGTGGGCGTCGCCGTCGACACCTTCCATGTCTGGTGGGACCCGGAACTGAAGGCGCAGATCGGGCGCGCGGGCCGGGAAAACCGCCTCGCCTCCTACCAGGTGTGCGACTTCAACATGCCCATCGCCGCGGACCCGCTGCTGTCCCGCGGGTACATGGGCGACGGCGTGGTGGACTTCGCCACGATCGGCACCTGGGTGCGGGACGCCGGCTACACCGGAGACATCGAGGTGGAGATCTTCAACCAGGAAATTTGGGACACGGACGGCAATGCCGTCCTGGCCACGGTCAAGGAGCGGTACGCGGAGCTCGTCCTCCCGTTCGCCTGACCGGATACAGGCCGTGGGCTCCTGCCGGCGCTTTCCGCAGGCAGGAGCCCGCGCCCCATATGGAAGGACCCGGACCGCCGCAGGCGGTCGGGGTCCCTCGTGGTTTCGCGGACCGCCCTAGGCGTGCGCCAAGGCGACGCTGCGGTAGCGGGCCAGCACGCCGGCGTCGTCCGTTCCCACGGGCAGCTCGACGGCGTCCGCGGACCAGGCGGGGAACTGCCCGGTGAGTGCGGCGGCGGCCTGGCGGGCCGCTCCGTCCGCGACATACTCGCCCGGGAGGGGAACCGTGACACGGGTTCCCAGCAGGCGCGCTGCGACGTCCTGCACTGCGTCGGACTGGGCGCCGCCGCCCACGAGGAGGATCCGCCGCGCGGCCACGCCCTGTTCCTGCAACGCTGCCAGGCCGTCAGCCAGGGAGCAGACCACGCCTTCGACGGCGGCGCGCGCCAGGTTGGCGGGGGTGTAGTTGGCCCGCGTGATGCCATGCAGGGTGCCGGTGGCGTCCGGGAGGTTGGGCGTCCGTTCCCCGTCGAAGTACGGGACCAGGGCCAGGCCTCCGGCGCCCGGTTCGGCAGAGAGTGCCAGCCTGTTGAACTCCGCCAGGTCGACGCCCAGCAGGGCGGCGGTGGCATCGAATACACGCGTGGCGTTCAACGTGCACACCAGCGGAAGGTAGTGGCCGGCTGCATCGGCGAACCCGGCCACCAGTCCCGATGCATCCGCCGGCGCCGTGTCCGAGACGGCAAAAACGGTTCCGGAGGTGCCCAGGGACATGACGACGTCGCCCAGGTCCGCTCCGGCGCCGAGCGCGGCGGCCGCGTTGTCCCCGGCACCGGCTCCGAGCAGGGAGCCGGCGGGGGTGCGGCCCGCCTGTTCCAGTGGCCCGAGAACCTTGGGGACGGTGGGGACGTGTCCCAGCGCGGATGCCAGGACGTCCGGCAGGTACCGGCCCTCCGCCGACGAGTAGTACCCGGTGCCCGAGGCATCAGAGCGGTCCGTTGCCAGTGCGGCCAGGCCCGACGCGCCGCTGCCGGGCCCGTAACCGGCGAGCCGCCAGGTCAGCCAGTCGTGCGGGAGGCATACGGCCGCGACCTTGGCGGCGTTGTCCGGCTCGTTCTCCGCAAGCCAGCGCAGCTTGGTCACTGTCAGTGAGGCCACGGGGACGGTGCCCGTGGCGTTGGCCCAGTACCGGGCGCCGGCAACGGGGTCTCCGCTGCCGGCGCCGTTGATGAGCTCCACCGCTGCCCCGGCGCTGCGGGTGTCGTTCCACAGCAGTGCCGGACGGACCACGTCACCGTCTGCGTCGAGGCAGACCATTCCGTGCTGCTGGCCGCCGACGGAGATGGCGGCCACGTCATCCAGGCCGCCCGCTTCGGCAACGGCTTTTTGCAGCGCCGTCCACCAGTGGTCCGGATGGATCTCGGTGCCGTCGGGGTGGCCGGCGCGGCCTTGGCGGAGCAGTTCTCCGGTGTCCGCGTCGCGGATTACCACTTTGCAGGACTGGGTTGAACTGTCGATCCCTGCGACGAGTGCCATGGCCTAGCGGGCGCCCAGGAGGTGTTCGATGGCAAGCTGGTTGAGGCGGACGAACGCGAAGGAGCGCTCGGCGGCCTTGTCGGCGTCGAAGTCCTCGAAGGAGGCGGCGTCGGCGAGCAGGTCCGCGGTGCTTTCGCCGGCGTTGAGCGTGGGCTCGCCGAGTTCGAAGACGCCGGAGGCCTTGAGCGCCTCCTGGACTTCGGGGTTGGCGCGGAAGGCGAGGGCCCGCTCCTTGAGCAGCAGGTACATGGACATGTTGGCCTTCGCGGATTCCCAGACGCCGTCGTAGCCGTCGGTGCGGGAAGGCTTGTAGTCGAAGTGGCGCGGGCCGTCGTACTTCGGTCCACCCCCCGGGAAGCCGTTTTCGAGCAGGTCCACCGTGAAGAAGGCGCTGGTCAGGTCGCCGTGGCCGAAGACAAGGTCCTGGTCGTACTTGATGCCGCGCTGTCCGTTGAGGTCGATGTGGAAGAGTTTGCCGGCCCAGAGGGCCTGGGCGATGCCGTGGGTGAAGTTCAGCCCGGCCATCTGCTCGTGGCCGGTTTCCGGGTTCAGGCCCACGATGTCGCCGTGTTCCAGTTGGGCGATGAAGGCCAGGCCGTGTCCGACAGTGGGCAGGAAGATATCGCCGCGGGGTTCGTTGGGCTTGGGTTCCAGTGCGATCCGCAGGTTGTAGCCCTTGTCCTTGATGTAGCCCGCTGCGGTATCCACGCCCTCCTTCATCCGGTCAAGCGCGGCGGCCAGGTCTTTGGATCCGTCGTACTCGCTGCCTTCGCGGCCGCCCCACATGACGAAGGTTTCGGCGCCGAGTTCCGCGGCGAGGTCAATGTTGCGCAGGACCTTGGAGAGGGCGAAGCGGCGGATGGAGCGGTCGTTCGAGGTGAAGCCGCCGTCCTTGAACACCGGGTGGCTGAACAAGTTGGTGGTGACCATCGGAACCTTCAGGCCGGTCTCTTCCAGGGCTGCGCGGAAGTTCTTGTGGATCAGCTCCCGCTCGGAGGCGGTGGCATCAAAAGGGACCAGGTCGTTGTCGTGGAAGGTGATGCCATAGGCGCCCAGTTCGCTGAGCCGGTGGACTGCTTCCACGGGATCCAGCGCGGCGCGGGTGGCCACGCCGAACGGGTCGGCGCCGGTCCAGCCGACGGTCCAAAGGCCAAAGGTGAACTTGTCAGCGGGGGTGGGGGAGTGAGTCATGATGCGTCCTTGCAATTGAGTGCTCCGCCGGATGCGAAGCTTTAGTTTATTGCCTGAACTATATGGGTGGACGTAGGGTGGGGTCAAGGGTCCGGCGGGCACATGACGGCCGGGCCCACGTGCTGACGGAGGAGCTTTGTGATGGTGATACCGGCACCTGCCGTGGCGGGATCCGGGGGATCGGCCCCTGGAAGCGTGGGTGACGTCCGGCGAAGCAACCTGGCCTTGGTGCTGGGGCGGATCGCCGAGTTCCCGCGGGGGGCCCATCCCAGCCGTGCCCAGCTGGCAGCCGCTACCGGCCTGACCAAGGCATCCGTGTCCAGCCTGGTGCTGGATCTCCTGGATGCCGGCATCATCCGCGAGATCGGCTTCAACCCGCAGGGGCGCGGGCGGCCGGGTGTCGGGCTGGAACTCAACCCCGGCCGGGCAGTGATGGGGATGGAGATCAATGTGGACTACATCTCCGCTGCAGTGGTTGACCTGGCCGGAAAAGTGCTGGTCCGTGAGGTGCAGGAACGCGACAACCGCAACAGCGTGGACGGTCCCGTCATGGCGGCGCTCGCCGTTCTGGCCGCCCGGGTACGTAGTGCGGCCGGGGAACACGGCGTCGAGGTCCTGGGCGGCGGGCTCGCCGTGCCCGGGCTGGTGGACCCTGCCGCCGCACGGGTGCTCACGGCACCCAACCTGGGCTGGGCCGGCGTCGGCCTTGACCTTGGCGCCCTCCTGCCGGAAGCGCCGTTGGGGGTTGCCCTCTTCAACGAAGCCAACGCTGCAGCCTTGGCCGAGCTGCGGCACCGGCCCGATGGGGCATCCGATTTCCTCTTTGTCTCCGGTGAGGTGGGCGTCGGTGGCGGGCTGGTGATTGGGTCTGAACTCTTCACGGGCCCCGGCGGCCATGCCGGCGAAGTGGGCCACATCGTGGTGGACCCCGACGGCGCGCGATGCTCATGCGGCGGGACGGGCTGCCTGGAAACCGTGGCCGGCCAGGATGCCATCTTCGAGGCGGCCGGGATTGGACCCGTGGAACATTCGCGTTCGGCGGCCATGGCCAAGCTCCTCCAGGCGCTGGACGCACGGCAGCCCGGGGCGTTGGCCGCCGTCGAGCGTGCGGGGCGCTGCCTGGGCATAGCGCTCGCGTCAACAGCCCGGGTGGTCAATATTGCCTCCGTCGTCCTCGGCGGCCACTTCGCCGTCCTCGAACCATGGCTCCGCACTCCGCTGCTTGAGAGCCTGCAGAAGTACGCTCCAGGCAGGTACGCGGCCGGCCAGGTCTCGGTTTCGGCCGTGGGGGAGTCGGGGGCGCTCCTGGGTGCCGCCGGCAGTGTCATCCGGTCGCTCGTCGAAGCGCCGCACAGGCTGCTGGCATAGCAAGGGTTAATGCAAAATACGCCCCGGTCCGAAGACCGGGGCGTATCCGGGTGCCCCAGGAGGGAATCGAACCCCCGACCGGCGGATTAGAAGGCCGCTGCTCTATCCCCTGAGCTACTGAGGCAATGGGTTCCGGCCTGTACGCCGGCGCCTCGAAAAGTTTACCTTGCCGGAGCTGCCGGCGCTGTCATCCGTCACCCACTGTCCCTCCACAAAGGCGCCTGCACCCTCGTTGTCCACATACACCAACCTCTCCCTCCTTCCGTCCGCCGCCGGGCGCAATGCTGGTCATGCCTGCACAGGGCAGCACCATTGAGACAGGACGAAGAGATGAGCGAAACGATCACCATCCGGGGCTTCGTGGCCACCGAGATCACGAGTTCCACCACGCCGGGGGGAGTGGCCACGACCTCTTTCCGCGTCGGTTCCACCAGCCGCCGTTTCGACCGGGAAACCAAAACCTGGCATGACGGCCACACCAACTGGTTCACCGTCCAGGGCTACCGCCAGCTCGCGGGAACCCTTGGATGCAGTATCAGGAAAGGACAGCCCGTCATCGTGGTTGGCAAACTGAAGATCCGCACCTGGGAGAAGGACGGGCGCATCTACCACTCCACCGTCATTGACGCCGACACCGTGGGGCACGACCTTTCGCTGGGCTCGGCCAACTTCATCCGGACATCGTCACGGCCGGCGCTCTCGCTCGTGGAACAACCACCAGCCCCCGAGCCCGGCCCCCACCCGGGCTTGGACCAACTCCCGGATGAGCCCGAGGACAGGGACGACGAACACCCGGACGATGAAGGCCATCTGTCAGTGGTCATCGAGGACAGTGATGGTGCCATGGCCTCGCTTGACCTCGAAACGGGGGAACTCGCAGAAGTCTAGGAACCACGCATCAGCCTTCAGCGCGTCCCATCAGGTCCCGGGCGGGCGGAGCGGCGGCACCCCCCGGCCGTCCACCGCCCGTCCGCTTACGAGGCCATGGCAGAATGGCACCATGCGGCACACCCTTTCCCACCGGCAGTACAACCGGGCCGGTGCAGCGCTGGCGTGCGCCGTCCTGGCCACACTCTTGACAGGGTGCGTTGCCGGTCCTGCAGCGAACGATCCCGCCATGGACCAGCCCGGCAACCCGGCTCCGTCAGCTGCCGCCCAGGCCACGCAGGGACAGTCCGCGCGGCCCCAGGCCTCGGCGGCCACTGGTGAAAACAGCGGCGGGGCGCTCGCGGAGCCCTCCGGAGCTTCGTCGCAGGCCGCCGACGCCGCGGCCACCGAGACGGTGAAGCGGACGGTCACCGACACCCTGACCAAGTTGGCCGCCGGTGCCCCCAAACCCGCCACGGGGCAGGTAAGCGACGCCCTGACGGGAGCCGGCATTTCACCGGGCGTGCTCCAGGTCTCGCAAAGCCGCACGCCGACCGGGCTGGAAGCGGATGCCATCGAGGCGGCGGTGCTGCAAGGCAAGGACTGCGTGATCGGACAGGTCCGGGAAGGGGCCGTGACCGTCACCGTCCTGCCCGTCCTTGCCAGCGGGAAGTGCTTCGTCGGGTCCTGATCGATCCGAAGGATCCCTGCAAATGTGAGATCTGCCCGCCGACCCACTAGATTTGAGACCATGGCGGAATTTATCTACACAATGACCAAGGCCCGCAAGGCCGTTGGCGAAAAGCTCATCCTTGATGACGTAAGCATGTCCTTCTTCCCGGGTGCCAAGATTGGTGTTGTGGGCCCCAACGGTGCCGGTAAGTCCACCATTCTCAAGATCATGGCCGGGCTGGACACGCCCTCCAACGGTGAGGCCAGGCTCAGCCCCGGATACAGCGTGGGCATCCTGCTTCAGGAACCGCCGCTGAATGAGGAAAAGACCGTCCTGGGCAACGTCCAGGAAGGCGTTGGCGAGATCTACGGCAAGATCCAGCGCTTCAACGAGATCTCCGAGGAAATGGCCAACCCGGACGCCGACTACGACACCCTCCTTGAAGAGATGGGCAAACTGCAGGAGGCCATTGATGCCGCCGACGCCTGGGACCTCGACTCCCAGCTCGAGCAGGCCATGGACGCCCTCCGCTGCCCACCGGCCGACGCCGACGTTACCAACCTTTCCGGTGGTGAGCGCCGCCGCGTGGCACTGTGCAAGCTCCTGCTGCAGAAGCCGGACCTGCTGCTCCTCGACGAGCCCACCAACCACCTGGACGCCGAAAGCGTGCTGTGGCTCGAGCAGCACCTTTCGAGCTACCCGGGCGCCGTCCTCGCCGTCACCCACGACCGGTACTTCCTCGACCACGTGGCCGAGTGGATCGCCGAGGTGGACCGCGGACACCTCTACCCCTACGAAGGCAACTACTCCACCTACCTGGAGAAGAAGCGCGCCCGCCTTGAGATCCAGGGCAAGAAGGACGCCAAGCAGGCCAAGCGCCTCGCGGAGGAACTGGACTGGGTCCGCTCCAACGCCAAGGGCCGCCAGACCAAGTCGAAGGCGCGTCTGGCCCGGTACGAGGAAATGGCTGCGGAGGCCGACCGCACCCGCAAGCTTGACTTCGAAGAAATCCAGATCCCGCCGGGACCCCGCCTCGGCGGCGTTGTGCTGGAGGCAAAGAACCTCCAGAAGGGCTTCGAGGACCGGACCCTCATCGACGGGCTGTCCTTCAGCCTGCCGCGGAACGGCATCGTGGGCGTCATCGGCCCCAACGGTGTTGGCAAGACCACGCTGTTCAAGACCATCGTGGGCCTGGAACCGCTTGACGGCGGCGACCTGAAGATCGGCGAGTCGGTCAAGATCTCCTACGCGGACCAGAGCCGTGGCGGCATCGACCCCAACAAGACCCTGTGGGAGGTCGTGTCGGACGGGCTGGACTTCATCCAGGTCGGCAACGTGGAGATGCCCTCCCGCGCCTACGTTGCAGCATTCGGCTTCAAGGGCCCGGACCAGCAGAAAAAGGCCGGCGTCCTGTCCGGTGGTGAGCGGAACCGCTTGAACCTTGCCCTGACCCTGAAGCAGGGCGGCAACCTGCTGCTCCTTGACGAGCCCACCAACGACCTCGACGTCGAAACCCTCAGCAGCCTGGAAAACGCCCTGCTTGAGTTCCCCGGCTGCGCCGTCGTCGTTTCCCACGACCGGTGGTTCCTCGACCGGGTGGCCACCCACATCCTTGCGTACGAAGGTGACGAGGAAAACCCCTCGAAGTGGTACTGGTTCGAGGGCAACTTCGAATCCTACGAGGAGAACAAGGTCGAACGCCTCGGACCCGACGCTGCCAAGCCGCACCGTGTGACCCACCGCCGCCTCACCCGCGACTAAACCGCGGCCGACAAAGCGGCCTACCCACGAAGACATAAGGGCGGCACCCGAGAGGGTGCCGCCCTTATGTCGTCCAGAGATTCCCTATGACCCGGATTCGGGCGTTCCCGCCGTGTCGAGCGGGACCCGCACCATGCCCTCCTGGGCCACGGAGGCGACGTGCTGGCCTGCCCTGTTGAAGATCCTGCCGGTGGCCAGGCCGCGGGCACCCTGGGCGCTGGGCGACTCCTGGACGTACAGCAGCCAGTCGTCCACCCGGGCGGGACGGTGCCACCACATGGCATGGTCCAGGCTGGCAACGTTCATCCCGGGGGTGATCCAGCTCAGTCCGTGCCTCCGGAGGATTGACTCGAGCAGGGTGTAGTCGCTGGCATAGGCCAGGGCCGCCCGGTGCAGGTTGGGGTCGTCCGGCACGGGACCGAGGGTCTTCATCCAAACGGCGTTGCGCGCCTCGCGCGGACCATTGGCCGAAACGTACAGGGCAGGGTCTACATGCCGGATGTCGAAGGGCCGCTCATACGCCCAATGCCGCGCCACCGGATGGTCGAACTTGCCCAGCAGGTCCGCAGTGCTGGGAAGCGACTCCGGATCCGGGATCCCGGCCGGCATGGCGGCCGCGTGTTCAATGCCCTCGGCTTCAACCTGGAAGGAAGCAATCATGGACAGGATCGGCACACCGTCCTGGTAGGCATGGACACGCCTGGCCGAAAACGACCTGCCGTCCCGCAACCGCTCCACACCGAACGTGATGGGCTTGTTGGCGTCGCCGGGCCGCAGGAAGTAACCGTGCATGGAATGGACCAGCCGGTCCGGATCAACCGTCCTGGTGGAAGCAACAAGGGACTGCGCCAGCACCTGGCCGCCGAAGACCCTGTGATGCGGCTGCCGCTGGGAGGGGCCAAGGAAGATGTCCTCGTCCGTCCGGGCGCCTTCGAGATCACCAAGGTCCAGCAGTTCGATCAGCGATGAGGTGGGATCGCCGCTGGGGGGCGCCAGCAGTCCGGCTTCGGCTTCAGTCATGGTCCGACTCTAGACGGCGGCCGCGGAACCACTCAACCTGCCCGCAGCCGGTAGTGTTCTTGTTGTGTCTGATCTCCTCACTTCGTCCTTCCGTTTCGCCGATCCCAGGGATCTTGCGGACCTGAAGACGTTCGCCACCCGCGCCAAGGCAATTGACGACGGCGCCATCCGGCTCCAGGCCGCCGGCTCCGTCCTGGCGGCCTACGTGTGCGTCCTGCGGCCCCGGCTGCTTGGTGAATCGACCCCCACCATCCTGGGCCTGCGCACCATGGCGCTGGCGGAGCCGTCAGCGACAGACGTCACGGTGCCCCTGGCGGCCGTCCTGGACCGGCTTGCCCGCGCCGGCGCATCCGACGTCGACCTGCCGGTTCCGCCCACCACCGTCACCGAATCCTGGACCGGGGTAGGCGCCCCGCGTGGCGGATGGGAGCCGCTGGGCGCCATCAGCGACGCCCGCCTGCGGGAGGCCGCCGAGTCAGGCATCGGCGAAGTGGCGGGCATCGTGCCGGACAAACCCGGCGCCCTGATCGTCAACAACGCCCGGGCTGCCGTGTGGGGACGCGAACTGGACCACTCCGGCCTGCCGGCCGGCGCAGCTTTCGCAGCACTTGCCCTGGGGTTCCTTGCCGACGGCGAACAGGCACTCTACCGTGCCGGCCGCTGGTTCAGGCTCAGTGGCCCGCGCGGGCACGTCCTGGCGCGCACCGGCAGCGGCCTCCTGTAAACCCGGGCTCCTGGCGGGCGGGCATCACGCGCCGGACGGACTGTTCACCATGGACAGGGCCGCACGCTCCATGTACTCCCACAGTGTTCCCTCATAGAGCGGCGGCAGGTCCAGGGCGTCCACTGCCGCGCGCATGTGGAACAGCCACCGGTCCTTTGCTTCCGGCGTGACCTTGAAGGGCATGTGCCGCATCCGCAGGCGCGGATGCCCGCGCTCCTCACCGTAGGTTGTGGGTCCGCCCCAGTACTGCTCAAGGAACATCAGGAACCGGCGCTTTGCCGGAGCCAGGTCTTCCTCCGGGTACATCGGCCGAAGCAGCGGATCGGCGGCGACCCCGTCGTAGAAAACATCAATGAGCTTCACGAACGTCTCGTGGCCGCCCACGGCTTCGTAGAAACTGTCGGTGTACGCCGGCTGGCTGAAGGGGTCGTTCTGCATCAGCTGGGGCCGCTGTGGCTGGAGGGGGCCCGGGCCCCCGGGGCGTGGTTCGATGGGAAGAGTCATGCTACTCGCCGGCTTTCTGGTCAGTCTTTGGGGTCTCTACGTGGGCAGAGGCCTGGTCGGTGGTACCGTCCTCGGACTCATGCAGCGGAAGGTAACGGCCCTGCGAGCGGTTCCCCACGCGCAGGATCTCGCCATTGCGCAGGTACCAGATGGCGCCGTCGTCGGAGCGGACCCGCGTGATCCGGAGCCCCATGGACTCCACGACGCCCACCACCTCGCTGGTTTCGATGACATCGCCGATGCCGTACTGGTCCTCGATGGTGATGAAGATCCCGGCCAGGAAGTCGCGGATCAGCTGCTGGGCGCCAAAGCCGATGGCCACACCCAGGATTCCCACGCTGGTCAGCAGGGGAGTGATGTTGATGTCCAGGTTCTGCAGGACATACATGCCGGTGATGACTGCCACCAGGACCCCGACGATGCTGTTCAGCAGCGACCCGATGGTTTCCGCCCGCTGGACGCGCCGTTCGTGGTCCAGGGCCCTGAGGGCAGGTGCCACCCACTTGAACGTGGGTTTCTTGAAGAAATTGCTTCCGGACGCCACCCGCTTGGTGATGCGCGAGATGATGAAGGTGGCAACAAGCCAGACGCCGACACCGACACCGATGCTGATCACTATGCCCGGAACGCTGACGCCTCCGGGCTGGCTGGATACCGGGGGGATGATGGACAACATACTGACCATGGGGGGAAATAGCTCCTTGGGGGTTTGCGCTGTTCTCTTTCAACCCTAGCGCCGTAGCGTGGAGCAATGCGCATCCTCATCCTGGGCGGTACGGCCTTCCTCTCCAAGCACATTGCCGTGCAGGCGTTGGCCGCGGGACACGCCGTCACCTGCCTGGCCCGGGGAACCGCGGGTGGACCGCCGCGAGGCACGGCATGGGTGCAGGCGGACCGGTCCGCCGGCGCTGCGGCATATGCCCAGGTGGAGGGCGAGTGGGATGCCGTGATCGAGGTGGCGCGGGACCCCGGACCTGCCCGCGGCGCACTCAAGGCGCTGGCCGCCCGGACGGGGCACTGGACCTTCGTTTCCAGCTGCTCGGCCTACGCGGACCATTCGGTTCCGGGCGCGGCGGAGGACGCACCCCTCCTGCCTCCGCTCGCTCCGGGGATCCCGTCCGCGCCGGAGAACTATGGAGAGTCCAAAGTGGCCATCGAGGCGGCCACCCTTGAGGCGACTGCCGGGAACGCCCATCTGTGCCGCGCCGGCCTGATCAGCGGCCCCGGCGACCCGTCCGACCGATACGGCTACTGGCCCGCGCGCTTCGCCCGTAACCAGGAGCCGGTACTGGTCCCGGATATTGCCGCCCATCCTACCCAGGCCATTGACGTCCGGGACCTGGCCGCCTGGATCCTGGCCGCGGCAGGACAGGGCACCACCGGTGCTTTCAACGCCTGCGGGGAAGAGGTGCCGTTCGGCGCCCTGATGGATGCCTGCCGGGAGACAGCAGGCCACCCAGGTGCCCCGGCCCCTGCCGCCGAAGCGTGGCTGGTGGCGCAAGGGATCAACTACTGGTCAGGCCCGGACTCCCTGCCGCTCTGGCTCCCGCCCGGCCACGAGGGTTTCATGGCCCGGAGCAACCAGGCCGCCAGGGCCGCAGGAATGGTGCTGCGGCCCTGGCGGGAAACCCTGGCGGACACCTTGGCCGACGAACGCGCCCGGGGGCTGGACCGGCCCCGCAAGGCAGGCCTGTCGCCCGAGGTGGAGCAGCGGCTGATCGCTATGCTCCACCAAGGCGGCGCCTAGCCTGCCACCGTAACGGGCTGGTGCCCCACCGGGAAGTTCACGCTCCGGGCAATGAAGCACACCTGGTTCGCCTCATGGTGCAGCCCGGCGGCCAGCTCAACCTGGCCGACGTCGGCGACGGTGACCCTGGGGTGCAACGTCACTTGTTCGAACTGGCCGCTGCCGTCGCGGTTGAGCCGCATTACCCCGGAGGCCTCGTCCCGATAGTCAGTGACCACCACGCCATGCTTCACGGCCACGTGCAGGTAGGACAGCATGTGGCACTGCGCCAGGGCCGCCAGGAGGAGCTGTTCGGGGTTGTACCGTTCCCGGTCCCCATGGAATGTCGGGTCCGCCGAGCCCTTCAATACCGGCAGGCCCGGGATGAGCACGTCATGGTCCCGCGAGTAGCTCCGGTACGACGACGTGCCGCCACCCCGGTTGCCGGTCCACTGGACCGTCAGCGTGTAGGTGTGTTCGCCGATGCTCACCCCGCGCTGCCGTCCGGCAGCACGTCGGCTGCGCGGGCGCGCAGGGCCCGGGCCACGCCGTCGCGGTTTTCCAGCATCATCCGCCGCAGCGCGGCGCTTTCCGCGGGCAGCGACGCCAGGAAGGCGTCGGTCTGGTCGATGGTGGCCTGCGTGGTCAGCAGCGCCGGGTAGAGGCCGACGACGATCTGCTGGGCGAGTGCGTGGGTCCGGGTCGCCACGATGGCCGGCACCGCCGCGAAATACTTCTCCGCGTACGGCTCCAGCAGCGACCGGTCCCGGACCCGCATGAAGCCGGCCACGGCCGATCCCTGCAGGGCGTTGGACAGGTCACCCTTGACCACGATCGACTCCCAGGCGGCCGCTTTGGCCTCCGCCGTGGGAAGCGCGGCCTTTGCCAGGGCCGCGGCGTTCTGCCCGCTGGACGTGTTGTCCCGCTCCAGCTCGGCGTCGATGCCGTCCTGGCCCATCCGGCCGCCGGCCACCAAGGATGCCACGAGCTCCCACCGGAGGTCCTGGTCGACGGCCAGCCCGTCCAGGACCGCCGACCCGTCCAACAGGGCCGCTACCCGGTCGAGCTGGGACGCGCTGCCGGCAAGGAGGGCAAAGGACTTCACGAACTGCAGCTGCGCGTCGGAGCCGCCGGGGACTTCCGATGCCAGCTCCCACAACCTGTCTGCGGCTGCCACCATGGTGGCTTCGCGGTGTTCTTCCGCCACGTAGAAATTCAGGGTGGTGGCCAGCTGGCGGAGCTGGACCAGGATGACGGACGAATCGGTCTCCGCGGCCACATTGGCCAGGATCAGCTCCACGTACTTCCGTGCCGGGGCCTGGCCGTCCCGGGCCGCATCCCATGCCGAGTTCCAGACGAGGGTGCGGGGCAGGCTGGCCTCGAAGTCCTTGAGGTGTGCAGTGGCGGTGGCCAGGGATTTCGGGTCCAGCCGCACCTTGGCGTAGGCGAGGTCATCGTCGTTGACGAGGATCAGGTCCGGCTGCGCCAGGCCGGCCACGCCCGCCACCTCCGTGCGTTCGCCGTCGACATCCAGCTCCTCGCGGTGCACCCGCTCCAGCTTTCCGGCGTCGTTGAGGTTGTAGAACCCCACGGCAAGGCGGTGCGGCCGGAGGGTGGGCCACTCCGGAACGGCGGACTGCACGATCGCCAGGGACTTCAGCGTCCCGTCCTGGTCCACCTCCAGCTCGGGGGTGAGGGTGTTCACGCCCGCCGTCTCGAGCCACTGCCGGCCCCAGCCGTCAAGGTCGCGTCCGCTGGCCTTCTCCAGCTCCACCAGCAGGTCGCGCAGCTCGGTGTTGCGCCAGGAGTGCTTGGCGAAGTACTCCCGGACGCCGGCCATGAACTGTTCAGGACCCACCCAGGCCCCCAGCTGCCGGAGCACCGAGGCGCCCTTGGCGTAGGTGATGCCGTCGAAGTTGACCTCGACATCCTGCAGGTCGTTGATCTCGGCGAAGATGGGGTGGGTGGTGGGCAGCTGGTCCTGGCGGTAGGCCCATGACTTCTCCACGGACGCGAACGTGGTCCAGGCACTGGTGAAGGACGTGGCCTCCACCGCGGCCAGGTGGGACATGTACTCCGCAAAGGACTCGTTGAGCCAGAGGTCGTTCCACCACCGCATGGTTACCAGGTCCCCGAACCACATGTGGGCCAGCTCGTGGAGCACCGTAATGGCGCGCCGCTCGATCTGCGCGCCGGTGACCTTGCTGCGGAAGACGTAGCCCTCCAGGATGGTCACCGCGCCGGCGTTCTCCATGGCGCCGGCATTGAATTCCGGCACGAACAGCTGGTCGTACTTCTCGAACGGGTAGGGGCAGCCGAACTGGGCTTCGAAGAACCCGAAGCCCTGCCGGGTCAGTTCGAAGATATTGTCCGCGTCCAGGTACTGCATGAGCGACTTCCGCGCGAACACGCCCAACGGGATGACGCGTCCGTCCGAGCTGGCAACCTCGCTGCGGACGGACTGGTACGGTCCGGCGATCAGCGCAGTGACGTAGGAGGACAGGCGCGGGGTGGGCGCAAATGACCATACGGACCTGGCTCCGCCGTCATCCGCGGGCGGGGCCTGCACCGGCTCCGGGGTGGGGGAATTGGACACCACATCCCAGTGCGAGGGTGCCGTGACCGTAAACGTGAAGGTTGCCTTCAGGTCGGGCTGTTCGAAGACGGTGAACATGCGGCGCGAATCCGGAACCTCGAACTGGGTGTAGAGGTAGACCTCGTTGTCCACCGGATCCACGAACCGGTGCAGGCCTTCGCCGGTATTCATGTAGGGCATGTCAGCCACGACGGTCAGCTCGTTGTGCTCCTCCAGCCCGGGCAGTTGGATCCGCACGCCGTCGGACACGGTTGCGGGATCGAGGGCGCGGCCGTTCAGCGTCACGCTGTGCACGGTCCGGGTCACAGCATCAATGAAGCTGGACGATCCCGGCACGGCCGTGAACTTCACGGTGGTGGTGCTGCCAAAGACCTCTCCGCCCCGGGTCAGGTCGAGGCTGACATCGTAGGACTCGGCGGTGATCAGTTCGGCGCGCTCACGGGCTTCGGCGCGCGTCAGGTTCATACCTGGCAAAGGAGGGCCTCCAGAGAAGTTTCGGTTGCCGGCCGGTGGTCCCGGTTCCGGCACTGTGCTGCATTCTTTCATCCTTGCAGTCCTTGGCAAGTTGCCCGGGTCACAGCGCACCGCGGCCCCGGCCACGTCATTTCCTCCCGGGGTTGCGGGGGTAGCGTTGGATGCATGGGAAAGCTGCTGGATTCGGTGGATGCCAAGGCGCTGCGCTTTGCCCTCGGGTTCCCCGTCGCGCTCGCCGCCGCCTTCGCCTTCTGCGCCTGGCTGCTCCGGCCTGACCTTCCAGACCCGCTCGCGGTGCGCTGGACGGCCGACGGCGGTGCCGCCTTCGCCCCATTCGGCGCCTATGTGGGCGCAGGGGCCGGGGCGATTGTGGTTGCCGGCTGGGTGGTCCTGCTGCAGGCGGTGCCCCTGGGCAGGCCCGTGCTGATGCGCCGGATCATGATGGGCACCGGCTTCTTCCTCAGCCTCTTTATCACCTCGGCCCTGGCGGCAGGCCTCATCGGCCAGGTGGGACTCGCTGACGCCCGGCAGTCACGCGTGGACATGACCGTCCTGGCGCTCGGGAGCGGCGCTGCTGTTTCCTTGGGCGTCACCATGGCCATGGTCTACAAGGCTGACCGGCAGTGGTCCCCGGACGACGACCGTGCCCTGCAAACCGCCATCGCCAGGGAAACGGACCCGGATCTCGCCTTGGACACCGTCCGGTTGTGGGTGCACGCCCGGAGCTCGGTCTTCGTCATGATCGGCATCGCCACGCTGTTCCCCGCAGCGCTGCTCGCCGTCGTGCTGCCGTGGCTCGGAATCCTGCTGGTCCTCCTGGCCGCTGTCAGCACGGCGTTCCTGTTCGCCCGCGTCAAAGCTGACCGCGGCGGCCTGAAAGTCCTGCTTGCCGGAGTGGTACCTGTCATGGATGTCCCCGCCGGCGCCATTTCGGCCGCCAGCGCAGCCGAGGTGAGGGCCGCTGACTACGGCGGGTGGGGCTACCGGCACCATCGCGGCACCGCGGCGATGCTGGTCAGCAGCGGGCCCGCCGTCGTCGTGCGCAAGACGGACGGCCAGCGCCTGGCCGTAAGCGGCGGCACCCAGGACTCTGCGGCACGGCTGGCCGATGTCCTGACCAGGGTCGCGGCCAGGGCACGGCGCGGGGGCGGACCGCCGGCGGTTGGGCAGCCCGGGTCCTGACCCCGGAACAGTCCTAGTATCCTTATCGGTGTTGTTCCGGCCCCCACCCGGCCGGCCGCCAGCCCACCGAACCGAACGGATCTTGCTCGTGACAACTTCCCCTGCCTTCCCGCGGGTCCACATCGCTACCGACCACGCCGGGATGGAGCTCAGCGCCCACCTGGTGTCCCACCTGACGGGCAAGGGGTACGAGGTGGTGGACCACGGGCCCAAGGTCTACGACGCCCAGGACGACTACCCCTCCTTCTGCATTAACGCCGCCCTCGCCGTGGTCGCCGACCAGCAGGCAGGCGTGCACGCCCTGGGCATCGTGCTGGGCGGTTCCGGAAACGGTGAGCAGATTGCCGCGAACAAGGTCAAGGGCGTACGTGCCGCCCTGGCGTGGAACCTTTCCACCGCCACCCTCGCCCGCGAGCACAACGACGCGAACGTGGTGGCGGTGGGCGGCCGCCAGCACTCGGTGGAAGAAGCCACCGAACTGATTGAGGCCTTCCTTGCCGAGCCGTTCAGCAACGATGAGCGCCATGTCCGCCGGATTCGCAAGATCGCAGCCTATGAGGCCACAGGCGAGGTCATCGAGTAGTGCCTGAGGGACATTCGGTCCGCAGGCTCGCCCGGCAGTTCGGAGACGTCTTCCTTGGCGAAACCCTGGCTGTTTCCAGCCCGCAGGGCAGGTTTGCCGGGGGAGCGGCCCTGCTTGACGGGCACGCCCTCGTCGCCGCCGAGGCACACGGCAAGCACCTGTTCCTCCACTTTGACAACGCGTTGGTACTGCACGTCCACCTCGGCCTGTACGGCGCCTGGAGCTTCGGCGGCGACAGCACTTTCGCCGGCGCCTCCAGTATTGGCGCGCCCCGCCGGGTGGGGGAGCGGGAAGCCTTTTCCGGCGGGGATGACGACGGCGGCGAAGCGTACGAGGGTCCGCCGCCACCGGTGGGGGCCGTCCGGGTCCGGCTGGCCGGGAGCCATGGCTGGGCGGATCTGCGCGGGGCAACCACCTGCGAAACCATCACCGCCGCGGAGGCGGACGCCGTCCTGGCCCGGCTCGGACCGGATCCGCTGCGGAACCTGCGGGGCGACGCGGGCCGGTTCGCGGCGAACCTTCGGGCCCGGAAGACGCCGCTGGCTGCGCTGCTGATGGACCAAAAGATCATTGCCGGGGTAGGCAACGTCTACCGCGCCGAAGTTCTGTTCCGGCGCCGGCTGGATCCGTGGCTTCCCGGCGGCGCCGTCGCGGACGGCGATGCCCGGAAGCTGTGGCGTGACGTCGTCGCCGTCATGGCCGACGGCGTCGCCGACGGGCGGATCATCACCACGCCGCCGAAGTACTGGACCCTCAACGGCACCACGGCGGCCAAGGCCGCTGCAGCCGGGAATCCCGTGCCGCCCAAAGGCGCGCACTTCCCCGCCCGCGAGGACGTCCACTTCGTCTACAAGCGGCAGGGCCTGCCCTGCAGGGTGTGCCGGACCACCGTGCTCGTCACCGACCTCGTGGGGCGAAACCTCTACTGGTGCCCCACCTGCCAGCGGCCGGCCGAGTAGGAAAAACGAAGAAGGCCCCTCCATGGAGGGGCCTTCTTGTGTTTATGGAGGGGACGACGGGAATCGAACCCGCGTAATCAGTTTGGAAGACTGAGGCTTTACCATTAAGCTACGTCCCCGAAGGAAGATCCGCTTTTCGCGGAAACTCCGGGCTGGCTGTTGAAGCCGGATACAACTAAACCTAATCCATGGCCTACGTGTCAAATGTGCATTCGCGACGCGTATCACCGTAGACTTGCCTGTGCACTTACGGGGTGTAGCTCAGCTTGGCTAGAGCGCCTGCTTTGGGAGCAGGAAGTCGCAGGTTCAAATCCTGTCACCCCGACTCTGCGGCCAGGACCAGCAGGCCTGGACATCCAACGCGTTTTGCAGAAACCCATCCCACAACCCAGGAGTACTTAGACCGTGAAGAGCGCTGTCGAGAACCTCACCCCCACGCGGGTCAAGCTCAATGTTGAGGTCCCCTTTGAGGAACTGAAGCCCAGCATCGACTCGGCCTACAAGACCGTTGCCTCGCAGATCCAGGTCCCCGGGTTCCGCAAGGGCAAGGTTCCCGCCAAGCTCATCGACCAGCGCGTCGGCCGCGGCTACGTCCTGGAGACCGCCATCAACGATGGCCTCAACGGCTGGTACCAGGCTGCCGTGCAGGAATCCGGCATCCGCCCCCTGAGCCGTCCCGAGGTGGAGATCACCGAGGTGCCCGATCCTTCCGCAACCGACGGCGGCCTGAAGTTCGCCGCCGAGGTTGACGTCCGCCCCGAAATCGAACTCCCGGATTACTCCGGCATCGAGGTCCAGGTCGCCGCCGCGGAATCCTCCGAGGCTGACGTGGACAAGGCCCTCGACGAGCTGCGCGGCCGCTTTGGCACGCTCAAGTCCGTTGACCGTCCGGCCGCCGACGGCGACTTCCTGACCATCGACATCACCGCCACGATCGACGGCGAAGAGGTTGACTCCGCTGCCGGCCTGTCCTACCAGGTGGGTGCCGGCACCATGCTCGAGGGTATGGACGAGGCCGTCACCGGGCTCAGCGCGGATGAGGACGCCATTTTCGACACCACCCTCGTGGGTGGCGACCACGCCGGCGAAGCCGCCCAGGTCAAGGTCGTCGTGAAGGCCGTCAAGGAGCGTGAACTGCCCGAAGCGAACGATGATTTCGCCCAGCTGGCCTCCGAATTCGACACCCTTGCCGAGCTCCGCGAGGACCTCGCCAAGCAGGCTGCCGACTCCAAGATCGTCGAGCAGGGCGTCGAAGCCCGCGACAAGGTCCTCGACAAGCTCGTCGAGCTGGTTGAGGTCCCCGTTCCCGATTCGGTGGTCGAAGAGCAGCTTGAAGCCCACTTCCAGGAGGGCAACGGCCACGGCGACGGCGAACACGACACCGAAGAGCACCGCGAAGAGGTCCGCGCCAACACGGCCCGCGCCTTCCAGAACGAAATCATCCTCGACGCCATCGCGGAGAAGGAAGAAGTCAACGTCAGCCAGAACGAGCTGATCGACTACATCGTCACCACCGCCAGCCAGTACGGCATGGACCCCAACCAGTTCGCCCAGATCATCGATCAGAGCGGCCAGGTCCCCATGATGGTCTCCGAGGTCCGCCGCCGCAAGGCACTGGCCGTCGTCCTGGGCCAGGCCACGGTGACCGACACTGAGGGCAACGCAGTCGACCTGAGCGACTTCGTCCGCCCCGGCGGCGAGGAAGTTCCCGCCGAGGAAGCCCCGGCTGAAGCTGACGCCACCGATGCTGTGGAAACCGAAACTGCCGAGGCAGAGGAAACCACTGCCGAGGCCAAGGCATAGTCCTTCCCAGCCGCAGCGAACGGCCCCTGGATCCTTCCGATCCGGGGGCCGTTCGCGTTGGGCGGCAAACCGGAGCGGGCGCTGTCCGCCGATCGTGCGCCGTCAGCGAACAGCAGTCAGTGCGCGAACAAATCGTCCGGGAAACCGGTTAGTGTCCAAGTAGTGATTTTCAGTGATGTCACCGTCACCAGTGAGAGGTAAATAAACATGTCACAGCACTCAGAGGCCCCCCGGATGGCGACCGTCGATCCTGCAGCCCAGGACAACTACATTTACAACCGCCTCCTCAAGGAGCGGATCATCTGGCTGGGCTCGGAGGTGCGTGACGATAACGCCAACGCAATCTGCTCGCAGCTGTTGCTCTTGTCCGCGGAGAATCCTGAAAAGGACATCTACCTCTACATCAACTCGCCCGGCGGTTCCGTGACGGCCGGCATGGCCATCTACGACACCATGCAGTTCATTCCCAACGACGTCGTCACCGTGGCCACCGGCCTGGCAGCCTCCATGGGCCAGTTCCTGCTGTCCTCAGGCACCAAGGGCAAGCGCTACGCCACGCCGAACGCACGCGTGCTGATGCACCAGCCCTCCGGCGGCATCGGCGGCACCGCCTCGGACATCAAGATCCAGGCCGAGCTCATCCTGCACATGAAGAAGGTCATGGCGGAACTGACGGCCGAGCAGACGGGCCAGACCGTGGAGACCATCCTCAAGGACAACGACCGCGACAAGTGGTTCACCGCCACCGAAGCCCTTGAATACGGCTTCTTCGACAAGATCGCCGCGCACGCCGGCTCGGTTTCCGGCGGCGGCGGAACGTCCAACGGATCCTCCGGCGAATCAGCCTCGCAGAACTAACCGGCATCCAGAACCCTTTCGATCAGGAGTAAACACAATGAACTACAACTTTGGGTGGTCCGCCGGGAATCTTCCGTCCAGCCGCTACGTCCTGCCGCAGTTCGAGGAACGCACGCCCTATGGCTTCAAGCGCCAGGACCCGTACACGAAGCTCTTTGAGGACCGCATCATCTTCCTCGGCGTGCAGGTGGACGACGCATCTGCCGACGACATCATGGCGCAGCTGCTGGTGCTGGAGTCCACTGATCCGGACCGTGACATCACCTTGTACATCAACTCTCCGGGTGGCTCGTTCACGGCCATGACTGCCATCTACGACACCATGCAGTACATCCGTCCCGAGATCCAGACGGTCTGCCTGGGGCAGGCCGCCAGTGCGGCGGCCGTTCTGCTGGCCGCCGGTACCCCCGGCAAGCGGCTGGCACTGCCCAACGCCCGCGTCCTGATCCACCAGCCGGCGCTCTCCGGCGGCCAGGGCGGCCAGGCCTCCGACCTTGAGATCCAGGCGGCAGAGGTCATGCGGATGCGCTCCTGGCTGGAGGACACCTTGGCCCACCACTCCGGACGCACGTCGGAGCAGGTCAACAATGACATTGAGCGCGACAAGATCCTGACGGCCGCTGAAGCGCAGGCCTACGGCCTGATCGACCAGGTGCTCGATTCCCGCAAGATCAAACCGCAGGCGATCACGCGGTAGCAGTGCCATTAGCCGGTGCGGCCAAGTTCATTTGGCCGCACCGGCCTTTTCATTCCACCCTTGGCGTCGAATGTGACCTAGAGTGGAAGATGTCACAAACCGGTCCCCGCTGGCCGGAAGAGATTTTTCAGCAACGGCGCAGGGCTGCCTGGCAGCAGGATACTAAGGGGTTCACATATGGCTCGGATTGGCGAGAGCACTGATCTGCTGAAGTGCTCTTTCTGCGGAAAGAGCCAAAAGCAGGTCCGCAAGCTCATTGCCGGGCCCGGTGTCTACATCTGCGATGAATGCATCGAGTTGTGCAACGAAATCATTGAAGAGGAACTCGCCGAAGTCGCGGACCTGGGCAGCTTCGAACTTCCAAAACCGCGGGAGATCTTCGACTTCCTGCAGGAATACGTCATAGGCCAGGAGCCCGCCAAGCGTTCCCTCGCCGTCGCGGTCTACAACCACTACAAGCGCATCCAGGCCGGGCACGCGCCCAAGTCCGGGAGCCTCGGCGACGCCGGGCACCATGACGACGTCGAGATCGCCAAATCCAACATCCTCCTCATCGGTCCCACCGGCTGCGGCAAGACCTACCTTGCCCAAACCCTGGCCAGGCGCCTGAATGTTCCGTTCGCCGTGGCAGATGCCACCGCTTTGACGGAGGCGGGTTACGTCGGCGAGGACGTCGAGAACATCCTGCTTAAGCTCATCCAGGCTGCGGACTACGACGTCAAGAAGGCCGAGCAGGGCATCATCTACATCGATGAGATCGACAAGATCTCGCGGAAGAGCGAAAACCCTTCCATCACCCGGGACGTGTCCGGCGAGGGCGTCCAGCAGGCACTCCTGAAGATCCTGGAAGGCACGGTGGCGTCGGTCCCGCCGCAGGGCGGCCGGAAGCATCCGCACCAGGAATTTATCCAGATCGACACCACGAACGTGCTGTTCATCGTGGCCGGTGCCTTCGCCGGGTTGGAAGAGATCATCGGCTCGCGCTCCGGGCGCAAGGGCATCGGGTTCGGCGCCCCGCTCAACGAGGCCAGCAAGAAGGTCGACTCATACGGCGAAGTCATGCCGGAGGACCTGTTGAAGTTTGGCCTGATCCCCGAATTCATCGGCAGGCTTCCTGTCATCACCACCGTCTCCAACCTGGATCGTGACGCCTTGATCCAGATCCTGTCCACGCCAAAGAATGCCTTGGTGAAGCAGTACCAGAAGATGTTCCAGATTGATGGCGTGGAACTGGTGTTCGACGACACCGCCCTGGACGCCATCGCGGAGCAGGCCCTTGAGCGCGGCACCGGTGCCCGCGGCCTTCGCGCCATCCTGGAGGAAGTCCTGCTTCCGGTGATGTTCGATCTGCCAAGCCGCGAGGACGTTGCCAGCGTGGTCATCACCGAGGATGTGGTGCTGCGGGGCGCCGAACCCACCCTGATTCCGCACGCGGCCAAGCGCCGCAAGTCTGCCTGACCGAGAGGATTTTCGTGACTGCACCCGCCAAGAACAAAGCCGATTTCTGGTTCGACCCCCTGTGCCCGTTCGCGTGGATTACGTCCCGCTGGATTGGCGAGGTGGAGGCCGTCCGTGACATCGAGACCGAATGGCACGTCATGAGCCTGGCCGTCCTGAACGAGGGCCGCGATCTTGAGCCGGCCTACCGGGAATCCATGGACAACGCCTGGGGTATGGTCCGCGTGATCATCGCGGCCCGCGAAGGGCACGGCCCGCAGGTCATCAAGCCGCTGTACGACGCCATGGGAACCCTGATCCACGAGCGTGGGGAGAAGGACCGGTCGGAGGTCATTGCCAAGGCCCTCGCCGAATGCGGCCTCCCAGAGTCCCTCGCCGAGGCCGCGGCCACTGACGCTTTTGACGCTGAGCTCCGGGCCAGCCACGAGGAAGGTATCTCCCTGGTGGGCCAGGACGTTGGGACGCCGGTGGTGGCCTTCAACGGAACAGCCTTTTTCGGCCCCGTCCTGACCCGCATTCCGCGCGGCGAGGTTGCCGGGCAGCTGTGGGATGCGACCACCGCGATCGCCGGCTATCCCCACTTCTTCGAGCTGAAGCGCAGCCGCACGGAGAGCCCCGAGTTCGACTAGAACCCGGTTCGATTGCACGCCAAGGGCCCCGGGGGAACTACATGACAGTAGTTCCGCCGGGGCCCTTGCACGTGGCCCGGCACGGGAGAACAATGGTTCTTACCCACTTCGAAAGAAGCGGGACGCAGGAACCAAAGATTCAGTGATATGCAATTTCGACGCAGCCATCGGCAAAGTCGAATGCAAGCTGCCAGTGACGGAGCAGTAAGACCTGGAAACTCAGCGGATCCTGCCAGACCATCGGACAAACGTCACCAGATGGCCGAAAAGTCGAAGCCCCACCAACGGCAAAACGCTGATGGGGCTTCCCCTTTGCCCTGGAACCAGGGCGGCCTGACGGGACCGGGTGTCAGGCCTTGGCGGGCTCGTCGCTCGCGGCGAGGGCAACGTCGGTGACCGCAAGATCCCCGTCACCCACCACCAGGGTAATTTCGCGGGCGTTTGATGCCGCCTTCAAATCCGCCAGCCCGGCCCGCAGCTGTGCCGTCAGGGCCTCAGTTGCGGTGATCGTGGCGGACAGCACCTCGGTCCGCTGCTTGACCTTCGCCTCGGATTTGGCCTTGCGGACTCCGCTGAGGGCGATCCCCACCGTGGCCAGCATGGTGGTGTCCCCGCCGGGAATCTCCAGCGCCGACGGCCATGCTGCGCGGTGGACTGAGCCGCTGCGCCACCAACTCCAGACTTCCTCCGTGGCGAACGGGAGGAAGGGGGCAAAGAGCCGCAGCAGGGCGTCCAGGGTGGTTGCCAAAGCGGCCAGCACCGACGCCTGCTCTGATTCGCCGGCGGCACCGTAGGCGCGGTCCTTGATCAGTTCCACGTAATCGTCCGTGAACTGCCAGAAGAACGATTCCGTGAGTTGCAGGGCCCGGGCATAGTCGTAGTTCTTAAACGCCTTGGTGGACTGGGCAACGACGTCGGCAAGTTGCGCCAGCAGTGCGCGGTCCAAGGGGTTGGTCAACACCGAAAGATCGTCAGAGAGGACAGAGTTTTCGGTGGCGCCCAGGTTCAGCACGAACTTGGAGGCGTTGAGCAGTTTGATGGCCAGGCGCCGGCCGATCTTCATCTGCGCAATCTCATAGGCGGTATCGGCCCCGAGGCGCGCAGAGGCGGCCCAGTAACGGACCGCATCCGAGCCGTACTCATTCAGCACATCCGTGGGGACAACGACATTGCCCTTGGACTTGGACATCTTCTTGCGGTCCGGGTCCAGGATCCAGCCCGAGATGGCCGCGTGCTTCCAGGGCGCACTCTCCTGGAGGGCGTCGGCGCGGACCACAGAGGAAAACAGCCAGGTGCGGATGATGTCATGGCCCTGGGGGCGGAGGTCGAACGGGTACACCTTCGCGAAGAGGTCCTCGTCGCGGCTCCAGCCGCCCACGATCTGCGGGGTCAGGGATGACGTGGCCCAGGTGTCCAGGACGTCGGCATCTCCGGTAAAGCCGTTTGCCTGGTCGCGCTGCGTCTCGTCGAAGCCGGGCGCGGCGTCCGCTGCCGGATCCACGGGGAGCATGTCGTCCGAGGGGAGGATGGGGTGGTCGTAATCCGGGTTGCCCTGCCCGTCCAGCGGGTACCAGACCGGAATGGGCACGCCGAAGAACCGCTGCCGGGAGACCAGCCAGTCGCCGTTCAACCCGGCGATCCAGTTCTCGTAGCGGGAGCGCATGAACGAGGGGTGGAAGTCGATCTCCTTGCCGCGGCCGATCAGGCGTTCGCGGCGGTCCTCGTCGCGGCCGCCGTTGCGGATGTACCACTGGCGTGAGGTCACAACCTCGAGCGGCTTGTCGCCCTTCTCGAAGAAGTTCACCGGGTGGGTGATCTTCTTCGGCTCACCGTCCAGCAGGCCGGCTTCCTTGAGCAGTTCCACCACGGCCTCCTTCGCGGAGAACGCCGTCTTGCCGGCAATGGCCGCGTACGCCTCCTTGCCGGACTCGCTGGTGATCCACTCGGGGGTTTCGCCGATGATGCGGCCGTCACGGCCCATGATGGCGCGCGTGGGCAACTGCAGTTCGCGCCACCAGGTGACGTCGGTCAGGTCGCCGAAGGTACAGACCATGGCGATACCCGAGCCCTTGTCCGCCTTTGCCAGCGGGTGGGCCTTGACCTCCAGTTCGACGCCGAACAGCGGCGACGTCACGGTCTTGCCGAACAGCGGCTGGTACCGCTCGTCGTCGGGGTTTGCCACCAGCGCGGCGCACGCGGCCAGCAATTCCGGACGTGTGGTCTCGATGAAGATCTTTTCGCCGTCTTCGGTGAAAAAGGGGTAGCGGTAGTACGCGCCGGGAACCTCGCGGTCCTCCAGCTCTGCCTGCGCCACCGCCGTGCGGAACGTCACGTCCCACAGGGTCGGGGCCTCGGCCATGTAGGCGTCGCCGGCGGCCAGGTTGGCCAGGAAAGCGCGCTGTGACACGGCACGGGAGGTGTCATCGATGGTGCGGTACGTCAGGTCCCAGTCGACGGACAGGCCCAGGGTCTGGAACAGGTTCTCGAAGACCTTCTCGTCCTCAACAGCCAGTTCCTCGCAGAGTTCGATGAAGTTCTGCCGGGACACGACGTCGAAATCGCGCTGGTTCTTGGCCGGCTGGGCCGGTGGCCGGTAGTCGGCGTTGTACGGAACAGCGGGGTCGCACCGCACGCCGTAGTAGTTCTGCACGCGCCGCTCGGTGGGCAGGCCGTTATCGTCCCAGCCCATGGGGTAGAAGACGTTCTTGCCCGTCATGCGCATGTAGCGCGCCTGGACGTCCGTCTGGGTGAAGGAGAACATGTGCCCCACATGCAGGGAACCCGACGCGGTGGGCGGGGGAGTATCGATCGAGTAGACCTGCTCCCGGGTGGTGTCGGGGTTGAACTTGTAGGTTCCTTCGGACAGCCAGCGCTGGGTGAGCGTGGCTTCCAGGCCTTCGAGGGCCGGCTTGTCCGGAACGTTGATGGGGGCGGTGGTGGGCGTGTCTGTACCCTGCGTGTCTTCAGCCATTGGGCAATTCTTTCATGCCCGCTTCAATCCCACCCAACCAACGCCGGGCCGCCCGGTCCCGTTAGGGTGGTGCCATGACTGAGGACTTGCAGAAAAAGGCAGCATTGGTGACCGGAGCGAGCAGCGGAATCGGGGAAGCATCCGTCCGTGCCCTGCGCGCAGAAGGCTGGACAGTCTTCGCCGTCGCGCGCCGGGCAGACCGCCTCGCCACCCTGGCGGGTGAGACAGGCGCCATGGCCATCCCGGCCGATATCGCAGAGGACGACGACGTGTCCCGGCTTCTTGCCCGGGTCACCGATGCGGGCGGCATCGATACGCTCATCAACATCGCCGGCGGCGCCCGCGGCGCCGACAGGGTAGGAGATGCCAGCACGGAGGACTGGGAGTGGATGTTCCGGGTCAACGTCCTGGGAACCATGAAGCTGACCCGCGCTTTCCTGCCGATGCTCCGCGCCACCGGCCGGGGCACCGTGCTCAACCTGACGTCGACGGCGGGACTGGACGCCTATGAGGGCGGCGGCGGCTACAACGCGGCCAAGTTCGGCCAGCACGCCATGACCAATGCCCTCCGCCTGGAGGAAGCGGAGCACAACCTGCGCGTCATTGAGGTGGCGCCGGGCCTGGTGCAGACCGAGGAATTCGCGCTTAATCGGCTGGGCGATGCGCAGGCCGCCGGGAAGGTCTACCAGGGGGTGGAAAAGCCGCTGACCGCGGCGGACGTCGCGGACGTGGTCCGATACGCCGTCTCCGCCCCGCACCATGTCAACCTGGACCAAATCGTTGTCCGGCCTGTGGCGCAGGCCGCGACACACAAATTGATCAGGAAGGGCTAGGAGCCCCCGACGTGCAGGGTGGCAACCACCGCCGCATGGTCGGTGCCCGGAACCGGCTGGACTGAATAGTTCGTGGCCCTGATGTCCGGGCTGGTCACCACATGGTCCAACGTGATCCCGGGCAGCCGGTAGTCGCGCATCGGCCAGGTGGGCACGAGCCTCGTTCCCAGCGAGGCGGCCACGTCCACGAGGCTTCGGGTCCGGCCGGTTCCTGCCAGCAGCGACCGGAATTCGTGATGGTCGCAGGTGGCGTTGAAGTCGCCGGCCAGCAGCAGCGGCCCGGAGCCGGTGTCCACCCTCCCCACGGCCGAGAGGTCGCTGCGCCATTGCCTGACGGCCGCGCCTACGGGCGCCAACGTGTGAACGGCCACCACCCGCAGGGCCGTCCCGCTGTCATCGGCCAGTTCGAGGCTGGCCACGGGCATGGTGAATTGGGTGCCGGGCAGCACTCCGGACTCTTTGAGCTTGTAGGTGGAATAGATGGCGGCGCCGCCTGCGCCCTCCCTGGCGTGGGCAACGCGGTGGGGGAGCAGCTGGTCCAAGCCGGCCGCCGTCAGCCTCCGTGCCAGCGCGGGCGTGTACTCCTCCACGGCCAACAGGTCCACCCGCCGGTCACGGACCATCCCCACGATGCTGGGTGCGTCCGCACCGCCCAGTTCTGCGTTAATGGTCATGGCTACCAGCGTGACCGGCGCTGCGGCCTCGACCGCAGGCTCCCTGATGTCCAGTGGAACAAGCCACAAAACCTGGACCCCCAGCAGGATGGCTGCCACAGCCTGCTGCCAGCGGCGCCGCCCTGCGAAAGCCAAGGCAAGTGCTGCGGCGCCCGGGACTGCGAGCCACGGAGTGAAGGCCACCAGTTGCACCCCAAGCACCGGCCAATCGGCTGGTATTGCACGGAGGGCTGTTCCCGCCGCCACAGGCAGGACCGCGGGAAGAAACAGCCACCTGCACACCGCAGCCGCCCGCGCGCCGGGGGAAGAACCTTTCGATGCTGTCATGGGGCGAGTCTAGGCACCCCATGCCCCGGGTGTGATCGTGTTGGACATGGAGGTGGGATGGCCGATCCTGCGATGCCGGCCAAATCACCCACCAGCGGCAACCGGATGCAGCCGATGGCACCGTGCCGCCACCCCCGCCTTCGGAATGGCACTGGACGCGGCGGAAATAGTAGACTGGCCAGTGGCTATGACCCGGCAATCACCGGTGAGCTTCCGGAAGAACACGCTGCCGCCCGTCAACGGCGGCCGCGCCAGTAGAACCGGACGGGTAAGCCCGTCACAGCAGTCAACGAGAGGCCGGTGCGGCGCCCGTTCCGCGAGGGACACGCAGTGCCGGTAAGTGAGGTGGTACCGCGGTGAGCGTGCAGTCCCAGGACGGCACGGACGCCGTCCTCGCATCCTGAACGGAACAGCCGGCCCGCGCCGGAGGTTCACCGCGCCCAACCCAGGATGTCGAACATGACGTTTTACCCCAAGGCCTCAGCCTCCAGCACCCCAGCCAGCGGCAATGCCGGCGTTTCCGCCTCCGTGAAGTTTCCGGAGATCGAAGAGCGCATCCTGAAGTACTGGGACCAGGACGGAACGTTCCAGGCCAGCATCGACCAGCGCAGCGCGGATACCCCCGGCGGCGAGCCGGGCAGCAACGAATTCGTGTTCTACGACGGCCCGCCGTTCGCCAACGGCCTGCCGCACTACGGCCACCTCCTCACCGGTTACGCCAAGGACCTCGTGGGCCGCTACCAGACCCAGCGCGGGCGCCGCGTCGAGCGCCGCTTCGGCTGGGACACGCACGGACTGCCCGCCGAGCTCGAAGCCATGAAGCAGCTGGGCATGACGGACAAGACCCAGATCGAAGCCATGGGCATCGACAAGTTCAACGACGCCTGCCGGGCATCCGTCATGAAGTACGCCGACGAATGGCGCAGCTACGTCACCCGCCAGGCACGCTGGGTGGACTTCGACAACGACTACAAGACCCTGAACGTCGAGTACATGGAGTCGGTGCTCTGGGCCTTCAAGCAGCTGCACGACAAGGGCCTGACCTACAACGGCTACCGCGTCCTGCCGTACTGCTGGAAGGACGAGACCCCGCTGTCCAACCACGAGCTGCGCATGGACGACGACGTCTACAAGAACCGCCAGGACCAGACGGTCACCGTCACGTTCCCCATCCTGGCCGGCGACTCCGCGCTGTCCAAGCAGCTCGACGGCGTCCAGGCCCTCGCCTGGACCACCACGCCCTGGACGCTGCCCACCAACGCCGCGCTCGCCGTCGGCCCCGCCATCACCTACGCGGTGCTCCCCGCCGGACCCAACGGCGTCAAGGCTGCCTCGGCCGAGGCCCCGGTGACGGGCAGCTTCCTGCTGGCGGCAGACCTGCTGGGCAACTACGCCAAGGACCTCGGATACGACAGCTTCGAGGACGCCGAAGCGGCGGTCGTTTCCACCCACACCGGTGCCGAACTGGAAGGCCTGGAGTACCGGCGGCTCTGGGACGACTTCGCCGACAACGAAAAGTACGGCATGGAGAACGCCTGGCGCTTCCTGGTGGCCGACTACGTGACCACCACGGACGGTACCGGCATCGTGCACCAGGCTCCGGCCTACGGCGAGGACGACCAGAAGGTCTGCGAGGAAGCCGGCATCCCGGTGGTGCTCTCCGTTGACGAGGGCGCAAAGTTCCTGCCCCTGTTCAAGCACGGCGAACTCCACGACATTGCCGGACTGCAGGTCTTCGAGGCCAACAAGCCCATCACCCAGGTGCTCCGCGCCCAGGGCCGGCTGGTCCGCCAGGCGAGCTACGAGCACAGCTACCCGCACTGCTGGCGCTGCCGTAACCCGCTGATCTACCGGGCCGTGTCCTCCTGGTACGTCGAGGTCACCAAGTTCAAGGACCGGATGTCCGAACTGAACCAGGAGATCAACTGGATCCCCGGCAACGTCAAGGACGGCCAGTTCGGCAAGTGGCTGGACAACGCCCGTGACTGGTCCATCAGCCGCAACCGCTACTGGGGCAGCCCCATCCCGGTGTGGCAGTCCACGGATCCCGACTACCCGCGCACCGACGTCTACGGTTCCCTCGCCGAACTCGAAGCGGACTTCGGCCGCCTGCCCCTGAACAAGGACGGCCAGGTGGACCTCCACCGCCCGTTCATCGACGAGCTCACCCGGCCCAATCCGGACGATCCCCGCACCCCGGAAGAGGGCCAGTCCGTGATGCGCCGGGTCGAGGACGTCCTGGACGTCTGGTTCGACTCCGGCTCCATGCCCTACGGCCAGGTCCACTACCCGTTCGAGAACGAAGCCTGGTTCAACACGCACAACCCGGCAGACTTCATCGTGGAGTACATCGGACAGACCCGCGGCTGGTTCTACATGCTGCACATCCTCTCCACGGCGCTGTTCGACCGCCCGGCGTTCCGGAACGTCATCAGCCACGGCATCGTGCTGGGCTCCGACGGGCAGAAGATGTCCAAGAGCCTGCGCAATTACCCGGATGTCTCCGAAGTGCTGGACCGCGACGGCTCCGACGCCATGCGCTGGTTCCTGATGTCCAGCCCCATCCTCCGCGGCGGCAACCTGATCGTCACCGAGCAAGGCATCCGCGACGGCGTCCGCCAGGTCATCCTGCCGCTCTGGAACGTGTACAGCTTCTTCACGCTCTACACCAACGCCGCAGACGGCGGCCGGGGTTACGACGCCACGCTGCGCTATGACGGCTACGCGGACACCCTGGACCAGTACCTGCTGGCCAACACCGGCGACCTGGTCCGGAACATGACGGCCCAGCTGGACTCTTATGACATCTCCGGTGCCTGCGACTCGCTGCGCAGCTACCTGGACATGCTCACCAACTGGTACGTCCGCCGCAGCCGGCAGCGGTTCTTTGATGAGGACAAGGACGCCTTCGACGCCCTGTACACGGCCCTCGAGACCGTCACCCGTGCCGCCGCGCCACTGCTGCCGCTGGTGTCCGAGGAAATCTGGCGCGGCCTGACCGGCGGCCGGTCCGTGCACCTGGCCGACTGGCCGGACGCGGGCCTCTTCCCCGCAAACCCCTCCCTCGTCGAAGCCATGGACCGGGTCCAGCAGATCTGCTCGACAGGATCCTCGCTCCGCAAGGCAGCCAACCTGCGCGTCCGGCTGCCCCTGCAGGAGCTCACCGTGGTGGCACCTGGTGCCGGTGCACTGGACGGTTTCGCCGCCGTCGTCGCCGATGAACTCAACTTGCGCGCAGTCCGCCTGCTCGACGCGGAGAACGCGTCCCCGGAGGAATTTGGCATCCAGCAGAAGCTGGTAGTCAACGCCCGCGCCGCCGGCCCGCGGCTGGGCAAGAACGTCCAGGCCGCCATCAAGGGCGCCAAGTCCGGCGATTGGTCAGTGGACGACGACGGTGTGGTCACCGCGGGCGGGCTGCGCCTGGAACCCCAGGAATACACCCTGGAGACCGTCGTGGCGGATTCCGATGGCAGTGACGGCGGCTCCAAGGCCGTGGCCGTGCTGCCCGGTGGCGGCTTCGTGGTGCTGAACACCGAAGTGACCCCTGAACTTGAGGCCGAAGGCCTGGCCCGCGACATGGTCCGCGCCATCCAGCAGGCCCGCAAGGATGCCGGACTCAATGTCAGCGACCGGATCCGCACCACGGTAACCGCCGCGCAGAACGTCGTGGCCGCCCTGCGGGCGAACGCCGAACTGGTCAAGGGCGAGACCCTGACCGTTGACCTGGCTGCCGAACCGGCAGACGTGGACGAACCCGCCGTCGTGGTGGAAAAAGTGGAGGCCTAGGACATGACCGACGAATTTTCGGTGGAAAGCGTCTACGCGGAACTGCTGGGCCGGGCGCCGGAAAACAAGATGGAGCCTCGCCTGGCTCCGCTGTTCCGCGCCATGGACGTCCTCGGCGAACCCAACAAGGCGTTCCCGATCATCCACGTGACGGGAACCAACGGCAAGACCTCCACGTCGCGGATGATCGAGTCGGTGCTCCGCGCCCATGGCCTGAGCACGGGGCGGTACACCAGCCCGCACCTGTCCAAGGTCACCGAGCGGATCAGCATCGACGGACACCCCGTGCCGGATGAGACGTTTGTGCGGATCTGGGACGAAATCCGGCCCTACCTGCAGATTGTGGATTCGGAACTGGAAGCCGAGGGCCAGCCGCGGCTGACGTACTTCGAATGCCTCACCATCCTTGGCTTCGCCATCTTCGCTGACCAGCCGGTCAACGTGGCCGTCATCGAGGTGGGCCTGGGCGGCATCACCGATGCCACCAACGTCGGGGACGGCCAGGTCTCGGTGGTTACCCCGATCTCCTTGGACCACACCGACCTGCTCGGTGACACCACAGAGGACATCGCCCACGAAAAGGCAGGCATCATCAAGCCCGGCGGCTACCTCATCAGTGCCGCCCAGCCCATCGACGCGGCCCAGGTCCTGCTGGAGAAGGCCAAGGAAGTTGGCGTGCCCTTCCGCTTCGAGGGGGTGGAGTTCGGCGTCGAGTCACGCACCGTGGCCGTGGGCGGCCAGATGGTCACCATCCAGGGCATCGCCGGGCGCTACCCTGACCTGCTGGTGCCCCTGCATGGATCCCACCAGGCCCAAAACGCCGCCGTGGCGGTCGCCGCACTGGAGGCGTTCTTTGGCGGCGATAAGGAACTCGACTTCGAGGTCCTGCAGGAAGGATTCGCTGCAGTGACCTCGCCCGGCCGCCTGGAAGTGGTGCGCACGGCGCCCACCATCGTCGTGGATGCCGCACACAACCCGGACGGCATCCGGGCCTCCGCCGCCGCCCTGCAGGAAGCATTCACGTTCACCAAGCTGGTTCCGGTAGTGGGCGTACTCAAGGAGAAGGATGCCGAAGAGATCCTGCGCGAACTCAAGGAATCCCTGGGCGGCCTGGCAGACGAGTACTGCTTCACCCAGTCCAACTCCCCGCGCGCAGTTCCGGCAGCCGAACTCGCCGAGCTCGCCATTGACCTTGGCTTCGGCGAAGACAAAGTGCACATCGCCGAGAAGCTGGACGACGCACTGGAATGGGCTGTTGAGCGGGCCGAAGCCAACGACGACCTCTCCGGCGCCGTCCTGGTCACGGGCTCCATCACCCTGGTGGCTGAGGCACGGATCCTGCTCGGGAAGACTGAGGCGTAATCCATGGCCAGACTGACAAGGGCACAGCGCGAGTGGCGCCCCGGGATGCCAAAGAAGCGCCGCTCCACCAAGGTCATGTTTGCCTCCACGGTGCTGCTCCTGGAAGCGTTCGTCATGTTTTTCGCCACCCTCGCGGTGTTCGGCCTGCGCCGGGAGGAGTTCCCGCCCGCCCTCATTTTGGGCGTGGGCCTTGCCCTGAGCGCCGTCATGGTGGTGGCCTGTGCGGTCCTCAATAAGCCTTGGGGGGTGGCGCTGGGGTGGATCCTGCAGGTCATCCTGATCCTGACCGGCATCTTTGAGCCGGCCATGTTCCTGGTGGGCGCCCTGTTCGCCATCGCCTGGTGGTACGGCATCCGCACGGGCATCCGGCTTGACCGTGAAGCTGCGCAGCGCGCCCGCGAGCAAGCTGAATGGGAAGCCTCCCACCCGGACCAGGCCGCCGGCCCGGCCCAGCCATAGTCCCCGTAGACTTGACCTGAAACCCCACCCGAACCATTGGAGCAGTTGTGACCACAGAGCGCACCCTCGTCCTGATCAAGCCCGACGGCGTCGCCCGTAACCTGACCGGCGCCATCCTGGCCCGGATCGAAGCCAAAGGCTACAGCCTTGTTGAGCTGAAGAAGGTTGACGCCACCCGCGAACTGCTGGAGCAGCACTACGAAGAGCACGTGGGCAAGCCCTTTTACGAGCCGCTGGTGGAGTTCATGCTCAGCGGCCCGGTCGTGGCAGCCATCTTCGAAGGCCACCGCGTCATCGAAGGCTTCCGTTCACTGGCCGGGACCACCGATCCCACCACGGCGGCGCCGGGCACCATCCGCGGCGACTTCGGCCGCGACTGGGGCCTGAAGGTCCAGCAGAACCTGGTGCACGGCTCGGACTCCACCGAATCCGCCGGGCGCGAGATCAAGATCTGGTTCCAGGGCTGACAGGCCCCGGAACAGAAAGAAGCCCTTGGTTCTTCGGAACCAAGGGCTTCTTTCGTCTGCGGCCTAGAAGCCGGAGGTACCTGCGAACACCTGGATGAACGCAAAAAAGATGGTGGCGATGACGGCAACATACAGCAGCGCCGTGATGATCCAGCCGGAGTCACCGAGGATGCGGGTTGCCCGGGCGGGCAGGGGGATCACTCCTGCTGTGATGTTCCTGATGGTGGTCCAGACGAAGAGCGGGATCATGGCCGACCACACGATCATGCAGAACGGGCACAGGATGTGGATGGAGTACAGGGCCTGGGACCACAGCCACACGACGAATGCGAAGCCCAGCGTGACGCCCGCCTGCAGGCCAACCCAGTACCAGCGGGCGAAGGTGGCGCCGGCGAGCAGGGCCATGCCTACGGTAATGATGATGGCGAAGGCCACGATTCCGATGAACATGTTGGGGAACCCGAACAGTGAACTCTGCCAGGTCTGCATGACCTGGCCGCATGAGATCCACGGATTCACATCGCAGACGGTGGTGTGGTTGGGGTCCTTGAGAACCTCGAGCTTCTCCAGGACAAGGGTTCCGGAGGCAAGCCATCCCACAATTCCAGTGATGACCAGAAGCCAGCCGAACGGCCGGTTCCGGGTCATCCGGGGAAGGTTTTCGGCAGCAGCGGTGCGCGGCGCAACGGCTCGATCGCTTTCGTGGGCGCTGACGGGGGAGATGCTGGGCATGGGTGTGGCGTCCTTTTCATCCGGTGCTCCTGTGCCTGATTGTAACGCCGGTGGCTGGTCCCGCCACCCAGGAAGGCAGGAGCAGCGCGGGCCTCCGCGGCGATCCGGCCCGGGTATGAGAGAATGAACGTGGCTGGAAGCCGATCCACATTCGGACTCCGGTCCGGTGGTTTGTTCCCAAGACCGCCAATGATGAGCAGGGCAGGCTTCGGAATTCTCCGGCACTCCCGCGACTCCATTGAGCGGCACCTGGTTGTGGCACGCAGAACAACGGGTTTCAGAACATCCACCGGCTCCTGTGGGCTGCCGCACCCCAATGACGGTGCGAACCCGGGAGCATCCATTTGACTTCTGTCAACGCCTGCGGGTTTTGACAATATGTGCCCCAATGGGTGCCGGATGTGGCGGTACGTCAGGGGCAGGAGTGTAGCCACATATGGATATTGATCGAGAACTGGCCGTTAACGACGAAGCAGTGGCCCCGGAGGCCGCTGCTGCACCGAAGAGGGCTCCAAGGGTCCGGCGCAAGGCGGCGCCCAAGGCTGCCGAAGCCGTAGCGGACGAAGCTGCCGCACCAGAGCCTGCGACCGACGCGCCGGTGGAAGAACCAGCCGCGGAGAAGAAGGCCCCGGCCCGCCGCACCCGCGCCCGGAAGAAAGCCGACGCCGCCGAACCCCTGCCCGCGTTCGCCGACGACGCTGCGTCCACCACCGCCGCAGCCGTTGCCGCAGTTGAGGTATCCGCACCGGCGCCGGCCGATGAGGGCCCGGCTGCCGGCCCCGCCCCGGATGCCGCGGCGGACGTCGAAACGAAGCCTGTGCGCCGCCGTCGGGTAGCCACCCGCAAGGTCGCTTCCCCGGCTCCGGCCCCGGAAACTGCAGCGGCGGAAGCTGCTGCCGCCGCTCCGGTGCAGGACGCCGTGGAGGAAACCGCATCGGAGGAAACCCCCGAGGCGTCTGTTGCTGCCCCGGAAGCCGCCGCCCCCGCCGTCGAGGAGGTCCCGCAGGCGCCGGTGCAGGCACAGGAGCCCGCCGCCGCACCTGCAGCTCCCGAGGCCGGAAGCGACGCCGCGTCCACGGCGGCAGCAAGCCCCTTTGGTTCGCTGTTCCTGGAACCAGGTTCCCCCACGTCAGTCCTCTTCCAGGCGCCGGACCTGAGCACCGTGGTCCGCCCCGCGACGCCCGCGGCGGAGGACGCCGACGAAGAAGAGGCCGACGACGCAGACGATTCCGCCAGCCGCCGCCGGCGCCGCAGCCGTGGCCGCCGTGGCCGCAGCCGCATCGGCGAGCGGACAGATGAAGACGTCGAGGGCGGCACCGGTGACGCCGATGCCGAAGACGAAGCCGACGAGGACGCCAACGGCCCACTGGAAGACGGCGTGACCTCCCGCCGTCGCCGCCGCCGCCGCCGCGGTGACCAGGACCTGGAGTTGACCGGTGGGGAAGGCGACGATCCGCCCAACACGGTGACGAGGGTCCGTGCGCCGCGCGCGGTCAGCGAAGCGCCGGTCAACAACCGGGTCACCAGCGTCAAGGGCTCCACCCGCCTTGAGGCCAAGAAGCAGCGCCGCCGCGAATCCCGCGATACCGGCCGCCGCCGCACCGTGATCACCGAAGCCGAGTTCCTGGCCCGCCGCGAATCCGTGGACCGCCAGATGATCGTCCGGCAGCGCGACGACAGAATCCAGATCGGCGTCCTCGAAGACGGCGTCCTGGCCGAGCACTTCGTGTCCAAGACCCAGCAGGACTCGTTGATCGGCAACGTCTACCTGGGCAAGGTCCAGAACGTGCTGCCGTCCATGGAAGCTGCTTTCGTGGACATCGGACGCGGCCGCAACGCCGTGCTCTACGCCGGCGAGGTCAACTGGGAAGCCGTCAACCTCGAGGGCAAGCAGCGCCGGATCGAAAACGCCCTGAAGTCCGGCGACACTGTCCTGGTCCAGGTGACCAAGGACCCAGTGGGCCACAAGGGCGCCCGCCTCACCAGCCAGATCTCCTTGCCCGGACGCTACCTGGTGTACGTGCCCGGCGGCTCCATGACCGGCATTTCCCGCAAACTGCCGGACGTCGAACGCAACCGCCTCAAGCGCATCCTCAAGGACCGCCTCCCCGAACACGCCGGTGTCATCGTCCGCACCGCCGCAGAGGGCGCCTCCGAAGAGGAACTCACGCACGACATCAACCGGCTGCGCGCACAATGGGAAGGCATCGAAAGCCAGTCCACCTCCACCAAGGTCCTCGCCCCCGAACTGCTGTACGGCGAACCTGACCTGACCATCAAGGTGGTCCGCGACGTCTTCAACGAGGACTTCTCCAAGCTGATCGTCTCCGGCGAGGAAGCCTGGGACACCATCGAGGCCTACGTCACCTACGTCGCCCCGGACCTGGTGGGCCGCCTCGAGAAATGGACCAAGGACCAGGACATCTTCTCCGCCTGGCGGATCGATGAGCAGATCCACAAGGCACTCGAGCGCAAGGTGTTCCTGCCCTCCGGCGGATCCCTGGTCATCGACCGGACCGAAGCCATGACCGTGGTGGACGTCAACACCGGCAAGTTCACCGGCAGCGGCGGCAACCTCGAGGAAACCGTCACCAAGAACAACCTCGAAGCTGCCGAGGAAGTGGTGCGCCAGCTGAGGCTGCGCGATATTGGCGGCATCATCGTGATCGACTTCATCGACATGGTGCTCGAATCCAACCGGGACCTGGTCCTGCGCCGCCTCGTCGAGTGCCTGGGCCGCGACCGGACCAAGCACCAGGTTGCCGAGGTCACGTCCCTGGGCCTGGTCCAGATGACCCGCAAGCGCATGGGCACGGGCCTGCTGGAAGTCTTCGGCGAGCAATGCGAGGCGTGTGCCGGACGCGGCGTCGTGACCCACGACGATCCCGTGGAGCACCGCCGCGCCAACATCGTGGCGGCCGAACACCACGTCCAGCGCGCCGACAACCGTCCCGAAGCCCGCGGGGAGGCCCACCGCCCCGACGGACAGCGGACCGATGCCGGCCAGCCCGGTGCACGCCCCGAGCGGAAACGCCGCCGTGGACGCGGCGGCCAGCAGGCCGAGGCAGTACCGGCGCCGGCAGTGCACGTGCACACTGTGCAGCCGGATCCCAGTGACGCCGAGCGGCACGCCAAGGCTGAAGCCACCCGGCTCGCGTTGGCCAACATCGCCGCGGCGGCCCACGCGGCGCACCTCCACGACGACGAGCTGGCAGCTGCCCGGCACGCGCCGGCAGAGCAGGCTACGGCCCCGCAAGCACCGGTCCAGCCTGCACCGGCAGCTGACGGGGAAAAGCACGACGCCGATACGCACGGGCGTCCCGCGGCGGTCCTGACGTTCGGCGGCGAGAAAGTCCCGCTTCCGTTCGTGGAGCACGCGGAGGATCAGCAGCCCAAGCCCGCCCTGACGCTGGACCGGCTCGCGGAAGCATTCGCGCACCTCGGCCAGCCGGTTTCCGCCGTCGAGGACGCTCCAAAAAATCCTGCAGCGGCTGAACCGGCACCGGAACAGGCCGCACAGGAGCCCCGGCCGCAGGGCGGCGAAGCCCCTTCGCGGGCCGCGGAAGCACCGGCTGAAAAGGACTACTCCGACCACACGCTGGAGCAGACAAGGCAGCGCAGGCCGCGCCGCCACCGGGCCGCCAGCCGAGCCCAGGGCGCCGCGAACGAAACCGCCGTCCAGCACCATGAGAACGTCCAAGCCGCAACTACCGGGCACTCACACGCAGCCAAGGCCCCCGAGCCCGCGAACCAGCAGCCTGCTGATAGCGGCAAGCGTTCCGAGGAACCCATCATCCTCGGCGTGGGCGTCCCGGCTTCGGAGCTCTAAATTCCGGCAAGCCACGGCGTCGAAAGGTGAAGTCCCCGTCTCGTGGACCATTCCCCCCGAAAGTACAGGGGGAACAGTCCACGGGGCGGGGACTTCCTGCATCTGGCCGCTGTCACCTTTAGCCGGGCACCGCGCCACCGGCTAGGCTGGGAAACCGACACGGGGTGCCGCGCAGAAGGCCGGCTGAGATCCACACCCGTTGAACCTGTCCGGCTAGTACCGGCGAAGGGATGTCTGTTGTCTTCGACCCTCTCCATGCCCCTGCCAAGTGCCTCCACTGACGCCTCCGGCACCCCTGCGGGCCGCGACATCCCACGGGTCCTCTCCATTGCGGGCTCGGATCCATCCGGCGGAGCAGGAGTCCAAGCGGACCTGAAGAGCATTGCAGCGCACGGCGGATATGGCATGGCCGCCATCACGGCACTGACGGCGCAAAATACCCGTGGCGTTGTGGCCGTCCACGTCCCGCCTGCTGCGTTCCTGGCGCAGCAGCTCGATGCCGTCAGCGACGACATCACCATCGACGCCGTCAAGATCGGCATGCTCGGCGACGAAGCGGTGATCCGCACGGTCCAGCAATGGCTCGACAAGGTGCGTCCCGCCGTCGTAGTCCTGGACCCGGTGATGGTGGCCACCAGCGGCGACCGCCTGCTGAAGGAAACCGCCGAAGCCGCCCTCCGCGACCTGCTCCCGCTTGCCCACCTCATCACCCCCAACCTGCCCGAACTGGCCATGCTGGTGGGCGAAGAGCCAGCGGGGGACTGGGAAGGTGCGCTGGACCAGGGCAGGCGCCTGGCGGATGCCACCGGCGCCACCGTCCTGGTAAAAGGCGGACACCTGTCAGGCGAAGGCTGCCCGGACGCCCTGGTGAACACCGCCGGTGTGCTGGCCCGGGACGTGGTGGAAGTGCCCGGCCCCCGCGTCAACACCCGCAACAGCCACGGGACGGGTTGTTCGCTGTCCTCTGCCATGGCCACGGTCCAGGCCCGGTTGGGCGACTGGGAAGGGGCGCTGCGGACGGTCAAGCCCTGGCTGGCCGGAGCGCTTGAGGATTCCGGCAGGCTGGAGGTCGGCCACGGGAACGGGCCCGTGCACCACTTCCACCATGTGCGGCCCCACCTGCCGGAAGGCGGCTTCGCGGCCAGGCTCTGGGCCGAAGCCCGGCAGGACCTGGCGGATATTTACGCCCTGGACTTCATCCAAGGCCTGGTCTCCGGCGAACTGGCGGAAAAGGACTTTGCCTACTATCTGGCCCAGGACGCCCAATACCTCAACGGCTACTCCCGGGTCCTGGCCCGTGCCAGTGCCCTGGCCCCCTCCGAAGAGGAGCAGCTGTTCTGGGCAGGCTCGGCCCGGCAGTGCCTGGAGGTTGAATCGGAACTGCACCGCTCATGGCTCAGCACCCGGCCCGGGCAGACGGGCCTGGGACCCGTCACCAAGTCCTACGTCGACCACCTCACAGCCGTCTCGGCGTCGGGCAGCTATGCCGTCCTTGCCGCCGCCGTCCTGCCCTGCTTCTGGCTCTACGCCGAGGTTGGCAGGACACTGCACGCCCGGTTCCTCGCGGCGGGCGAACCGGACGGGCACGCCTACGCCGCGTGGCTCCGCACCTATGCCGACGAGGGCTTCGCCGAGGCCACCCGGCAGGCCATCGCCATGGTGGATGCGGCCGGACGGAAGGCCTCCGACCATGAACAGGCCGCCATGGTCACGGCGTTCAAGCAGTCCTGCCGGCTCGAAGTGGAATTCTTCGACGCGCCGCGCATTCACTCCTGACGCCCAACGGCGGCGCCCCGGCTACAATGGATACGCACGGTTGCGGCGCTGCATGCCATGCTGTGGTTACTATCACAGCCGGCCCTCCGGAACCAGCCTCATTTGCGGCTGGAGACGGATTTAGCGTATTCTGGATCTTCGGTGCTTACGCCAACACTTGGGTTATGACCCCACGGCGTTGAGGCACAGCGAGAAACCAGGCTTTTATTGAGTCGGTTCCGCACGCAAATTTTGTTATAAACGTCGAGAGAAGTGAGTTCCCAAGTGGTGTACGCGATTGTCCGCGCAGGCGGCCGCCAAGAGAAGGTTTCCGTTGGAGACTTCGTTACCCTGAACCGCGTCGCCGGTGGAGCCGGCAGCACCATTGAGCTGCCCGCACTGCTCCTGGTTGACGGTGACAAGGTCACCTCCGCAGCCAAGGACCTGGCCAAGGTAACTGTTACGGCTGAAATCCTCCAGGACCTGCGTGGTCCTAAGATTGTCATCCAGAAGTTCAAGAACAAGACCGGCTACAAGAAGCGCCAGGGTCACCGCCAGGAACTGACCAAGGTCAAGATCACCGGCATCAAGTAACCACCGGTTACTGTTCAGGCATTTCAACAGATTCCCCAGAATTTAGAGGCAGGCATTTCAGATGGCACATAAAAAGGGCGCGAGCTCCACTCGCAACGGTCGCGATTCCAACGCACAGTACCTCGGCGTCAAGCGCTTCGGCGGCCAGGTCGTTTCCGCAGGCGAGATCATCGTCCGCCAGCGTGGCACCCACTTCCACCCGGGAGCCGGCGTAGGCCGCGGCGGTGACGACACCCTGTTCGCACTGACCCCGGGCGCCGTTGAATTCGGCACCCGCCGCGGACGTCGCGTGGTCAACATCGTTGCTGCTGCAGCCGCAGAGTAACAACCAGTTTTGAAGCGGTGGAGCGGGCCTGAGGGCCCGCTCCACTGTTCTTTTAACCGCATTACAATCGTTGTGGCGTCCCCGGGCGCCGCTTGAACAGCATCTGAGGAGATCCACGTGGCCAGCTTTGTAGACCGGGTAGTACTGCATGTATCCGGCGGTACCGGCGGCCATGGATGCGTTTCCGTCCACCGTGAGAAGTTCAAGCCCCTTGGCGGGCCCGACGGCGGTAACGGCGGCAACGGCGGCGACGTGATCCTCCGGGTGGACCACCAGACCACCACCCTCCTCGACTACCACCACGCGCCGCACCGGCACGCCAGCAACGGCGGACCCGGCATGGGCGACTGGCGCGGCGGCAAGAACGGCGAAACCCTGGTCCTTCCCGTTCCGGACGGCACCGTGGTCAAGTCCAAGGACGGCACCGTTCTGGCCGATCTGGTGGGTGAAGGCACCGAATATGTGGCCGCCGCCGGCGGCATCGGCGGACTCGGCAACGCAGCCCTGTCCTCCCAGAAACGCCGTGCTCCCGGTTTTGCCCTGCTGGGAATCGAAGGCGAATCCCGCGACGTGGTCTTGGAACTGAAGTCCATTGCAGACATCGCGCTGGTGGGATTCCCGTCCGCTGGCAAGTCCAGCCTGATCGCCGCGATGTCTGCCGCCCGGCCCAAGATCGCCGATTACCCCTTCACCACCCTCATCCCCAACCTGGGCGTCGTCCAGGCAGGCGACGTCCGCTTCACGATTGCCGATGTCCCCGGCCTGATTGAAGGCGCCAGCGAAGGCAAGGGCCTCGGGCACAACTTCCTGCGCCACGTTGAGCGCTGCGCCGCCCTGGTGCATGTGCTCGACTGCGGCACGCTCGAATCCGACCGCGATCCACTCTCGGACCTCGCAATCATCGAAGGCGAACTCGAAAAGTACGCGGTGGACATGAGCTACGCAGGCTCCGACGGCCAAGTGGTCCCCCTCAACCACCGCCCCCGCCTCGTCGCACTGAACAAAGTGGACCTGCCCGACGGCAAGGACATGGCAGAATTCGTGCGCCCGGAACTGGAATCGCGCGGCTACCGCGTCTTCGAGGTCTCCGCCACCAGCCACGAGGGCCTGCGCCAGCTCGGCTTCGCAATGGCCGAAATCGTCCAAGCCGCCCGCGACGCCGTCGCGGCCGAACCTCCCAAGGTCCAGCCGGTCGTGCTCCGGCCGCGCGCCGTCAATGAAACCGGGTTCAAGATCCGCCGCGAGGAAAAGAACCTGGAGCCGCTGTTCCGTGTCCTCGGCGAGAAGCCCGAGCGCTGGGTCAAGCAGACCGACTTCACCAACGAGGAAGCCATCGGCTACCTTGCCGACCGGCTGGCCAAGCTGGGCGTGGAAACCGAACTGTTCAAGCAGGGCGCCAAGCCGGGGGATACGGTGGTCATTGGCGAGGACGACGGCGTTGTCTTCGACTGGGAGCCCACCATGATGGCAGGCGCGGAACTCCTGGCTTCACCCCGTGGCACGGACGTCCGGTTCGCCGATATCGGCGACCGCCCCACCCGCAGCCAGAAGCGTGAGGAACAGCAGGAACGCCGCGACGCCAAAGCCGCCGCCCGTGCCGAACTCGAGGCCGAGCGCAAAGCCGGTATCTGGACCGAGTCCGTCAGCGGACGCCGTGCTGCCCGCCCCGTCCAGGACAGTGGAATGGAAGCGGACGATGACCTCTAGGGTCGTGGACGCGGCGCCGGTTGCGGGCTCCGCGGACAGAAGCCTGCTGGCAGATGCCCGCCGCATCGTGGTGAAGGTGGGGTCCTCCTCACTGACCAGCATCAAGGGCGGCATTTCCGAGGAGTCGCTCACCGCGCTGGCCGACGCCCTCGCCGCCAAGCGCAACGCGGGTGCCGAAATCATCCTGGTATCCTCCGGCGCCATCGCCGCCGGGTTGGCCCCGCTGGGGTTGGAAAAGCGTCCCCGGGACCTGGCCACCCAGCAGGCGGCGGCCAGCGTGGGCCAGGGCCTCCTGATGGCCCGGTACACCCAGGCGTTTGGCGCCCACGGCGTCACTGTCAGCCAGGTCCTGCTTACGGCCGAGGACCTGATGCGCCGCAGCCAGCACACCAACGCCCTCCGCGCCATGGACCGGCTGCTCAGCCTCGGAGTGGTCCCCGTCGTGAACGAAAACGACACCGTGGCCACCCACGAGATCCGCTTCGGCGACAACGACCGGCTCGCCGCCCTGGTGGCACACTTGGTGCGCGCCGACGCGCTTGTGCTGCTGTCCGACGTCGACGCCCTCTACGACGGTCCGCCGGCCCACGGTGCCAAGCGCATCCCGCTGGTCACCGGAGCGCAGGACCTCGAGGGCGTGTCCATTGGCAAAGCAGGCAAGGCCGGGGTGGGCACCGGAGGAATGATGACCAAGGTGGAAGCCGCCAGCATGGCGGCAGGCTCCGGCATCCACGCGCTGGTGACATCCACGCCCAACGCCGCCGCCGCCCTGAACGGCGAGGACGTTGGCACCTGGTTCTCCGTGAACGGCTCGCGCAAGCCCGTCCGCCTCCTCTGGCTGGCACATGTCGCGTCCGTGCAGGGCCGCCTGGTCCTGGACGACGGCGCGGTGCGGGCCGTGCGCCACCATCACACGTCCTTGCTGCCGGCGGGCATCTCGGCGGTGCATGGCGACTTTGAAGCGGGCGACGCCGTCGAACTGGCCGGTGCCGACGGCACCGTAGTTGCCCGGGGACTGGTGAACTACTCATCCCAGGAGCTGCCGCACATGCTGGGGCGCTCCACGAGGGAGCTGGGCGAGGAACTCGGCAGCGGCTATGACCGCGAAGTTGTTCATGTAGATGACCTGGTGCTGGTCCAGGCCCCCGGCTCGCCTAAACTTGGACTATGACTGACGCCCTGATCCACGCTGCCGTTGATACCGGAACCACTGCTGACCACGCGCAGCCGGGCCCGGCGGCAGGACAGGAGGCAGGGGTGCCGGCCGCCGCAGCGGACGTCGAAGCGGCAGTCCACGCCATCGCGGACCGATCCCGCCACGCCGCCCGCAGCATGGCCACCGCCAACCGGGCATGGAAGGACCGCGGCCTCCGGGCCGTGGGCGCGGCCCTGCAGGAGAACGTGCAGGCAATCCTCGCAGCCAATGCCATGGATGTCCGGCGCGGCCGGGACAACGGCACCTCCAAAGCGCTCCTGGACCGGCTCACCCTCACCGAAAGCCGTGTTGACGGCCTGGTGGCGGCCCTCGAGAACCTGGCCAACCTCCCGGACCCCGTGGGCAACGTTGTCCGCGGCCAAACCCTCCCCAACGGACTGCGCCTCCGCCAGGTCAACGTGCCCATGGGCGTTGTGGCAGCCATTTACGAAGCACGCCCCAACGTCACTGTGGACATCGCCGGCCTGGCGCTCAAGAGCGGCAACGCCGTCATCCTGCGCGGCGGCAGTGCAGCAGAAGCCACCAACCAGGTCCTGGTGCGGGTACTGCGCGAAGCCCTCGAATCCGTAGGCCTGCCGGCCGACGCCGTCCAGACCGTGGACCAGTTCGGCCGCGCCGGCGCCAATGTCCTGATGAAGGCCCGCGGCCGGGTGGACGTGTTGATTCCCCGCGGCGGCCGCGACCTCATCCAGACGGTGGTGACCAATTCCGCCGTGCCGGTCATCGAGACGGGAGAGGGAAACGTCCACATCTTCCTGGACGAATCCGCGGACGAGACCATGGCGGTGGAGATCCTGCTCAACGCCAAGACCCAGCGGCCCAGCGTCTGCAACACCGTCGAAACCCTGCTGGTCCACTCCGGCGCGACCGTGCTGCCCGCCGTCGCAACAGCCCTTCGAAACGCCGGGGTCCGATTGCATGTGGACCAACGGATCGGTGCAGCCTTGCCCGCCGGGATCGACGCGGAGCCGGCCACGGACGAAGACTGGGCCACGGAATACATGGACCTGGACCTTGCCGTGGCCATGGTGGACAGCCTCGACGAAGCCGTGCAGCACATCCGCACATGGTCCACGGGCCACACCGAAGCGATCCTCACCAACAACCTCGCCAACGCTGAACGGTTCATCGCAGAGGTGGATTCCGCAGCGGTCATCGTCAACGCCTCCACACGCTTTACCGACGGCGGTGAACTCGGCCTGGGCGCCGAGGTGGGGATCTCCACCCAGAAGCTGCACGCCCGCGGCCCGATGGGACTGACCGAGCTGACCACCACGAAGTGGATTGTCCAGGGCGAAGGCCAGGTCCGCGGGTAGCAACGCGGTAACATAGACCAGAACCTTAGAAAGCAGCGGAAGGTTCCGCTGCCTGAAAATCCTTGACCATAGGGGAGAAAATGCTGCTCCAGCAGATCGTCACGTCCATCGCCGCGGCAGGCGACGCAGCCCATGAGGAGCCCGCCCCGCTGCTGGCAGAGCCGTGGGTCTTCGGCGTGTCAATGTTCGCCATCCTGGTGGTCCTGATGTTCATCACGCTGTCCTACAACAACCTGGGCAACCGGCACGCGGCCACCGAAGAGCACGCGGATCCGCACCGCCAGCACCCCAACAAGCACGATCGCGGGCAGGGCCACTAACATTTCGCACAACCTGCACCGCAATGGTGCCCGGGGAAGGCTGCGGCTTGGTGTCATGGGTGGGACGTTCGATCCCATCCACCATGGGCACCTGGTGGCGGCCAGCGAGGTCGCGGCCGAATTCGACCTCGACGAAGTGGTCTTCGTGCCTACCGGGCAGCCATGGCAAAAGTCCCATAAACAGGTCAGCGAGCCTGAGCACCGTTACCTGATGACCGTGATCGCCACGGCCTCCAATCCACGTTTCACCGTCAGCAGGGTCGACGTGGACCGGCCGGGTCCCACGTACACCATCGACACCCTGCGCGACCTCCGGGCCCAGCGGCCGGACGCCGACTTGTTCTTCATCACGGGTGCTGACGCCTTGGCGCAAATCCTGTCCTGGAAAGACATTGACGAGCTCTGGTCGCTGGCCCACTTCGTGGGAGTCACCCGCCCGGGGCACGTCCTGGACGGGATGGGCCGTAAGGACGTCAGTCTCCTGGAAGTGCCTGCCATGGCCATTTCGTCCACGGATTGCCGTGCCCGCGTGGCAGCGAACCATCCGGTGTGGTATCTGGTCCCGGACGGGGTGGTGCAGTACATCGCCAAGTACGACCTCTATGCCGATCCGCCGGCAGGCGCGGATGAACCACTTTCCGAAGCACGCGAACCAGCCAGTACTGAATGAGTTCTCAATGAGTCAGGAACAGCCTCCCATCCGCAGCCGCCGGGAACTCCGGAAGGCCAGGGACGCCCAACAGGGCACCCCGGCCATCACGGAGCAACGCCCGCCTGCCGCGAATCGGCCGGCCGAGGGTGCGCCCGAACCTGCCAGGCGGGCACCTGCCGCGCAGGACCCTGCGGTCCGCCCTGCCTCGACCGCAAGCGCCGAGCCTGCCGCGCGTCCAGAGGCTGTTCCAAGCCAGTCGGCCCCCCAGCGCTCATCCCAGATCCGTGCCCGCGACCGCGCCGCATTGCGCACCATCAAGGAGCTCGAAGAGAAGGAGGGGCAGCTGTCCGCCGGCGGTCCGCCCACCCGGCGCCAGCTGCGGTTGCAGCAGCTCAAGGAGCAGGCACTGACGGCCGCCAATCCAGTGGTTCCACCCGCGGCCGGCCCAACCTCCCCGCCGGCCGCCGGAGCTCCTGCGCCCACAGCCAAGCCCGCCGGCGGAAAGAACAGTGCGCCAGGTGACACCGTCAACCCGGGACCTACGACGGAAGCCGGCAGTTCCGCCCCGGACGGCATGACCGTGGAGCAGGCCTTGGAAGCACGGGCCCTCATCGCCGCACAGGCGCGGAACCAGATCGCCAAAATGGAGCACATCGCCTCCCAGGACCCCGAAGCGGTGGACCCGGAAATCCTCGCCGAACAGATCGCGCTGGCCGAGAGGGCCGCTGTCATGAACCGGCGGGCGATGGCCCGGCAAAAACTCGCCGAACAGGCGGGAGGCCAGGCCCAAGCCGCAGATCCCGCGAAGCAGGCAGCGGCTGCGGGCACCCAGGACAAATCCGGCCCATCCACCGCCAGCAACCTTGCCATGGTCACGCCGCTTGAGTTCGTCCAGGTGCCCGGCGTGGAGCGCCCGGTGATGAAACCGCCGGCAACTTCGCATGTTCCGGTCACCACCCGGCCCGGTACGAAGGTCCAGGCGGGCGGCAAACGCCGGCCGGCAGCCCGTACCAAAGCAGCGCCAGCCGAGTCCGGCACCGGCCGGTCCCAGGTGATTGCCAGGGCCGAAGCGGCCGCAAAGGCGGCCGGCCGGCCCAAACCGGCTGCACGGCCGGAGGGCCAGTCCGAAGACCTCTTCGAAGACCTGCCCCGGGTACCCGCACGGTCCGCCTACGGCCTTGATCCGCTGGACGCCGCAACAGCAGGGCTCAGCAGGGCGCGCCGCAACCGGGTCCTCCAGTTCTGCATCCTCGCGTTCGGGATCCTGGCACTGGTTGCCGGCATCATCCTGATCGTCACCGGCATGTCCCGCTGATCCCACCAGCGGCAACAAACACTTAACCCAAACAAGGAGTCCCGTGACTGCAACACAAACGTCCATCGCCATGGCCCGTACGGCCGCCAAGGCTGCCGCTGACAAGATAGCCCACGACATCGTGGCCCTTGACGTGAGCGAACGGCTGGCCCTGGCCGACGTCTTCCTCATCGCCTCTGCACCCAGCGAACGCCAGGTCAACGCAATCGTGGACGGCATCGAGGAAGAACTTGCCAAGCAGGACCTCCGCCCGGTGCGCCGCGAGGGCCGCTCCGGTGGCCGGTGGGTGCTCCTGGATTACTCGGACATCGTCATCCACGTCCAGCACGAGGAAGACCGCGTGTTCTACGCCCTCGAGCGGCTCTGGAAGGACTGCCCGGTGGTGGACCTGCAGCTCGGCGACGACGTCCCCGCCCAAGCCGGTGCGGCGGCCGACGGCGAGTAGGCGAGACGCCAGATCCGTGAATATTCCCGATTTGGAATTTTCGGAATTGCTGTTCTAAGATATTTGAGTTGCTTCGGGGGAGACCCCGAACAAAGCTTCTCGGAGCGGCAACATTCCGGGGCTGTGGCGCAGCTGGTAGCGCACCTGCATGGCATGCAGGGGGTCAGGGGTTCGAGTCCCCTCAGCTCCACCGGACATCCGCCGGAACCATCACGGTTCCGGCGGATTTTTTGTTCTGCGTTGTTCGCGGCAGCCGCCGGGGCAGCTTTCGGCGGTGGTCCATCGCCGCCGGTGCTGCAGGAAAAGCCCGATTGGCGTCCAGCGGAAAAGTGCATTACTCTGGTCAGGTTGCTCCGGGGAAATCAACCGAAGGAACGCGAAGTACGGGGCTGTGGCGCAGCTGGTAGCGCACCTGCATGGCATGCAGGGGGTCAGGGGTTCGAGTCCCCTCAGCTCCACCGTGCAAAGTAGGAAAAAGGGAACCATCACCTGGTGATGGTTCCCTTTTCCATTGCTCCCTGGAAGCGGGCCGGCCCCGTTGCAAAACCCTTCCCGCGCAGGTCAAACCGGCGTACAACTGATCATGGAGGGCACAGCGTCCCGCCGCTGGTCTTCATTCACCAGAGTCCAGCCCCGGGACGTCGCTGACGAGGAGGTCGCAGATGTCCCAGGCGAATGAGTCCGGTTACGGTGCGAATGGCGAAGGGGTTCCCCACGGGACGCCGCTGTCGCGTGATACAGCCATCCGGGGACCGGCCAGGCCGGCTCCGTATATCGGGGCCGGCCTCCTGCTGGCGGCAGCCATTCTCCTCCCGCTGATGCCGCAGCTGTACTCCTTTGACGCACCCCGGCTGGGCGGCATGCCGTTTTTCTACTGGTACCAGCTGGCGTGGGTGCCAATTTCCGCCGTGCTGACCGGCACAGCCTATTGGCTGGTCACCAGGGAAGACCGACGACGGCGGGCTGAAGCACGGGCCGGCGGCCCGCCGAGGGCGGGTGGCGCCTCCGCCCGGCCCGGCCGGGGAGGGGACCGGCCATGAACGGGCGCGAAATCAACTGGACCGCCCTGGTCATCGTTGTGCTGCTGTTCGTCGTCGTGGCCGTGATGGGGTTCCTCGCTGCCAAGTGGCGGCGCGGAACCGAAGTGGAGGGCCTGCACAGCCTTGACGAGTGGGGCCTGGGCGGCCGCGGGTTCGGAACCTGGATCACCTGGTTCCTGCTGGGCGGTGACCTTTACACCGCCTACACCTTTGTGGCGGTCCCGGCGGCCATGTGGGCCACGGGCGCGGTCAGCGGCTTCTTCGCCGTCCCCTACACGATCGTCCTCTACCCGATCATCTTCATCATCATGAGCCGGCTGTGGTCGGTCTCCCACCGCCACGGCTACGTCACCTCGGCCGACTTCGTGGGCGGCCGGTACGGCAGCCGCTGGCTTTCCCTGGCGGTGGCAGTCACCGGAATCGTAGCCACCATGCCGTATATCGCGCTGCAGCTTGTCGGCATCAAGGCGGTGCTCACGGTCCTGGGCCTGGGCAGCTCCGGCAACGTGCTGTTGACCGACCTGCCATTGATCCTGGCTTTCGTGGTCCTGGCCGCCTACACGTACACCTCGGGGCTGCGTGCACCGGCGATGATCGCCGTGGTCAAGGACCTGCTGATCTACCTCGCCGTCATCGTGGCCGTGATCTACCTGCCCATCAAGTTTGGTGGCTGGGACACGATCTTCAATTCCGCGCAGGCCAAACTGGGCACCGTCAACCAGGCCACGGGCAAGCCGGCCGGCGTCTTCATTCCAGGCGCCGCCAACTACTCCGCATACTGGTCACTCGCCCTTGGTTCAGCCATGGCACTGTTCATGTACCCGCACTCCGTGACGGCCGTGCTGGCCTCGAAGGCACGGAACACCATCCGCCGCAACGCCGCGATCCTCCCGCTGTATTCGCTGATGCTCGGCTTCCTGGCCCTGCTGGGATTCGTGGCCATCCAGGCCGGGACCAAGCCCATCGACCTGGATGGATCGGTCAACCCGCAGCTGGTGGTCCCTCAGTTGTTCCTTGACCACTTCCCGGCCTGGTTCGCGGGAATCGCGCTGGCCGCCATCGCCATCGGTGCCCTGGTGCCGGCAGCGATCATGTCGATCGCCGCCGCGAACATGTTCACCCGCAACATCTACCGCGACTTCATCCGGCCCGACGTGGACGCCAGGACCGAAGCGAAAGTATCCAAGATCGTCTCCCTGGTGGTGAAGGTGGGCGCATTGGTCTTCGTCATCGCCATGGACCAGTCCGCCGCCATCAACATGCAGCTGCTGGGCGGCATCTGGATCCTGCAAACGTTCCCGGCGGTAGTGGCCGGCCTGTACACCCGCTGGTTCGACCGGTGGGCCCTCCTGGCCGGCTGGGCAGTGGGCATCGTATTCGGAACAGTCTCCGCCTATAACGTGGTCAACCCTGTCACCAAGGCGCACTTTGGTGGCTCGGTGGCCGCCTTCCCGGGGACGGACTTCAGCGTGTACATCGCGGTGTCCGCGTTCGCGCTCAACCTGGTGGTCGCCGTCGTCCTGACCGTGGTGCTGCGGGCACTGAAGGTCCGGACGGGGGAGGACCTGACGCGGCCCACGGACTACGCCGCCGATGAGACCGACCCGAAGGTCGTGCAGATCGAGCAGACCCAGCATTACACCCAGCCGGGCGGCCCGTCGCCAGTGGCCTAGCCGCCCATCCGGGCCTGGTGTCACAACCAGTCGTGGCGGCGCAGTGGCGGCTCAGCCCCGCCCGGCCGGCGGGCAAGGACCTGGTTGACGCCGGTCAGCCCGTTTTCGAAGCCCAGGGCGCTGGCCGCCATGTAGAGGCGCCATACCCTGGCGCGCCCCGCCCCGGCGAGGGCTACCGCTTCGTCCCAGTTCTCTTCCAGCCGCCGGACCCAGGCCCGGAGGGTCAGGGCATAGTGGCGGCGGAGGGCCTCGACGTCGAGGACTTCGAACCGGGCTGTTTCCAAGGCGGCCACCATCTCGCCCAGGCTGATCATTTCCCCATCGGGGAAAACGTACCGGGGAATGAACGAGTCGGGATCGGGGCTGGTGGGGCCGGCATTCCAGGAGATGGCGTGGTTCAGCAGCCGGCCGCCGGGCTTGAGCAGCCCGAAGAGCGCTGCGGCGTAGGCGGGGGTCTGGGCCCGGCCCACGTGCTCGGACATGCCGATGGAGCTGATGGCGTCGAACGGTCCGTCGTGCACATCCCGGTAGTCCTGCACCCGGATCTCCACGCTGCCGGTGAGGCCGGCATCTGCAGCCCGCTTGGCGGCCAGGGCGGCCTGTTCCGTCGACAGCGTCACCCCCACCACGCTGACCCCGTACCTGGCGGCCGCGTGGAGGGCGAAGCTGCCCCAGCCGCACCCCACGTCCAGGACCCGCATCCCGGGCTGGAGGCCCAGTTTGCGGCAGACCAGGTCCAGTTTGGCCTCCTGCGCGGCGTCCAGGCCCACGTCCGGCGCCTGCGGATCCGGCGCACCGGCGGCCGGCCATACCGCGCAGGAATAGACCATGGAGGATCCCAGCACCAGGGCATAGAAATCATTGCCGACGTCGTAGTGATGGGAGATGGCGGCAGAATCCCGGCCCCGGGAATGCATCCGGCCCTTCCGTGCAATGCGGGCCTCCTCCGGCGGCGGAACCGGGTTGGGACCTACCGCGCCCAGCCTGACCGCAGTCCGTGCCAGCAGCAACAGTTCGCGGGCAGTGGGCGGACGGAAGGGGCCGGGCTCGGCAAACTTCCCTGCCGAGCTCAGTGCCCCGAAGGCCGCGAACACGTCTCCCGGAGCGTCGATCTCACCCGCTACATACGCCCGGCTCAGTCCCAGTTGCCCCGGTGACCACAGCATCCGCCGGAGTGCCCGGCGGGACCTGAACTCCAGGACCGGGGCGTCCGCGGGCCCGGCCTCGGAGCCATCCCAGGCCCTCAGGCGCAAGGGGATCCGATCCGTCCCCAGCACCACCCCCAACGCTGTTGCCAGCCGGTCAGCATGTCCCGTGGCCTTGGTGGCTCCCGCAGTGTCCATGGGCCCACCCTAAGGCTGTGCTGCCCTCCGCGACTATCATTGGGGAGTGATTCCTGAGCCGACCGATGTGGTGGTCATCGGGGCGGGCCAGGCCGGCCTGTCCGCCGCCTACCACCTGCAGCGCCGGGGATTCGATTTTGCGGTGCTCGACGCCGAGGACGGTCCGGGCGGTGCCTGGCGGCATCGGTGGAAGAGCCTGCGCATGGCAACGGTCAACGGAATCAGCGACCTGCCGGGGATCCCCAAACCGGACGTCGATCCAACCGAGCCCAGCTCCCAATTCCTGACCCGCTACTTTGGCGGCTACGAGGCCGCCCTGGGCCTTGCCGTGCACCGGCCCGTCAAAGTGCGTGCTGTCCGGCGGGAAGACGAGGACCCAGCCGGACGGCTGAGGGTGGAGACGTCCGACGGCGTCTGGAGCGCCAGGGCCCTCATCAACGCCACCGGCACCTGGAGCCGCCCGTTCTGGCCCATCTACCCGGGCCGGTCCTCATTCCGCGGCCGCCAGCTGCACGTTGCCGACTACGTCTCCGCCGCTGAATTCACGGGCAAGCACGTGATTGTGGTGGGCGGCGGCATCTCCGCCGTCGGCCTGCTGGACGAGATTTCCCGGGTGACGTCCACCAGCTGGTTCACGCGCCGGGAACCGGTCTGGCGGGACGCCCCTTTCGATGCCCGGGCCGGGCACGACGCAGTGGCCCTGGTGGAGGACCGTGTCCGCCGGGGCCTCCCGCCGCAAAGCGTCGTATCGGCGACCGGACTAATCTGGACTCCGGCGCTCCGCGCAGCACGGGAGCGCGGCGTCCTTGACCGGCAGCCCATGTTCACGTCCATCGAACCGGACGGAGTCCGCCGCGCCGATGGCAGTTTCCTGAAGGCGGACGTCATCCTGTGGGCCACCGGCTTCAGGGCCGAACTGGAACACCTTGCCCCGCTCCACCTCCGCGGACCGGGCGGCGGGATCGCGATGGAAGGAACCCAGGTGGCAGCTGAGCCGCGCGTCCACCTGGTGGGCTACGGTCCGTCGTCGTCCACCATCGGCGCCAACCGGGCCGGCCGGGCTGCAGTGGCAGCCATCGCGGCACTGCCCGGGATGGCTCCGGCGGCGGAAACGGTAACGTGGGGGTGACTCCGGGGAACCCGGGGCCGGCACGGACGACAGAAGGCGGCAGGACAGCGGTGGCAGCACATACCCTGGCGGAGATTTTCGATGTCCTGCGCCGGCGGCCCGATGTTGAAGCGCCCAACCTCCACGCCTGGGACGCCACGGACCGGCTGCTCCTGGACACCGCTGTGCAGCTTGGCCGGTCCGGCAGCACCATTGCCGTCATCGGTGACCGTTACGGCGCCCTGACCTTGGGCGCCTCCGCAGTCCTCGCCCCGGCCTCCCTGCGCGTGCACCAGGACCTGGTGACGGGGGAGCGGGCGCTGCGGTTGAACGCCGCGCAATGCGACGCACAGTTGCCGGGATACGCCGGTGACGGCACGGAGTTCGTCCAGCTGCCCCTCGGGCCTGAGCTCCTGGCAGGCGCGGAAACTGTCCTGCTGCAACTGCCCAAGACCCTGGCGGAGCTGGAGGAGATTGCGGCTGCCGTCGCCCGCCATGCGGCCCCCGGGGTGCTGCTGCTGGCCGGCGGCAGGGTCAAACACATGTCCCTGGGCATGAACGCGGTCCTGGAACGCTTTTTCGCGTCCGTCCAGCCGCAGCTCGCCCGGCAAAAGTCGCGGCTGGTCCTGGCCGCCGGACCAAAGCCGGCCGCACCGCCACGCTTTCCGGTGGTGGAGCACCTCGCTGAGCTGGACCTTGACGTTGCCGCCCACGGCGCTGTCTTCGCCGGCGCCAAACTGGACATCGGCACCCGATTCCTGCTGACGTTCCTGCCCGCCATGAAACCGGCACGGCACGCCGTCGACCTCGGCTGCGGCACCGGCATCCTCGCCGCCATGTACGCCCGCCAGTTCCCTGGCGCCGCCGTGACGGCCACCGACCAGTCCGCGGCCGCCGTGCAGTCGGCCCTCGCCACCGCACGGGCGAACGGCCTGGCGGACCGGATCACTGTCTTGCAGGATGACGCGCTCAGTACCTTCCCCGACGGCGCTGCCGATGCCGTCCTGCTGAACCCGCCCTTCCACGTTGGCGCCGGCGTCCACGCGGGCGCCGGGATCAAGATGATCGAGGCGGCAGGACGCGTCATGGCCGCCGGCGGGGAGCTGTGGACGGTCTTCAACCGGCACCTTGCCTACCTGCCGGCGCTGGAACGGCACGTCGGACCCACCGTCGTGGAAGGCATGAATCCTAAATTCACCGTCACGCGAAGCGTCCGCCGTCCCCGCTGATCCGGGCCGGCGGCTGCCACCCGTTGACCGGCGCCCACCGCCAACCCGCCGCTGACGTGGACCGTTCCCGCGCCGCGCCGCCGCCCGGCCATGTGGGCGGGCGCCCGCCCGTAACGTACGATTCAAAGCATCACCGTATGCAGGTAGCCGAAGACGTTTAGGGGACACCGTGTCTGAGATCCGCCAATCTTCTCCGAGGCGCGGAACCAACTTGCCCAGGATGGGGGATTTCAACCTCACCGTCATCCTCGACGCGATCCGCAGGACCACCGGCGGTTTGAGCCGCGTGGAACTCGCGCAGATCGTGGGCCTGTCCCCGCAGACCATCTCCAATATTTCCCGGCGCCTGCTGGACCAGAACCTGATCGTGGAAGCCGGCAAAGAGGGCAGCGGACCGGGCAAGCCACGCACCATCCTGCGGCTCAACCCTGGCGGAATGTACGCCTTGGGTGTCCACCTTGACCCGGCAGTGACCACGTTCGTGGTCCTGGACCTCGTGGGGGCGGTGGTCCGGCATTCACGCATCAAGACCCCGGGCGGGAACGATCCCTCCGCCGTCATCACCACCATCGCCGCGGAACTGGCGCAGCTCGTCACCGATTCCGGCGTGGACCGCAGCCGCATCGCAGGCGTGGGCGTGGCCGCTCCCGGCCCCATCGACCTGGACAACGGCACCGTGGTGGACCCGCCGCTGCTGCCGGGCTGGGACCGGGTGGAACTGCGTGAGGCGCTGGCCAGGGCCACCGGCTACTCGGTGCTGGTGGACAAGGACGTCACCAGCGCGGCCGTGGCGGAAACCTGGGCGGGCGGCCCCAGCGGCGCGGGGAGCTTCGTCTTCATGTACATGGGGACCGGCATCGGCTGCGGCATCGTCCTCAACGACGAGGTCATTCGCGGAACCTCCGGCAATGCCGGCGAGATCGGCCACATCGTGGTGGATCCGGACGGCCCTCCCTGCGACTGCGGCCAGCGGGGCTGCGTCAAATCCTCCTGCATCCCGCAGGTGCTGGTGGCAGAGGCGGAAGCGGCCGGCATCCTGGAAGGGCCCCCCGCCAGCAGTGCCGCCGAAATCAAGCAGAGCTTCGCCGATCTCTGCGCACGCGCCTACGGCGGGGACGAACGGGCCTCCGCCATCCTGGACAAGTCAGCCGTCCTGGTGGCACGCGCAGTTTCAGTGGTCACCAACACCCTGGATGTTGAACGGGTTGTCTTCGGCGGGCCGTTCTGGACCTGCCTGTCCCAACGCTACCTGGAGCTGATCCCGTCCCTCCTGGATACCAACAGCGCCGCCCGCCTGATCCACCCCATCGAGGTTGTGGGCACCGGCGTAGGCGAGGACGTGGGCGCCATCGGCGCAGCATCGCTGGTCCTGGAACATACCCTCGCGCCCCGCGCCCAGCGGCTGCTGCTGGAAAGCTGACCGGACCATGCTTCGCCGGGTATCCGCCACGGTGTCCCTGCTGGCCGCCGCAGCACTGGCCCTCGCCGGCTGTACTCCCGCCGATCCTGCAGGCGGCAAGACGATCAAGGTGGCCTACCAGAAGACGGATTCCTTCACCGCACTGGACACCATGTTCCAGGACGCCAAGAAGGAGTTCGAAGCAGCGCACCAGGGCATCACCGTTGAACTCCAGCCCATCCAGGCAAACGACGACGACTACGGCACCAAACTGGCCCTCGCGCTCAGGTCGCCTGCCACCGCCCCCGACGTTTTTTACGAAGACACTTTCAAGGTCCGTTCGGACGTGGATGCCGGGTACCTCTTGAACCTGGACAGCCGGCTGGCGGCGTGGGAAGACTGGGACAAGTTCGACGCCGGCGCGAAGGAAGCCGGGAAGGCGGACGACGGCGGCACCTACGCAGTGCCGCTGGGCACCGACACACGGGCCATCTGGTACAACAAGAAAGTCTTTGAAGCCGCGGGCATCGCGCTGCCCTGGCGCCCGGCCACCTGGCAGGACCTCCTGGACACCGCCAGGAAGATCAAGGCCTCGAACCCCGCCGTGATCCCGTTCAACATGTACGCCGGCAAAGGCACCGGCGAGGGAACAGTGATGCAGGGGTTCTACGAGCTGCTCTACGGCACCGGTGCCGGCCTCTATGACCAGGATGCGAAAAAGTGGGTCGTCGGCTCAGCAGGCTTCAAGGATTCACTCGCCTTCCTCCAGACGCTTTACCAGGAGGGCCTCGCAGTGCCGCCTGCCGATGCGCTGGACCCGAACGTCTGGAAGAAGGTGTTCGGGGACTGGTTCCCGAAAGCACAGTTGGGCGCCACCGTGGAAGGCTCCTATACGCCGTCGTTCTGGCAAAAAGGTGGAAGCTACGAATGGCCGGCGTACGCGCAGGACATGGGCGTGGCCCCGTTCCCCACGCAGAACGGCGGGGCACCGGGTGCCGTGAGCATGTCCGGCGGCTGGACCTTGGCCGTGGGCGCGGAAACCAAGCAGCCTGACCTCGCCTTCACGTTCCTGACCACGGCGCTGAATGCAAAGAACTCCCTGCAGTTCACGGTCGCCAGTTCACAGATCGCCGTCCGCACCGACGTCGCAGCCGATCCGGGCTACCAGTCCGCCAACCCCTTCGTCAAAGACGTGTCCAGCCTGGTGTCGGTGACCCGCTACCGCCCCGCCACCTCGGACTACCCCCGGATCTCCGCTGCCGTCCAGGAGGCCACCGAAGCCGTCATCACGGGCAAGAGGACCCCGGAGCAGGCGGCCGCCGACTACGACACGGCCGTGGCAGGCCTCGTGGGCGGCGACAAGACCGTCCGGAAGTAGCGGTGGCACGCCACCACCAATGTCGGCAGCTCGCCCGCTACCTGCCGGTCCTGCCGGCCGTCCTGCTGCTTGCTGTCTTCCTGGCGGGCCCGGTGCTGTGGGCGTTCCAGGCCTCGCTGACCAATGCCGGACTGACCGGCCGGCATGCCAGGAACCCGGAATGGGTGGGTCTGGAGAACTACCAGCGGCTGTTGCAGGACCCGGTGTTCCCGCTCTCGCTGGCCCTGACGGTGCTGTTCGTGGGCGGCTCCGCCGTTCTGGGCCAGAACGTCCTGGGACTGGCCCTGGCGGTCCTTCTGCGCCGGGCACGGCCCGCAGTCTCGGCGGTGGTGGGTACCGCCGTCGTTGCCGCCTGGGTCTTGCCCGAAATCGTGGCGGCTTTCGCTGCCTACGCCTTCTTCAGCCGCGACGGGACGCTCAACCAGTTGCTCGGCGGGATGGGACTGGCGGAGGTCGACTGGCTCTACGCCGTGCCCATGCTGGCCGTGATCATGGCGAACGTGTGGCGTGGCACCGCCTTCTCCATGCTGGTGTACCGCGCGGCGCTGGGCGGGGTGCCGGCCGAGCTCACCGAAGCGGCACACATGGACGGTGCCGGCGCCTGGCAGCGGCTGGTGTTCATCACCCTGCCGGTGATCCGGGGCAGCATCGCCACCAACCTGATGCTGGTCACGCTGCAGACCCTCGCCGTGTTCACCCTGATCTGGGTCATGACCGCGGGCGGTCCGGCCAACGGCAGCTCCACATTGCCCGTCATGGCCTACCAGGAGGCCTTCAAATTCGGCGATATCGGCTATGGCACGGCGGTCGCTTCGGTGCTGATCCTGATCGGGGCAGTGTTCGGGGCCGCCTATCTTCGACTCTTGCGGGAGCAGAGGCCGTGACCGCCGCACGGACTGCCGTCCGGCCACGGGCCCGCCGCCGTCCGCGGGGGAGCGCGGTGGCGGATGCCGTCCTGCTGGTGATCGGCGCGTGCTTCGTGCTGCCGCTGCTGTGGCTGGTCCTCGGTTCGCTGGACCCGGCCGCCGGGCATGGCACCAAAGTTCCGCTGCGGCCTGCCCTGGACAATTTTTCCGCAGTCCTCACCCCGGAGCTGCTGTTCCGGCCGCTGTGGAACAGCCTGTTGCTTTCTGCAGGGACCGGTGCCGTGACGCTGGCAGCGGCCGTATTGGCTGCCTATCCGCTCTCCCGTTTCCGGTCGCGGTTCAACACCCCGTTCCTCTACGGCATCCTGTTCGGCACCTGCCTGCCGGTGACGGCCATCATGGTTCCCGTGTACGGATTGTTCGTTCAGCTTCAGCTGTTGGATTCCTTGCCCGCCACAGTGCTGTTCCTGTCCGCGACCAGCCTGCCCATGGCCATCTGGATGACCAGGAACTTCATGGATGCGGTGCCCTTGGCCGTGGAGGAGGCCGCCTGGGTGGACGGGGCATCCCGGCTGGCTGCCTTGCGTTCAATCGTGCTGCCGCTCATGGGCCCGGGCCTCGGCGTGGTGTTTATCTTCGTGTTCATCCAGGCCTGGGGGAACTTCTTCGTACCGTTCCTGCTCCTGCTCTCTGAAGCCAACCAGCCGGCGGCGGTATCGATCTTCAGCTTTTTCGGCCAGTACGGGGCCGTGGCGTATGGCCAGCTGGCCGCCTTCTCCATCCTGTACTCCCTGCCGGTGCTGGCCCTCTACGGCATCGTGGCGCGCGGCGCCGGCAACCCGTTGGCGCTGTCGGGAGCTGTCAGGGGTTAGTCGATGTCCTCCAGCACCACCCCGAAGGGGAGGGTATCGTCCAGGTGGGCTTGGTGTCCGTGGTGGGTGTCCACCACGCGGACGCCGTGCAGTTTGTCCGCCGCGGACTGCATCAGGACCGGCCTGACGGTGTCGACGAACAACTGGTTCTTGCCGGCGAGGTACTCCTTGTAACTGTCTGGAAGCTCGGTCATGGCAAAAGGATAGACCTGCCCGGCCCGCATGGGGAGGGGTGCCCATTGCCGTTCCGGGCCCCGCGGTCTTGGATAGGATGGCGGGCGGGACACGGCCGGCCCGGCCCGCGACTCCATCACCGTCACCAGGGGGAATACCAGTGCTTTCGACCAGCGTGCCCGCAAGAATCGAACCGGCGGAGCTGGCCAGGGCGCAGCAGGTGGTCGCGAACATTTCCCGCAGTTTCGACGCCAAGGTGGTGGGGCAGTCCCGGCTGCGCGAATCGCTCCTGGTGGGCCTGCTGACCGGCGGCCACATCCTCCTCGAAAGCGTCCCGGGACTGGCGAAAACCACTGCGGCGCAAACGGTGGCCGAGGCCGTCAGCGCCGAGTTCCGCCGCATCCAGTGCACCCCGGACCTGCTGCCCAGCGACATTGTGGGAACCCAGATCTACGACGCCGCCAAAGGAACTTTCGTCACCCAGCTGGGTCCGGTGCACGCAAACATCGTGCTGCTGGACGAGATCAACCGCTCCAGCGCCAAGACCCAGAGCGCCATGCTGGAGGCCATGCAGGAACGCCAGACCTCCATCGGCGGCCAGGACTACCGGCTGCCCTCACCGTTCCTGGTCCTGGCCACCCAGAACCCGATCGAGCAGGAAGGCACATACCAGCTCCCCGAAGCCCAAATGGACCGCTTCATGCTCAAGGATGTGCTGGACTACCCCTCGCCTGCGGAGGAAGCGGAGATTATCCGCAGGATCGATGCCGGCATCTTCACCGCGGACCAGAAGCCTGCTGCCGCCGCCTCCCTCGACGCCATCACCGAAATCCAGGCCCTCGCCAGGCGGATCTACATTGATCCTGCGGTGATCAACTACATCGTAGGGCTGGTGTACGTGACCCGGCATGCTTCGCAGTACATCGACTCCCGGCTTGCCGGATTCATCGAATTCGGCGCCAGCCCCCGCGCCAGCATCGCCTTCAGCCAGGCGTCCCGCGCGGTGGCCCTGTTGAATGGCCGCGACCACGTGGTCCCTGAGGACGTCAAGTCGCTGGCCCACCGTGTGCTGCGGCACCGGCTGATCCTGAACTTCGACGCCGTGGCCGAGCAAGTGCCGGTCGAATCGGTGATCGACGCCATCGTCGCAGCCATCCAGACCCCCTGACCCCGCATGCCAAGCCTGCTCCAGCGCGTGAAGTCGAAGATGGCCATCTTCGCGCACCGGAAAGCCCGGGGAATGCTCGACGGCGAATACGGTTCCGTCTTCCGTGGCCGCAGCCTCGACTTCGATGACCTGCGCGCCTACGTTCCCGGTGACGAGGTCCGCGACATCGACTGGAAGGCCTCGGCGCGCCACGGCTCACCCCTGATCCGGCGCTATGTGGCAGTCCGGAGGCAAACAGTCCTCCTCGTTACCGATACCGGGCGCAACATGGCTGCGGAGGCCAAATCCGGGGAGGCAAAGAAGGACATTGCCATCCTCGCACTGGGAGTCTTGGGCTACCTTGCCCTCCGCCATGGGGATGTGGTGGGCCTGGTCTGCGGCGACTCTTCCACCACCCGGTCCCTGCCCGCTAAGGGCGGTGAGGAGCACCTGGAGCGGCTGCTGAGGCACGTCGACACCGACACCAGGCTGGACGGCCCCCCGAGCAGGCTCCAGGACCAGTTGAAGCACGTGGCCGCCAACGTCAAGGGCCGCCGCCTGTTGTTCGTCGTCGCGGATGAACTGCCCGCTGATGACGCCACGGGCCAGCTCCTCCGCAGGCTCCGCGCGCAGCACGAGATCCTCTGGCTGACGGTCCGGGACGCGGACCTGGCGCCGTCCAGCCAGGAGATACGGGAATCTTCCACCTCCGATTCCTATAGCGTGGCCGATTCCGCGGTCCTGGCCTGGCAGCCTGCGGCGGCGGCCGGCGTGGCGGCCGCCTATGCCACCGCGGCCGCCCAGCGCGATGCGGAGCGCAAGGCCATGCTGCGTGCTGCGGGGATCGTTGAGGGGGATGTGGCCGCCAGCGACGACGTCATGACCGGTCTGTTTGCCCTGCTGGAAAGGCACCGGCGTGCAGGCTGACCCCGGATTCTACGGACCGCTGCCGTACAACCCCGCATGGGTGTGGTGCGGAGCGGCAATCCTGGCCCTGGTGGCCGGCTGGTACGCCTACGTGTGGTTAAGCTCCCGTACCGGCCCCGCTTCCGGTTCCGAACCGGCGCGTCCCGCCCTGACAGACCTCCCGTCGCTCAAGGCCGCCTACCTGCAGCGCATCCGTGACGTGGAACTCGATGCTGCGGCGGGCACCCTCGACGCCCGGGCCGCGCACCAGCAGATCAGCATGCTCCTGCGCGGATTCGTCCGGGACGCCACCGGGGTGGACGCCACCCGGATGACGCAGCAGGACCTGGCGCAGCACCCGCTTCCTGCGGCCGCGGACGCCGTCGAAGCCCTCTACCCGGCCGAATTCGGGCCCGGTCCGCTGCCCTCCGTGGGCGCCTCCGCGGCAAGGACTTCGGCGGTGGTGCGCGCATGGAGTTGATGTTGTGGTGGGTGCTGCTGCCGGCTGCCGCTGCCGTGGCGTGGGCCGTGTGGGCCGGGCTGCGGCGCAACGGACGGGAAGACGTTCGACGCCGTCCGGTGGCCCACGCGGACCGGCTCACCGCGCTGCCGGAATACCAGGCAGCCCTTCGGCGGCACCGGAGATGGCTGCTCGTGGCCGGGACCGCGTGTGCCCTGCTGCTGGCCTCGACGGCGGTGGCTGCTGCCCGCCCCGTGGACGTGGCAACCACCAGGCCGGAGCAGCACAACCGGGACATCATGCTCTGCCTGGACGCATCCGGCTCCATGAGCAACGCCGACGCCGCAGTGGTGGACGTCTTCGCCGGCCTGGCCAGGAAGTTCGACGGCGAGCGGATCGGCCTGACCATTTTCGACAGCAGCGCTATCCAGGTGTTCCCGCTGACGGACGATTACGCTTACGCCCAGGAGCAACTCCAGGCCGCCAAGGACGCTTTCGACGGCAAGCCCGGCAGCTCCGGATTCCTGGACGGCACCTGGAGCGGCCGTGGTTCCTCGCTGATCGGCGATGGCCTGGCGTCCTGCCTGAACAGTTTCCAGGGCGCCACCGGCCCGGGTGCCGCCGGACCGCAGCGCTCGCGGTCGGTAGTGCTGGCCACTGATAACTTCCTTTCCGGCAAACCCATCATGACCCTGGAGCAGGCGGCGCAACTGGCCAAGGAAAGGTCGGTGCACGTCTACGCACTGAATCCGGGAGACGTTGACTACGGCGCCGGGACGGACCAGCCGGGCGCCCGGCTGCGGGCTGCGGCGGAGTCTACGGGCGGCTCCTACTACGCCCTGGACAGCCCTGACGCCGTGGCCGGTATCGTGTCCGGCGTCGAAAAGACCAAGGCTGCTGCAATCCAGGGAGCGCCGCGGGCCGTGCTGACGGAGGTTCCCGGAGTACCGCTGGCCACCGCAGCTCTGTCTGCACTGGTACTCTGCGCTGCACTGTGGCAGGTGCAGCCACCGCTGAGGCGCGGCCGGCATGGCACGCCGCCACGTCCCGCCGGGCCGGGGCGCCGTGCATGGTTCAGGCGTTCCGCCGTCGTCCTGCTCGTCGGGGCAGCAGCCCTGCGGCCCGGCCTGCCCGGCGGTAACGTGCCGGCCGCCTCGACGGACCTCAACGTGTTCTTCGTGGTGGACACCACCACCAGCATGGTGGCCGAGGACTACGGCGGCGCAACCCCGAGGCTGGAAGGCGTCCGCAAGGACATCAAGGCCATTGCGGAACAGCTGCCGGGCGCGCGTTTTTCAGTCATCACCTTCGACACCACCGCCCATGTCCGGATGCCGTTGAGCACCGATACCCTGGCCCTTGAGACCATCACCGACGTCCTCGAGCCCCAAGTCACCGCTTACGCCAAGGGCAGCAGCATCACCGCCGCCAGGCAGGTCCTCGCAGAGCGGCTGGCCGCCGCCCGGGACAGCCACCCCGGCCGCCCGCGGCTGGTGTACTACCTGGGTGACGGGGAACAGACCAGTGGCACGGAACCGGAGGCAATGGCTTTCGACGCCGGACTGGTGGCTGGGGGAGCGGTCCTCGGCTATGGCACGGCGGAGGGCGGCCGGATGAAGGAAAACACCGGCCTGGACGCCGGCGACGGCTCTGCCGGCGGCGCTGGGACAGGACCGCACGGCGGATATGTCCAGGACAACGGCGCAGGGGACGCACGCTCCGTCATCGACGAGGGACGGCTCCGGACCATTTCGGCGCAACTGGGCGTACCGTACGTGCATCGGGACGCGGGCGCCCCGGTGGCGGACATGATGCGGCAGGTGCACCCGGGAAAGGCGGAACACTCGGACGGCGACGGTTCCGTCGCGGCCCGGACCGAGGTGTACTGGCTGTTGGCCGCCGGTGCGTTCCTGCTGGCCCTGCCCGAAGCGGCGGCGGTCCTGCGCCGGCTGCGCGGGCTCCCGCGGCCGGCACGGGCGGAGGCCGTACGGTGAGGCCTCCGGTCCGCCGCCGTCGCCTGCTGCTCTGGTCGCTGCTGCCGGTGCTCCTGGCGCTGTGCGTGGCGGCAAAGCTCCTCAGCCTCGGCGTCCTCGCCGAGCATGCTGCCGTACGGTACGCGGCCGGGGACGCTTCCGGCGTGGACGCCGCCGCCGGTGGCCTCGGCGTGGCCAACGTGGTGGAGCCGCACAAAGCGCCGTTCGCCGCCGGCGGCGCTGCGGTGCTGCGCGGAGACTACGGGGCCGCCCGGACCGACTTCGAAACGGCGCTCCGCACCGTCCCGGCCGGTTCCGGGGATGAATGCCTGATCAGGGTCAACCTGGCCCTGGTGATCGAACGCCTTGGTGACGAACGGCTGGAGGCCGGGGATCCGGCGTCGGCCGCTGCCCTGTACCAGGCCGCACTGTCCGCGGCGAAGGAGGCACCGGGTTGCTTGTCGCCGGACGCGCCAGCCGGGGCCGGTGGACGGTTGGGGCAAGCCGCCGAACGGCTGGAAGGAAAGCTTAGCTCGGCCGCCCAAGGGCCAGGCCCAACAGCGGCACCGTCGGCGGAGCCCGCGCCTGACCCTTCGGCAGAGGCGCGGCAAAGCCAGCTGGACCAACTTCGGGACAGTGCGCGGCAGGCCGAGCGGGAACGGAACAGCGGCCGTGAACGCGAGCAATACCTGGACGACTCCAGCGGAACGGCGCCGGACCGGCCCTGGTAGGGCTGGTCCGCCGGCGAAGGAAATTCTGCAGAGGGTGTGGAACACGCCGTAAAACTGCGTCTTATTCGGTTGCCGACTTGAATGAACCCTCCGTGCCCCCATAGAGTCGTAGACAAGTTACCGCGGTAACGTGTCAGCGATCCTCCGTTCCGGAGGGTGTGGGTGCCCCCATGTGGGCCTGACATTTGCTCACGGACTACTTCATTCCAGGCGTAACAGTCGCGGCTGCGTCCTCAATGGAGTCCCTCCGTGTTCCCCAAACTCAATTCATTGCGGGTTTCCCTGTAGATTTACCGGCAGGCAACCCCAGTGGCCCAAAGCCAAGGACGCAAATGTCACCACCAAGCCTCATTGAAGCACACCCAAACCTCTCGGACACCGCCCCGGTGGCACTGTCCTATGAGCTGTTCCCGCCGCGCTCCCCGGCCGCCGCCGAGACGCTCTGGACCACCATCCGTGAACTCGAAACCACGGCGCCCGACTACGTCTCCGTGACGTACGGTGCCAGCGGATCCAACCGTGATACCGCCGTCGAACTCATTAACCGGCTCCTGCTCGAGACCACCCTCCGGCCGCTGGCACACCTGACCTGCGTTGGAAACACGCCGCAGGAGCTGGCCGGAATCATCGGCGAACTGCTGGACATCGGAGTGCGGGGCATCCTCGCGCTGCGGGGCGACCTGCCCAAGGACGGCGTCCGGCCCTCCGACGGTGCACTGCGGTACGCCCAGGACCTGATCGAGCTGATCAGGCGGGTGGAGCAGCGGCGTTCAGCCCTGCTCTGCGCCGGAAAGATCGCCGTCGGCGTGGCCGCGTATCCCTCCCGGCACCCGGAATCGCCCAGCGAGGAACACGACGTCGAGGTGCTGCTGGCCAAGCAGCGTTCCGGCGCCGACTTCGCCATCACCCAGGTGTTCTTCGAGACCGAGCAGTACGCGAACCTCCTCACCAGGGCACGCCGCGCCGGAGTCACCATCCCGATCATCCCCGGCGTCATGCCGCTCACCAGCCTCCGCCGGCTCACCCGGCTCGGTGAACTGGCCGGCGTCGAACCGGCACCCGCACTGATGGAACGCCTGGCCGCCGCCGACAGCGACCTCGAACGCCTCCACATCGGCGTCGACGCCACGGTGGACCTGGCCAATGCCGCCCTGGATGCCGGAGCCCCCGGTATCCACCTCTACACCTTCAACGAGCACCAAAGCGCGCTCGAAGTGCTGGACAAGCTGGCCCTGCCGCGCCACAGCCGCCTGGGCACCCGCCGGGACTCCGCCGCCCGGCCCCAGCTCGCCAGCTGAGCACTTCCCGGCCGAACCCCACAGACCACCCCCGCACGCTCCACACTTCCTAGGAGAACTCCATGCCTGAACTGACCGCGCCCAAAAACACCCCGTTCCCGTCGGCATCGCTGCTCGGCTACCCGCGCATCGGCCGCCGCCGCGAACTCAAGAAGGCCGTTGAAGCTTACTGGGCAGGCAAAATTGACGCCGCCGCCCTCGACGCCGCCGCCAAGGACATCCAACTGACCATCGCCCGGCGCCTGCAGGACCTTGGCCTGACCGAAGCCGCCGCCGTGCCGGGGACGTTCTCCTATTACGACCAGGTCCTGGACACCACCGCCCACCTGGGCGCCGTCCCGGCCCGCTTCGGCAAGCTCCTCGACGCCGAGGGCCGCCTGGACATCGACGCGTACTTCACCCTGGCCCGCGGCAACAAGGACCAGCAGCCGCTGGAAATGACCAAGTGGTTCGACACCAACTACCACTACCTGGTCCCGGAGATCGGCCCGGAGACTGAATTCACCCTTGCCTCCACCGCCAAGGTGGACGAGTTCGCGTTCGCGCTGGAGAACGGCATCGAGACCCGCCCCTACATCGTGGGTCCGGTCACCTACCTGCTGCTGTCCAAGGCGTCAGACGACGCACCGGCCGGCTTTGCGCCGCTGTCGCGGCTGGCGGACATCCTCCCCATCTACGTCCAGCTCCTCGAACAGCTCGCTGCCGCCGGCGCCAGCTGGGTCCAGCTCGACGAGCCCGCCCTGGTGGTCGACCAGGACCTCCCTGCCGCCCAGATCGAAGCCGCGGTTGCCCGGGCCTACGAGGTACTGACCGCTGCGGCCAACCGCCCGCAGATCCTGGTCTCCTCCCCGTACGGTTCCCTCGACGGACAGCTTGGCACCCTTGCTGCCACCAACATCGACGCCCTGCACATCGACGTCTTCAAGGGCGCCGTTCCGTCCGCCGCGGCGCTGGCAGGACTGGGCAACAAGACCCTGGTTGCCGGCGTCGTTGACGGGCACAACATCTGGCGCAACGACCTTGCAGCGTCGGCGGCGAAGCTGGACGAGCTGAAGGGCGCCGCCGCCAAGGTTGCCGTCTCCACCTCCACCTCCACCCAGCACGTTCCCCACGACGTCGAGGAAGAAACCCAGCTGTCCGCGCAGCTCCGCAGCTGGCTGGCGTTCTCCGACCAGAAAGCCGCCGAAGTCAAGATCCTGGCGTCCTACCTGGCCGACCCCGCGGCCGCACAGGCAGCCATCGATGACGCCACCGCCGTGATCGCTTCGCGTGCCACCGCCCACGGTGTCCGCCGCCAGGATGTGCGGGCCCGCACCGAAGCGTTGACGGCCGCCGACTTCGGCCGTTCCGAATACGCCGTCCGCGAAGCCGCCCAGGAAGCGGCGCTGCAGCTGCCGCCCCTGCCCACCACCACCATCGGCTCCTTCCCGCAGACCTCGGAGATCCGTTCCGCACGTGCCCGCAACACCAAGGGCGAGCTGAGCGACGACCAGTACGAGCGGCTCATGAAGGACGAGATCAAGCGCGTCGTGGACCTGCAGGAAGAGCTGGGCTACGACGTCCTGGTGCACGGCGAGCCCGAGCGCAATGACATGGTCCAGTACTTCGCCGAGAACCTCGAAGGCTTCGACGTCACGGTCCACGGCTGGGTCCAGTCCTACGGCTCCCGCTGCACCCGCCCGTCCATCCTGTGGGGCGATGTCACCCGCAGCGCCCCCATCACGGTCAAATGGGCGGAATACGCCCAGTCCCTCACCGCCAAGCCCATGAAGGGAATGCTGACCGGGCCCGTCACCATCCTGGCCTGGTCCTTCGTCCGCGACGACCAGCCGCTGGGCGAGACCGCCAACCAGGTTGGCCTGGCGCTGCGCGACGAAATCGCCGACCTCGAAGCCGCCGGCATCAAGGTCATCCAGGTGGATGAGCCCGCCCTGCGCGAGCTGCTCCCGCTGCGCAAGGCGGACCAGGCCGGTTACCTGAAGTGGTCCGTTGACTCCTTCCGCCTGGCCACCGCCGGTGCCGCAGACGCCACCCAGATCCACACCCACCTCTGCTACTCGGAGTTCGGCGTGATTATCGACGCGATCGACGGCCTGGACGCCGATGTGACCTCCATCGAAGCAGCCCGCTCCCGCATGGAGGTTGTCCACGACCTCGAGTCCCACGGTTTCGGCCGTGGCGTTGGCCCCGGCGTCTACGACATCCACTCGCCGCGCGTTCCGGGCGAAGCCGAAGTCACCGAGCTGCTGTCCACCGCCGTCAAGCACGTCCCGTCCCGCCAGCTTTGGGTCAACCCGGACTGCGGCCTGAAGACCCGTGGCTACGCCGAGACCGAAGAATCCCTGCGCAACCTGGCCAAGGCAACCCAGACGGTCCGCGCCGGCCTGCTGGAAGCGGCCAAGTAGGAAGTTTGAGAAGCGGGCAGGCGGCCGGTCACATCACGTGGCCGGCCGTCGCCGGTTTCTTCATCCGCCATGCGCCGACCGTCAGCCACACCGCCGACACCACGATGGCCGCAATGCCCACCAGCGTCGGTACCGCATTGTCGGCGGAGAACCCGGATTCCCCGATAATCCACCCTTGCGCCATATAGGCCAGCCCGGCCAGCGCCATCGCATAACCGGCTGTCCGGGACATTCGGTGCGAAGCGGCCACCACGAAACCCAACAACACCAACGCCGTGCCCAGCAGGATACTTTGATAGCTGCGCATGCCCCATTCCAGCCAGCGGATGCCCTCAGCCGTGGCGAACCGCGAGGCCTTCTCCGGTTCGGGCGAGGCAGCCCAGGCGTCCACGGCCTGTTTCAGGGCCACCCCGTCCACCGCCTGCAGGGCCGCGTACAGCGCAATGGCCGCAGCAGCGAAAAGGGCACCAAAGCGTGCGGTCCACGCGAGCGACCGGCGCTGGCCACCGAGCACGGTGCCCAGGCAAACCAGGCCCGCGCCCACCAACGCCATGCCCACGAACTGGCCCAGATGCACGGCGGTCCAGATTCCACTGTTGGCGTAGGCGGTGAAGGATGCCACGTGATCATTCGCGTCGTGGGATTCGGCGTGCAGGACGCCGGCGAGGATCGACACCACGACGCCGGCCAGCAGCAGCGAGGACGCCAGCCGCCGGGTTCCGCGACTGTCATTAAACACATCCATGGCGCCTGCACTCCTTAGTGCCGGGGTGTCACAACAGCGCCGGCAACCTCACGACTCCCAGACGATCTCGTCGTCGACCACGCCGTCCTGGTCAGCGCAGGCCACCAGGACCTCATCGGTGAAGTGCTCGCCGAGGGTGAAGTCCAGGACAAAGTAGCGTTCGGGCTGGCCGGGGTAGATGCCCACATGGCCGAGCTTCAGTGCTTTGAGGAACACCTCATTGGTGAGCTGGCTGCGGTCCTGGACACCGAACACCTTGTGCAGATGTTCTTCCTTGAGCGCGTTGCAGTGGAAATGCAGGTATTCCTGCGGGCTGGTGCCCTCCTGCTCAAGTTCCTCGGCGATCATCTCGCGGACCTCGTCCACCAGTTCGGGCAGGAAACGCAGCCGGTATTCGACTTTCCGGAGCGCGGCTTCATCGAAGTGGTCGTGGGCATTGATGTTCAGGTCGAGTTCCAGCGGGTGGCCGCGCAGCTCGTGCCGGGCGGCGAAGAGATGATCCATGCCGTGGTTCAGGTCGATCTCTCCAAAGTGCTGGCTCGCTACCTTGTTCATATTCTCAACATAGACCCGAAGTCCGGCCCATTCCAGCGTTCGGGGCTAATTCACTGCGGTGCGCATGCCGGCAAGGGTTTCAGCCAGCAGGTCGACGAACAGCTGCACCCGTGCCGTTTTCCGGTCATTGATCAGAAGCGCGAACACGTTGCGTGCCAGCCGGATCTCGGGGACGTCCAGCACTACCACCCCAGCCGGTTTGTTCCGCAGCGCGAGCTCCGGGACAAGGGCGGCGCCCAGCCCGGCAGCTGCCATTTCCAGGCTTGCGTGGAAGTCGTCGCTGTGCGCCACCACGCGCGGGTGCAGGTTGCAGCCGGCGAAGAGCCGCTCAATCACCATGGCATCACTGGTGCCGGGGTGGTGCATGATCCATGGCATGTCGGAGAGATGGTCCGCTGCCACCTTCGCGTCGGCGCGGAATCCCCAACCGGCAGGCAGCACCACCCGGAAGTCGTCGTCGCCAATCCATTGCCGGTTGATCGTGTTGGGCCAGGCGAAGCCGGTCTGGCCCACCTGGAACACTACCGCCAGGTCGAGGTCGCCGCCCGTCCGCAGCCCCTGGATGGTTTGGCCCGGTTCAGCCACGGACACCCGCAGGTCGATGCCCAGCTTCTTCCAGGCCGGATTTTTCAGGATCCGGGGCAGGACATAGGTGGCGAGGCTGGGGAAGATTCCCAGCCGGAGCTCCTGGCTTCCCGTGTCCTGTGCCCTGGACGCTGCCGCCATCAGGGCTTCGATGTCCGTGAGCACTTTCGCGGCGTGGCGGGTCATGACGACGGCGGCTTCCGTAGGGACCACGGCCCGCGCCGAGCGCTGGAAGAGCGTGACGCCGGTGTCCCGCTCCAGGGCGGACATCTGCTGCGAAACAGCGGAGGCAGTATAACCAAGTGTCGCGGCGGCCGCGGCGAATGAGCCAAGCCGCGTGACCTCCAATAAGGTCTTCAAGTGCACGGGGTTTACCACCAGCCCACAGTACTGCACCCATCCGCCGCCGCCACGGTACCGAATTGCCCTCTGTACACCCGGTCCGGCGGCAGATGTCCAACAGAGGAGCACGAATTGTCACCTAATCCAGCAGTAGATGCAGGCGGGCGACGGCGCATCGCCGTCATCGGCAGCGGCGTGGCCGGACTTACGGCCGCCTACGTGCTGAACCGGCAGGACAACGTCACCTTGTTCGAGGCAGATTCACGCCTGGGCGGCCATGCCCACACCCACGACATGCCCCAGCCGGACGGCAGCGCCATCGGCGTCGATACTGGTTTTATTGTTCACAATGAACGGACCTATCCCACGCTGCTGCGCTTGTTCGCCGAACTGGGCGTGGAAACCCAGGACTCGGAGATGAGCATGTCCATCCGCTGTGACGGCTGCGGACTCGAATATGCCGGCGCCCGGGACGGCGCACGCGGCATCATCGCCAAACCGTCGAGCCTGCTGCGCGGCCGCTACCTGCTGATGCTCCTGGAGGTCACCCGCTTCTACCGGAAGGCGCGCGAACTGCTCAGGACCGCGCCGCCGTCGGCCGTCAGCGGCGAGGTGGACGTTCCCGACCTGACGCTCGGCGCCTTCCTGGAGCGGGAAAAATTCAGCCCCTACTTCATCTCGCACTTCATGACCCCGGTAGTGAGCGCCGTCTGGTCCTGCGACCCCACCACCGCATTGTCCTACCCTGCGCGGTACCTCTTCACGTTCCTCGGCCACCACGGGATGCTGGGCATCAAAGGCTCACCGCAGTGGCGCACCGTCACCGGCGGCTCCGCCCGCTACGTCGAAAAGCTGGCTGCGACCCTTCCCGATGTCCGGTTGGAAACCCCGGTCACTGCCCTTCGGCGGACCCCTGACGGTGTGGAACTGGCAACTGCCGCTGGGCTGGAAGCCTTCGACGCCGTCGTCATCGCCACCCATCCGGCGCAGGCACTGGGGTTCCTGGCCGACGCAACGCCTGCGGAGAAGGAAGCGCTCGGCGGCATGCCGTACTCGGTCAACCACACCGTCTTCCACCGGGACCCCGCAGTCCTGCCCGCGGCGGAGAATGCCAGGGCTTCATGGAACTACCGGCTTCCCGGCTGCGACGCCCGACCGGACAAAGTCCTGGTCAGCTACGACCTGACGCGCCTGCAGCGGCTTGAACCGGCCGACGGCAGGCCGTACCTGGTCAGTCTTGGCGAGTCCGAACTGATTGCCGACGTCGCGGTCCTGGACAGGATGGTCTACGAGCACCCGCAGTACACCCCCGAGTCCCTGCAGGCCCAGCAGGCCATCAAGGCTCTCAGCAACGACCGGATCGCCTATGCCGGGGCCTATCTTGGCTGGGGCTTCCACGAAGACGGCGCCCTCTCCGGGGTCCGTGCCGCGGAGCAGCTCGGCCGCACCTGGCCGGTGGCCAGGGCCGATGACGGCGGAAACTCCTCCGGCGAGGGGGAGCGGGAACTGCTTGCCGCGGAACCGGCGTGACCATGGGTGCCGCCATCTACCGCACCGCCATCTCGCATGTGCGGCAGACCCCGCTGAAGAACGCGTTCACCTACCGCAGCTACAGCTGGTTCGTGGACGTGGATGACCTGCCACGCCTGCCCCGCCTGCTCCGGCCACTGGCGGAATTCCGCGCGGGAGACCATCTGGGCGATCCCGGGGCCAGCTTCAGGGCCAACGTGGAGCGTTACCTGCGGACGCAGGGAATCGAGCCCGACGGCGGCCCCATCCACATGCTGACCAGTGCCAGGGTTTTTGGCTACGTCTTCAACCCGCTGACGCTTTTCTGGTGCTACGGCACCAACGGAGAGCTCCGGTGCGTGGTGGCCGAGGTCCACAACACCTACGGCGAACGGCACTGCTACCTGCTCCGGACAGACCCCTCGGGACGCGCGTCAGTGCCGAAGGTTTTCTACGTTTCACCCTTTAACGACGTTGACGGCGAATACCGGATGAAGCTACCCGCCCCCGGAGAGCGGCTTGCGGTGTCAATCGTCCTGGAACGCGAAGGGCACCGACCCTTCGTGGCAACCATGGACGGCAGGCGTAAACCGGCCACCATCCGGAACATCCTCGCGGCAGCCGTTGCAGTGCCTGCCGCGCCGATGCTGGTATCCGCACTTATCAGGCTCCAGGGCGTTAAGCTCTGGGCAAGACGCCTGCCCGTCGTCGCCAGACCACATCACCCCCCACAGGAGGCAGTTCAATGACAATGACGGACGATAACGGCACCGCCTCGGCTGAGCGGCCGGCGGACCATCACGGTTCCGCCGCACCGTACACCGTGCCGCGGCCACCCGCGTCCATCGATGCGGGCATCTGGCCGGGAATTGCCGCCGTGCCTTCGGGTTTCAAGGCGAACGGTGCAGCGCGGATTGCGGACGGGATCTTCAAGGCCGCGGTGCGGCGCCTTCCGCTCGAGGTGCGCTACCCCGATGGCCAGGTGCTGGGTTCTGCCCCGGCCGGCTCGGGCGCACCCGTCATGACCATCCACCGGCCCGCGCAGTTTGCCCTGCGGCTGGGCGACGGGGGCTTGATCGGCCTGGGCGAGTCCTACATGGCCGGCGACTGGGATGCAGACAACCTGACAGCAGTGCTGGAGGTCTTCGCGGAGCGGGCGGGCACCCTGATACCGGTTCCGCTGCAGAAACTGCGGTCCATTTTCCTGCCGCGCCAGCCGCGGACGGAACGCAACTCCCTGAAGAACACCCGCTCCAATATCTCCCGTCACTACGACCTCTCCAACGAACTGTTCGCCACGTTCCTCGACGAGACCATGTCCTACTCCAGCGCGCTCTTCCCGGCATCGGGAAGCGCCGTGAAGGACATGCCGTGGGAGGGCTTCGCCGCCGCCCAGCAGGCGAAGATCGACCGACTGCTGGACAAGGCCGGCGTCGGACCCGGAACCCGGGTGCTTGAGATCGGCACCGGGTGGGGCGAACTGGCGCTGCGTGCAGCCGCCCGCGGCGCCACCGTCTACTCGGTCACGTTGTCCAGCGAGCAGCAGGCGCTGGCCCGGAAACGGGTGGCGGAGGCAGGCTACGCGGACCAGGTGACCATTGAGCTGAAGGATTACCGTGCCGTGGAGGGCGAATACGACGCCGTCGTGTCGGTCGAGATGATCGAGGCCGTCGGTTACGAATATTGGGCCACGTACTTCCAAACCATCGAGCGTGTCCTTGCCCCCGGCGGAAAGGTGGCCATCCAGGCCATCACCATCGCGCATGACCGGCTCCTGGCCACCCGGACCGGATACACCTGGGTGCACAAATACATCTTCCCGGGCGGCGTGATTCCGTCGGTGCGGGCCATCGAGGAAGTCACAGAGAAGCGGACCGGACTGCAGGTGCGTGAACGCCTTGCCTTCGGCGAACACTACGCCGAGACGCTGCGCCTCTGGGAGGAACGGTTCATGGCGCGGAAGGACGAGGTTGCTGAACTCGGCTTCGACGCCGTCTTCCAGCGGATGTGGCTCTTCTACCTTTGCTATTCAAGGGCCGGTTTTGCCTCGGGCTACCTGAACGTCCAGCAAATTGTGCTGGACCGGAGGAAGAACGCTGCCGTCAACGGAGGCCGCTGATGACCGCTGCACTTGCCGAAACGATCGCAGAGGTGTTGAGGCCTGTGGTGGGCGGGGACCTGCCTGTCCGCCTGAAGGCCTGGGACGGTTCGGAAGCGGGGCCGGTGGACGCCCCGGTGGTCCGGCTCAACAGCCCGGACGCCATCCGCCGGTTGCTGTGGAACCCCGGCGAACTTGGCGCCGCACAGGCTTACGTCACGGGTGAACTGGACATTGACGGTGACCTCAATTCGGCGCTGCAGCAGCTGTGGGAAGTGGTCCGGCAGCGCCGGTTGTCCGGCATCCGCCTTACGCCCGGAGTCATCGCCGGGATCGGCAGGATCGCCCGCTCGGCCGGGGCCCTGGGGACACCGCCGGCGCCCCCGGCAACACAGGCCAAGGTCCGGGGACGGCTGCACAGCCTGATCCGTGACCGCGCCGCGATCAGCCACCACTACGATCTCAGCAACGACTTCTACGGCCTGATCCTGGACCCGCAGATGGCCTACTCCAGCGGTTACTGGACGGAAGCTCCCGGTCCCGGCTACGGCGTCGAGGATGCCCAGCGCGACAAGCTGGACCTGGTGTGCCGCAAGATCGGGCTGGAACCGGGTATGCGCCTGCTGGACGTTGGCTGTGGATGGGGTTCCCTCAGCCTGCATGCCGCGCGTCAGTATGGAGCCAAGGTAGTTGGTGTCACTCTCTCCGTGGAACAGAAAGCATTCATCGACGCCCGGATCAACGAGTACGGCCTGGCGGACCAGGTGGAGATCCGGGTACAGGATTACCGCGAGATCCCGGACGGGCCATTCGACGCCGTTGCCTCCTTGGAGATGGGCGAACATGTGGGGCAGAAGAACTATCCCGTCTACGCCCAGGCCTTGTTCGATAACCTGGCGCCGGGCGGGAAAGTGCTGGTACAGCAGATGTCCCGGCGCGGCCGCCACCCCGGCGGCGGTCCGTTCATCGAATCATTCATCGCGCCGGACATGCACATGCGCCCGGTGGGGGAGACGTTGAACTTCCTCGAGGGCGCAGGGTTTGAGGTGGAGGGGGTCGAGGGCATGCGCAGGCACTACGTCCGCACCCTTGACGCCTGGTACGCGACGTTCGAGCAAAACCTGGACCGGGCCCGGGAAATGATGGGCCCGGAAGTGGTCCGTGTCTGGCGGCTGTACCTGGTGGGGGCCCTCCGCAGCTTTGCCGAAGGCCGGATGGGCGTAGAGCAGATCCTCTGCAGCAGGCCCGCCCCGCTATAGCGGCTCCCGCCGCTTCCACCGGCACCAGGCGGCGGGTGCGATTGGTCACCCCAAGGGGTTCCGAAGGTCACTTCGGGACCCCTTTTCCGTGCCCGGAAGCCCTGTGGACAACGCCGCGACACGCCGTCGATTTCGCGACACGCTGGCCGTTAATTGTGGCTAAGTAGTCCACAGGGTGTGGACGGAACTTCCAAAAATCCCGGGATCCCGGCCATTTTATGGGCCCCTGCCTGTGGATTAACGGTGCATTAAATGACATACTTGTAATACATCATCTTGGGGTCCAAAAGAGGCGCCTGCACTACATGTAGTATCTACATACGGCTTGGACGGGGACACCGCACCAGCAAGAGATTTCAACTAAGGGGACAGCGACAATGACCGTAACGGTTTACACGAAGCCTGCGTGTGTTCAGTGCAACGCCACCTACCGTGCGCTCGACAAAAAGGGCATCACCTACCAGAGCGTCGACATCTCCCAGGACGCCGAGGCGCTGGAGCGCCTGAAGGCACTGGGCTACATGCAGGCTCCCGTTGTGGTCACCGACCAGGATCACTGGTCAGGCTTCCGCCCGGACAAGATCGAGGAACTGGCACTGTCCGCCGTTTCCTCCGTAGCCTAAGGTTTCCGCTTTTCCCGACAGCAACAAGCTGAGGTGACGTCCATGGTGGCACCCACAGCACAGCGTGACCATGCGGCTCAGCGCATGGAGGCGTCCGCATTGGCCGGTGCACAGGCTGATGCAGGGCCGGTCAGTACCGGCAGCCAGCTCATCTACTTTTCCTCCGCATCCGAGAACACCAGCCGCTTCGTCAGGAAGCTAGGCCGTGAGGTGGCCCGGATCCCGCTCTACGCGAAGGACGCACCCCTCCTCGCCACCCGGCCGTTCGTGCTGGTGGTGCCTACTTACGGTGGCACCGGGGGAGAGGGGTCCGTTCCCAAGCAGGTCATCCGGTTCCTCAACAACCCGCAGAACAGGCAACTGCTCCGCGGCGTGATTGGTGCCGGCAACACGAACTTCGGGGACAACTACTGCATGGCCGGTGACATCATCGCCGCCAAGTGCAAAGTACCCCACCTTTATCGATTCGAACTTATGGGAACGCCGGAAGACGTCACCCGGGTCAACCAAGGATTGGACACGTTTTGGACACGACTGTCGCAGACACAGAAGTAACCAGGGCCGGGAAGCCCGAGATGCCGGCCGCCTACAAGGGCCTGGGCTACCACGAGCTGAACGCCATGCTGAACCTCTACGGTCCCAGCGGCGAAATCCAGTTTGAGGCGGACCGCGAGGCCGCCCACCAGTACTTCCTGCAGCACGTGAACAACAACACCGTGTTCTTCCATGACCTGGAGGAGAAGCTCGACTACCTGGTGAAGAACCAGTACTACGAGCGCGAAACGCTGGACCAGTACACGATGAACTTCATCCGTGAACTGTTCAACCGTGCCTACAAGAAGAAGTTCCGCTTCGAAACCTTCCTCGGTGCCTTCAAGTTCTACACCTCGTACACGCTGAAGACCTTTGACGGCAAGCGTTTCCTGGAGCGCTACGAGGACCGTGTGTGCATGGTTGCCTTGCACCTGGCCCGCGGCAACGAGCAGCTCGCCCTGCAGATGGTGGACGAGATCATCGAGGGCCGCTTCCAGCCGGCCACCCCCACCTTCCTGAACGCCGGCAAGAAGCAGCGCGGCGAGCTGGTCTCCTGCTTCCTGCTCCGCATCGAAGACAACATGGAGTCGATCGGCCGCTCCATCAACTCCGCGCTGCAGCTGTCCAAGCGCGGCGGCGGCGTGGCCTTCGCCCTGACCAACATCCGCGAGGTGGGCGCGCCCATCAAGCAGATCGAGAACCAGTCCTCCGGCGTCATCCCAGTGATGAAGCTCCTCGAAGACAGCTTCTCCTACGCCAACCAGCTCGGTGCCCGCCAGGGTGCCGGTGCCGTATACCTGCACGCCCACCACCCGGACATCTACCGCTTCCTGGACACCAAGCGGGAGAACGCGGACGAGAAGATCCGAATCAAGACCCTCTCCCTGGGCGTCGTCATCCCGGACATCACGTTCGAGCTGGCCAAGAAGGACGAGGACATGTACCTGTTCTCGCCGTACGACGTCGAACGCGTCTACGGCATGCCGTTCTCCGACGTCTCGGTCACCGAAAAGTACTACGAGATGGTGGACGATTCCCGGATCAAGAAGACCAAGATCAAGGCGCGCGAGTTCTTCCAGACCCTCGCCGAAATCCAGTTCGAGTCCGGCTACCCGTACATCATGTTCGAGGACACCGTGAACCGGGCCAACCCGATCGACGGCAAGATCATCATGTCCAACCTGTGCTCGGAGATCCTCCAGGTCTCCCAGCCCACCACGTACAACGATGACCTGTCCTACGCCGACACCGGCAAGGACATCTCCTGCAACCTGGGCTCGCTGAACATCGCCAAGACCATGGACTCGCCGGACTTCGGCCTCACCATCGAGACCGCGATCCGCTCGCTGTCCGCCGTCTCCGACATGTCCAACATCACCTCGGTGCCGTCCATCGCCAAGGGCAACGACCAGAGCCACGCCATCGGCCTGGGCCAGATGAACCTGCACGGCTACCTGGCGCGGGAACGGGTCCACTACGGCTCCGAAGAGGGCCTGGACTTCACCAACATCTACTTCTACTCGGTGGTGTACCACGCGGTGCGCGCCTCCAACCTGCTGGCCATCGAAACCGGCCAGACGTTTGGCGGCTTCGAGAAGTCCAAGTACGCCTCGGGGGAGTTCTTCGATAAGTACACGGAGCAGGAATGGGTTCCGCAGACCGAGAAGGTCCGCGAGCTCTTCAAGAACGTGCACATCCCCACGCAGGCTGACTGGCGCGAGCTGAAGGCTTCGGTCATGGAGCACGGCATCTACAACCAGAACCTGCAGGCCGTGCCGCCCACCGGCTCGATCTCCTACATCAACAACTCCACCTCCTCGATCCACCCGGTGGCGTCCAAGATCGAGATCCGCAAGGAAGGCAAGCTGGGCCGCGTGTACTACCCGGCGCCGTACCTGACGAACGACAACCTGGAGTACTACCAGGACGCGTACGAGATCGGCTACGAAAAGGTCATCGACACCTACGCCGCCGCGACCCAGCACGTGGACCAGGGCCTGTCCCTGACGCTGTTCTTCAAGGACACCGCCACCACGCGCGACATCAACAAGGCCCAGATCTACGCCTGGAAGAAGGGCATCAAGACGATCTACTACATCCGTCTCCGCCAGCTCGCGCTGGAAGGGACCGAGGTGGAGGGCTGCGTCAGCTGCATGCTGTAGCCCCGGCGGTCGAGCCAGTCGAGACCAAAGGTTGAGTACGACGGCGGGTGCCCGCCCGCCGTCGTACGCTTTAACTTAGAGAAAACCCACCCAACGCATAGGGGATGACATGACCGAAAAGGTCAAGCTGCTGAGCCACGTCGAGGCCATCAACTGGAACCGTATCCAGGACGACAAGGACGTGGACGTCTGGAACCGCCTGGTGAACAACTTCTGGCTGCCGGAGAAGGTGCCGCTGTCCAATGACGTCCAGTCCTGGAACACGCTGACGCCGGCCGAGCAGCAGCTCACCATGCGCGTGTTCACCGGCCTGACCCTGCTGGACACCATCCAGGGCACTGTTGGTGCTGTCTCGCTGATCCCGGACGCCCTGACTCCGCACGAGGAAGCCGTGTACACGAACATCGCGTTTATGGAGTCCGTGCACGCCAAGAGCTACTCCTCCATCTTCTCCACCCTGGCCTCCACCAAGGAGATTGACGAGGCGTTCCGCTGGTCCACGGAGAACGAGAACCTCCAGAAGAAGGCCCAGATCGTCATGGACTACTACCAGGGCGACGATCCCCTGAAGCGGAAGGTGGCCTCCACGCTGCTGGAGAGCTTCCTGTTCTACTCCGGCTTCTACCTGCCGATGTACTGGTCTTCGCGGGCCAAGCTGACCAACACGGCTGACCTGATCCGCCTGATCATCCGCGACGAAGCCGTGCATGGCTACTACATCGGCTACAAGTTCCAGAAGGGCCTGGAGAAGGTTTCCGAGGAGAAGCGCCAGGAGATCAAGGACTACACCTTCGAGCTGCTCTTCGAGCTGTACGAGAACGAGGTGCAGTACACCCACGACCTGTACGACGGCGTGGGCCTGGCCGAGGACGTCAAGAAGTTCCTGCACTACAACGCCAACAAGGCCCTGATGAACCTGGGCTACGAGGCGATGTTCCCCGCTTCCGTCACCGACGTGAACCCGGCGATCCTCTCGGCCCTGTCGCCCAACGCCGACGAGAACCACGACTTCTTCTCCGGATCCGGTTCGTCCTACGTGATCGGCAAGGCTGTCAATACTGAGGATGAGGACTGGGACTTCTAAATCGGGTGTGAGACCAGAAGCTGGTTGGCGGTTTTGCGGCTGGTTGTGAGTTGACGACTTAGTTGGCACCACTGACAAGCTAGTTGGCGCTGTGACATACAGGGGGCGCGGCGCCAACTAGCTTGGCCAGCTTCAGTCGCTTGGCCACTTTGACCTTGGCTGGTAATCGGCGCCGCGCCCGGTGTACGTCCACCGGCAGTTCACACTGAAATGTTTCCGCAACCGGTGCAAATGGCAATCAGATCCGGGGATGGCCGCCAGCCCCGCCGCGCTACGAAAGATCATGAATCCGTTGAGCCTGCATTCTCGTAGTCTCCGAAGCAAGATCAGCTCAAGCACCTTGCACGGGGGCCAGTCGGGTGGTTCAGTGCAGGCATGTCAGCAGCACCGACCGGGCCTCAGAGTCGTAAGCCGGTTGCCTCTAAAGAGGAAGCCCGGCGCAGGATCAACCGAATCGCGTACTGGTCGCTGCCCTTCATGATCGCCTTCGGGGTCTGGAATCTAATTCCGAACCTTCCTGATGCTTGGCGATTTGCAGTTATGCCCGTCGAGATCGTGTTTGTCGTCGTCTACGGAACGGCCGTTATCCGGTTCTCATTGTGGCAGCGTGACGAATACTGGCGGGAACGGGGCTCGCACCCGCGGCTCCGCTGGTCGGTCGCAGCGAGCGATCCCCCAATCCCTCCTTGCCCGGCCCAGTCTGGCAACGGGGCCTGCATGTACGTGGGGGACGGCGCTGCCGGGGGCTAGACTCGATTCATAAGCGAGCTTGGGGGAAGCAACGCATATGCGCATGGCAACAGGTCCTTTGGTATACGCAGTCCTCATCGTCGCGCTGGCCGGATGTGAGTACACCGGCCCGGAGAGCGCGCCGGTCAGTTCCCAGGCCCAGGCCGGCGGCACGCGAATGCTGTCCTTTGAGGAAAACGTTGATGAAGTTGCGCGCGCACTCATGGTTTCTTCGGATGAACCAGGGATGCCGACGGTTGGGGAACCATTAGGGAAACTATCGGTTGACCTCGCGCCAGGGGACTACGTGATCAAGAGTGCATGTGCTGGTGTTCACGGTGTCACAGTCTCCATTGTCCAAGGCGAGAAGCCAACGATAGGGGTGCCCTACACGTGTGACTCTGTCTTGGAGCGATTTGTCCGGCACGCCGGCGGCCCGATCACCATCAGTACCGTCTCGCCCGTGGACAAGCCTGCCGCCGCCGGTGTCATGCTTGAACTCAACACTGATCCGCGCGCGTCAGAGTTTGAGGACATGTCGGAATGGGTGGCTCGGCAGCTTCAACCCAAACTGCCTGGACAGTTGGCGGGTGCCGCCAGCTCAAGCTCGCCCACGAGCCAAGGATTATCGGCAGAACCGGGCAGCTACGAAGTGCAGTTCCTTTGCGACGGAGCGGCCGACGTTGAGTTTTCAGTGGCCAGTTGGACAGGGGCGGAAGTTTTGAGCCCGATGAGCATCCCTTGCAACGGAAACGTCTTCAAGGCCCCTGTTGAGCTCCGGACCCGGGGAGCAGAATTCAGCATGGTCCCGAGCAGCGGGACCAAAACCCGTTATGCCTTCAAGCTTGTTCCAAACCCGTAGTCGCTTCCGGCGGAAGTGGTGCCGTCCGTTCGCTTGGTCGGGGCCAGCTGATGGGCGGAGCTCTTCGTCCGGATAATGGTCTGCCTATCGCGTTTCGAGTGGGTGTTGCTTCGCCTCGCCCGCCATCCAGAGCCAAGGAACACCACGAAGGCAGCGCCGGCAGTGAAGAAGACCCCGTCGATGCCGGTCCAGCGAAGCGGTCGGAATTAGACATGGGGAACCCGGAGGGAGGCGTGTGCTGCAGCGGACACACCAGCTTCCGGCCCACCTTGATTGGACTTACGCAATCACTGGTGAGCTCCTTCGCGAGGTCCAGAGCGAGATAACCAGGGCTGTACCCCAAAGCAAGAACAGGGGATCCCACAACCATGCGTGTCCAATCATCGCGTTGAGGTCATAGCCACCTGAAGGATGGATCAACCCTCCTAGGACGGCACTGCTGACGACGGTGTTCACGCCCCCGTAGCTGACCAGGAGCAGGCCTCCGGCCCAGCTCACCGCACGCCAGAATCTTCGCCAGGGCATACGGTCATAAGCGACGACGACGGGGATCGTCGCTGCCAGCAACTTTCCTATCCCAACGAGGCCAAGCACTAGCCCTGCCTCAAGCGGGGCCTCCACGGACAGCTGGACCGCCCATTGGCCCACCGTGGCTACAAGCCATTGCCCACCCAGAGCCCAGTACAAGCTGAATCCGGCATGGACGATACCGGCTATGCATGCCAACCAAGCCAACGATCGGCTGAAGGACATTTTTCTCTCAAGCGTCACCTGGATCACTGTAGCTAATTGCTGACGGTCGGCGTCGGCTTGGAGGGCGCCGAGACGAACTGCGGCGCGTCGACAGCGGCGTCTCGAAGCTGGGCACCGTCCAACGTGGTGGACGATTCTGGCATGCCCATGCGTGCCGCTGGGGGAAAAATGGGGCGCCAAGCCCGGACCATTCTTCGTCGCTCTCGTCCTGCGGGCGCGGCGGGGTGGCTCCGGGACGTGCAGGTCCTGGAAAAAGCCACGGTCGTCCTTGGTCCACGGGCGGCGACCAACCAGCGGAACGACGGCGTGAGCCGCCCTGGATCCCCTAATCCGTCCGGGACGGATGGGTAGCATTTCAGCCTCTATGCTCATGGCAGGACTACGACTCGCTTTGCGAACTTGGGGGATCTGATGAAACCTAAACTTGGGATGCCGTGGCCGTTGATGTTATCTGGCGGGTTACTCTTTCTCTCCGTCGCGGCCATGGTCCTGCTTGGCCAAATGGGGCGGCCCTACTTTGTTTATGCGGGGGGTGTGGCGGCGGGCGCCGCTGTACTGTTGGGAACCTGCCTTCTTGCCGACGTCCGCGGATCGGCGCAATGGCTGGGGCAGGTCGCTCAGAACAATGCCTCGCTGTATGCAAAGGGGTCGGCTCCCGACAGCGGTGTCTACCGGATAGTGGGCGCAGGGATTGCTGTGCTGGGGGTTGCCATCGGCGTGGTCCTCCTGCTGAATCTGCCGTGGTGACTCGATCGGGACCGCCAACCTGCGACGAAGACTAGGACAAGCGCATGAAGGGTGGGCTGGTGTTCCTCTATTAGCCTGTGGCGCCTACATTTCATGTCCGCCGCCGCCCACCGTTTGACGGGCTTTCTGTCGCCGTTCGTCGGCTTGGAGGATGCCGTCACGGACGGCAGCGCGGATGATGCCGTAGAGGATGTAGAAGAACACTGCCACGAAGACGACGGACAGGACCAAGCTGTCGAGTGCCATTACTCTCCGTCACCTTCCGGCCAGAACTGCCGGGCGCCGGCCGCGGCATCGCGGAGTTGGGTTCCGTCAAGGTCAATGGAGGTTTCGGGCATGCCCATGTCGGTCCATTGGGTGACCAGGCGCATGGCTCCCGCCGGCGGCAAGGGCCACAGCCAGAGGGTTCCGCTGGCCGCCATCTCGTCGTCCCCGCCGCTGCCGCCTTGGCCTTGAAAGAGAACCACCGGCGGCTCCGGCTGGGGTGCGTCGGGTGCAGGGTGGGGTCTGTTCAGCATCGCCACGGTGGAGGCTTTGGAGCCGTCAGCAAACTCCACTCCGCAGAGAAGGGCCGCGAGAGGCATGCTGGCCTTGGCCCACCGGGCGTGCGGCTGGCTGAAGAAGGAAGCGTTGAGCTCAGCCCATTCTTCGTCGTTCTCGTCATGCCGACGCAACTTCCACGACAGATCAAAAAGGCAACCCGTGGAATACACCTTGACGGCTTCAACAGCCATGACGAACGTTGGCGACAGATGAAGGAAACGGCCAACCCCCACCACCGCGGGCAGCTCATGCCGCGGGGCGCCCGCCCATACGGGCGGTACGTAACGGATGGTACGGCCCCGGGGTGGTAATTCGGGTACGGGCAGGTCCTGGAAGAAGGTCAAGGCGGTTCCTTGGGGTGCTGGCGTCGACTGACCAGCGGAACAGCAGTGCGAGCCCGCCGTGGATCCCCCAATCCGTCCTTACGCGGCCCAGTCTACCGGCCGGTCTTGCCGGATCCACCGCGAGGACCTCGCGTCTTGACTGTCGGCTGGCGGCGCTTCGGTACGAAGGGACCGCTACGTCCGTGCTGCAGCCACATCAGATGTTCGCGACTCCAGGTCCGGGGCGCGTGATGTCTTCGCGCAACTCCGGACCGTGAGAACACGAAAAGGGTGCGCCCCGTTCGCTGGGCGCACCCTTTCGATCCTCCACAACCCGGATCCCCATCCGTTACCCCCATCATAAGCATGCTGATAGTTAGGTGGTCAAGACATGGCGAACTTACTGGGTCACGGCCCACGGCGCAGAGACCACCGCCGATGATGTAGAGATGGCCCTGGAGGCCGTTCAGCGCGTGCCGGGGCAGGACTCGGAGCGCGCCGAATTGTGGGACGATGCCGACGAACCGGAATGGCGCGCATCGCTTGACGGTTTGGTGGAGCGGCTCCGCGCAGCCCTGCGCTATCGTCGGCTGCAGGCCGGGAAGCGGGCGTGGCGAGGAGTCCGCCGCCGGAAGGATGCGGATGAGGGGGTGCGCCCGTTCACCGAGCGCACCCCCTTTATCCCCTCACAGCCGTCTCCCGTCGGCTGCATCTATCATAAGCATGCTTAGCTTTGTTCGCGCAATACCCATTGTCTCTAAATGGCGACATCGACAAAAGAACCTGGCCCTTGACGTGAAACGCGGGGGAGGAGGCCGGGTTCGCCAAACGATACGCTGGGATCATGACAATGGGGGAAACGGCGCAGGAGCCGCTGGTACACATTCAAGACTTCAGGATGGACTTCGGGGACACCACGGTCATCCGGGACCTGTCCTTTGATGTCCACGCCGGAGAGACCTTCGGGTTCCTTGGCAGCAACGGTTCCGGGAAGACCACCACCCTGCGGGCGCTCCTGGGTATTTACCGGCCCACGGCAGGGACGTTGCACATCGGCGGGAAGGTCTTCGAGCCCAGGGACGGGGCCAGCCTCGGATACCTGCCCGAGGAGCGCGGCCTGTACAAAAAGGAACACGTCCTGGACGTGATGGTGTACTTCGGCCGGCTCAAAGGATTGTCAAAGGCCTCGGCCCGGTCCTGGTCCGAGGACTACCTGGAACGGGTCGGACTGGCGGGCAAAGCCAAGACCCGGCTCGACAAACTCTCCAGCGGCCAGCAGCAGAAAGTCCAGCTCGGGGTTACCATCATGAACAACCCGGGACTGCTGATCCTGGACGAGCCCACCAAGGGCTTCGATCCGGTCAACCGGCGGCTGCTGATGGACATCATCGAAGAGCACAAGCGGGCCGGGGCGACCGTCATCATGGTCACCCACCAAATGGAGGAAGTCGAGCGGCTCTGCGACCGCGTCATCCTGCTCAAGGACGGCGTCTCCCGCGCCTACGGAACAGTGGAAGAGGTACAGGAAGAATTCGGCGGCACCGTCTACCGGGTCACCCACGACGGTCCGCTGCCTGCGTCGGCCCTGTTCGACGTCGTATCGGAGGAGAACGGCCGGGCTGAACTCTCGCCGCGGCCCGGGGCAACGGAGGAATCCGTTCTCCGCGCGCTCGTGGACGCCGGCGCCGGGATCCGGTCCTTTACCCCGGCAAGGATTTCCCTGGATGAAATCTTCATCCAGGTTTACGGCGAACAGCATGAACTGGCGGAAGGCTGAGATGGCAATGGGACAGCACAACCTCGGCACCGTCATCTCCTTCGAGTTCTTCCGGACCATCAAGAAGCGCGGATTCGTGATCGCCACCCTGGCGCTCCCGGTCATCCTCGTGCTCATCTTCGCGCTGGTGTACGCGTCCAACGCCAGCACCAAGGACACCGCGGCCGCACAGAAGAGCGCAAGGTTCGCGTTCACCTACACCGACGCGTCCGGAATCATCGTGCCCGCTGCTGCCAAACTGGCCGGCGGGACGGTAGCCGGCGACCCGGCGGCTGCCATCGCAGCTGTGAAAGACGGCACCTCGGAGGCTTACTTCGCCTACCCGGCCGACCCTGCGAAGGAATCGGTGAAGGTTTACGGGGCTGACAAAGGCATGTTCGAGAATGACAAATACCAAGCAGTGGCCAAAGAGCTTCTGGCGGTCTCAGCCCAGAACCAGGTGGGCTCACCCGAGCTGACCGCTGCCCTGACTGGAGCCGTTAAGTTTGACTCGCAAACGTTCAAGGACGGCAGCGTCGCGCCAGGCGTCGGCGGAATCATCCCGCCTTTGTTGTTCCTGGTCGTCTTCTACATTTCGATGATCCTTCTTTCGAACCAGATGCTGAACTCCACCCTGGAGGAGAAAGAAAACCGTGTCACCGAGATGATCCTGACCACGTTGAACCCAACCACACTCATTACCGGCAAGATCATCTCGCTGTTCGCCGTCGGGCTGGTCCAGATCCTGGTGTTCCTGGCGCCAGTGGGACTGGCTTACCTGTTCTTCCGGGACCGCCTGGCGTTGCCGGAGGTTGACTTGTCCTCCTTGGTCTTCGAACCCGGCCCCATGATCACCGGTGCGCTGCTCACGCTGGGCGGGTTCACGGTCTTCACCGGGGTCCTCGTAGCCATCGGGGCGATCATGCCAACCGCCAAGGAAGCCGGAACCGTCTTCGGTCCCCTCGTGGCGATGATGTTCATCCCCTTCTACACATTCAGCCTGATCATCTCCAATCCGGGTGCCCTGATCGTCCAGATCTTCACCTACTTCCCGCTGACCGCTCCCGTCACCGCCTTGCTTCGCAACGGGTTCGGAACCCTCAACCCTGTTGAAGCGACCATCGTCGTCGTCGAACTCTTCGTCGTCGGGACCCTGATCCTTCGACTGGCCGTCCATCTGTTCAGGTACGGATCCATTGAATACGGCCGCAAACTCTCCATTGCCGGAACGTTCCGCCGCAACGAGCTGGCCGCCAAATGACCCTGGTCCTGGCTCGGGGAAAGGTGCCATGACACCCGGTGCCGCCGGCGACGTCCTGATCAGGAGCGGCGTGATCCTGACAGGCCGGGCGCTCTTCAAGGGCTGGGCCATCACCACGACATTGTGGCTCGTCGGCCTGTATATCGTGCTGGCTGCCACCTCGCAGGGGTTCCTGCTCGACCTTGCCCTGATGGTCCTGATGTACGGGTATGGCATCGCGCTGGTGACGGGAGTCCCGCTGGCATGGATCCTTGGCCGCCTGCTCCGACCCATCCGCAACCAGTGGATCCATGTTGCCGCGTTCTTCATCGTGCCGACACTGGGCTTCTGGGCCCTGGGATCCGTGCTCGGCTTCGGTTGGTCCGTCGGTGCCCTCGGCCTGTGGGCAACCGTTGGTTTCGCCGCTGCCCTGGGTCGACTGGCCGTCTGGCGGGATGTGGCCGTCAGATGACCGCCGGCCGGCCCGCCGCCCGGGAAGTGAGGCATTGAGGAGCCGCTCAAGCTGGGGTGTCATCCTTTTCATCGGTGCAGCCCTGTCGGTAACGGGTTTCTGCATACTTGACGATGCATATTGGGCCGCCAGGCGCGAGCACCAACTGTTGTTTGTCGGCGCCCCCTTGAACTCCCTGGCCGCTTGGCTTCTCGTCGTGGCGGTTCCCATCGGCGCCGCAGGCCTGCTGCTCCTTCTTCCGGTGCTGATCGGCCGTATTCGCAGGAGAGCGGTGCGACGGCTCGCCGGATGGACCACCGTAGGAGGGGCCGCAGCGGCTGCGACCTGTTTTGGGGTGGTTGCCGTTTTCGCCCTCCTAGAGGCCACGGGGATCGGGGATACGGTCAGGCTGGAAGCCGTGGACGGACGGTCGGTGCTCGTTACCCAGGACGGATTCGACGGAGACGTGGTGGACATTTATACGGAGAACGGCAGCTTCTACTACAAATGGGCCCGCAGCGCCCCCGAGTTGTCCGGGTGGCCGCGGGTAAAGGACCGGGAGTGCAGGCTCGACGCGGGTGAGGCGGTGCTGCGGCTGGTGTGCGGGGAGAAAACGGTGGAAATCGACGTCGAAGAACCGGCCAGGTGAAACCGGGGGCCAGGCGCTGCCTCTAAGACACACGCCAGCCGGTTACCCGCACTCCAGCCACCGCCCCCGTCCAGGGTGTGGCGCCGGGTGCAGGCAGGGAAAGGTGCGCCGAAACATAGCCCTGTTGCAGTGTGATGACCTGTGACGTGGATCCCGGGCAGTCAACGGTGATTTCGACAGGCCAGAGTGTGACTTTGGGATTCTCCTGGCGGATGTAGATCGTAGCGTTTGGGGCGCCGATGCAGGCAGCCGTGACGGTGTATTCTCCAGCCGTGATGACCTGTTCAGTGGTGCCAAAACCGCTGGCGGGCCCGTCCAAGGGCCCTTCTTGAAACAGCAGGGCGTCCCCCGGGACAGCCTTGAGGAGTCCGTCCAAATCCCGATAGTTCCCCACCTCGCGCTCAAGGACCTGGGGGTCGGGGCTTGCGACGGATTGCGCCGTCACGGCTGTGGCCGTGCCCTCAGTTTCGGTGCCGGGGCCGTGCGCCGGATCCGGGTAGTCGTAGGAACACCCGGCCGTTCCGGCCGCCGGCACCAGAAAGCAGAGGCTCATAGCCAGCCGGCGCCGGAAGCCTGTCATTCGCACGCTTCCATGGTGGGCGCGGCCACCGGTGAACGCAACCAACACCGGCGGACAAGGTGGGGCTGGACCGGCGGCGTTTGGGGGGCGGCACCCATGGTCTCGTGGATGCTCCGGCCGCCGGTCCTGTCCCTGGTGCCAAGATCCTGCCCTCGCCGGCAGGATCTTGTTTTCAACGGTAGGACTGGAACCCCAACGGCCGCCCATGATCCCCGCAAATTTGGCTCAAGATTCGGACCGGGGCGCCGGCGACCAGGGCGGCAGCGCGCCGGTGCCCGCCCGGACCAAGCCCTCAGCGCAGCCCGGCGAGTGCCGCAGAAATTGCCGAAAGCCGCCTGGTCGAGGCAAGTCCCAGATGATACACGTGCAGTTCGTCGGCGCCGGCCGCATGAAGTGCGCCCCACTCGCCGGCCAGCCCGCCGCCGTCGGGCGCCTTTGGCGGCAGCGCCAGGACGTACGCGCCGGTGCGCACACCGTTGGCTGACATGGCTTGGACCGTCAGCGCACCGTCGTCCGGGTTGCCCCAGCAAGGCACGACGGCGGTCACGTCACCACGCTGCCTCCACAGCCGGCTCCTGCGCAGCGCCTCCACCGGCAGGAACGGTCCCGTGTTCCAGGGATCCGGGGACGCGTGCAAGGAGATTTGGGGATTGGAGCCGGAGGCTGCAACGGCCGTCAGGCACTGATCGAGAAGCGCTGCGGCGGCGTCCCACCTGACCTCCAGCAGCGGGAGGAAGTCCTGCGCCCCGGCCGCCGTGGCTGCGGTGAGCCCGGGATCCTCTGATTCCATAACTGCTGCACGCACCCGGTCCTGCTCCACGTCAGCCGGCAGGCCGCGCGCCTCATAGGAAGCATTGCATGCCTCGCAGAAACACAGCGACAGCAGTGCCTGCACCCATGGTGAGTACTCCGCGCCCTCCGTCTTTTCGTGCCTGTTCTGGTGGCTGAATCCCAGCGGCCCCACAGCTTCCAGGATGAGGCCGTCGGGCTGCCCGTGGGCCAGGACCTGGGCCACGATGCCGGCGGCGTACCCGCGGACCTCGGGGTGCGAGGGGCACAGGGCATAGCTGTAGACCTCGCCGAAGGCGTTGCGCACGCACATGCCGGGGTTGTTGCCCCCGGCTGCGCTTGAGTGGGTCAGGACCGTCCATGCGTCCACCGGGATGTTGGCGGCACGGAGTACCGAAGCGGCCTCACCGAACGCATTGTCCGTGCCCGTCCATTCGCTCGCACTGCCCGGGACGATGGGGTTGGCTGCGAACGCATCCGCGGCGGGAACATAGAGTGCCGCGGATTGGGCGTCCACCACGCGGCGGCCGGGGTGCCTTGGCGTGCCGGCCCGCACCGAATGGTAAGCCGCCGCAAGCGCCACGCGATCCACGCCGCTGGCCTTGATCCAGTGAACGGCTCCGGGGTCACCCAGCACGTCCCAAGGATAGAGGTAGCCGGTGGCCCGCGGCGCCTGCGTGCCTACCACCGGGGGAGGTCCGCCGTGAAGTCGGGAACGAAGCGCTGCATGTAGCCGGTGTCATCGCGGGCCGTCATCCGGGCGTCCAGGTACTGCTGGTGCAGTTCGGCCAGTTTGTCCCGGTCCAGTTCCACGCCCAATCCCGTGCCTGTGGGAACCCGGACGCTGCCGTCCTCGAAGCGCAGGGCGCCGGGCTTGACCACATCGTTGTGCCCGTTCCAGGGATAGTGGGTGTCACAGGCGTAGGTCAGGGCCGGGGTGGCCGCGGCCACGTGCACCATGGCGGCGAGGCTGATGCCCAGGTGGGAGTTGGAGTGCATGGACAATCCTATTCCGAACGTCTCACAGATGGCTCCGAGCTCCCGGGTGTGGCGCAGGCCACCCCAGTAGTGGTGGTCGCCGAGAATGACCTGGACTGAGTCCAGTTCGACGCTCCGCTTGATGTGCTCGAACGCAACGACGCACATGTTGGTGGCCAGGGGCATGGTGGCTACGGCGGCCACCTGCCCCATTCCTTCAAGGCCCGGCGTCGGATCCTCCAGGTACTCCAGCAAACCCTCGGTTTCCCGGGCAACCCACCGGGACGTTTCCACGGTCCATGCGGTGTTGGGGTCGAGCCGCAGCGGCATGTCCGGAAACGCTTCGCGAAGGGCCCTGATGGCCTCGATTTCCTCCGCCGGCGGGAAGACTCCGCCCTTGAGTTTGATGGACTTGAACCCGTAATCGGCAATCATCTTTTGTGCCTGCCTGACGATGCCCGCGGGGTCCAGCGCCTCACCCCACTCGTCGCCGATGGCAGGTTTGCCGTCCATGGCCGGATGCTCCTTCCACTTGTAGAAGAGGTAGGCGCTGAAGGGAACTTCGTTGCGGACGGTGCCGCCCAGCAGTTCACTGACAGTCCGGCCCGTGGCGTGTCCCTGGATGTCCAGCGCGGCAACCTCGAAGGCGGAGAAGACGGCTGCCCGTTCGAACGCGGACAGGGCGGGGTCGAGGGCCTGGTTGATCAGCTGTTCCATCCGGGTGGTCTCGAAGACATTCACGCCTTTGATGGCGTTGGCCCCTACAGCAAGGTTGTCCAGCCGGCTGCGGCCGCCGGCGCATTCGCCCAGCCCCAGCAGGCCGTTGGCTGTCCGGACCTCAATGACCACCCGGTGGACCAAGGGTTCGTGCACTCCGACGGCGTTCAGCAGCGGAGGGTCTGAGAACGCAATGGGCGTGATGGTGATATCCGTGATGATGAGGTCCGCCGCTACGGGTGTGGACGCTGCGTGGATGGTGGTGCTGGTTTTCATAAGGTTTCTTTCGTGGAATGGGCGGCGGGGGAGTGAAGGGTATGCCCTACCCCTTGGTGGCGCCCGAAGTGATGCCGCGGATCATGGAGCGTTGCAGGAAGAGGTACACCAGGAGGCTGGGAATCATGGCCATCAGGGCGCCGGCCAGCAGCACGCCGGGGCCCACCGTGGTGTCATTGCGCAGCACCGAGAGCGCGACGGTCAGGGTGTAGTCGCTGGGGTCATTGGCGGCGATGAGGGGCAGCAGGTACTGGTCCCAGACCATCATGAAGCCGAAGATTCCGATGACGCCGAGGGCGGGTTTGCAGAGCGGAAGGATGATGGTGAACAGCATCCGGAATTCGCCCACTCCGTCCAGCCGGGCGGCTTCCTCGATCTCGCCCGGGATCTCCTTCATGAATTCGCTCATGATGAAGATGGAGAAACCCCAGATGCCCACCGGGAGGATGACGGCCAGGACGGAACCGCGCAGGCTGATCCCCAGCAGCGGCAAGTCTCCAAGGACCAAGGACAGCGGGATGCCGATGATCTCTTCCGGCAGCATCATGGTCATCAGGACCAGGAGCAGCACCAGCGCCTGTCCCCGGAACTTCCTCCGGCTCAGGCTGTAGGCGGCGAACACCGATACTGTCATCTGCAGCAGGAGTCCGCCGCCGGCCACCACCAGGGAGTTCAGCAGGTAACCCCACAGCCCTTGTTGCGTGGCCGCCTCAAAATTCCGCAGCGTGAAGCTCTTGGGCAGCAGCGATATGTCCGTGGGGCTGGAATTCCGGTCAAAGGCACCGGAAATGATGGCCACGAAGGGCAGCGCAAAGATGCAGAAGACCAGCACGCAGAGCAGGACGCGGAGGACCATGTTCGGCCCCAGCCGGGGAGACCAGCCCAATGCGGTGTCGAATCGCGCGCCGGCGGAAGGCTTGGCTGGGCGCGCCTTGGGGCGGGAAACGGTATGGGTCATCGTACGGCCTTCCTTTTGCCAACAAGCTGTGTCCCCACCGTGAGCAGCAGGGTGACCACCAGCAGTAGGACGGCGGCCGCAGACGCGACCCCGATGTCATTGCGTTGGAATCCGAGAGAGTACATGCGCGTCATCCAGACTTCGGTGGACCCGGCGGGACCGCCGCCGGTGAGTACGTAGACCTCGGTGAAACTTCGAAGGCTCCGGATGGCGGCCAGGGTCAGGACAATCACCAGCGATGGGCGCAGGGCCGGCAAAGTGATATAGCGCAGACGCTGCCAGACGCTGGCTCCGTCCACCCCCGCCGATTCGTAGAGGGAACGGTCCACGCCGGTGAGGCCGGCGAGGATGATCACCATGTTGTAGGGTGCGCCGCTCCAGATGCCGACGACGGCGATGGACCACAGTGCCGTGTCCGTACCGTTGAGGAACTGCAGCGGACCGAGTCCCAGCCAGCCCAGGATATTGTTCAGCGGTCCGTCAGCGGTGGGAAAGTACAGGATCCGCCAGATCTCGCCTACGACGGCCAGGGCCGTCACAACAGGCAGGAAGATGGTGGTGCGCAGGATCCACAGCGACCGGGCCTGGCCTTCAAGGAGGAGGGCCAACGCGAACCCGACCACGAGGGCGCCCAGCGTCTGGGTTACGCCGAGTACCACCGTGTGGCCCAGGGCTTCCATGAACCGGGCGTCCGTCAGGACGCTGATGTAGTTGTCCATGCCGACAAACACGTCCCCCAGGAACGGCTGGACCTTGAAGAAGCTCAGCCGGATGCCCTCGACCATGGGGATGAACTTGAAATAGAGGCCCAGCACGGCCGCCGGCACCAGGAAGAGCCAGATGGCCAGGAGTTGCTTGCCGTTGCTGCGCTTCCTGCGCACCGGCACCTGCCCCGTGTCCGGAGCTCCGGTCAGCGACCGTGCTGGTTTGGTTGGGGCTGTGGTCATGACTTCGCGTTCTGGCTTGTCAGTTCGTTGTTGATGGCGGTGTCAAGGTCCTTGAGGCCGGACGACACGTTGTCTGCAGCGCAGTCGGAGGCGATCTTGTTCAGTGCTTCCGCGGCGGCCTGCTTGATCGGGACGAAGTTGATGGCGGACGGGAAGGCCTTCGAAGAGTTCTTCAACGCATCCTGGACCACGGCCCAGCGCGGATCGTTGTAGACGGCGGCGGCATCGACGCCCGAATTCACGGGAACCCGGACGATCGGCTGCTTGCCGGCGGTCATGCCCGCCTTCTGCCCCTCTGCCGAGACGAGGTAGTCGATGACCTGCTTGGTCTGGTCCTTCTTGCCATTGGTGGCAGTGACGTAGATGTTCTCGCCTTCTGCCAGGACGGTGTTGTCCTTGCTGCCCTTCGGGGTCTCGATGACCTCGTACTTGTCCTTGCCGAGCGAGGCATCGAACGAGGAGAAGTTGTAGGGGCCGGTCAGGATGATGCCTGTTTTGCCGGTCTGGAAGAATGGGGTCGCGGCGCTCGTGGCCGCGGTGAGGGCGCCCGGCTGGGTGTTGCCCGGGGTGCAGAACTGCTGCTTGATCCACGTGACGCCCGCTTGGGCGCCGGAGGCGGAGGCCGAGTACTTGCCGTTGCCGTCGTCCTTGAGGTAGGCCCCGCCGTCCTGCCAGAGGTAGGAGGAGGCCCACCAGCCGAAGTAGCCGCGCTCTGTGGAGCCGGGAACAGTCATGCCATAGGTGTCGGCCTGGCCGTTGCCGTCGGGGTCCTGCGTGGCGAAAGCGGTTGCGAGCTTTGCCAGGTCCTCCTGCGTCTTGGGGATGGGCAGGCCCAGCTTTTCACGCCAGTCTTTGCGGATCATCGTCACCATGGTCTGGCGGGAAAACGGTACGCCGTAGGTGGAGCCGTCCAGGCCTTGTGTTTCCTTCCACAGGGAGTCCGGGATCGTGTCATTTCCTGCGACGGAGGACTTGTCAATCTTCTGCAGGTAGCCCTGGGATGTGTAGTTGCCCAACGCAGCTGAGTCGTTGATGACGATGTCGGGCAGTTTCTTGGACGCCGCCCTGGTCTGAAGCTGCTGGTCCAGGTCCGGGACACCCTGGAAGTTGACCTGCACACCCGTCTTGGCGGTGAACTCCTTGAACAGTGCGGAGTATGTGGTGGCGGCATCGGTTCCGGCTCGCGCCCACACCTCGATGGGTTGTCCATCATCCTTCGCCGCCGGTGCCGAGGATCCGCTGCCGCAACCGGTCAGCAAGGCAGCCGAAGCTATGGACAGCGCCAGCGCCGCCCGGGAGCGGGACTTGAATTTCGAATCCACTCTGATTCTCCTTTTTACATATATAAATGACTGTTACTATGTGAAACGTACTTCACGAGAGTATGATCATGGTCACAGGCTGTCAACCACTGGAGGAAATCTTGGCCGCACGATCGAAGCCCGTCACTGTTGCCGTCACCGGAGGGGCGGGAATGATGGCCACGCTGCTGCGGCCTTATCTGGCAGAGGCCGGATATGCCGTCCGCCTGCTGGACCTGGCAGAGGCTGCCGACCCCCGTGCGCACGAGTCGGTATACGTGGGATCGGTAACGGACCCCGACTTCATGAACGCCGCCCTGGCCGGAGTCACCGGGGTTGTGCATTGGGGCGGCCTGCACCGCGAGATGACGTGGGAGGAAATTGTGTCCACCAACATCACGGGCACCCAGGTGACGCTTGAAGCGGCCCGTCGCAACGGCGTCGACCGTGTCCTCCTGGCCAGCTCCACGCACGCCGTGGGATTCCATCCCACGCACGCGGCGGCAGAGGATGCTGTCCTGGCGCCGCGCCCGGACACCTACTACGGCGTCAGCAAAGCCGCCGTGGAGGCGCTGGGCAGCCTGTACGCCGACAAGTTCGGCATGAAGGTGGTCAGTGCGCGCATCGGCACCGGCGGTGCGCGGCCGGACAACCTGCGGACCCTTGGTTCGTGGCTCTCCCCGGCGGATTCCTTCCGCCTGGTGGAGGCGGCACTCAGCGATGCGGGCGCGCCCGGCCACCATGTGGTGTGGGCGGTATCCGCCAACAGCCGGGGATGGGCGAACCTGGAAGCCGGCCGTGCCATCGGATTTGAGCCGCGGGACAATGCGGAGGAATTCGCCGGCGACGTTGACACCACGACTCCCGATGAATGGGCTGCACTCCTTGGCGGCGCCTGGGCGGGCAGTGACCATAAGGTGGGAGTAGACAACTACCCGCACCTGGCCGTCAAATGAGTTGCGGCGAGCCGGGACTGTGGCGACAGGGGGAGCACTGATGGCATCACTCGAGGTCCAGGAGAGTCCGCGCGGGGAGGCGCCGGGCGGCGACGTGAAACTGGTAAAGTCCGCCGAGCGCACCATCGCGATCCTCGAACTGGTCGCTGCGGCCCCGCAGCCGCTGACCACCGCCGAGATCTTCAAACTGACCGGCTATCCGCGCTCCAGCCTGCACTGGCTGCTGCTGACATTGCTTGAGCTGAACTGGATCGAGCAGACGCCGGAGGGCGCCTACCGGATCGGGACGCATGCACTCCTGTGCGGCACCGCGTACCTTGACCGTGATCCTGTGATGGAACATGTCTCCGGCATCCTGGAAAAAGTCCGCAACGCGACCACTTTCACCACCCACTACGCCCGCCTGGACCGTTCCGACGTCATCTATCTGGCCACCCGGCAGGCAGTGGACCGCCGCCGGCTTTCCTCCCGGGTGGGCCGCAAGCTGCCGGCCCAGGTGACTGCGCTGGGAAAGGCCATCCTGTCCGAATACACCGACGAGGAAGTAAGGCAACGGCTTGGTCCGGGACCCTACGCCCCGCTGACCCCCAACACGGTGCCCGACTTCGGGGCGCTGCAGGCAGAGCTGGCCGAATTCCGGAAAACCGGGCACGCCGTGGAGTGGGAACAGAACACGGTTGGGCTGTGCTGTGTCAGTGTGGTGGTCCCGTACCGCATCCCCGGCACGGACGCCATGAGCTGCTCCATGCCGATCGAGCTGGCCACCGATGACGTCATCGAAAAGACCGTGGAGACCCTGCACTCAGCGGCCGGCGAACTGGCCCGCACTTTGCGCGCCGCAGGCATCCGCTAGGCCTTCCCTCAGGGCCTGGCTGCCGATCCGCCGGCCCCTGGCGGCAGCAGGGCGCTACGCCTCCCCGGCCCCGGCGTACAGGGCCAGCAAATCCCGGCTGAACTCGTGGGGCGAGGTTTCGCAGGGGCTGTGGCCACCCCGGTACACCCCGATCCGCGCCTTGATGGCCTGGGCAAACTGCCGGTGCAGGCTCAGCGGCCACAGGTCGTGGTCACCGACCGCTACGAATTTGGGCAGGGATGCCCCGGCCAGCTCCTGCCGGACATCCGGAACATGCTGCATGAGGGTGTAGATGTCCCGGATTGAGGCCCGCCGGGTGAAACGGAATCGATAGTTCACGAACCGCTGCCTGCCCCGCGGGACCCTCGCCACCCGGCCGCTGCGGATGCCCCAGATGAGGAGGGCGGCCCCTGCCCGGCCGTTCACCCACGTGCTGAACCGGCCGATCCTGCCCACTCCCTTGAAGCCCTGTCCCGGTTCGGGCGGGCAGGCCAGCAGCGTCAAGGACCGGAAAAGCCCGGGCCGCTCCACATAGGCGAGCTGGGCGATGATGGCGGCGAACGAGTACCCAACCACATGGACCGGCGTTGCCGTCGTCTCCAGGACGGCCACAAAGTCATCCACGAACAGCCGGTAGTCGTAATGGTTGCGTGGCGGAACCAGATTCTCCGGGCCGGCCCCGGCTGACTGGTATTGGCCTGCAAGGTCGTAAGCGAGAACAAAGTAACCCGCCGCGGCGAGGTCCGGCATCATCAGGGAAAAATCCTCTTTCGACCCCGTGGCGCCGGGGACCAGCACGACGCAGGGATCCTCCGGATCGCCCAACGCGACAGCCGCAAGCTTCCCGCTCGGCACGTCGATGGTGAAGTCCACCGAGCCTGGCGGCGGGACTGCCCAGTCGACGTCGCCGAGCCCCGCATCCAGCAGTGCGGCCGCGTCCACCCGGGCACGACCGAGGTCCCCCGGGTCTTCCCCGTTCCCGCTCCGGCCAGGCTTTGCCATGGTCCCAACATAGTCCGGTAAACCCTATGTGGGGCCGCCCCCGAGAATCCGGCGTGCATCGGCCTGCGCTTGGAGTTGGGCCGTGCTGACCACGTCACCCGCCACGTTGCCGCCGGCGGAGGCCATGGTGCGCAGTTCCGCAACCGTCCGGGGCGGGTTCTCGCTGTGCGCAACCACGTGGCAGTTCCGGCACAGCGGGACGAGATCGGCTACGGGGTCAAGCTGATAGCTGTTCCCCAGCATCTCTGCCGGAACCAGGTGGTGCACGGCAACCATGGCGGCACCGGCCACTCCGTAGGTGGCTTCAAAGGAAAAGCCGCAGGCCGCGCAGGACGTGCCGTGGAACGCCAAACACAACCTGCGCGCATCCGGGTCCCGCTCGTAACGGTTCACTTGGACGTGGCGGACGGCAGAAGGGTGAAAGGTTCCACCGGGGATTTCATCGGGATCCGTCATCGCAGGACCTTGGCCACGCCACAGCCTGTGAAGAGCCGGCTCGGACTCCGGCGGGACTTCCACCAAGGACTGCGCGGACTCACCGGCGGGGAAGCCACCCGGAAACGCGCACTCAATGATTTCAGGGCCGGTCTGTTCACCAACGGGCAGCAGCGAGTCGAAGACCACCGTGATGAACCAGCCAGTGTCTGCGGCATGGCCGGCTGCGGGGACCTGGTAAGGCTCGGACTCCACCAGCCCGTGGCCGATCAGGCCATTGCCCTGCCCGCCGCCGCGCAGCAGCAGCCAGGCGTCCGTTCCCGGGACTGCTTCCGGCCGGGAATCGAGTTTCCACCGGTCCACGAACCTGCCGGATTCCATGACCTGTTCGACGGCGGCACGGTAGTCCCGGCGATGCAGGTCGTCGGCGTCCACGGCCAGTATTACTGCAGCCACTGTTCACCTTGCCTTGGCGCGCGGGGCCGGCCCCCACCGTGCAGCGGGATTTAGATCGGTTCCTTGGCCAGCGCCTTGGTCTTGGCGGGTGTTTCGCGCCCCAGCCTTTCATCGAGCGTGACCCGGAGCCTGGCCGCAGCGACCTGGACCCGGCGCTCGGCGGGGGTTGCCTTCTTTGTGGCCGAGGGGGCAGCGGCTTCCCGTGCGGGGTGGACATAACGCTGCTCAGGCGACGTTGCGCTCATGGTCCAACCTCCTCGGCATTTTCTTCGTCTTTCGTTTCATTCTCGCCCAAGATGGCGCGGCCGTCCACGCCGGCCGCCTCCTCCCATGGGCCCGTGTCCGTCTCAGTGTCCTCTCCGTTCTCTTTCCCCGGAGACGCTCTTCCAGGCAATATCGAACAGCTCGAGCTCCTCGGTGCGCGCGAGCCCGCTCCGTGCCAGCACCTCCAGGGTGGCCAGCCCCAGCGCTTTGGTTCCTTCGCCCGGGTCCAGGGCCCTGTCCAAGGCCCACGGGGTCCGCCGCCACCACTCGGCCCGGCGGGACTTTTGGCCCTTTGTCCGGCTGGGTCCTGGTTCCATCCTGATTCCACGCAGTAAGGAGAGGGACATGGGTACTCTGGCCAGCCGGATTGGTGCGATCGTGCTTGCGCTGGGTGCCCTCCTGGTGGGGGTGCCGGCGGCGAGCGCCGCGGGTGCGCCCGTGGCCATCGTTGTGGAGGACACCGCAGGGGTGCTGGACCAGAACACGCTGGTCCCCGCCGTCGAAAGTATCCAGTTCTACGAACCCACCCGTATCGCAGTCTTCACCTACAACGGAACCGCCGCGGACAACCTTAACGAAAAGGTCCTCGCGTTTGCCCGGTCCCGGCATCCGGAATGGATCAGTGCGGATGGGCAGAAATGGGCGGACGGGTTGTTCATTTTCGCGCTCGATCCTGTGGGCCGCCACGTGGGCACATACATGGGTGAGGACCGGAAAGTGTCCTTGGAGCAGCGTAGCGACATCCAGGACGCGTCGAAGGAACTCTTCCGTGACGCCCAGTGGACCGACGGCACCGTGGCCGGCATCCGCCGGGCCGCCGAGCTCATCAACCAGCCATGGTACCGCTCTGCCGGGTTCCTCATCACAGTGGGGGTAACGGGCGGGCTGGCGGCGCTGGGCGCAGCCGCATGGCTTACAGTCCGCGGCGTGACACGAGCCCGGTGCCGCAGGCAGATTGATCGGGGGGACCGCAGCTATTCCAACGTCAGCATGGACCTGGAGGTCACGGAGCTGAACGCGGGCACCATCCCCGAATCGTCGCGCTATGGCAGCCAGGTCCTGGAGAAGCACCGCACTTTCCTGAGCCGGTACGCAGCCACCACGGACTTGTCCAACCAGGTGCATGCGCTCCCGCGGCGAGCGCTGAGTCGGCGGAAAAGCCTCAACCTTGCCCGCGAATTCGCCGACAACGCAGCCCAGCTGGATGCCCTGGATGACGTCATCGCGGACAGCAACGCCCTGCTGAACCGCGCCGCCACCTGGCCCACGGCCTGGGACCGGCAGCTTGCACCGTTCCGCGAGGACTTAGCCGGGCTGGAGCAGCTCCTGAGCAAGAGGCACGGGCAGGGCGAGTCCGCCAGCGCGGCGGCCCTGCGGTCCTTCAGGGACGAAAGCCTGCGGGAGATCGAGCGCTGGACGGCTGACCTGGCCGACGGAACAATCACGCCGGAGCAGGCACTGGACCGGCTCTACGATGCCCGTTCCCGGCTGTCGGAGCTGTTGGAGCAGCACGCCGAAACGGTCATCCAGGGGTTCGCCAGAAATGAGGACGAGGCGCGCTTGATGCGGGAGAAAATGGACGCCGCCCATGAAGGGCCCACCCACCACGGGCAGCGCAGGTACGAACCCAGCATCCTTGGCACGTGCTATCCCACATACCAGTTCTTCTCCGTTGCCACCTTCAACTCCGGGTTCACCACCGGCATCGGCAGTGTCAACTCGGCCAGGGGCGGCGGCAGCACCACCGGGTACGGCAGCACCGGCGGGAGCTTTTCCGGGTCGGGCAGTTCGTCAAGCTTCTAGTTCCGGGGGCGGTATCCGGGGGCCTACGCGACGCCGAGCGCACCCAACCGGCCGATTCCGCGCCGGATGCTGCACCGGGTGGGTGCTGCGGGAGCGAGGACGAGTCCCGCTGGTGGCACCACGTCACGGATCAGTCCGGTCCCGGCACATTCCCGGACTTCTTCTATGGCCGCGGCCGCCGACCGCTTGTTCGTGAACGGGCCGGAGACAGCCAGAACGTGGCCGTCCGGCATCACAAGCCGGAATCGGATCCTGACGGATGTACAACCACAGCGGTGTTCCGGCCCAGACCACCATCCCAGAGGACACGGCCCGCGTTTAGGGCCCAAAGTCCCGGTTGGCCGGTTCCGGCTGCCGGGCAGGGCCCACGGCAGGGCGCCGAATACCAAGGCCACCAGCGGCAGGCTCCCGTCAAAGAGCAACATGCCCAGGCCTCTTCATGCCTGGGCTCCGCCATATGGGGCGCCGGCGCAGACAGCACCATTCGGCCCGGCTGTCAGGCGGTTCCGTTGGTTCACCCAAAGAGGTACCAAGTGCCCTGTTCTGTGGCGCCGGTCCTTGCACGTTTCCCGGGCCACCGCTGAACCAGACTCCTCCTGAGGAACAGTGGGCCCCGGGCCTGCAGGCCAGCCTCCGCCAACTGCGCCGGGACATAGCCCGTGACGGGTGGCAACTATCTGCCCGCGGCACACAGCCTTGGGATCTGACCTTCAGCCGTGCCAGGAGTTGATCGACGGCGTCTGCCCTGCCTTAGGCAACGGGCCAAACCACCTTGGTCTGCCACGTGGCCGGATCCGGCTGCTTTTCCGGATCGCTCAAGTAGTATTCCCACACCATCCCGCCCGGGGTGGCGCCGTCTTCCTCCATGCGCTGCCGGATGGCATCGTAGGTGGTGCCCAACGTGTCATACGGGCCGCTGTGGATGGCCTCATACGCATCGGTGTCGGGAAGCGTCCCGCTGGCCACCTCGTCTGTTCCGTGAAAGCGTCCCGCGACGGGGAAACCCGCTTCGACGTCCACTGATTCGCCAGGCATACCGTGGTACAGCGCGAACGGCGGGCCTGCAGGGCTGGCGCCCTGCATCTGGACAGCCGCCATGACGGCACCGAAGGCCCTGCCAAAAAAGCCTGTCAGTGCGTCCATCGGGACGCGTTCGCGGACCACTGCCACAGCCTGCTCCGCAACGTGGGTCTTCCGCGGTTCCTGCCCATTTCCGTTCATGCCACCAGCATTGCCGCGAGGCCGGTTACATGACAGGGCCAAAGGTCACACCGCCACAAGGAGCGACGAGCCCGGTGCCGGGTCCAAATGCCCTACCCCAGGCAGTGCCGGACCGGTAGGTTCGGCTCTATGCGTGAACACCATCGGTACACAGCTTTGAAGTGTCCTGAATGAGGAAGCCGGCCGCCCCGCCCACGGCGTCGGGCGGGCGCCTCGATGGAGTTGACCCCGAAGGGCCCGCAAAGTCCCCCGCGGAGAAGGCGTGGCGATTCACCAAGCAGTATCCCGTCGTCGCGCTGACGTGCCTGGTGCTGGCGGCCACGCTGGTGCTGATGCAATCCGGCCTGAAACTGCAGGTCCGGATCCTGGCCTCTGCCTATGCCGCTGTGATCGTGGTACTGCGTTCCGCCGGGATGGTCCGCGCCCTGCGGGAAGGGCGCTGGGGGATCGACCTCCTGGCGCTCATGGCGATCGGCAGCACCGTGGCAGTGGGCGAATACCTGGCCGCCCTGGTGGTCATCCTCATGTTGACCGGCGGGGAAGCGCTCGAAAACTTCGCCCAGGGACGTGCCGCCCGGGAGCTGCGGTCCCTGCTGGACCGGGCACCCCGCTTCGCGCACCGCGAGCGAGCCGGCACCGTGCTCGAAGATATCCCGATCGGCGAGGTGGTGCCGGGGGACGTGCTGATGGTACGCCCCTCCGAGCTGGTGCCGGTGGACGGCACGCTGCTGTCTGAAACGGCCAGCCTTAACGAATCTTCGCTGACGGGCGAGAGCCTTCCCGTGGAACACGCACGGGGGCAGGTGCTGCTCAGCGGATCGGTGAACGGTGTGGCAGCAATCCGCATGCGGGCATCGGCCACCGCGGCCGACTCCCAGTACAGCCGCATCATCGCCCTGGTAGAGGAAGCATCAAACAGCCGGGCCCCGGTGGTGAGGCTCGCTGACCGGTACGCCGTCCCCTTCACCCTCCTGGCACTGGCCATGGCCGCCACGGCCTGGATCCTGTCAGGTGAAGCGCTCCGCTTTGCACAGGTCCTGGTGGTGGCTACGCCCTGCCCGCTCCTGATCGCGGCGCCGGTGGCTTTCCTGGCCGGCACCAGCCAGGCCGCGCACAAGGGCATCATCATCAAGAACACCCGGACCCTCGAGCAACTTGCGAAGGCGCAGACAGCGGTTTTCGACAAGACCGGAACCCTCACCTCCGGGCGTCCCGTCCTTGACGAGGTCCGGGTGGCCCCGGGCAAGGGCGGGTCCCTGGGCAGCCACCGGATCCTGCAGCTGGCTGCCTCGGCTGAACAATACTCCTCGCACGTCCTGGCAGGCTCGGTGATCGAGGCGGCACAGTTGGCCAACCTGGAGCTCCTGCCGGTACAGCAGGCGGCCGAAACTGCCACGCACGGGGTGGAAGCTGTCTGCGGCGGCCGGCGCGTGGTGGTGGGCAAAGCAGCTTTGGTCAGCAATGTCTCGACCGGGTTCCGTGAAACACCGGTCCACAGCGGCCAGCTGGCCATCCACGTGGCCGTGGACGGCGAGTACGCCGGTGCGCTGGTCATGAAGGATCCGTTACGCCGCAACGCCGTGGATACCCTGGCACAGTTGAACTCCCTGGGAGTGCGGAACACCATGCTGCTGACCGGGGACGCCCAAGCCACCGCGGCGCACATTGCCGAGGAAGCGGGAATCGGCCGCGTGCAGGCGGAATGCCTGCCGGAGGACAAAGTCAACACCGTGGCCGCCATCCGGGAACGCCCGGTCATCATGGTGGGCGACGGCGTCAACGACGCGCCCGTCCTGGCCGCCGCCGAGGTAGGAATAGCCATGGGCGCCAAAGGCGCAACGGCCGCCAGCGAATCGGCCGACGTGGTAATCATGCTCGATGACCTGTCCAAGGTGGCCCAGGCCGTCGCCATCGGCAAACGGACGGTAGCCGTGGCCCTGGTGAGCATCTGGACCGGGATAGGGCTCAGCCTGGTCCTGATGGCCATCGCCATGACCGGGTACATTCCCGCCGTCGCCGGTGCCCTCCTGCAGGAGCTGGTGGACCTGGCCACCATCCTGAACGGCCTGCGCGCTCTCCACGGTGCCGACCCGACGCGGATGGCAGGCTCCAGGCGCCTTTCGCCTGCTGCCGGCGTTGTCCGCCCGTCAGCATGACTTTCGGCCCTTCCGCCCAAATGCACCAGCGGCCAACGTGGTGGTATGAACGCAGAAACAGTGGCCAAGCCCGTCATCGTTGGCGTGGACGGTTCCGAATATTCCTCCGCCGCCCTGCGGTATGCCGGCAAGCTGGCCGCCCGCCTGGGGACCCGCCTTGAGGTCATCACATGCGTCGGGATGCCCGACTACCTGGTGACCTCACGCCTCGAGGGGGCAGACCGGCAGTTCACCGCGAGGCTGGAGGACGCCGCCGAACGGCTCGTGGAGGACGCCCTGGGCCGGGCCTTCCCGGGCGAGCGGCCGGCGAACGTCGATGTGGACGTCAAATTCGGGCCACCGGCGAAGGTGCTGGTGGACGAAAGCCGCCGGGCGCAGATGCTGGTGGTGGGCAGGCATGGAGAGGGCGGCCTCCTTAAGCAGTCCATGGGGTCCGTCACCAAGGCGTGCGCAGCGCACTCCGCCTGCCCGGTGCTCCTGGTGGGCCAGGAGGCGGACGCTGTGTGAGGACCGCGGAGGGCCTGACATCTGCAAGGGCCGCGCAACTCCTGGAACAGGCCGGCCCCAACCAGCTGCCCACTGAAAAACCCGTCCCGGAATGGCGGAAGCTCTGGGCCGAGATGACGCACTTCTTCGCCCTCATGCTCTGGTGTGCCGCCGGGTTGGCCTTCATTGCCGACATGCCCCAGCTGGCGGTGGCGATCGTCGTCGTCGTGATCGTCAACGGCGTGTTTGCCCACATCCAGCAAGAACGCGCCCAGCACGCCGCAGCCAAGCTGCGCGCCCTGCTGCCGGCCGACGTCATGGTCCGCCGGGACGGGAAGGTGCAGACCGTCCACGCAAGCGCACTGGTGGTGGGCGACGTGGTCCTGCTCGCTGCCGGAGACCGGCTCCCCGCCGACATGGCCCTCATGCTGGCCTCCGCATGCGCGGTGGATGAATCGATGCTGACCGGCGAAAGCGAATCGGTCTCCAAAGCGGCGGGAGACCGGGTCTGGGGCGGCACCTTCATGGTCAACGGTTACGGGGAAGCGACCGTCACGGCGACCGGCGCCAACACCAGGCTGGCCGGAATCGCCGACCTCACCAGCAAAGCGGTTTCGCCCCCCACACCACTGTCCCTGGAACTGCGCCGGATCGTCCGGGTCACCGCGGCGATGGCGCTGGGAATCGCGGCCGTCTTCTTCATGGCCTCATTGCTGGTGGGTTTCCAATGGCGCGATTCGTTCCTCTTCGCCATTGGCGTTGCCGTGGCGCTGGTACCGGAGGGGCTCCTTCCCACCGTGACTCTCTCCCTTGCCATGGGCGCACAGCGGATGGCTGCACGCAACGGACTGGTGCGCAACCTCGAAGCAGTCGAAACGCTCGGGTCCACAACATTCATCTGCACCGACAAAACCGGCACCCTGACCCAGAACCGGATGAACGCCGTCGAAGTCTTCACCGCGGACGGATCCGTCCACGTGACCGGCGACGGGTATGGCCCCGACGCCGACGTGCAGGGACACGGAATGGACAAGGCGGCCGCCGCCGCACTCGCAGCACGGGCGGCGTCGCAGGGCCGGGCCGAGCTGCACGGCGGGCAGTGGCGCGCGCAAGGAGATCCGATGGAAGCAGCCCTGGACGTCCTGGCCCGCAGGCTGACTGGAACCGGACCCGGGGCAGCCCCTGCGCGGCGGTTGCCTTTTGACCCGGTGCGGCGCCGGGAATCTGCCCTTGTGGGAGCGGACCTGTTCTGCAAGGGCGCCCCCGAAACTGTGCTCCCGGTGTGCGGCTCCGTGCCGCCGCACGTCAAGGAACATGTTGAAGTGATGGCATCACGTGGCTTGCGCGTCATCGCCGTCGCGCGGCGGAGACTCGGGGGAGTGCCGGCAACATGGCAGACCGGCACGCCGGCCGACCTTGAAAGGGGGTTGGAATTCCTCGGCCTGATTGGCCTCCAGGATCCGCCTCGCCCCGATGTGGGCGACGTGATTGGGATTGCGCGCCGGGCCGGCCTGAAGATCGCCATGATTACCGGTGACCATCCGGGGACCGCGGCAGCGATTGCCCGCCAAATCGGTCTGACGGGATCACCCGAATGTGTCCTTGAAGGTTCGGACCTTCCCGCGGACGACCAGGTTCTGGGGGCCCTTTTGGACCGGGACGGGGTAGTAGTCAGCAGGGTATCGCCCGAGCAGAAGCTCCGCGTCGCCAGGGCCCTGCAGGCCCGTGGGCATGTGGTGGCCATGACCGGCGACGGCGTCAACGACGGCCCTGCCCTCCGCGAAGCCGATATCGGCGTGGCCATGGGGCTCAGCGGGACCGACGTGGCGCGGGAGGCATCGGACCTGGTGCTCCTTGACGACCACTTCGGCACCATCGTCGCAGCCATCGAGCAGGGCCGTGCCACCTACGCCAACATCCACCGCTTCCTCACCTACCACCTCACTGACAATGTGGCGGAACTGACCCCCTTCGTCATTTGGGCACTTTCCGGCGGGCAGTTTCCGCTGGCGTTGGGGGTGCTCCAGATCCTTGCCCTGGACATTGGCACCGACCTGCTGCCGGCCCTGGCGCTCGGGGCGGAGGCGCCGGGCAAACGTGTCCTGTCCCGTCCGCCCGAACGCCGGCACCTCATGGACAGGCGGCTGATCATCAGGGTTTTCTGCATCCTGGGGCCGGTGGAGGCCATGACGGAAATGGCGGTGTTCGCCGCTGTCCTTGGCGCGGGCGGCTGGACCCGGGGGCAACCACCGGCTCCCGGCCTCCTGGCGGCCGCATCCGGCGCCGCCTTCATGGCGGTGGTCCTGGGGCAGCTCGCCAACGCCTTCGCGTGCCGGAGCGCCACCGTGCCGCCGTGGAAGCTGGGATGGGGGACCAACAGGCTGCTGGTGTGGGCCGTGCTGGCTGAACTGGCCATCCTGGCAGCATGCCTCTACGTGCCCTATCTTGCGGCAGTGCTGGGCCAGGCCCCGCCTACCCCCATGGGCATGGCCCTCGCCCTCCTCGCCGCCCCCGCCGTCCTGGCAGCCGACTGGATCCACAAAGCTGTCCGGAACCGCCTGCGGCCGGCCCAGGGGTCCGCTGTTGCGTAAGTACTGGTGCCGCTGAGGGGGCGGCACCGGGACCAAAGACTCTGCCTGCCCTGCCCGGCGGCCGCCAGAATCGAGCCATGAGTGCCCCCGCAGAAGCCGTCCTGGCCAACGTCAATGTCACCTGGATCGAAGACACCGGGCTCGCGGACGTACCTTCGGTTGGCGGCAAGAACGCATCCCTGGGTGAGCTGAGCCGGTCCCTTCAATCCTCGGGAGTGCGGGTTCCCGAAGCGTTCGCCACGACTGCCGCCGCCTACCGAACCTTCCTGGCAGCCAACGGCCTGGAACCGGGGATCCGGCAGCACATGGATGACCACCGCGCCGGCCGGGCAACGCTGCGCCAGGCGGGCGCAGCCATCCGGGAACTGTTCCTGCAAGCGAGTTTTCCCGACGCCATCGCCACAGACATCCAGGAACACTACCGTGACCTGTGCCGCCGGACGGGGCAGGCCCAGGTGCCCGTGGCCGTGCGCAGCAGCGCCACGGCAGAGGACCTGCCCGATGCCAGCTTCGCCGGGCAGCAGGAAACCTTCCTGAACGTGGCGGGCGAGCGCGGCGTCCTTGATGCCTGCAGGCGCTGCTACGCATCGTTGTTCACGGACCGCGCCATCAGCTACCGGGAGATGAAGGGCTATGACCACCTGGACGTCGCCCTTTCCGTAGGGGTCCAAAGAATGGTCCGGTCCGACGTCGGGGCTTCGGGGGTGATGTTCTCGATTGACACCGAATCAGGCTTTCCCGACGTTGTGGTGATCAGCGCCGCCTGGGGGCTGGGGGAGACCGTGGTCCAGGGCACCATCAACCCGGACAAATACCAGGTGTTCAAGCCGCTCCTGGCCGACCCGCGGTTCAGTCCCGTCATCGAACGGGCCGTGGGCGCCAAGGAGCGCAAGATGGTGTACAGCCAGGGCGGTGATGCACGGACCCGGACCGTTGACACCAGTGAACGCGAGCGGCGGTCGCTGGTGCTGAGCGACCCGGAAATTGTCCTCCTGGCCCGGTGGGCCGCCGCCGTCGAACAGCATTACGGGCGGCCGATGGACATGGAGTGGGCAAAGGACGGCCTGACCGGTGACCTTTTCATGGTGCAGGCGCGGCCGGAAACTGTCCAGGCGCGCAGAAGCGCCTCCACCTTCCGGACCTACCATCTCCTGCACCCCAGCCCGGTCCTGGCAACCGGGGCGGCGATTGGCGATGCCATCGCCAAGGGCGCGGCGTGCGTGATCCGCGATGCGAAGGACATCGAGTCTTTCGTTGACGGTTCCGTGCTGGTCACCCGGATGACCGACCCCGACTGGGTGCCGGTCATGAAGCGCGCCGCCGGCATCGTGACCGATCACGGCGGGACCACGAGCCATGCCGCGATCGTCAGCCGTGAGCTTGGCGTGCCGGCCGTCGTCGGGACGCGCAACGCAACGGAGATACTGTCCGACGGCGCCCCGGTCACCTTGTCCTGCGCGGAAGGGGAGGAGGGGCGCGTCTATGAAGGACTGTTGGAGTACTCAGTGGAGGATGTGGACATGGCGGGTCTTCCCGCCACCCGAACGGATGTGATGGTCAACATCGCCAGCCCGGCCGCGGCGTTCAAATGGTGGCGGCTGCCTGCAGCCGGGGTGGGACTGGCCCGGATGGAGTTCATCATCAACAGCCTGATCCGCGTCCACCCCATGGCCTTGGTCCATCCGGAAAAAGTGACTGATCCGCAGGAAGCAGACCTCATCAGGCGGCTCACCAGCGGCTACGACGACCCGCAGGAGTACTTCGTGGACATGCTGGCGACGGGAATCGCCAAGATCGCCGCTCCCTTCCATCCGAAACCGGTGATCGTCCGGCTCAGCGACTTCAAGAGCAACGAATACAGCCACCTGGTGGGCGGCAGGTTCTTCGAACGTCCCGAGGAGAACCCCATGATTGGCTTCCGCGGCGCCTCCCGCTACTACAGCAACCACTACAGGGAAGGGTTCGCCCTGGAGTGCAGGGCCCTCAAACGGGTCCGGGAGCAGGCAGGATTCCGCAATGTCATCGTCATGGTCCCCTTCTGCCGCACAGTCGGCGAAGCGGACCAGGTCATCGAGGCGATGGCGGAGCACGGCCTGGTCCGTGGCGCTGACGGCCTGCAGCTCTACATGATGTGCGAGATCCCATCCAACGTGGTCCTGGCCGAGGAATTCGCCAAGCGCTTTGACGGCTTCTCCATCGGGTCCAACGACCTTACCCAGCTGGTCCTGGGAGTGGACCGCGACTCCGAGGAGCTTGCCGGCCTCTTCGATGAACGCGACCCCGCCGTGACGGCGCTCATTGCCGAGGCCATCCGCAAAGCCCACGCGGCCGGCATCAAGATCGGAATCTGCGGGCAGGGGCCCAGCAACCATCCGGACCTTGCCGAATTCCTGGTCGGCCAGGGCATCGACTCCGTTTCGTTGAACCCGGACACCTACGTCAAAACAGTTCCGGTCATCGCCGCAGCTGAAGCTGCGGCCGGCAAGGCGTCCTAAGCCAGCTGGACATAGAAAGTGCCTGGTCCCCGCGGGGGCCAGGCACCGGCGTCGTCCGCCCGGCGCTGCTCAGCCCCTGGTGATGGGGATCTTCGACGCGCTGGCTTCGACCGCCTGGTCAGGCATCGGGGCACGGACCTCCAGGACGCCGTCCTTGTAGGCGGCGGTGACGTCCGCCTGTTGGACGCCACCGGGAAGCGGAATACGCCGGACGAAGGACCCGTACCGGAACTCGGAGCGGTAACTGCCTTTGTCCTTGTGTTCCTTCTTTTCCTCCCGCTGCGCCTTGATGGACAGCACGCCGTCGGAAACGGTGACGTCAACATCCTTTTCGGGGTCGATGCCGGGCAGCTCAGCCCGTACTACGAGGGTATTGCCGTCCACCATCTCCTCCACCCGGATGGCGGAAGTTCCCACGTCACCTTCAAAAAGCCGTTCGATGACGTCCAAGGGTGAGCGCCGTGAATCGAACCATTTCATCAGGTCAGTCATTACTGCCTCCTGCTCAAGTGGAAGCCGGACCATCGGATCGCCCGGCATTTCCACCATCCCCTCTTGGCAGGACAGCAGCCAGAGTCCAAGGTCCCAGCGCCGGTTCACCCGGCACGGGCGCGCCTGTGCCGGGTAAACCGGCCCACCCCTTCGATGGCCGCGCAGCCTGCCAGGCCAACCCCGACCGCGAGGGCCAGCAGGCCCGGGGGAGGCCAATCCACCCGGAAGAAATGCCGGGTCAGGGGCACACTGAACAGGAGGACCAGGCCCGCGTACATACCGGCCAGGATCAGGTCCTTGGTGCCGTTGAGCGGCCGGGACGCCATCACCAGGATCCACGCAGCCAACAGACCCAAGGTTACGGTGGCTGCGGACTGCGCGTTCTCCCGGGTGTGCCCGCCGAAGCCTGTGGCGAGTGCACTGACGGCCAAAACGCACACGGCGGTGCAGAGTCCCGCCGGCACGGCAAAGGCCAGGGAACGGCGGAGGAACCCGGGGGCATAGCGCTCGCCTCCCGGCTGCAGGGCCAGGAAGAAGGCCGGCAGGCCGATGGTCAAGCCGTCGAGTGCGGACAACTGCCGTGGCAGGAACGGGAAGGCCAGCAGCAGGATGCCGCACACCACGGAGATGACCGTGGCGTAAACGGTCTTGCTGAGGAATACCAAGGAAACCCGCTCGATATTGCTGATCGCCCGGCGCCCCTCATCCACCACCGCGGGCAGCCTTTCGAAGCGGCCGTCAAGGAGAACCAGCCGGGCCACCGCCTTGGTGGCCGGCGAGGCCGAGTCCATGGCGATGCCCAGGTCCGCCTCTTTCAGTGCCAGGACGTCGTTGACGCCGTCTCCGGTCATGGCCACCGTGTGCCCGCGCCGCTTCAGGGCCCTGACCAGATCCCGCTTTTGGGACGGCGTGACGCTGCCAAAGAGGCTCTGCGAGTCCACTATGTCCTCCAGTTGGGCCGGATCCCCGGGAAGGAGGCGTGCGTCGTACGCGGCCCCGTTGCCGAAGCCAACTCCCCGTGCCAGGGCCGCCACCGTCCGGGGGTCGTCACCGGAGATGATCTTCACGGTGACGCCTTGCCGGCGGAAGTAGTCCAGTGTCGCGGCGGCGTCCGCCCGGATTCTTTCGCGGAAAGTTATCAGCAGCACCGGCTCCAGTGTCGTGGGGAGACCCGTCTCGCCCGCATCCGGCGGCAGGATGCCCGGAAGGTAGGCCAAGGCCAGCGTCCGAAGGCCGGTGGAGGCCAGGGCGGCGGCCTCCCTGTGTGCCGCCGCGCAACCAGGGGAGCCTCCGAGGACGGCGTCCGGCGCCCCGAGGATCCACGTGCCGGCCGCGCCGGATTCCGGCCCCACAGTGACAGAACTCCATTTCCGGGCGGACGAGAAGGGGATGGCGGACAGTTCCGCCAGCGGCGGGGCCGCGGGAAAAGCCGCACCAATGGCCGCTGCAGTGCTGCCGCCTTCCGATTGGGCCCCGAACCACTCCAGCACCGGCTGCCAGCGTGCTGCCCGGAAGGCCCCCTGAGTGTGGACGGCGTCGAACACCATGGAGCCTGAGGACAGCGTGCCCGTCTTGTCGAGGCACAGGACATCCACCCTCGCCAGCACTTCCACGGCCGCCAGCTCCTGGATCAGGACCTTTTGGCGGGCCAGCCGGAGGCCTCCAACGGCGAATGCCACGCTGGTCATCAGCAGCAGGCCGAGGGGGATCATCGCCATGATCCCGGCAACTGCCCCCACCACGGCGGGGATCCACCGCCCCGAGCCGAAGGCACCCGTCCATCCGCCCCGGTCCTGCATCTGCGCGTTTACCAGCAGCAACGCGGTGGGCAGCAGCAACCATGTGATGACGACGAAGACCTTCCCCAGGCCCCTGCGGATCTCCGACGTGACCAGCGAGAACCGGCGTGCCTCCGCCGCGAGGCGGTAGGCGAACGTATCCGGCCCCACCCTGAGCACGGTGGCCCGGCCGCTGCCCGCCAGGATCAGCGACCCGGAGAGCAGCACGGCGCCGCCCATCTTGGGAACCGGCTCGGATTCGCCGGTCAACAAGGATTCGTCCACCTCCAGTGAGGCTCCGCCCAGCAGCAGGAGGTCAGCCGTGACCTGGTCGCCGCCGGCCAGGACGACGGTATCGTCGGGGACCAGCCCCGCCGACGGGATCCGTTCCCGTGCGCCGTTTCTTATCACCGTGTTCGTCGCCGCCTGCGTGATGGCCAACCGGTCGAGCGAACGCTTGGCCCGGTACTCTTGGACTATCCCGATCAACGAGTTGCTGATGGCCGACAACCCAAAGAGGGCGTCACGCCACTGGCCCAGGACGAACAGCAGGATGAAACAGCCGCCCACAACGGCGTTGAAAAGCGTCAACACGTTCGCCTGGATGATCGCCCGGACCGTTCGGCTGGTGGCCGTGGGCACGCTGTTGATCCGGCCGGCAGCGGTCCGCTCCTGGACTTCACGGGTGGTCAGCCCCTCACGGGCACGGCGGGCCTCCACATCGGGGGCGGAGGCCCCGGCTTTCCCGGCGGCCTGCATGGCATGCTCCACCAAGCGGGCGCGCTCAATCGCCGTGCTGCGGTACGTGCATCCGCGTGATGATGGTGGGGCATGGCGGCTGTGCCAGCACCGCGTGCACCGTGGAGCCCAGCAACAGCCGCTCGAAGCCGCCCTTGCCGCGGCTGCCCAGCACCAGCAGGCGCGCCCCGGAGGCGGCCCGGACCAGGGCAGCCGCGGGCTCCACGACGGTTTCCATCACCGTGTGCACGGTGAGGTCAGGGTAGTCCTGCCGCAGGCCTGCCTCCGTTTCGGCCAGGACAATCTGCTCCTCCTCGAGCACATGGGTGGCAAAACTGCTTGAGGGCAGTCCCGCCGCGATCCAACGGTTGGGCCCGGTGAACGCGTAGAGGACCGTCAGCTCCTCGCCCAGCATGTCGGCCTCGGCGGCAGCGTAGGCCACCGCCTGCGTTGACTCCTCGGAACCGTCCACCCCCACGAACACGCCGCGGCCGGCCTCTTGCCCCCCGCCGATGACCGCAACCGGACATTCGGCCGTTGCAGCAGCCTGGAGGGCACGGTCTGTCAGTGCGCCCCGTGAGTGGCCGCTGGTACCCAGGACAAGCATTGCGGCCTCTTTCGAGTATGCGCCCAGCGCCGAGCCCACCCCTCCTTCGAGGAGTTTCAGCGAAAGGCTCAGCCCCGGGTAGGCGGCACTGACCTTCTCGCCGGCCTCCCTGAGCAGGCCCAGGCCTGATTCACGCAACACCTCAAAGTAGGGCAGTACTTCGGAGGCCATCCACCGGTCATCGACCACGGTGACGACGGCGAGGGGAGCCTTGAGCCTGTCGGCCCGTGCGGCAGCCCACATCAGGGCGGCGTCGGACGCCGGTGTGTTGGTGATGCCGACGGCGATTGGCTTGGCAGGTGCCATGGGGGCCATCCTTTGGAGTGTTGTGGCGTTGGCTGGGGCGAGGTCGAAAGTCGGGTTCCTGGCCGCTGCGAACTTCAGTCCGCTGCCGGCTCCCGGGGCGGCCACCAGTGAGTAGGTGCCGCGATGACGAACCTCCGGCCGCTGATGTCGTGGGGCGTAACCCGGATCAGGGTGTTCTTCTGGCCCGGTTGCCACGGTGAGAGTCCGGCATCCATGGCGTCCTGGGTCTCCTCGGCATCGGAAACCACTGTGGCGTGCCCCTTGAGGATGACACTCCAAGCGATGGTTCCGTACTGGTTCATGCCGTCCGCCTCAACAGCCACGGCCTTGCCGTCGAAGGAGGAGAGTTTTGTTGCCCCACCCGTCCGCATCAGCAGGGTTCCGTTGGTGGTGACAAAGTTCATGGGAAAGTTCTCGACCGAGTCGCCGTCCGTGAACGCGATCCTGCAAACGGATGTGGAATGAAGGAGTTTCCAACAATCGTGGACACCGAGTTCCTTGATTTCCGGATCTGCCCCTGCTGTGTTCATGGCCGTAGCCTAGGTCCGCGATCATTCGGCCGGTAGGGGAAAAGGTCCCGCCGGTACAGCGGGCTGGCGGCGGTGAGCCGGACTCAACGTCAACGGCAGGGACTGCCTGCCGTTGACGCGGCCCCTAGACTACTCCCAGAGGATGTCTTCGAACACTTGATTCGCGCTACGGGCCTGCTGCCTTGCGGGCTTTTGCCGCCGGAGGTGGGACGTGAGTACTGAGCAGCCGTGGCGCTCCCCAATGCGGGACCAGATGGAAGACCTGCTGCGGGATTTCACAGCCAGGGGCGATGAGCTGCTGGATACCCGCGAGCGGATCAACGGCCTCTTGGCGGCCGTCATAGCCGTCGCGGAGGACCTGAGCCTTGAAGCGGTCCTGGACCGGCTGGTGCGGTCTGCCTGCGCCCTGGTGGGTGCCGGCTACGGGGCGCTTGGTGTCATTGGCGAGGACCGCCGGCTCAGCCACTTCATCACGGTGGGAATTGATGAGGCGGGCATCCGTTCCATCGGAGACCTGCCCACGGGGCACGGTGTCCTCGGGCTCCTGATCCGCGAACCCAAGCCGCTCCGCCTTCATGACCTCGGCCAGCACCCCATAGCGTCGGGTTTTCCACCCAACCATCCGCCGATGAGGACATTCCTGGGTGTGCCGGTCCGCGTCCGGGACGAGGTATTCGGAAACCTGTACCTGACCGAAAAGCAGGGCGGCGTTGATTTCACGCAGGAAGACGAAGACCTCGCAGTGGCCTTGGCGGCCGCAGCCGGGGTCGCGATCCAGAACGCCCGCCTCTTTGAAGACAGCAGCCGCCGGCAGAAATGGCTGGAGGCCGGCATGGAACTGAGCAGCCGACTGATCATGGAGCCCCATGCAGGGGATGCGGAAAGCCTGGATATCGTGGCCGGGACCGCCCTCAAGGCAGCCGACGCCTCGGTGGCCTTCATCGGAGTTCCGGCCGGCGACGGCGTGATCCGGTGCCGGTCGTGCCTTGGCGTGCAGGGCATCAAGGCAGGGCAGGAACTGGTGGTTTCCAGTGCAGTAACCGGAGTCTTCGCAACCGGCGAATCTTTCGTGGCTCCGGAGCCGCGCCAGGTCTTCGAGCACGCGATTGTCGAAACGCTGGGGCCTGTCCTTGTCTGCCAACTGGGGCACGGCAACAGCGGCAACGGGGTGCTTGTCCTGGCCCGTGCCCACGGAGCTGCCGCTTTTACCCAGGCTGACGCCGAATCCAGTTCGATCTTTGGGAGCAGGATCGGCTTGGCCCTGGACCTGGCACGCGTGAGTGCCCTGCGCGAGCAGGACCTGCTCCTGACGGATCGGGAACGGATTGCCCGCGACCTGCACGACCTTGTCATCCAGCGGTTGTTTGCTGCCGGCCTGAGCATCCAAAGCCTGCGACGCTTCACCACAGACCCCGTGGCCCATGATCGAATTGCTGCGGTCACCAAGGAACTTGATGACACCATCCGCAAGCTGCGGGACACCATTTACTCGCTTCGCACGGCAGATGTGGAACGGGAACCCCTCACCGGCCGGATCCTCCGGGTTGTCCGGGAAAGCTCGCGCAGCTACGGGCTGATTCCCAAGGTGTCGCTCGACGGTCCGGTGGATTCGGTCAGGGAAGATGTGGCTGCCCAACTGCTGCCCGTGCTCTCCGAAGCGCTCAGTAACGCGTTGCGGCACTCCGGTGCCGAGGAGATCCAGGTCAGCCTCACCGTTTCCGGCGATGACGTCCAGCTGTGCATTAAGGACAACGGCCATGGATTCAGCGGACCCGCCACGGAAAGCGGGCTTGCCAACATGCGCTATCGCGCCGGGCTTCTTGGCGGCCGCTGCGACATCGACAGCATCCCCGGCGAGGGCACGTCAGTGAAATGGGTTGCCCGCCTGTCCTGAGTGCGCGTCGGCCGGCGGCGCGGCACCCCTGTTGGGTGTAGCCGGTCAGGCGCCGTCCGTACTGTTCCGGGTGACGTAGACGGCGGCCTGCGTCCGCCGTTCAAAACCGAGCTTGGCCAGGATGGACGAGACGTAGTTCTTGACCGTCTTTTCCGCCAGGAACAGTTCATCGCCAATCTGCCTGTTGGTCAGGCCCTGGCCAATCAGGGCGAGCACTTTCTTTTCCTGGGTGCTCAGCCCGTCCAGGCGGGGGTCCGTGGGTGCTGTGGAAAGGCCCGCGATGATCCGTTGCTCAACGCCCGGTTCAAACAGGGACTCGCCCGCCGCCGCCCTCCGGATGCCGGCCAGGAGGTCATCGCTCCTGATCTGCTTCAGGATGTACCCGGATGCGCCGGCGAGGACGGCGCCGCGAAGGGCCTGCTCGTCGTCGTAACTTGTGAGGATCAGGCAACGCAGGCGTGGATCAAGGGACCTGACATCGCGGCACACCTCAATTCCGGTCCCGTCGGGAAGGCGCCCGTCAAGGACGGCAATGTCGGGGTGCAGGGCCGGGATACGGCGGGTGGCCTCGGCCGCCGAGCCGCTTTCGCCAACCACCACGAAACCCTCGCCCTCAAGGAGGTCCTTCAGGCCCTGCCGGACTAGTTCATGATCGTCAAGGATGAACACCCGGACCGGCCCGGAGGACCCGGTGGCTTCACTGCCGGCAGTTTCATGCATGTGCACCCACGCTCCCAAACGCTTGCAGGACCAAACCGCACCTGTGCGGGCAGCTCCCCGGAGCGGCCACACCCCATTCTTACCCGCAACCGGCCCCGCCGGAAGGGACCAAAGTCCGCCGCGCCGGTGCTGCCGCTGCCGGGTGCACCGTCCGGACCGTGGAGCTGCTGTATGCCGCATGACTTTTGGCCCTGGTCCGGCGGCCGGCTCCGGTCCACGCTTGGTCCGAAGGGCAACGGGAGGAAATGTGGCAACAGCAGGGAACCAAGGGCCGTCCGCGGCACCTGAACGGCGCCCCAGGATCATCGTCGCAGTTGATGGTTCCGACGCGTCCGTCGCGGCGCTGCGCGTGGCGCGGGCGGTGGCTGAACCCCTGGGGGCTCCGGTTGAAGCATGGGCGTGCTGGGATGTCCCGGCCGGTTACGGGATTTACCTGGCCGTAGGCATTGAGGGTTTCAAGTATGCCGCCGAGCAGGTGCTGGGCCAGGCGATCCGGGACGCATTCGGACAGGCGCCGCCCTTTGTGCACCCCCGGGTGGTCCGCGGGAAGCCCGGCCCCGTTCTCCTGGACGCGAGCCGCACCGCATCGCTCCTGATCGTGGGACGGCGGGGCCACGGCAGCTTTGTCCTTGGCTCGGTCAGTTCAACCCTTGTCAGCCATGCCCACTGCCCGGTACTCGTGGTCCACGCCGCGGAAACCGGTGCCGCGGAAGAAGTTGCGCTGACCGACGCGACGGCACAGCCCTGAAGCGCCCCTGAAGCCCTGCACCGCCGACCCGCTTGAACGTCGACCCGCCTGGCCCGATGCCGCCCGGGACGCTTGGCCCCGCACAGCCGGGACGCCGGCGTCGTCCTGCTATTCGCTGGTGGTGCCTTCCATCCGGGTGGCGTGCGGGGCTGCCTTCCGCGGCGACCAATGCAGATCTTTGATGGCCCAGTACCCGGCACCGTTCATCACCGTGAAGCCGGCAATACCAACGACAGGGGCGTGGGCCACCAGGCCAAGCAGGAGGATGCAGACCCCGGCCGCGAAGAGCACCACTGCGCGCCGGAAGCTTGTCCGGCGGGACAAGGCAAAGGCGTCGTGGTTCAGCAATACGGCGAGCCTGGGGTCGTCTTGCTCCAGGCCGTGCCCGATCAGTTCGAGTTCCCTTTTCTCGAATTCGGAAAGAGGCATCGTGGGCTCTCCGTGTCCGTTTCCTGCGGACCTTGGCTCAGGTGCCCGGGTGGCCGCGCAGGACGGCCAGCCTGTTCTGGTACTCCGCAACGTCGATCTCCCCGCGGGCGAAACGCTCCGCCAGCAGGTCTTCCGCCATCCGCGGAGACGGAGGCTGTGGATTGTGCGGGGAGGGGGCCCGCAATGATCGGGCCAGCAGCACAATGCCGGTGATGATCGCTCCCCAGACCACCAGCATGCTGATGCTCATCAGGGCATAGCCCCACAGGCCCATGCCGTCGTTCCAGCCGTACACTTCCCCGACCTCCGATTCACAGAAGGCCGCCGCCAACCGGCTGCCTTCCCTTCCAGTATTGGATTGCGGGGTGGGCGCAGGCAGAGCCATTAGTCCCGTTCCGGCCGGCACCGGAGCCCTGCGCCGGCAGATCCGCCGCCGCTCGTGAGCCAGCGGGAAAACGATCTAGAAACCCTGCCGGCGCAGGCGCTTGTCGACGGCGACCGCCAAGGATGCGAGCATGGCCAGGCCGAGGATCCGCAGCCAGGCATCCAGTCCGATGGGGGCGGTATGGAAGAGTTCGTTCATGAGGGGAACGTAGGTGAGGGCCACCTGTCCGGCGGACTGGAGGCCCACCCCTAGGAGGAGCCAGCGGTTGCCGAATGGCCTGATCCGCCAGGCCGGCCGGGTAAGGGACCGGCAGCTGAAGAGGTAGGAGACCTCAACGGCCACGAAGAGATTCACGGCGGACGTCCGGGCCTGGGCAACGGATGCACCGACGGTGAGCTCGTGGCCAAAGAGCCACCAGGTGCCCGCGACCAGGAGCGCTGAGACGAGCATGACGCGCACGGTGAGGGCCCAGGTCAGGAGCGGACGGTCCGGTGCCCTCGGCGGCCGGGTCATCAGTCCGGGCTCTTTCGGTTCGAAGGCGAGCATCAGCCCAAGGGCAACGGCCGTGGTCATGTTTATCCAGAGGATCTGGGTAGGGAGGATGGGGAGCGTCCCGCCCGCCAGGATGGCCGCCAGGATCACCAGCCCCTCTGCCATGTTGGTTGGCAGGGTCCAGACCATGAACTTGACCAGGTTGTCGAAAACGTTCCGTCCTTCTTCAACGGCAGCCTCAATGGTGGCAAAGTCGTCATCCGTCAGGACAATGTCCGAGGCTTCCTTGGCCACCTCGGTTCCGGTGCGCCCCATGGATATGCCAACATTGGCCTGCCGGAGGGCGGGCGCATCGTTGACGCCGTCCCCGGTCATGGCCGCCACATGGCCCCGGGACTGGAGGGCCTGAATAAGGCGGAGCTTCTGTTCCGGGGAAACCCGGGCGAACACCGTGGCGCGTTCCACCGCATCCGGCAGCCGGTCGGCTGGAATGGTGTCCAGCTCCGCGCCGGTGAGCGCTGCTCCGGGTTCTGGACCGTTGGTCAGCCCTACCGCCGCGGCGACAGTCAGGGCGGTCCGGACGTGGTCGCCGGTGATCATCTTGACGGCCACCCCGGCGCGTCGGCACGCCAGGACTGACGATGCCGCCGCTTCACGCGGCGGATCGTGCATTGCCTGGAGCCCGGTCAGGGTCATGCGGCCTTCCAACTTCGTGCCGTCAAGGGCTCCGGTAGCCGCGGGGAGGCGCATCATGGCCGTTGCCAGCACACGCAGTCCACCGTCGGCGAGCGCATGTGCAGCATTGACCACGGCCTGCCTGCGGAGCGGCCTGGCGCCGCCTTGTGCGTCCATCTCGCCACCGCAGAGTTCAAGGACACGTTCCACGGCACCTTTGACAAACACGAACCCGGTACCGTCCGGATGGGCGGAGCGATGCATCGTGGCCATGAACTGACGCTCAGGAGTAAAGGCCAGTTCGGCGTGCCGCGGCCAGCCGGCGAGGAACTCCGCAAGCGAGATGCCTCCCTTCCCGGCGGCCACCAGCATCGCGGCCTCGGTGGGATCTCCGCGCACCTGCCAGGTTGCTCCCTCGCGGCGGACACCGGCGTCATTGCAGGCTGCCCCGGCCAGGAGGCACCACCGCAGAGCCTCGTCCCGGATCCCGTCGCGCCCCAGGGACACCGGCGGCTGCGCTGTGCCGCCGGTGTGGATGGTGCTTGGGGGAATGATGTGTCCCTCCGGGCTGTAGCCGGTGCCTGTCACGCCATACCTGCCGGCAGGGGTCCAGAGGACTCGGACGGTCATCTGGTTTTCGGTGAAGGTTCCTGTTTTGTCCGAACAGATCACGGTGACACTGCCGATCGTCTCCACAACCGGAAGCCGGCGGACCACGGCACGGCGCCTCGCCATCCGGCGGACGCCGATGGCAAGGGTCACCGTGACAGCGGCTGGCAGGCCTTCGGGGATGGCCCCAACGGCAAGGGCGACCGCTGCGGTGAACATTTCTTCGGGCGGTTCACCGCGCGCCACGCCGGCAAGGAAAGCCACGCCCGCCAGTGCAAGGATGGCCGCGGTAAGCGTTGTGCTGAACCGTGCCAGCTTGCGCGTAAGGGGCGTGGCCTCGGGCCGGATGTCGCCGATGAGCCGGTGGATTTCGCCGAGTTCGGTTTCGCCGCCGATAGCGACGACGATCCCTGCCCCGGTTCCGGCAGTCACCAACGTGCCGCTGTACAGCATGTTCCGCCGGTCTGCCACGGGTGTGGACCGGGGGAGCACCACCTGGTCCTTGGCAACCGGTTCGGATTCGCCGCTCAGGGCGGATTCATCCACCCGCATCGCTGAAAGGCGGACCAGGCGCAGGTCGGCGGGGACCCTGTCACCCGCTTCCAGCAGCACCAGGTCTCCGGGCACCACGTCTTCGGAGGGAATGCTCAACCTTTCGCCGCGCCGCACGACTGCCGCATGGGTGCGAACCAAGGAGTGGAGGGCATCGAGGGCCTCGTCGGCCCGAACCTCCTGGATGAAACCGATGAGCGTATTGACCAGAACCACGGCGAGGATCACCCCGGCGTCCAGGAACCCGCGAAGGAACGCGGTCACCGCGGCGGACGCCAGCAGGACGTAAACCAGCGGGTTGTTGAACTGACGCCCGAGTTTGCCGGCAATACCCCCGCGCCGTGACCTGGGAAGCATGTTCGCGCCGAACTGCGCCCGCCGGCGGACCACCTCGGCCGGGTCCAGGCCTGTGGCGGTGTCCGTGCCAAACAGCAGCACCACTTCGTGGACGGGCAGTCCATGGTGGGCCGGGCCCGGGGTGCCTGCCGGGGTGGTCCCTGCCGGCGTCTTGTTGCCCATGATGGTGGTGCGGCCGGAGGCTAGCGCGCCAGCAGGGCATCGAGAGTGACAAAACCGTAGCCAGCGGCCCTGATGCGGTCGATGACCTGGGGGAGGGCGTCCGCGTCGAGCGTGGTGCCGTCGTCGGGATTTGAACCGATGTGCATCAGGACGATCTCCCCGGGCTGCAGCCCGGCTTGGACACGGTCGGCCACCGACTGGACGCTGGCGCCGCCACTGGTTCCTTTCCACCCCAAAGTGTCCACCGTCCATCGAACAGCCACATATCCCAGGGCGTTGACGGCCGCGATGGTCCGCGCATCACGCTCGCCGTAGGGGAACCGGAACAGGGGCCTGGGGTCGGCGCCCGCGGCCAGGATGGCCTGTTCTGCACTTCGCACCTCGTTGAGGATGGCGTCCCCTGCCAGCCCGGTGAATCCTGGATGCGTCATGGAATGGTTTGCCACCCGGTGCCCGGCTGCGGCAATCTGTGCCACTCCCTGCGGGTTGCTGGCAGCCCAGTTTCCGGTCAGGAAGAAAGTGCCGGCAACGCCCTTGGCCGCGAGGGTGGACAGGATTCCAGCCAGCCCTGCCGCGTTGGCTCCGGCATCGAAGGTGAGTGCGACGTTGGGGCCTGCCCCGGGCACGACTGTGAGGTCCTGGCCGCGGAGGGTTTCGGGAAACTCCGGGAGCGGGGGAGCCGGGGGTGCCGGGGGTGCCACCGGTTCATCCGGTACCTCGGAGGGCCCGGCCGGCGGGATCGTGGCTGGAGGTTCCACCGGTGTCCCGCCCGCTTCGGGCGTGTCCGTTTCTGCCGGCGGCGCAGTGCCGGGGGCAGCATCCGCGCTGGCGGATGCGGACCGGATGGGTTGGGTTGCGGTCGGGGCGTCAGACGCCCCCGACGGGGTGGGCAGGGGCGGGCCGGCCGCCGGTGCCGGGCGAAACAGGGCCAGGGCGACGGCGAGGACCACCAACGCGCCGGCGATCGCCAGGGCGAGCGTCCGTCGTCGTACGTCATCCGCCGGCACTTGCCTCACCCGCCCGGCACGCCGGTGGCTGTTGGCGCCGTCGCCGTCGCCGTCAGGAGGCCTTGGAATCGGCGGTGCTGGCCTCCGGGGTGTGAACCACCAGGACCGGGCAGTGGGCATGGGCGACGACGGCGGAGCTCACCGAGCCCAGGAGCAGGCCGCCGAACCCGCCGTGCCCGCGGCGCCCCACCACGACCATGTCAGCCTCGCGGCTGGCATTGATCAGCGCCTCCCGCGGATGGCTCCGGACCAGCGTGGCGGTGACGTTCGACGGCGTGTCGGCGCCGAAGGCCTGCGTCACGGCGCCGTCGAGGACTGCTTTAGCGCCTTCCTCGAAGCCTTCCACGCCCATCATCACGTAGCCGGTATACACCTGGGGGTAGTCCCAGCAGGCTACCGCCTGGACTTTGGCGCCCAACGGGACGGCCATCCGCTGGGCCTGGCGGAGGGCTTCAACGGACGCCTCCGATCCGTCGACGCCCACCACGATGTTGGTTATCGGTGCCCCGGCAACGCTCATGTCTGCTCCTCAATCGGACCCGGCTGGTCACGCCCATCATCGTTCGCCCCGGCGGCCGGGAGGTAGGGGCGAAGGTCACTGCGCCGGCCCCACGCTTTGGGGCCCGCCCGCCGGAGGCGGCCCGGCCGCGGCGGGTGGAAGGCCCGCCGGGGGAGCGGCCGGGGCCACGCCGGGCTCACCGGCACCTTGGTCCAGCCGGAAGGGCGGGTACTCGTCACGCATCAGTGAGGTGTACACCAGGACCCGGTAGATCCAGCGGTCCACGCCGAGGATGAAATCGAACAATGGACGCTGGTAGCGGCCGGTGAACAACAGGATGACCGCCGCAATCAGCACCAGCAGGCCCAGGAGGGACAGGCCCGATCCGCGTTCATACGTGCCACCGATGATGTCGTTCCCTGCCTCCCACCGCCATACGGCGCCCGTGGTGCCCGCGAATGCGGCCACGAGGAGAAGATGCGGGATGGCCAGGAGCCACCATTTCACCAGGACCAGGCCGCGGGAGAGCCGCTCAGGGTAGTCCACGTCGAAGTCGGCAGGATAGTTGGTGCGCCTCAGCGTGAAAGGCGGGTAGAGATCGGTGCCGACGGCGGCGTAGGCGTAGAAGGCCACCCGCCAGTTCCAGCGCATCACGCCGACGTTGAAATCGAACAGTGCCCGCGGGTAGTGGCCGGTGAACAGGATGGCGAATCCTGCCACGATCGTGGTGATGACGAAGGCGAACCAGAGGAAGAACAGCAGGATGAAGTGTGGAATGGCCAGGAACCACTTGACCAGCCACAACCAGCGGGAGAGGCCTGGATCAAGTTCGCCGACCAGCCTCGCCGGGTAGCCCGTGGGGGAAACAGGTACCGGAGCGAAGGCTTGTGGTTCATGGAATGCCCCGTACGGCGCCTGTGTGCCGGGTACTGCTGGTCCGGCTGCCTGGCCGGGCCCGGCCATGGCCATCGCCGGGCCTGTGGTTGCCGGTGCTCCCACCGGCGGGCCGCCCCTTGGGGGTCCTGCGTGCCGCCCCAGCCCAGCCGCGCCGACAATGATCAGGGGTATCCCGATCAGCAGGGCAATAATCCCGGCCACCAGCAGGGCCGTGGCCGCCGGACGGAAGAGGTCTGAGTGGAAGCCCGCCTGCAGTTGGACGTCCACGCCGGAGGAGGCGTCAGCGTTCATCACCACGATTTCCCAGGCCCCCGGTGCCAGGTTCCAGGTGAGTTCCTGCTGGCCGGAGCCGGAAACCGAGGCGCTCCAGATGCCTTGGTCCGCCGGCGGTGTGGCAGGACTGGTCCCGGGAACATCACGGTAATCGGCCCGGAACGGCCGCTGGGAGACGTTGAGCAGTTCGGAGTGGTGCACGCCGGCCAGGTACTTTTCGACGTCGGCCTGCGGTGCGATGCCAATGAAGACCGCCTTGCCCGGCGTCTCGGATTCTGCCCGCAGGCGCAGGGTACCAATGTCAAAGGGAAGCCGGCCGGGCACTTCCTGCCCCATGGTGTCGCCGCGTGGGGAAGTCAGGGCGAAGGAGTTCACCGAGAACCGTGACGTACCGGACGTGAGGAATCCGTCTCCCTGGATCGACCCCACCGCGGAAGCCACGGCGCCTCCCGCCAGTGCTGCAAGGCCCGGGAGTGCCAGCAGGATCCCAAGGATCAGCATGATGATTGCGGCGGGTTTTTTCATGGCGCCGGACCTTCCGGGTGGGGTCATGGACAGGTGGGGAAGAGGACCTGCAGGCTCTGCGGCTAGATGGTGTCCTTCATGGCCTGGGTCCGGGTAATGATGGTGGGGCAAGGAAGGTGCTTCAGCACGCCATGGGCGGTGGAACCAAGGAGCAGGCGCTTGAAGGCGCCCCGTCCGCGGCTGCCCACCACCAGGAGGCGGGCCCCTGCGGCGGCGTCGACCAGGGCGTCCACCGGGCCCTTGTCCGATACAAGGCGCTGGTGCACCGTCAGGTCGGGGTAGTCTTCCTTGAGCCCCGCGACGGTTTCGGAGAGGACAACGCGTTCCTCATCGACGATCAGGTCAGCGAGGGCGCCGGGTGTCAGGCCCGCATCGACGACCGGATTCGGGATGTTAACGGCGTAGACGACCGTGAGTTCGTCACCATTGCGGTCTGCTTCGGCAGCGGCGAACGCGACAGCCTGGGTCGATTCCGCGGACCCATCCACGCCCACCACGACGCCCGTCCTGCCCTCAAGGTCCTGGGTTCCGATAACGGCGACCGGGACTTTCGCCGCGGTGGCAACCTGGAGCGCCCGGTCGGCCAGGGTGCCGCCGAGGTGTCCGCTCCCGGAGCCGATGACCATCATGGAGGCCTTCTTGGAGTATTTGGCCAACGATCCGCCCACGCTCCCGGTGAGCATTTCCGTGGCGGGCGTGATCGGGACGGATCCTTCAAGGCGCGCGGCGGCGGTCTTCAGGAGTTCCTCGCCAGCGTGCTGCAGGGTCCCGAACCAGGGGTAGGGCTCGGCGATCCACCGGTCATCGACGACGTGGAGGATCACCAGGGGCAGCTTGGCGTCGTGTGCACGACGGGCAGCCCACAAGACTGCGGCCTGGCTTTGTGCTGAATCGTTGGTGCCCACGGCGATGGGTTTCTGGGATGACATGGCCGCACTTCCTGCTTGTCGTGAAAGGGTCTTCCTGCCCTTCAAGACTGGCCCCCGCCCCACCGGCACTCTAGGGCCTAAAGTCACCGAAGCAGGCGTGCAGGAGGGCCGCTAGGCCGAAGGTGCCGGTGGATCGCCGGCCGTTGCTTCGCGTCCGGACAGCGTCCTGTAGATGGTCCATCCGACGGCGGCCAGCGGGACTGCGAGCAGCGCCCCGACCACGCCGGCCAAGGTGGCCCCGGCCGTCAGCGCCAGGATGATGACCAGCCCGTGGATCCGCAGGACCCGGCCCATGAAGACAGGCTGCAGGATGTGGTGTTCGAACTGGTTGGCAGCCACCAGGATGATCAGCACGATGAGCGCCGGTACCGGCCCGTTTTCCACCAGGGCTACCAGTACGGCGAGGCTGCCGGCGGTGGTTGCCCCGATGATCGGAATGAACCCGCCCAGGAAGACCACGGCGGCCAGCGGCACGGCCAGGGGGACCCGAAGGATGAGCAGCCCCACCAGCACCAGGATCGCATCGATCGCGGCAATGATGAGGGTGCCCCGGACGTAGCCGCCGAGCACCAGGAGGCTGCGTTCCGCGGCCAACTGCGCTTTTCCTTGATGGTTGCCGGGAAGGAACCCGATCAGGAACGACCGGATCCTCTCGCCGTCCTTGAGGAAGAAGAAAAGGATGACGGCCGTCAGGACCGTGCCGGCAGCTATCTCCCCGGCGGTCCTGAGTCCGGTCAGCGCATCGGCTCCCAGGGTTCCGCCGGCAAGGAACTTCTGGAATTCGTTGCGGGCCGCGTCGATTTGCGCGCCGGTCAGTGCGACGGGTCCCGTGGTGATGAATTGTTGCAGTTGGCCAATCCCTGCTTCCGCCCGTGCTGCCAGAACCGGGGCCTGCTGGCGGACCAGTGCAACGATGCCGCCCACCACTCCGGCCGCGACGGCGATGATCACCAGGAAGGATGACAGCACGGCCAGCGACCGGGGGAACCCGCGGGCGGCGAGCCACCGCACGGCGGGAGCCATTGCCGACGCCAGGATCAGGGCGACCAGCACGGGTACGGTCACCAGCGGAACCCGGGTGGCGGCCACCACGGCCACCCAGGCGAGCGCCAGCAGCGAGAGCGCCTGGACGGCCCTGATGCTGGCCCTGCCCAAACCATCCGCCCAGAGCGCTGACATCCTTGCCGCGGGGGACTGGGTCCGGGACGGTTCTGCCCCGTGACTGTCCGGGGATACATTGCTGCGTTCCATCGGTTCTCCTTGCTTGCGGTCAACGCCCGGCCCACGACATGATGCACCTTGGTTACCTTGTACCCCGCGTCCCCCTCAAAGTCGAAACAAGCGCACGTGTTGGCTGGGGCCGCCTGTTCACAGGCATTATGTTTACTCAGTAACCTTATTGTTCCCCCGACCGGGCAACCCGAAAGGCGCCAGATCCATGGATTCCAAAGAATTGCTCCTCGAGTCCTTTGGCCGCCTCCCGGGCATGGTCCGGCAGGTGCTCGACGGGCTCGACGAGGAACAGCTCCAGCACCGCCCCTCCGGCCGCGGCAACTCCATCGCCTGGCTGGTGTGGCACCTGGGGAGGGTGGAGGATGCGCAGGTCGCCTCCGCCTCGGAGTTGGAACAGGTCTGGACGTCGGAAGGCTTCGTGTCGCGTTTTGGCCTCCCGCTGGCGGAAGGCGACACGGGCTATGGCCACTCCAGCGGCCAGGTGGATGCTGTCCGGGCATCCGGTGAGCTCCTGCTTGAGTACTGTGAAGCAGTCCACCGGCAGACCACGAAGGTCCTCGAAAGCCTGGAAGAACAGGACCTGGACCGCGTGGTGGACAGGCGCTGGGATCCGCCGGTGACCCTTGGGGTGCGGCTTGTCAGCATTCTGGGGGACTGCCTCCAGCATGCCGGCCAGGCGGCCTATGCCAAGGGGCTGGATGATGCAGGGGCCAGCGGCGGCAGGGCCTGAAGCTCTCCGTGCAGGAGGGGCGGGCGGCACCACGGCGATAGGGTTAACCCATGACGGCAGCAGCTGAATCCACGGTCACCTTCGACGGCCACTTCGCCCGTGAACTGGCGGAACTTGCCGTTCCCTGGCAGGCCGAGGAAGCTCCGGACCCCGAACTCCTGGTCCTGAATGAAAAGCTCGCAGCAGGCCTGGGCCTTGACCCGCGATACCTCCGCAGTCCCGAAGGGGTGCGCCTCCTCGTGGGCAACCACGTTCCCGCCGGTGCCACCCCGGTGGCGCAGGCTTACGCGGGCCACCAGTTCGGCGGCTACTCCCCATTGCTCGGCGACGGACGCGCGCTCCTGCTGGGGGAAGTCACGGACCGCGCCGGCCGCCTGCTGGACATCCACCTCAAAGGCTCGGGGCGCACCCCCTTCGCCCGCGCCGGGGACGGCCGGGCCGTCGTCGGGCCAATGCTGCGCGAGTACGTTGTCAGTGAGGCCATGCACGCCCTGGGTATTCCCACCACGCGCTCCCTCGCCGTGGTGGCGACGGGGCGGCAGGTCCGGCGCGAGGGCATGCTGCCCGGTGCTGTCCTGGCACGGGTGGCCAGCAGCCACTTGAGGGTTGGGAGTTTCCAGTACGCCCGGGCCACGGAGAACATGGACCTGCTCAAGCGGCTGGCTGACCACGCCATCAGCAGGCACTATCCGGACGCTGCCGTCGCCCCAAACCCCTATCTGGCACTGTTTGCGTCCGTCTGTTCCGCCCAGGCCGGGCTGGTGGCCCGGTGGATGCTGGCGGGATTCGTGCACGGGGTCATGAATACGGACAACATGACCATCTCAGGGGAAACCATTGATTACGGCCCGTGTGCGTTCCTGGATGCCTTCGATCCCGCCGCCGTCTTCAGTTCCATCGATGTCAGTGGCCGTTACGCCTACGCCAACCAGCCAGTCCTTGCCGAATGGAACCTTGCCCGCCTTGCCGAGGCAATGCTGCCGCTCGTTGACGAAGACGAGGACAAGGCTGTTGCTGCAGCGGTTGAGGTGCTCGGTGGATTCCGTGGACAGTACAGCACGGCGTGGACGGGCGGCATGAAAACCAAACTGGGTCTTGCCGCTGGAAACGCCAGCGACGACGCCGCGTCCAGCCTTATTGACGATGTGGTGGCCATCCTCAAGGACGGCCCGGTGGATTACACCCTGTTCTTCCGTAACCTAGGCAGGGCCGCCCGCGGCGACCTGCGCCCGGTGCGCGGCATGGTGATGGATTTGGCCGGCTTCGACGCCTGGTCGGAGCGGTGGTTGGCGCTGCAACCCGACGCAGGTCTGATGGACAGCGTCAACCCGGCGTACATTCCACGGAACCATCTGGTGGAGGAAGCCCTCGCCGCCGGCACGGAGGGAGACACTGCCCCGCTGCACCGCCTGCTTCAGGCCGTGACCGATCCTTTCACCGAGCGGGCCGGACTGGAACGCTACATGGACGGTGCCCCGGCGGACTTCGGGACCTATACGACCTTTTGCGGGACCTGATCCGACAACAACAGGAGGGTGGCAACCGGAGACCCGGCTGCCACCCTCCTGTTGGGAGCAGGCTTTACTGCGCGAAGACTAGGCGACGCGGACCACTGAGTAGCCGCTGAGCCAGCTGATGGAGTGCACCTGCGTGGTGTAGCCGTTGACGCCGCCACTCACAACCTGGCCGTTTCCGGCGTAAACGCCCACGTGGCCCGAGGTGATGATGAGGTCGCCGGGTGCCGGGCTCCCGACCACGCTGCCGTACTGGAAGAACTGCGTGGGAGCCAGGTCGCCGACGCTCTTGCCGACGGAGCGCAGGGCCTTTTCAACCATGGCGGTGCAGTCCTGGCTCACGCCGACCTGGCCGTAGGCGGAGGCCAGGATGGCAGCACCGGTCCCGCTCCCGGTGGTGGACGCCACCGGCGTTGCTGATGCGTAGGACATGTTCATGCCGGTGTTCGCCGGTGCGGTGGCGGCTGCCGCCTGGACGGGGGCCGCTGCCGGCGCCGGGGCAGGTGCTGCCACGTAGCCGGCGCCGGGGATCTGGATCTGGTCACCGGGGTAGATGATGGACGACAATCCCAGGCCGTTGGCAGCCAGGACGTCATTGAGGCTGACTCCGTACGCGGCCGAAATCGCGCCGAGGGTGTCCCCGGAAACGACGGTGTGGACGGTTGCTGCCGCGGCTGCCGGAGCAGTTGCAGGAGCTGCGGCGGCCTGGACGCTGGCCTGCTCAGTGGTGTCCGCGCCCGTCACGCCCGCATGTGCCGGGGCGCCGACGCCGAACGCGATGCCGGACGCGGCGGCAACAGCGAGGGCCGGACGGCCAAACGAACGGGCCTGTGATTTGGCCGTCATGGCGAGTCCCTCGAGCGCAATGGAGCGGGCCGGGGTCGCGCGGTGGCGGGCAGTGCTGAGATTCTTTGACACGATTGATCGCCTCTCCCATGCCTGCGGGGTGAGCTGTCGGGTTCGGGTTGGAGATACCCGGCCGAACATATCTCCGCGGTGGGCGGAGGAGCTGTCCGGCTTAACCCCAAGACCTGAAAGGCCGTGGAAACTTGGTTCCCCCGTCCCTGCCAGCATGAATGCGGTTGAATCCCGGTATCAGCGGCAGGGCTCGGCAAACTGATGGGAGTGTCCCGTTTGGGGAGGGACACCAGAAGACCATAACCCGCCGACCCTCCCATTGTCACGTTTAGATAACATGCGAGGTTCTTCTCTCGTATTCAACCAGCGATTGGATGGGTCCGATCCACCCTCGCCGGGCTCCCGCCGGTCCGGCACCGGACCAAACGGGTAACAAAGCAGGCACGGCCGCCTTTCCGCTCCGGCGTGCCGCCGGTATGCTTCGGGACTATGCCCCTGTTCGTGACCATGCCCACGTCCCCGCTGGTGGGGGGACTGCTCGCCATCGCAGTGGCAGCGGCCACGGTCCTGCCTGCCACGGCAGACGAGCCTGCACCTCCCGGTGGGTATCCGTCTTGGGCTGACGTGCAGCAGGCGCAGTCTTCCGAGGCAGCGAAAGCGGCAGAGATCACCACCATCAATGGGCTCCTGGACGGCCTCCAGACCCAGGCTGAAGCCGCCGGCAACACGGCGGTCCGGGCAGCGGCCGACTACGCCGCAGCCGACGCCGGGCTGCAAGCGGCATCGGTCAGGCTGGATACATTGTCCGCCCAGGCTGCCCGCGCCAACGACGAACTGGCCCGTCATCGCAAGGAAATCGGAGCGCTTGCCGTCCAGGCGTACAAGACGGGCGGGACCAATACCGGATTCTTCGTGGCCCTTGATGCCCTGCAGAACAACAGCGTCCAAGGGCTCAACCTCGTCCAGCTGGTGGGCGACAAGACTGCTGCTCTGGTGGAGAAAGCTGCGGCTGCCGGAAAAGTTGCCGCATCCCTGGCAGAGCAGGAAAAAGTGGCCCGCACTGAGCGGGAACGACTGTCCGGGGAAGCAAAAGCCAAACTGGACGCAGCCCGCTCCGCCCAGGACGCGCTTGCCCGGCAGGTAAATGACGAACAGCAGCACAGCACCGAACTGACCGCCCAGCTGGCCTCGCTGAAGGGAACGACGGCGGCACTTGAGGGGGAGTATCGCCAGGGCCAGGCGGCGCTGGCTGCCTATGAAGCGGCCCAGGAGGCCAAGCGCGCCGCTGCGGCGGAGCAGGCCCGCCGGCAGGCCGAAGCCGCGGCGCAGGCTGCCGCGGCCGCAGCCCGGCAGCCCAAACCCGCGGCTGCGGCTCCGGCCGGCAACGCGGCGGTACCGGCCCCGCCGGCCGACCCGGTTCCCGGCAGTCCGCCGCAGCCAGCCGTGCCCGGCCCGCCGCCCGTCGTCGTTCCCTCCGTCCCGGGCGGTGCCGTCAATGATCCTGCCGGCGCCAAGGCCTATGCCTCAGGACGCCTGGGTGCCCTCGGCTGGGGCGCCGACCAGTTCCAGTGCCTGTCCCAGCTGTGGACCAAGGAATCCGGCTGGCTGACCACGGCCACGAATGCCTCATCCGGGGCCTATGGCATAGCCCAGGCCCTGCCGCCGGGAAAGTACGCCAGCGCCGGAAGCGACTGGCTGACGAGTTACCGGACGCAGATTGACTGGGGGCTCGGCTACATCCGCGACCGCTACGGGTCCCCGTGCGGCGCCTGGAGCCATTCCGTCGCCCTGAACTGGTACTGACTGGCGCGCTAGGCTTTCCGCATGCCAGATTTCGAACGGTTCAGGGTGCTGCTCGAAGAGGAACGGGCCCGGAGGTTGGCCCTGTTGCCGGCGCTGCGGGCTGATATCGACGCGGCCAACGCGGCCCGGCAGGACTCCAACGTCGATGACGAACACGATCCCGAGGGCGCCACGATCGCCTTCGAACTGTCGCAGGCGTCGGCATTGTTGAAGCAGAGTTCAGCCGGGCTGGACCAGGTGGAGGCAGCCCTGGAGCGGCTGGCCAACGGCACATATGGAACCTGTGCGGTCTGCGGCGAGCCCATCGCGGCCGGCAGACTCGAGGCGCGGCCTTGGACCCCATTCTGTATCCTTCATGCCTCTGCGGGGCGGGGGCGGTGACCGAGGTGCCCGACGTCGCGGCTGCTGCTGAATTTATCGACCGGACCCTTCAGAACGAGGGTGCCTGGTATCGGGCCGACGAGGTGGGCTACCGGCTGGGCGGAGCCCTGGCCTCCTACGGGTCTTCGATCGGCGCAGTCCGCGGCACAGTCCGGGACGCCCTTCGGAAGTTCAAGGACATGGGCCATGACACCACGGTCATGCTGGCCTCCGCCCTGTGGGGCCAGCCGAAACCAGGCTCGCAGCCGGTCTTCGAACGCCGGCTGGCCGCCGTTGTCCTGCTGCAAACAAAGGTGCAGGTGCTGCGGCATTCGGACCTCACCCGGCTGGAGGGCTTTCTCCGCTCGGCCCAGGCGGCAGAGCTGGCCGGGCCTTTGGTCTCCGACGTCCTGGTGCCCTTGCTGGCCGGCTTGGACCACCGAGACCGCCAGCGGGCCGCGGCTGTCCTGGCGCGCTGGCGCGAAGACCCTGAATCCCAACTCCAAACGGCAGCACGCCTCCTGGAGAAAGAGTTGACACAATGACCTGCAGGCCACAGAGGAGAGCCCATGAGTGAAGCGTTTGACCTGGAACGATTCGTCGCCGCCCAAGACAGTGGGGGAACCTACCGAAGCGCGCTTGGCGAACTGCAGCTCGGCAACAAGACCGGGCACTGGATGTGGTTCATTTTCCCCCAAGTTGCCGGGCTGGGGCAGAGCGCCACCTCGCGGACTTACGCCATCTCGTCCCTGGCAGAGGCACGGGCCTACCTGGACCACCCCGTCCTGGGCCCGCGCCTTCTTGAGTGTGCCTTGGCTCTCACCACGCATTCCGGCCGTTCGGCGTCGGACATCCTTGGCGGAATCGATACGCAGAAGCTCCGTTCGTCCATGACACTGTTTCTCCGGGCCGCGCCCGGAGAAACAGTGTTCAAGACGGTCCTGGCCCAATTTTTTGATGGCGAGCCGGATCCTGCCACGGATGAGCTCCTGGCCGGCCAGGAGGCCGCCGAATAACCGGAGGGCCCGCCGTGTTGGGCGGCCGGGAGCCTAGGGCGTGGGGCTGCCGCCGTTGACATTCAGCGTCTCGCCGACCACGTAGCTGGACTCGGGTGAGGCCAGGAAGACGTAGGCGGGGGCCAGTTCAGCGGGCTGGCCGGCGCGGCCCAGGGGAGTGGATTGGCCGAACTCGGGCAATTCTTCCTTGGGCTGGCCGCTGCTGACCTGCAGCGGAGTCCAGATGGGCCCGGGCGCCACCGCGTTGACCCGGATTCCCTTGGGCGCAAGCTGTTGAGCCAGGCCCTTGGTGAAGTTGTTGATGCTGGCCTTGGTGGTGGCATAGTCCACCAGGGTCGGCGACGGGTTGTAGGCCTGGATGGACGTGGTGTTGATGATGGTGGAGCCGGCGGGCATGTGCGGCACGGCAGCCTTCGTGACCCAGAACATGGCGTAGACGTTGGTCTTGAGCGTGTGGTCGAACTGCTCATCCGATATGTCCTGCAGATCCTCCTGTGCAACCTGCTTTCCGGCGTTGTTGACCAGGACGTCAACCCCGCCCAGCACTGCCACGGCAGTATCCACCAGTTCGCGGCACGCTGCGGAATCCTTCAGGTCGCCCGGCACCTTGACCGCCTTCCGGCCTGCGGCCTCAATGATCCCGGCGATGCGCGCGGCGTCTTCCTCTTCCTGCGGCAAGTAGGAAAGGACGACGTCGGCGCCTTCCCTGGCGAAGGCGATGGCCGTCGCGGCGCCGATCCCGGAGTCCGCGCCGGTAACGATGGCCCGGCGGCCTTCCAGCCGGCCGGTGCCGCGGTAGGTTTCCTCACCCAGGTCGGCCTTGGGCTCCAGGTCGGCGTCCAGGCCCGGTTCGGGCTGGTGCTGCTTGGGCGGGGAGATCTTTTCGTAGGCGGTCACGGGATTGCGGAAGGTGTACTGGTCAGTCATGGTGGTCCTCCTGTTCGGGTGGGACGCGGGCCCATTGGCGGCCCGGGACATGAAGCAGCCGGCAATTGCGGAAAGGGTAGCCAACAAAAACTAAGCTTGCTTACTGTTCCAGCCTAGGCAATTCCGGCCGCCGTGCCAAGCGGCTCACCGCGGGACCTCCACCAGCCGGACCCCGGCAAGGGCGCCATCGTCGAGTACCGCCTCCATATAGGTGCAAACCGGCTGGCGCCGGCGGTCCGTAGGCGACCCGGGGTTCAGCAGCCGAAGCCCGCGCGGTGACACCGTGTCCCAGGGGATGTGGCTGTGGCCGAAGACCAGCACATCGGCGTCCGGGTACAGCGCTTCGCACCGGAGCTCGCGTCCTGTGGCCGGCCCGGTCTCATGGACCATGGCAAAGCGGACCCCATCCAGGGCGGCAGTTGCCGTTTCCGGCAGGCGCCGGCGCAGTTCGGGACCGTCGTTGTTGCCGTAGACGGCCAGCAGCCGCTTGCTCCGGCGTTCGAATTCGTCCAGCAGGGCTGCCTCCACCCAGTCGCCGGCGTGGAAAACCACATCGGCATTTTCGACGGCGGACCACACCTGCCCCGGCAGGTCCCTGGCGCGTTTTGGTACATGGGTGTCGGCGAGCAGGACGAGGTTCAGCGGCATACCGGAAATCCTGCCATGCGGCACTGTTCCGGTGCGCCCGCGGGTCGTACCCTTGGGCCGTGGAGGTGATTGCCATGGAGGCAGCCCAAGGCGACCGGATCGTGGTGCGCGGCAGGAACGTGGGGTCCGCGGACCGGCACGGGGTGATCCTGGAGGTGCGCGGCCAAGGCGGCGGCCCGCCCTACCTGGTCCGGTTCGACGACGGCCACGAAACAGTCATGTACCCGGGCGGTGATTTCGCCGTCGACCACGGGCAGGGCACCTGACGTCCCGCCGCTTCACCTGTCAAACTGGGGCAATGGACCATTACCCGCCCTCCAGCCTGTCCTCCACTCCGCCGCCGCGGACCGGCCCCCGCGATCCGGGCGACGCCTGGGTGGAAGGTGACCGCGGCCGGTTCTGGGGCAGGTTCGGAGCGGCCGGGGTCCTGGCCTGGGATCCCGCCAGGGGAGTCCTGCTGCAGCACCGCGCGGTATGGAGTCACAACGGCGGAACCTGGGGCCTGCCCGGCGGGGCCCTGCACCAGGGCGAAGAACCGGTTGACGGCGCCCTCCGGGAGGCCTACGAGGAAGCGTCGGTTCCGCCCGGCAACGTCGACGTTCTCTTTACCTCCGTGCTGGACCATGGCTACTGGTCCTACACCACCGTGGTGGTTCGTGTACGGGAGTCCTTTGAGCCGGTCATCAGCGATCCGGAGAGCATTGCCCTGCTCTGGGTTCCGGTGGCTGAGGTCCACGGCATGGAACTCCACCCCGGTTTCGCAGCAGCCTGGCCGGACCTGATGGCACAACTGGACGCCGGGGAGTCCTGGTAATTGGCGGCGTTGCGGCCGGGCCTAGTAGCCTTCGCCGTACTCGGCTGTCACCAGGATGGGCAGGTGGTCTGAATTGCCGCGCGGAAGGGTTTCCACGCTGGCGATATCCAGCCCCAGGGAGGTGGCGAAGTCGAAATGGCCCTTGAAAACCTTGTACCGGGTGTAGGTGCGCCGGTTGCTCAAGGAGAGGGCATAGCCGGAGTTCTTCATGTGCATATCCAGGTTCTTGGTGAAGAACGGATAATTGAAGTCGCCCACCATCAGCGTCATCAGGCCTTTGCCCATGCTGAGCAGTTCCGCGTGGGCCGCGTGGATCTGCTTTCGCCGCAATGAGTTCGACGCCGTCAGGGGTGCTGCGTGGAACGAGCCGATCACCAGTTCGTGTTCCGTCTGGTTGTCCATGACCCGCGTGCCGATCAGCCGCTCATGGGCCGGTGCAAGGACCCTGTCGTGCATCGATTTCTTCAACGCGAAGGACTGCGTGTCCAGGGCCGTGAACCTGCTGGTCCGGTAGTAGATGGCCAGGCCCAGCCTGTTGCCCTTGGTGGCATCCGCCAGATGGAGGGGGCCCAGGGTCTCCGGGAGGTCGCTGGAATCCACCTCCTGGAGGCACAGCGCATCGACGTCGTGATTCCGTGCCAGGGCGAGAAGTTCGCCGCTTGCGGCATGCTTGCGGAGGTTGTAGCTGATGACGCGCATGAAACACCTCTTTTGAGGGTTGCTGACAGGACCAGTTCCTGAGTGTAGTCCGCTTGGCTGTGGTACCCGCCAACATTTCGTTGCCTGCCGCGTCGCGGCGCACTCACTGGCGATAGGGTTAGTGGCAATTCACTGAACTTTGCTTAAGGGGCCAGCTTTGACTGCAGACCTGCCTGAACTCGCCGAGGGCAACTTCTATTACCAGGAACTGGGCGGGGGCCGGTTCCGGTCAACCATCCATGCCCAGGGTGCCTGGAACACCCACGAGCAGCACATGGCGCCGGCCTCGGGCCTGATGGCTGACCTCCTGGAACGGCACAAGCCGCGCGACGACATGCGGATGGCCCGGATCAGCTACGAGATCCTGGGACTGATCCCCGGTGGCGACTTCCGGATCGAGACCACCACGCTGCGGCCCGGCAGGACCATTGAACTTGTGCAGGCCGAACTGGTGGCCGGCGGCCGGACCGCCATCCGTGCCACGGCGTGGCGCATGCTGACCAGCGACACCAGCCCCATAGCGGAGGTCGAAGACCCGGCCATTCCGGGCCCGGACGAATGCAAGCCGTATGACGGCTCGGCCGTGTGGCCGGGAGGCTACATCCGTTCCCTGGAAATGCGGGTGGCTGAGGGGCACCGCCCCGGCGCCGGGAAAGTGTGGCTCCGCACCGGACACCCGCTGACCGACCGGGCCGACAGTGGCGACCTGGCGCGGCTGATGGGAATGGTGGACACGGCCAACGGAATCGCCGCCAGGGTCCCGCCCGGCAAGGACAGCTATGCCTTCCCCAACCTGGACCTGCAGATCCACATGTACCGCCGGCCGCAAGGGGAGTGGCTGGGGCTGGACAACGCCGTTTCCTTCGGCTCGGACGGGATTGGGCTGACGTCCACGGTGCTGCACGACCGGCAGGGACCTTTCGGCCGGGCGGAGCAAATCCTCACCTTGCGCAGGACCTGACGCCGCCTGGGCCTTTCCGGCCCCGGAAACCGGCCGTCCGGCTATGGTGCCGGAATGTATCGCTGAGTATCGTTGTGTATCGTTCGCGATTGACGAAGGAGTGCATCATGCGTGGTTCAAACCCTGCAGGCGGGTTCGGCGGGAACAACCTGGACGGAATGTGGCAAGCGGTCGAAGAGTTTCGCTCCAGGTTCGAGAAACGGGCTGGAACCCGGGCCGGGAAAGGCGAGGTCCGGGCGGCGATTCTGGCGCTGCTCGCTGAGCAGCCCATGCACGGTTACCAGGTCATCCACGAGATTGAGGAGCGCAGCGGCGGCAGCTGGAAGCCGAGCGCAGGGTCCGTCTACCCCACCTTGCAGCTCCTGGCAGACGAAGGGTCCATCAGGGCCGAGGAATCCAACGGCAGGAAGATCTACTCGCTGACCGATGCGGGCCGCGAAGAGGCGGCTGACTTGCACGGGTCCGCGCCCTGGGATCCCGCGGCCGCCACCTTCGGAACCGGCGGCGCCTCCCTTCCGAAGGCCGGGATTGAGCTGGCCCAGGCCGCGGCGCAGGTGGGCAGGACCGGTTCACCGGACCAGGTGCAGCAGGCAGTGGCGGTGCTCGACGAGGCCCGCCGGCGGCTGTACGCCATCCTCGCGCAGGACTGACCCGGGTGGCGCTGACCGTACGGGACCGGGCCGACCCGGCGTCGCCCATGCGGGAACACCGCGGCCGGTACCGGCGGATCCTCCGGTTTGCCGCCTGGCATCTTGCCACCACGTGGTGGTTCGAACTGCTGCTGCCCAGGGTGGGGCTGGGCAGCATCTCCACGCGGACACGGTCCCGACGGATGCAGAACTTTGCCCGCCGGTTCCACGACCTGGCCATCGACCTCGGCGGCCTGATGATCAAGGTGGGGCAATTCCTGTCCTCCCGGCTCGACGTTCTCCCGCCCGAAATCACCAAAGAACTCGAAGGGCTTCAGGACGAGGTGCCGCCCGTGGCCTTCCCGCTGATCGCCGCCCTGGCAGAGCGTGAACTGGGTGCCCCCGTGGGCCGGGTCTACGCCAGCGTGGACGAATCCGCGATTGCGGCCGCCTCCCTGGGCCAGGCCCACCGCGCCCGCCTGAATCTCCTGGACGCCGAAGATACGGGCCTGGACGCCGTCGTCATGAAGGTACAGCGTCCGGGCATCGGCGCGATCGTCGACGTCGACCTCGCCGCCCTTCGGAAGGTGGCCGGTTGGCTCAGCCATGTCCGCCTCGTCTCCCGCCGCGCGGACATGCCGGCGCTGGTGGAGGAATTCGCCCAGATCAGCCTGCAGGAGATTGACTACCTGCACGAGGCCGTCAACGCCGAACGCTTCGCCGCAGACTTTGCCGGCGACGCCAGGGTCGCAGTGCCGGAAGTCGTCTGGGAGCGCACCACCCGCCGCGTACTCACGCTCGAGGACGTCACGGCCATCAAAATCACCGATGCGGGAGCGCTCCGGACCGCCGGCATCGATCCCGCCGCGGTGGCCCCCGTTTTCGCGTCCATCATGTTCGACCAGCTCTTCACCAACGGGTTCTTCCATGCCGACCCGCATCCGGGCAACATCTTCGTCACGCCTGTCCCTGCAGGGACGGGGGGACCTGGCTGGAAGCTGACGTTCATCGACTTCGGCATGATGGGGGAGGTCACGGCTTCCACTCGCAGCGGCCTGCGGAAGCTCCTGATCGCTGCGGCCGCGCGCGACGGCAAGGGACTCGTGGCGGCGATCAACGACGTCGGCGTGCTGATGCCGTCGGCGGACAGCGCAGGACTGGAACGGGCCATGACCCAGCTTTTCGCCCGCTTCGGCGGCATGGGCTTTGCCGAACTCCGCGAGGTGGACCCCCGCGAGTTCCGCGACTTCGCGGTGGAATTCGGTGACGTGGTCCGCTCGCTGCCATTCCAGCTGCCGGAGAACTTCCTCCTGATCATCCGCGCCATGTCCCTGACGTCAGGGGTATGCAGCGCCCTGGATGAGCGCTTCAACCTCTGGGACTCAGTGGAACCCTACGCCGCGCAGCTGCTGCGGAACGAACGCGGCAACGTGGTCCAGGACGTGGCCCGGCAGGCCCTCGATGCCGCCGCTACCGCCTTCCGCCTGCCCGGCAGGCTGGACGCCCTGGCCGGCCGGCTCGAGGAAGGATCGCTTGAGGTCGCAGTCCCGCGGCTGGAGCGGCAGGCTGCCCGGCTGGAAAGGGCGGCGCGGCGCTCCGGTTCGGCCCTGGTGTTCGGTGCGCTGCTGGTGGCGGGCGCCATCGTCCGCTCTGACGACCTGGTTTTCGGCAACGTCCTGATGGCCGTTTCTGCCGTTCCCTTGATGCACGCAGTGTGGGCAGGGCGCCGGGGCCGTTAAGGCCCGTGCCGTCGTCGGGCGTAACCTAAGGGAGGCCTGTCCGCCGGCGGCCATCGACCCCAGGGAGTTCAGCAACAATGCACCACACCGGTACCGACGCCCGCCCGCTGACTGTGGTGCGGCAGGACGTGTCCCTCGGCGCGGGACGTGACCTCGAATTCGGGCTGGAGCTGCTGGCCAGGGCCAGGTCAGGCAGCCTCGGTCCCACCCTGCGCCTGTACCGGCCCGCTCCCACCGTCGCCTTCGGGCAACGGGACACCCGGTTGCCCGGATTTGATGCGGCCGCACGGGCCTGCCTGGCCAACGGATTTGAGCCCTTGGTCCGCAGGGCCGGGGGACGGGCCGCCGCCTACCACCAGGGGACCTTGGTGGTGGACCACATCGAACCGGACGCCGACGCAGTAGCCGGGTCCAAAGCCCGGTTCGCCTATTTCGGTGAGCTCTTTGCCCAGGCTCTGCGAAGCGTCGGGGTCCAGGCCGCGGTAGGGGAAATTCCCGGCGAATACTGCCCCGGCGAGTTCAGTGTGCACGGAACCGATGCGGCCGACAGCTCCCGCCGCGTGAAGCTGGTCGGCACCGCCCAACGGGTGGTTTCCGGTGGCTGGCTGTTCAGCTCGGTGATTTTGGTGGAGGATTCAGGCCCGATCCGGAAGGTGCTCACGGACAGCTATGCCGCCCTCGGCCTGGACTGGGACCCGTCCACGGCCGGCGCCGCCGACGACCTGGTACCCGGGCTGGATGTGGCGGCCGTGGAGCATGCCCTCCTGGAAACGTATGCGGGCCACGCCGCCCTGGAAACTGCTTCCTTCAGCAGCCTGGGGGCGTGACCCGCATCGGTTTCTTCGGCGCGAAGCCGGCTGTCTCCTGCCGCTTAGGCAGCGAGCCTGCTCTGGACCTCAGCAGCTGACGGGTTGGTGGCAGCGGAACCGTCCGGGAACAGGACGGTGGGAACGGTGCGGTTGCCGCCATTCAGCTTCTCCACGAGTTCGGCGGTGCCGTCCACCTCTTCGATGTTGATTTCCGTGTAGCCGATGCCCTTTGCGTCCAGCTGCTTCTTCAGCCGGTTGCAGTAGCCGCACCAAGTAGTGGAAAACATGGTGATGGTGCCGGATTCGGGAGTGAAGTCCACGCGGATCTCCTAAACGTCGCTTGAAAGGTTTCCTTACGGTCAACGGTAGCGTGGCCGCCGGTATTCCCGGACTTTCCGGGGCGGCGGGGCGGCTGCATGACAGTATGTGGCGACGGTGGCATGCTGGTCCCATGTGTGGACGCTACGTAATGGCACGCGCCGTGGGGGACCTGCTGGCCGAGTTCGACGCCGAGTTGGAGGAGGAGGTCAGCATCCCGCCGTCGTGGAACGTAGCGCCAACGGACGCCGTCCCCATCGTCCTGGAGCGGCTGGTGGAGGATGCTGCAGGGGCCCGGCAGGTACGGCAGTTGCATGTGGCCCGCTGGGGCCTGGTCCCGTCCTGGGCCAAGGATCCCGGGATCGGGTCGCGCATGATCAACGCCCGCAGCGAATCGGTGCTGGAGAAGCCTGCGTTCAGGAAGGCCGTGAAGTCACGCCGCTGCGCCGTCCCCGCCGACGGGTACTACGAATGGAAGCAAGGGCCCGGGAAGTCCAAGCAGCCCTATTATGTGCACCCCGGTGAGGACCACGGGCTGGTATTCGCCGGCCTTTACGAGTGGTGGAAGGACCCGTCCATTCCGGAAGGGGAACCAGGGCGCTGGCTGCTGTCCACTTCCATCCTCACGGCGGACACCCCACCGCCCGGGACTGAATCCACCATCTTCGGGAAGCTGACGGAACTGCACGACCGCGTGCCCCTGCCCATGGACAAGGCCACCACGCAGGCTTGGCTGGACCCGCAGGCTGACGACGCAGCCGCCCTTGTGGACCTGGTGCGGGCCGGGGTCAAGGAAGCTGCCGCCGACTGGCACGTGGAGTCCGTGGGCAAGGACGTGGGGAACGTCCGCAACAACGGACCGGACCTGATCCGCCCTGTGGAGTTACTGTTCTAGCAGCCACTGCCCAGGGTGCGGACGCCGTCACACGGTGACCGTGCCGGCGTCGTCCACGGTCCACGTGGGGTTGTAGGCGACTTCCCAGCGGAAGCCGTCAGGATCCGCGAAGTACCCCGTGTAGCCGCCCCAGGGCTGGGTAACGGGTTCGGCGATGATGGCTGCCCCCGCCGCTGCGGCCTCTTCCATGACCCGGTCCACGTCCCCGGCGCTGGCCAGGTTATGGCTGAGGGTGATGCAGGGAACCCCGTCCGGCGGGCTGACGCCTGCCTCCGCCTGCATCTGCCGGGCGTCCCAGAGGGAGAGCACCAGTCCGTGGTTCACCTGGATGAACAGCACCTCCCCGGCAACCTCGCGGTGGACCGGCCAGCCGAGGCCGTCGATGTAGAAGGCCCGCGACCGGTCAACGCTGCGGACGCCGAGGGAGATAAAGTCGACTCTTGGCTCCATGCTTCGATACTGTCAGATGATGGCGACAATTCAAGGAAACGATCGGGATGCCCAGGCCGACAGGGAACAGCTCGCAGCTGTCCGGGTTGCCGTCGATGAGGTGGATGACCAGATTGTTGCCCTCATCGCCCGCCGCGAGCGGCTGATCCGGATCGCCGGCACCCTGAAAGGCGACGACGCCGAGGTGCGGGCCCCCGGCCGGGTGGAGCGGATCATCGAGCACGTCCGGGCCGCGGCAGAGAAAAAAGACATTGACCCGGACATCGTCGAGTCAACCTACCGGGCCATGATCTCCGCGTTCATTGAACTCGAACTGAAGATCCATAAGGAAAACAGCTAAGGAAACCCCTACAGGGTTTCCTCTACCGGAACCCCATGCTGGAACTCCCGCCCGTCCGCCTCGCTGAAGGCTGACAGGACGTGTCCTTTCCCGAGCCCGTTCAAGGCCGTGGCGGGAAAGCTCCCGGTAATGGTGTTTTCCGAGTGGGATACGCCGGACAGGTCGTAATCTTCTTCGATTCCCTGGTCCCGGTTGAACGCGTAGCAGGCAATGGCCTCACCGTTCATGAATTCAATGCAAAGCCGCCGCTGCGTTGAATAGTCCGGCGTGGCTCCCATCAAGCCCACCACGTAGGCGCCGGACTCCGGAATGGCGCCATCGATATCGAACGTGGCCACCAGGGTGGAGTCCTGGGTCTTGATGCTTGCCTGCTTCAGGAGTGCGTCATCGGTACTCATGCCATCATCCTGCTCCCTGCCGCACGGTCCGTCCACCCCCGCCTATGTTTTGCCGGCTCCCCGGCGTAGACTTGATTTATTCGAACACATATTCGAATGGAGCATTTGGGAAGAACCGTCCGGGAGGCGCGCATGGGCATGTTCAGCGAGTCCATAGACGTGGCATGTTCCCCCTCCGGGCAGCCTGAATCGTTAACGTGGGCAGGCAGGGACTATCTCGTCTGCGCCGACCCCGTCCGGTGGTATGAACGCCGCCAGTGGTGGGCTGAAGACGCCAGGGCTCCCCTGGGGAGCGGCCCTGGCGTGGTGGACCACGAAATCTGGCGAATCCAGGTGCTTCCCGCTGCTGGGAACAATGCTTCAGAACCCCTGACCCTCGACCTCACCCGGCATGTTGGCAGCGGCCGGTGGCGGCTGCTGCAGATCCATGACGCCCTTCGCCCCAGAACAGCATGAGCTTCACCCACCTTCACGTTTCCACAGCATTCAGCGCCCATTACGGCGTCTCCTGGCCGGAGGAACTTGCACAGGCCGCCGCAAGCGACGGCGCCACTGCCCTGGCATGCACCGACCGGGACGGCCTGTATGGCACCATCAAGCACCTCAAAGCCTGCATGGCTGCAGGCATCGACCCCATCGTGGGGGTGGACCTTGCGGTCTTCGACGACGACGGGGACCACCGCACGCAGGTAGCCGGGCGGGTGGTGGTGCTCGCCCGCGGGCACAACAATGGCGCGGGTTATCGTGCTCTATGCCGGCTGGTTTCCGATGCCCACGCCCGGACCTCCGGGAAGGCCGGGGGAACAGTGCCGGTAGCGATCACCCGCGCCGAATTGGCCTCCCGGACCCTCGACCCGGCAACGCTCAAACCGGTGCTGACCGTGCTGATTGGACCGGATTCCGACGTCGGCAAGGCCATGGGAGGCAGGCGGTACCTCCGTCCCCGAACCCTTTTCAAACAATGGCTGGATGCCATGCCCGCGGGAACCGTCGTTGCAGAAATCGTCTCCCAGCTCAGCGCGCCCGGCTTCCCCCTCAGCACTGCCCATGCAGTCCGCATGCTCCGGCTCGCCGAAGAACACCACGTCCCCGCCATCCTCAGCAACGCGGTGCGGTATTGCGCTGCGGACGGGGCGCCAACCGCGGATGTCCTTGACTCTGCCCGGACGCTGAAGTCCCTGCCGGAGCTGGCAGGGGAACCGCTGCTCCAGCCCACAGGCCAGGGGTGGCTGAAAACCGCGGAACAGATGCTCGGCCTGGGAAAGGAAATCATTACCGCAGCAGGGTATGGGGCCGCTGACCTCAAGCAACTGATGGCCCAAACCGAGGCGCTCGCCGACCTCTGCCGGATGGACCCCACCTCGGACATGGGATGGAAGCAGCCCGTGGTGCCGGAGGCATCAGTCATTGGCATTACCCGGGATCCGCATATGGAACTCATCCAGCGGTGCCATGCCGGAATTGGCAGGCGGTTCCCGGGGATCGGCGGACACGACGAAAAAACGATGCTGGCTCGGCTTGAGCATGAGCTGGGGATCATCCGGAACCTGGGGTTCTCGTCCTACTTCCTGACTGTGGCAGAGGTATCCCGGATGATCCAGGACATGGGAGTCAGGGCGGCAGCCCGTGGGTCCGGGGCGTCCAGCCTGGTCAATTATTTGATCGAGGTAAGCCACGTAAATCCGCTGCAGCACGATCTCATCTTTGAACGGTTCCTCTCCAACGACCGTGCCACCCTGCCGGACATCGACATCGACGTTGAAAGCGCTGAACGCCACAACGTCTACCGCCAAATCTTCGAACGCTTCGGCTCAGAGCGCGTCACCCTGATGAGCATGCAAAACGGCTACCGGGCCCGCGGGGCAGTGCGCGACGCCGGGATGGCGTTGGGGATGGACGATGACGAGGTGGGGGAGATTGCCAAGCAGTTGTGGCGGTTCTCGGCCAGGAAATTCCGCGAAGCGCTGCAGGAAAAACCCGAACTCAAGGAGTTCGCCGGCCGGGTGGAGCACAAAGACGCCGACGGAAACCAGCAGCTGGACCTTCTGGTCGACCTGACGGAGCGGCTGGACCGGCTGCCCCGGCATATCTCGATGCACCCCTGCGGTGTCATCCTGGGAGACGCCACGCTCCTGGACCGCACCCCTGTCCAGCCCAGCGGCCTGGGCCTGCCCATGAGCCAGTTCGATAAACACGACATGGACCCCATGGGAATGCTCAAACTCGATGTCCTCGGCGTCAGGATGCAGAGCGCCATGGCCTTCGCGGTCCGGGAAGTGATCCGCCTGCACCCTTCCAAGGCCGAGGTGGTGGCTGCTGGCCGCCACCCGGCAGGTCCGGATGGCAGGGGACCTGACTACATCGCCGCTGACGGCCGGATCGACCTCAACGCCGTCCCCCTCGATGACGAACCGACCTATGAGCTGATCCGCAGCACCCACACCCTCGGGTGTTTCCAGATCGAATCCCCGGGCCAGCGGGAACTGATTGGAAAGCTGGCACCCCGGGAGTTCAACGACCTCATTATCGACATCTCCTTGTTCCGGCCGGGACCCATGAAATCGGACATGGTCCGTCCCTTCCTGGAACACCGCCATGGGTTCGCCCCGGAGGTGTATCCGCACCCGGACCTCAAGCCCGTTCTCCAGGAAACCCATGGAGTGACGGTCTTCCATGAGCAGATCCTCAAGACGTTCAATGTCATGACCGGTTGTGGGCTGGCCCGCGCGGACGAATTCAGGCGCGCCTTGGGCAACGAAGCGCTGGAGACTGCGGTGGAGGAATTCTTCCGCCGCGAAGCCCGTGCCCGCAATTACGCTCCTGACGTGGTGGACAAGGTCTGGGGAACCCTCAAGGCCTTTGGCAGCTTTGGTTTCTGCAAGGCCCACGGTGCCGCTTTTGCCGTGCCCACCTACCAGTCTGCCTGGCTCAAGGCCCACCATCCGGAAGCGTTCCTCGCCGGGCTCTGGGAGCATGACCCGGGAATGTATCCCAAGCGGCTGCTGGTAGCCGAAGCCCGGCGTCTTGGCATCCCCATCCTGCCCCTGGACATCAACCGCAGCCAGGCGGAGTACCGGGTGGAACGGGTGGAGGAAGGCAAGGACCAGGGAAAATTGGGTATCCGATTGAGCCTGAACGGTATTTACGGGCTCTCAGCGACGGAATTGAAGCGGATTGTCGCCGGACAGCCCTACGACTCTTTGGCGGACCTCAGGGCGCGCTCGCGGCTCAGCAAGCCCAGCATCCGGCGCCTGGCGCAGCTGGGCGCCTTCGATTCACTGCACCGTGAAGCGGGAGGCCACGCAAACCGGGCCGATCTTGTGCAACACCTCCAACAACTCCAAGCAGGCAAAGGGGCACGGAAGGGAGTTGAAGTCCTTGAAGGGCAACTTTCCCTGCCCTTGGGGGATGTTGAACTGCGAAATATCAAACCCGGACTCCCGGCACCCACCCTGGTGGAGAATGTCAGGGCCGAACTCGATCTCATGGCCGTCGATGTCAGCAGCCACCTGATGGACAGCCACCGGCCGTTACTGGACAAGCTTGGCGTCACCACTGCTGACTCACTCCTCAGCCTGCGCAACGGCACCGAGGTCCTGGTGGCCGGTGTGCGGGTGGCCACCCAGACCCCTCCCATGCGCGGCGGAAGGCGGGTTGTGTTCATCAGCATCGACGACGGTACAGGCTGCGTGGACTCAGTCTTCTTCCATGAGGCCCAGGAGAGTGCAGGGCCCCTCCTTTTTGGCACCCGTTTGCTGTTGATCCGGGGCACCACCAGAAGGACCGGACCCCGGGGCATCAGCCTGAGCGCGAGCATGGCCTGGGACCTGGCCAGGACCGCGACTTTGCCGTTCCTGGAATCAACACCGCATCCGGACTCTGACGGTCCACATCCCCTTGACGGCATCAGCAGGGCACTGGCCATCACCGGTTTCAGCGGCTGAACCAAGCCCCGGGCACCACCCGCCGCGTTGGTCGGCCCCAGTCGGAACCTATAGCATTGACGATGGCTGGCTGTGGTCCCCGTATGCCACAAGCTATGAAGCCTGAACTTTGAATAGGAGACACCCGTGTCAGATGCCCAGCAGATCACCCTTCTCGTCGATGGCGAAGAGACCAAGGTGACTACCGGGACAACCGGTGCGGAACTCTTCTTTGAGCGCCGTGACGTTGTTGTAGCCCGCGTCAACGGCGAATTGAAGGACCTTGACCAGGAACTTCCCGAGGGCGCCGAAGTGGAGGGCGTCACCATCGATTCCCCCGACGGCCTGAACGTCCTGCGCCACTCCACTGCCCACGTGATGGCGCAGGCAGTGCAGCAGCTGCGTCCCGACGCCAAGCTTGGCATCGGCCCCTACATCACCGACGGTTTCTACTTCGATTTCGACGTGGCCGAGCCTTTCACCCCTGAGGACCTCAAGACCCTCGAAAAGATGATGCTCAAAATCGTCAACCAGAACCAGAAATTCGTCCGCCGCGTGGTCAGCGAGGACGAGGCCCGCGAGGCCATGAAGGACGAGCCCTACAAGCTTGAACTGCTGGGCAAGAAGGACGGCGCTGCCGAGGCCGGGGAGGGCGTTAACGTCGAGGTCGGCGCCGGTGACATCACCATTTACGACAACGTGGAGCGCAAGGAAGGCACCACTGTCTGGTGCGACCTCTGCCGTGGCCCGCACTTGCCCAACACCAAGCTCATCTCCAACGCCTTCGCGCTGACCCGGTCCTCGTCTGCCTACTGGCTGGGCAACCAGAAGAACCAGCAGCTGCAGCGCATCTATGGAACCGCCTGGCCCACCAAGGACGCGCTGAAGGCCTACCAGGAGCGCATTGCCGAGGCCGAACGCCGCGACCACCGCAAGCTCGGCTCCGAACTTGACCTCTTCTCCTTCCCGGACGAGCTTGGCTCCGGCCTGCCGGTGTTCCACCCCAAGGGCGGCATTATCCGCAAGGAGATGGAGGATTACTCCCGCCAGCGCCACGTCGAGGCCGGCTACGAGTTCGTCTACACCCCGCACATCACCAAGGGCCACCTGTACGAAGTCTCCGGGCACCTGGACTGGTACAAGGACGGCATGTTCCCCGCCATGCACGTGGACGCCGAACTCAATGAGGACGGCACCGTGCGCAAGCCCGGCCAGGATTACTACCTGAAGCCGATGAACTGCCCCATGCACAACCTCATCTTCCGCGCCCGCGGCCGGTCCTACCGCGAACTGCCCCTTCGACTGTTCGAATTCGGTTCGGTGTACCGGTACGAGAAGTCCGGCGTGGTGCATGGCCTGACCCGCGTCCGCGGCATGACACAGGACGACGCCCACATCTATTGCACCCGCGAGCAGATGAAGGACGAGCTCACCAAGACCCTGACCTTCGTCCTGGACCTGCTCAAGGACTACGGACTGAACGACTTCTACCTGGAACTGTCCACCAAGGACCCGGAGAAGTACGTGGGCGACGACGCCACCTGGGAGGAAGCCACCAGGACCCTCGCCGAGGTGGCACAGGAGTCCGGGCTGGAACTGGTGCCGGACCTGGGCGGAGCCGCGTTCTACGGACCCAAGATCTCCGTGCAGGCCAAGGACGCGCTCGGCCGGACCTGGCAGATGTCCACCATCCAGTTGGACTTCAACCTGCCCGAACGGTTCGAACTCGAGTTCCAGGCCGCGGACGGAACCCGCCAGCGCCCCGTGATGATCCACCGTGCGCTGTTTGGATCCGTGGAGCGCTTCATGGGCGTCCTGACCGAGCACTACGCCGGCGCGTTCCCCGCCTGGCTGGCCCCGGTCCAAGTGGTGGGCATCCCCGTGGCGGAGGCCTTCAACGAGTACATGTTCGACGTCGTCGACGAGCTTAAAGCGGCGGGAATCCGCGCCGAGGTGGACACCTCCTCGGACCGGTTCCCCAAGAAGATCCGCACTGCCAGCAAGGACAAGATTCCATTCGTGCTCATCGCCGGCGGCGACGACGCGGAGGCAGGAGCCGTGTCCTTCCGCTTCCGCGACGGCAGCCAGGACAACGGCGTGCCCGTGGCCGAAGCGGTCAAGCGGATCACCGAAGCCGTCCGCAACCGGACCAGCTAGCCGAACGGAAGCAGCAGAGTGCAGGAGAACACAGGCGCAGGGTATCCAGGTGATGCCGGCGTTACCGACGATTTCGACCTCGCCGGTGTCCCGGACGCCTTCCAGCGCCTGTGGACTCCGCACCGCATGGCCTACATCAAGGGCGGCCAGCACCAGTTCAAGAACGAAGACGATTGCCCGTTCTGCACAGGGCCCGCCCGCACAGACGAAGAAGCGCTGATCGTCTACCGGGGCAGGACCTGTTACGTGGTGCTGAACCTGTTTCCCTACAACCCCGGCCACCTTCTGGTGTGCCCCTACCGGCATATCCCGGACTACACGGACCTGACCCGTGAGGAAACAGCCGAATTCGCCGAGCTCACCCAGACGGCCATGCGGGTCCTGCGCAAAGTATCCAATCCAGGGGGCTTCAACCTTGGCATGAACCAGGGCGTTGTCGGCGGAGCAGGCATTTCCGCCCACCTGCACCAGCACATCGTTCCGCGCTGGGGCGGGGACGGCAACTTCTTCCCGATCATTGCCCAGACCAAGGCCATCACCCAGACCCTCGACGAGGTCCGTCAACAAGTGGCCCAGGCCTGGCCCGGGGAGTCGGATGCTGAATAGGCACGCCCGCGGATTCTTCACCGCACTGTTCACCCCGCTGGCCCGTTGGCTGCTTCGGATGGGCGTGTCCCCGGACGCGGTCACCATTGCGGGAACCCTCGGTGTGGCCGTGGGGGCTTTGGTGTTCTACCCGCTGGGCCAGCTCTTCTGGGGAACGCTTTTTATCACGGCCTTCATCTTTTCCGACGTCCTGGACGGCATCATGGCCCGGATGCAGGACGTGAAGAGCCGCTGGGGCAACTTCCTTGACTCCACCCTGGACCGCGTCGCCGATGGCGCGCTCTTTGCCGGGGTAGCCGTCTGGTTCTACACCGGCGGCAGCAATGTCATCATCGCCACGGCAGCTTTGGTTTGCCTTGTCCTGGGCATGGTTGTCTCGTACGCCCGGGCCAAGGCCGAGTCGTTGGGGTTCACCGCCAATGTGGGGATCGCGGAGCGGGCTGAACGCTTGGTGTCCGTCCTGGTGGTGACCGGCCTCACGGGGTTGGGCCTGCCCTCGGTGGTGCTCCTGGCGACACTGGTCCTCTTGGCGGCGGCAAGCCTTGTGACGGTGGTCCAGCGCATCACTTCCGTGCGCCGGCAGGCGTTGGCGGAGCCCACGCCCGCGGATTAGACATGATTAAGCCTGCCGTGCGGAGGGGGACTAGTATATAAGTGCCCGGTCAAGCGACCCGGCAATCCGTGCGTGCACCTCCGGCAGCTGCCGCCGCATGCCCGGCGAAGATCATCTGTCTACCCATAGGGGTTTTTGTGTCTACACCTGATGTAAGCAACGAGGCCGGTTCGTCCGCGAACAGCGTCACGGGCAGCAGCCGCGTGAAGCGCGGCATGGCCGAGATGCTCAAGGGCGGCGTCATCATGGACGTCGTCAACGTCGAGCAGGCCCGCATCGCCGAAGACGCCGGTGCCGTGGCAGTCATGGCGCTGGAGCGTGTTCCGGCCGATATCCGCGCCCAGGGCGGCGTGTCCCGCATGTCCGATCCCGACATGATCGACCAGATCATTGACGCCGTGTCCATCCCGGTCATGGCCAAGGCCCGCATCGGCCACTTCGTCGAGGCCCAGGTCCTGCAGTCCCTCGGTGTGGACTACATCGACGAGTCCGAGGTCCTGACCCCGGCCGACTACGTCAACCACATCGACAAGTGGAACTTCAAGGTTCCCTTCGTCTGCGGTGCCACCAACCTCGGTGAGGCCCTGCGCCGCATCAACGAGGGCGCGGCCATGATCCGCTCCAAGGGCGAGGCCGGCACCGGCGACGTCTCCAACGCCACCGGCCACATGCGCAAGATCCGCTCCGAGATCGCCAAGCTCGCCGCCCTCCCCGAAGACGAGCTCTACGTCGCGGCCAAGGAACTGCAGGCACCGTACGAACTGGTCAAGGAAGTTGCCGCTGCCGGCAAGCTGCCCGTCGTGCTGTTCACCGCCGGCGGCATCGCCACCCCGGCTGACGCCGCCATGATGATGCAGCTCGGCGCCGACGGCGTGTTCGTCGGCTCCGGCATCTTCAAGTCCGGCAACCCGGCCCAGCGCGCCGCCGCCGTCGTCAAGGCCACCACCTTCTTCGATGACCCCGACGTCATCGCCAAGGCCTCCCGCGGCCTGGGCGAAGCCATGGTGGGCATCAACGTCGACGAAATCCCCCAGCCGCACCGCCTGGCCGAACGCGGCTGGTAAGTCGCTTCCGCGCCCGGTGGGCGCTGATCCTCGGCGTGCTATTCCCCGCCTTCCGCTGCCGCCATTTTTTGGTGGTGGCTGGGGGCGGGGCCCCTTTTACGCACGCTGCCGGATCAGCACCCACCGTCGTGCTTTTCTTTATAGTACGACGCCGGTTCCTCACCTCTCTTGGTGGGGGACCGGCGTCGTTCTTTTGCATCGATTGCTCCGTACTTGTCGTTTTGGGGGCTCTAAACGACGCTTACTGGGCAATCGATGCGGCGTTACTCCAGGCCGCGGCGCTTGAGCAGCGGATCCAGCCGGGCGTCCCGGCCGCGGAAGGCCCGGAAGGACTCCAGCGGGTCGCGGCTGTTGCCGCGGGAGAGCAGTTCGGTGCGGAAGAAGTCCCCGTTGGCCCGGGACAGGCCGCCGTTCTCCTTAAACCACTCGACGGTCTCGGCGTCGAGCACCTCGCTCCAGATGTAGGAGTAATAACCTGCCGCGTAGCCCGCCCCCGCGAAGATGTGCTGGAAGTACCCGGTCCGGTACCGCGGCGGAATCAGGCGGTGTCCGACTCCGGCCGCTGCAAGGGCCTTCGCCTCAAAGGCAAGTGCGTCATCAGGGATATCTCCCGGCTCCAGCACGTGCCAGGCGAGGTCGAGAAGTGCCGCGCCGAGGTACTCCGTGGTGGCGAAACCTTCTCCCCACAACCGCGATTCGTCCAGCCGCTCCACGACGGCCCGGGGCAACGGCTCCCCGGTGACGTGATGGCGGGCGTAGTTGGACAGCACGTCGGGCCACATGATCCACATTTCGTTGACCTGGGATGGGTACTCAACAAAATCCCGCGGCACGGACGTCCCGGCGAAGCGCGGATAGGTGACCGCTGACAACAGGCCATGGAGTGCGTGGCCGAATTCGTGGAACAAGGTGCGCAGCTCATCCAGGGTCAACAGCGTGGGTTCACCGGCCGCCGGTTTGGAAATATTGAGGGTGTTGATCACCACGGGCCTGGACTCCAGCAGCGCCGACTGTTCAACGAGCGAGTTCATCCATGCCCCGCCGCGCTTGGTTTCGCGGGCGAAGTAGTCACCGAGGAACAGGCCCAGGCCGGCGCCGTCTTCATCGCGGACCTCCCAGATCCGTACGTCCGGGTGGTAGCCCTGGAGGTCGGTCCGCTCGTGGAACGTGATCCCGTACAGTGCTGTGGCGGCGAAGAAGACGCCGTCCGTGATGGCCCGGTCCAGTTCGAAGTACGGGCGTAGGGCCTGTTCGTCGACGTCGTACTTGTCCCGCCGCACCATGGCCGAATAGAAAGCCCAGTCCCAGGGTTCCAGGGGGTGGCCGGCAATTTCCGCCAGGGCTGCCGCCTCGGCGTCGGCATTGCGGACGGCAGCCGGGGCCATCCGGTTCAGCATGGTGTGGACCGCCTGGAAGTCAGGCGCCGTTTGCCGGTCCGCCACGAGCTCGGCGTAATTGGCGAAGCCCAACAGCCGGGCTTTCTCGGCCCGCAGGCCGGCCGTGGACCGGGCCAGGTCCAGGACGTCCAGGCTGCTGCCATCGCTTCCCCGCGCCACCGATGCTTCGAACAGGCGGCGCCGGACATCCCGGTCCTGCAGCGCCGCCAGGGCCGGCTGGTTGCTGGGTTGGATCAGGGTCAGCAGGAACTTCCCCTCGTGCCCAGCGGTGCGGGCGGCCTCGGCGGCGCTGGCGACATCGTCCGCCGGCAGGCCCGCCAGGTCGCTGGCATCATCGAGCAACAGGGCGGCCGATTTCATCCCTTCCTTCACCCGCTGCCCGAATTCGGTGCCCAGCCGGGCCAGCTCGGCGTTGATGGCCCGCAGGTGTTCCTGGCCGGCGTCGTCCAGCTGGATGCCGGACTGGCGGAACTCCTTGAGGTATTCCTCCACCAGCCGGCCTGATTCGGCGTCGAGGCGGTCGGTGTCGATCGCGGAAAACCTGTCGAACAAGGCCCGATTGAGATATATCTCGTCCTGGTGGGCTGAAAGGAGCGGCGACAGTTCCGTTTCCAGTTCCCTGATCCGCGGCGAGGCGTCGGCGGAAACCAGCGTGAAGAAGGCAGCTGCCGCCCGGTTCAGCAGTTGCCCCGAGCGCTCCATGGCAAGTGCAGTATTTTCGAAGGTCGGGGCCTCTTCAGAGTCTGTGATGGCGTTGATCTCGCGCACGTGTTCCGCCAACCCTGCCCTGACGGCCTCCCCGTAGTGCTCAGCGGTGAGGACTGCAAAGGGCGGCAGGCCATACGGCAAGGGACTCGGGGTCAACAGCGGGTTCGTCATGGGGTAAACCTTTCACAGCAGGCCACGCTTCTCAATTATCCGAAAAGGCGGCTGCGGCGCGTGGCCCTCCCTAGAATTGCGAGTGCGTGCCACGAACGGCCCGCACTTTGCGTGTCCTTTGCCTGGATCCGCAGCAGGTTGCCACCACGAAGGGATCCGGCCAATGACCAAGCCTGCCAAGAGGCCACGGGCCGCCATCCTGGGAATGCCCCTCCGCTGGATGGGTCCCGGGGCGGTGCTGGTGTTGGCAGTGGCGTACGCCTTGTTCTGGTACGCGGTGCGTCCGGCGGGGGAACCTGTCCTTGGCTACGTGGGTCAGCTTTTCGGCGGGGAGTCGGTCCTGCTGTACTCGATCGCCCTGGTCCTGGTCAGCACGCTCCCGCACGTCGAACCGATTTTTGGCGGAATTGACCACGCGGCCATCTGGCACCGGAGGGCGGCCATCACGGCAACTGTCCTGTTGCTGCCGCACATTGAATTTGCGGCCAGCCCCGAGGCCACGAGCCTGGGCAAAACGCTGGCCGTGGTGGCCATCTGCGGCCTTATTGCGCTGGTGGTGTGGGCTGTCCTCCCGCGGTGGCGGACCATGCTTCCGGCGTCCGCCCGCCGCGTCGTCATCGCCTCGCTGCAAACCCGGGCCTTCCAACTGGCAGGCCGCGTGCTCGGTGGCTATGAACGCTGGCGCGGCTTCCACCGGCTGACCGGACTGTTCGTGGCTGCCGGATTCCTGCACGGCCTGCTGGATGCCAGCGCCTTCGAGGCGGCCCCCGCGTTGCGGTGGAGCTACGTGGCCATCGGGGCGACGGGTCTGGCGTTCTATGCCTATCGGGAGCTGCTTTCCCGCCACTTCCTGCCGCACCACGATTACCAGGTATCGGGCGTCCGGACGGTCGCTGCGGACCTGGTGGAGGTGGCCCTCCGTCCCCTGGGCCGCCCCCTGGGTTTCAAACCCGGGCAGTTTGCCATGATCTACCTGGAAACGGCAGAAGGCTGGCAGCGGCATCCATTTTCCATTTCCGGGCCCGCGGGCGAGGGCGGCATCAGCATCACGGTGAAGGCTCTGGGGGACCACACCACCAGGCTTCCGGACGTCATCCAGCCGGGGATGCCGGCGGTGGTCGGCGGCCCCTACGGACGTTTCGACCGGCACCGCGGCACATTTGACCAGGTCTGGATCGCCGGCGGCGTGGGCATCACGCCGTTCCTCAGCTGGCTCCGGTCACTCGACGGGGAACTGCATGAAAACGTCCATTTCTTCGTCACGTCGGCGGGACCCTCCCCGTTCGCCGACGAGATCGCCGCCGTCGCCAGGAACCATCCGCGGCTTATGGTCCACATGGTGGACACCGCGGCGGACGGCCGCCTGACCCCTGAGTCGGTCCTGGAAGCCGTGGGCACCGAACCGCGCAGGCTGTCGGTGTTCATGGGCGGCCCGGACACCATGCTGCGCCAGTTCCGGAAGGCCTTCCGGGCAGCCGGAGTCCGCCGGGCCAACATCCACCGCGAGTATTTCCAATGGCGCTAGGCGGCGGCGCCCGCGTGCGGCAGTGACTTTAGCGGGGCCTGCGGGCTGCGTGCTCCCGCGCCAGGACAGCGTAGGCATCGTCCGGTGTTCCGGGGGAGAAGCTGCCGAACTTTCGTTCTGCCGCGGTCCGGATCAGGAAGTCGGCAATGGCCGGGTTCTTCGGCAACAGGGAACCGTGCAGGTAGCTGGCCACAATATTGCGATACCGGGCACCTTCGTGGCCGTCAGTGCTGTTGTTTCCTGTGCCCTTGGGAACCGTGCCCAGGGGCCTGACCCCGCTGCCCAGGGTGGTTTGCCCGCTGTGGTTTTCGTAGCCAAGGACTTCGCCGAACTCGCTGGTTGACACCTTGACATTACCGATCAGGCGCTCGTCCGTGCCGTGGGTTTCGACGTCAAGGATGCCGATGCCCGGAATCACTGCACCGGTGCGGGTCTTGAAGAAGCGGCCAAAAAGCTGGTAGAGGCCGCAAATGACCAGCATGGGCGCCCCTTCTTCGGCCAGTTCCCGCAATTCGCCGGCCCGGGCCTGCAGATCGTCCTGGATCACCAGCTGCCCGCTGTCCTGGCCGCCGCCACCGACGATGATGTCCACATTGTCGGGAAAAGGATCGCCCACGTTGTATTCAAGGACATCGGGCGTGTAGCCGTGCCAGGCGATCCTGCGTTGCAGGACCAGGGCGTTGCCCCAGTCGCCGTAAATATTCATGTCCCGCGGGTAAAGCTGCACCACGCGGAGCCTGCCCTTGGACGGAGCGGCAGCGGTCGAGGCTTCGGCAGGGTTCACGAGACAACCTCCACGGTGGTGATTTTGGCCAGCTCACGGCGGATGGCCAGCATGGCGGTGTATGTGCAGAAGATCCGCTTGGGCTTCCCGCGTCCTTCCCTGATGAAAGCCGCCAGCGCGGGGGCGATCTCGGGCTGGACAGCGCCGATGCGGACGTCGTCGTACTGTAGCCGGAGGGCCATGTCATAGGCCCTGGAACCGGTCAGCTGGTCAACACCTTCGGACCGGAGCGAATCGAATTCCACATCCCACAGCCAGGACATGTCCCGGCCGTCGGCGTAGTTGTCATTGATCGCGATCATGGTGGCGTACCCGCCGGCCGGGAAGGACTTGAGCCCCAGCCGGAATCCGCTCGGGTTCTTCACCAGGACAAGGTCGAGTGGCAGTCCATCGACGGTCAGGCTTTCGCCGCGTCCAAACGCGGGCGCCACCCGGGAGAGCGCCTCCAACAACGTGGCGTGGTTTGCGGTGGCGGCTCCGCCGCCGCAAATGCTGCGGGCCAGCGTCAATGCCGCCGCGGCGTTGAAGATGTTGTATACGCCCCGCAGCTTCATCGCCGTGGTGACCGTTCCGCCGTCGTACGCAAACTCGGCGCTGTCCGCGCCCACCTTCAGCAGTACGACGTCGGCCGGCGGCTTTGCGGGCAGGGCCGCCGGAGCAGGGCTGCCGGGGGCTGCGCGCATGTCGTCGTCGTTGGGAAAGGTTCCCAGCAACGATTCGTCCAGGCCGAAGTACTTGACCTGCTGGCCGGTGAGGGTGTCCGCGATGCGTGCCACCCGCGGGTCCTCACGGTTCAGGACAACGGTTCCGGTGGTCTTGGCGGCGATGTGCTGGAGCAGCTGGGCGGTCTTGTCGATCTCGCCAAAGCGGTCCAGCTGGTCGCGCAGCACATTCAGCAGCAGGCAGTAGCGGGGCGGGACGCTGTTCACGAAGTGCACCGCGTGGGCTTCGTCGAGTTCCAGGACCGCGACGTCGGCGTCCAGCCGGCCACGCCAGTCCACTTCGCCCAGGAGCGCCGCCGCCACGCCGCGGGTGAAGTTGCTGCCGGTGCGGTTGGTGAAAACCTTCAGACCCTGGCTTTCGAGCAGTTCAACCACCATTTTCGTGGTGGTGGTCTTGCCGTTGGTGCCGCTGACGACGGCCACACCGTGGGGGAGGGTACTGAGCGTCCGCCGCATGAACCCGGGATCGATTTTCTCGACCACCAGGCCCGGCAGGGCCGAGCCGCCGCCCCGAAGCCGGGACACCCGGCGGACCAGCTTGCCGAGCGGAACACTGAAGAAGACCATGTTTTGAATATATCCCAGCAACGGCATGCAACCGCTGCCGGGACCGTGCCGCCGGACCGCGGGCAACGGGCGTGGCCCGTATGCTGGAGGGATGACAAATCCCCCTTCAGCTGCTCCTGCGCGCGTAGGAGCAGGCCTGCGGATCGGTGTCCTGGCCCTGCAAGGCGATTTCCGCGAGCACCTCCATGCGGCCGAGGCCACCGGCGCACGCGGCGTGCCGGTGCGCCGGCCCCGGGAGCTGGACGGCCTGGACGGCCTCATCATCCCTGGCGGAGAATCGACCACCATCGACAAGCTCGCCCGGGCCTTCGAGCTCGCCGATCCGCTCCGGAAGTACATCGCCGAAGGGCTCCCCGTCTACGGCTCGTGCGCGGGCATGATCCTGCTCGCCTCGGACATCGCGGATCCCGCAACCGACCTCGCAGGCGCCCCGCAGCAGACATTCGGTGGGCTGGACATTACCGTCCGCCGCAACGCGTTCGGGCGCCAGCGGGAGTCCTTCGAAACCGACCTGGACTTCAAGGGGTTGGACTTCAGCGCCACCGAATCAGGGGTGGCCCCGGTGCACGCCGTGTTCATCCGCGGCCCGTGGGTGGAGCGGGTAGGCCCGGGAGTGGAAGTCCTCGCCCAGGTTGAACCGGCGGACCCGGAGCACGCCTCCCACGCCGTCCCGCTGCCCGGGGCGGCTAGAATTGTGGCAGTGCGTTCCGGCCAGCTGCTGGCCACCTCCTTCCACCCGGAAGTGACTGGCGAAAAACGCGTACACGAACTTTTTATCCGCATGATCAGAGGAGAAGCGTAAAGCATGTCAGGCCACTCCAAATGGGCGACGACCAAGCACAAAAAGGCGATCATTGACAGCCGCCGCGCAAAGTCGTTCGCCAAGCTGATCAAGAACATCGAAGTAGCCGCCCGGATGGGCGGGCCGGACCTCGCGGGCAACCCGGGCCTGGAACTGGCGGTAACCAAGGCCAAGAAGACCTCGGTCCCCAACGACAACATCGATCGCGCCATCAAGCGCGGCGCCGGCCTCACCGGCGAAGTGGTGGACTACACCGAGATCATGTACGAGGCCCGTGGCCCCCAGGGCTCGGCGCTGCTGATCGAGTGCCTCACGGACAACAAGAACCGCGCGGCCTCCGAGGTCCGCCTGGCCATCTCCCGCAACGGCGGCACCATTGCCGATCCCGGGTCGGTCAGCTACCTTTTCACGCGCAAGGGCGTGGTTAACCTGCCCAAGAACGGCCTGAGCGAGGACGACGTCCTGATGGCCGTGCTGGACGCGGGCGCCGAGGAAGTGAAGGACAACGGCGAGACCTTCGAGATCCACTCGGAACCGGGTGACCTGCAGGCCATCCGCGAGGCCCTGACGGAAGCCGGCATCGAGTACGACACCGACGAGGTGGAGTTCGTGCCGTCGATGCAGGTGGAGCTCGACGTCGACGGCGCCCGGAAGTTCCTGAAGCTGGCAGACGCCCTCGAAGACCTCGACGACGTCCAAAACGTCTACAGCAACGCCGACCTCAGCGACGAAGTCCAGGCTGCCCTGGAATCAGAGTGACGTCCCGCCTTGCCAACTAAGGCCCGGCACCGGCGTTGACGCTCCGTGTCCTGGGCGTCGACCCCGGCCTGACCCGTTGCGGGATCGGCGTGGTGGACGTCGAGCGGAACCGCAGGGCCACCATGGTGGCCGTCGGTGTGGTGGGCACCTCGCCCGAGGAATCGCTGGACCGGCGGCTGCTGGTGATCGCCACCGCCATCGACGAGTGGCTGGACCGTTACGAACCCGAGGTCCTCGCCGTCGAACGCGTCTTTTCGCAGCTGAACGTCAGCACCGTCATGGGCGTAGCGCAGGCGTCCGGAGTGGTCATCGCGGCGGCCGCCCGCCGCGGCATCCCGGTGGCCCTGCATACGCCGTCGGAAGTGAAGGCGGCCGTCACCGGGAGCGGTTCGTCCAACAAGGACGCCGTGACCAAGCTGGTCACCAAGATCCTCCGCCTCGAGGCGCCGCCGCGACCGGCTGACGCCGCCGACGCGCTGGCTCTGGCCATCACCCACGCGTGGCGGGCCGGAAGCGGTGCGGCCGTGGCAACCACCGGGCCGGGCAGTTCGTCCTTGACGCCGGCCCAGCGGGCGTGGGCCGAGGCTGAGGCCAAGGCGCGCCGCGCACGCTGAATGTCCCTGCCGCTTGCTAGGGTATTCGTAGATATGTTCGGATAGCCGGGTGCTCACTGCGAGGCCGGCGATACAACGGGAGCCCGGCCTTGATCAGTTTCCTCCGCGGAACCGTAGCGCACGTCGGCCTGTCCACGGCCGTCATCGACCTCAATGGCGCAGGCATGAGCGTGAACGCGACGCCGCAGACCCTCAGCCGGCTGCAGGTGGGTGAACAGGGGCAACTCTTCACGTCCCTGATCGTCAGGGAAGACTCGCTGACGCTTTTCGGCTTCGCCTCCGACGACGAACGCGAGGTTTTCGACGTCCTGCTCAGTGTCAGCGGGGTCGGCCCCAGGCTTGCCCTTGCCGTGCTGGCGGTCCATGAGCCGGAGGCGATCCGCGTCGCCGCGCACACGGGGGACAGCAAGACGTTCACCAAGGTTCCGGGGATCGGTCCCAAGGTGGCGGGCCGGATCGTGCTGGAACTGGCCGGCAAGCTCGTTCCGCACGGGACCGCTCCCGCGGCCGGTGCCGCCACACCCGCCGAGACCGCCTGGAAGCCGCAGGTAATCGCCGCGATGACCAGCCTTGGCTGGTCCGAAAAAGACGCGTCGGGCAGCATCGACAAAGCCTTGGCCGACGAACCCGAGGTCTCCTTCCGCGGCAACGTTCCGGAGATCCTGCGCACCACGCTCCGCTGGCTGGGCCAGGACGGCGCCCGGGCAGGCAACCGCGTAGGCAGCCGTGGCTGAACCTTCCCTGGTTGCGGCGGGGGAGGAGCCGGAAGAGCGGGCCATCGAGGCGGCGCTGCGGCCCAAGAACCTCGACGACTTCGTCGGGCAGCACCGGGTCCGCAAGCAGCTGTCCCTGGTGTTGCAGGCCTCCCGGATGCGCGGGCGGACGGCGGACCACGTGCTGTTTTCGGGGCCTCCCGGCCTTGGCAAGACCACGCTGGCCATGATCGTTGCCGCGGAGATGAATGCGCCCTTGCGGCTCAGCAGCGGCCCAGCCATCCAGCATGCCGGCGACCTCGCCGCAATTCTCTCCTCCCTGTCGGAGGGCGAGGTGCTGTTCCTGGACGAAATCCACCGCATGTCCCGGCCCGCAGAAGAAATGCTGTACATGGCCATGGAAGACTTCCGCGTGGACATCGTGGTGGGCAAGGGAGCCGGCGCAACCGCCATTCCGTTGGAGCTCCCGCCGTTCACCCTGGTGGGCGCCACCACCCGGGCCGGTCTGCTCCCGGGCCCGCTCCGGGACCGGTTCGGCTTTACCGGCCACCTCGAGTTCTACTCCGTTCCCGAACTTGAGCTGGTCCTGCGGCGCTCCGCCGGCCTGCTGGACCTGAAAGTGAACTCCGCGGGCTTCGCCGAAATCGCAGGCCGTTCCCGCGGCACCCCCCGCATTGCCAACCGGCTCCTGCGCCGGGTCCGGGACTGGGCGCTGGTGCACGGCATCGAGCAGATCGACTCACGGGCAGCTTCAGCCGCCCTGGACATGTACGAAGTGGACAAGAAGGGCCTTGACCGGCTGGACCGGGCCGTCCTTGAGGCCCTGATCACCAAGTTCGGCGGCGGCCCCGTAGGCCTGTCCACGCTCGCCATCGCCGTCGGTGAAGAAACCGAAACCGTGGAGACGGTGGCGGAACCCTTCCTGGTCCGCGAGGGCCTGCTGGGGCGGACCCCCCGCGGCCGGATCGCCATGGCGCCCGCCTGGACGCACCTGGGCTACGCCATCCCGTCGGGAGTCTTCGCGCAGGAACAGCTGGACCTTTTCGATTCCGGGGAAGAAGCCGCCGGCGCCGGCGAATGGGCCCCGGAAGGCCAATAGCAGGCTCCCTTCAGCTTTTCCCTTTAGACTGGTATGACGCCCGGCACGTTCGGCGCTTTGTTTCGCCGGTGGCCCTGACGCCTCCGTCGCTTGGGGAAGGAACCGTCAGGCTTTGCCTGCATCTACATCCCGCCCCGGCTGAAGCGAGGCCGACGTCGCTGGAAAACCGGCAACACCCACGCAAAAGAACGGAATTCCCCTTGGATCCAATGTCAATTCTCCTGTTCGTCATGCTCGGCGTCTTCATCTTCATGATGTTCCGCCGCAACAAGAAGACGCAGCAGCAGCAGGCAGAGCTCCAGTCGAAGTTTGCCCCGGGCGTGGAGGTCATGACCAGCTTCGGCCTTTTCGGCCGGATCGTGGACATCGACGAAGCAGAGAACAAGGTCACCCTTGAACTGTCCCCCGGAAACCTTGCAACCGTGCACCGCCAAGCGGTGACCAAGGTGGTCGAGCCTGCAGCTGAGCCGGCCGCCGCCTCGCCTGCCGTCCCCGACGATGCTTCCTCGCTCACCACCCCGGAGACGGGCAGCCCAGTGACGGGCACTGAGACTCCCGAGGAAACCCTGAAGCGCCTCAACGACGAGGGCAAGAAGGACAGCTAGGCCCGCTGGCTCCTTTCCTCCCTCTACCGCTGCGGATTGCCGCCGGCGCAGGCTGCAGCCCGCGCCGGCGGTTCTTCCGCGAATAAGAGAAAGATCGACAATGGCACGAACTGGCCGCAAGAAACCAGGGCTGCGCGTCCTGGTCTGGCTTGGCGTACTCCTGGCAGCACTGACCGCCGTCCTGGCGGGCGGCACCATCGCCGGACAAGCCAGCTGGGCACCCAAACTGGCCCTGGACCTCGAAGGCGGCACCCAGATGATCCTGGCGCCGAAGGTTGAGGGTGGTTCGGACATTAACGAACAGCAACTCAACCAGGCCGTGGCGATCATCCGCCAGCGCGTGGACGGCTCCGGCGTCTCCGAAGCGGAAATCAGCACTCAGTCCGGCCGCAACGTGGTGGTCAGCCTTCCCGGCACGCCGTCGGCTGAAACCCGGAACCTGATCCAGGCATCCGCCGACATGAACTTCCGCCCCGTGATCCTCAACGGTGACGGAGCAGCAGTGCCGCCGGAATCACAGACCCCGGACGACCAGCTGCCCAAGCCGACCGCTGCGCCGGCCAACAGCAGCGACACCAACTGGATCACGCCGGAAATCTACAAGCAGTTCGAAGCGCTGGACTGCAACAGCGCCGCAGCCGAGAAATCACAGCGGTCAGATCCCACCAAGCCATTGGTAACCTGCGAACCCGCCACCGCCAAAACCCCTGCCATCAAGTACATTTTGGGGCCGGTGGAGGTCAAGGGAACGAACATCGTCACCTCGTCCTTCCAGCTGCAGCAGGGCGCGCAAGGCGCGGTCACCAATGACTGGGCCGTGAACATCCAGTTCGACGCCGAAGGCACGGCCAAGTTCAAGGACGTCACCGAGCGCCTGAACCAGTTCTACGTCGCCGCTGGGGGCGAGTCTGGCACCGATCCCAAGTCCCAGTTCGCCATTGTGCTTGACGATCAGGTCATCTCCGCTCCCCGCTCGCTGGCCGTCATCACTGACGGACGCCCGCAGATCACGGGCGGCTTCACCGAGCAAACCGCCAAGGCGTTGTCCGACCAGCTGCGCTTTGGGGCCCTGCCCATCAGCTTCGACATCCAAAGCGAGCAGCAGATTTCGGCCACCCTCGGTGGTGAACAGCTGCGTATGGGCCTTTTGGCCGGCTTGATCGGCCTCCTCCTTGTGGTGGTCTACTCGCTGTTCCAGTACCGGGCGCTCGGATTTGTCACCATCGCATCCCTGGTGGTGGCCGGAGCCCTGACCTACCTGGCCATCGCGATCCTCGGCTGGACCGAGAACTACCGGCTGTCCCTGGCGGGCGTCGCGGGCATTATCGTCGCCATCGGCCAGACGGCGGACTCGTTCATTGTTTACTTTGAACGCATCCGTGACGAACTGCGTGAGGGCCGCGGCCTGGTGTCCGCCGTCGAAAACGGCTGGAAGCGCGCCAAGCGCACCGTCCTGGCCTCCAAGGCGGTCAACCTCCTCGCTGCGCTGGTCCTGTATTTCGTCGCTGTGGGCAACGTGCGGGGGTTCGCTTTCACCCTTGGCCTGACAGCCATCGCCGACCTCATAGTGGTGTTCATGTTCACGCACCCCACGCTGCAGCTCCTGGCCCGCACCAAGTTCTTCGGTGAGGGCCATAAATTCTCCGGCCTGGATCCGGAGCGGCTCGGAGCGGTGCCCCTGTACCGCGGTGCCGGTCGCATCCGGACCCCGGAGGACCGGCCTATGGCGGTGCGCGGCAAGAATGCCGGTGCCGCAGCCGAGGCCGAACGACGCATGACCATCGCCGAACGGCGCCTGGCGGAGAAGCAGGAACAGCTCGCCGGCTCGTCGAAAACCTCCGCGAAGGAGAACAAGTAATGTCAGGCTTCGCCAGTTTTGGTAACGAGCTCTACACCGGAAAGCGCTCCTACGACTTTGTGGGCGCCAAGAAGATCTGGTTCCTCATCGCTGCCGTGGCAGTGGCCCTGTCCATCCTCATCCCGGTGGCCAAGGGCGGCTTCAACCTCGGCATCGAATTCCGGGGCGGCTCTGAATTCACGGTCTCCAATGTTAAGACGACCGACGCCACCGTGGGTGAGCGCGCCGTCACCGATGTGGTGGCCGGCAGTGTCCCCCGCGTGGCGAACGTCGCGGGCAACACCATGCGGATCCAGACCGACAAGCTGACCGATGACGAAACCCTTAAGATCAAGCAAGGCCTGACCACGGCCTACGGAGTCACCGACAACGAAGTGACATCCACGTTCGTCGGTCCCACCTGGGGCGCTGACGTGACCAAGCAGGCGTTGATCGGCCTGGCGGTCTTCGTGCTCCTCGCGGCGTTGCTGATGGCCCTCTACTTCCGCACCTGGAAGATGTCACTGTCGGCTCTTGCCGGCATGGCGGTGACGATGTTCATCACCGCCGGGGTCTACGCCCTCAGCGACTTTGAGGTCACGCCGTCGGCCATCATCGGCTTCCTTACGGTTCTCAGCTACTCGCTGTATGACACCGTGGTGGTCTTCGACAAGATCCGGGAAAACACCTCCGGCATTGATGCCTCCACCCGCCGGACCTTCGGCGAGGAGGTCAATCTTGCCGTCAACCAAACCCTGGTCCGTTCCATCAACACCATGATGGTGGCCATCCTCCCCGTCGGAGCCATCCTCTTCATCGGGGCCGGGCTCCTGGGTGCGGGAACCCTGCGCGACCTGTCGCTGGCCTTGTTCGTCGGCATCCTCATCGGCACCGCCGCGACCATCTTCGTGGCCGCTCCGATGTACGCGTGGCTCCGCCAGGGCGAACCGGACCTCGTCAAGCAGGCGCGGCGCGTGGAACAACGGCGGGCGGGTGCGCCGGAACGGCCAGTTCCGGCCTCGCCGGCCCAGGCCTGATCCGCCGCCGACGGCACCCGTTACTCCCGAAAGACCGGGCAACGCATCCTCTGCGTTGCCCGGTCTTCGCATATGCGGGGCCGGTTATAAAAGTCACTGCCTTGGGGAATAGACTGGGGTAATTAAATGGTGGTGAGGGGTGCTTCATTGGAAGAACGATCGGCGTCGGCGCCTACGGCAGAGGATGATAAGAATCCTGCCGGTGTACAGGCCGGTATGGCATCTTCGGCGCGCCCCGGATCGTTGGTTCCCGTGGACAATTCAGGCTCGCGCGCCACGTTTCCCGGCCGCCGTGAGCGCACCAGGTCCCGGCTTGCCCGCCTGACCGGACGGGGGACGGCCACATACTCGCCCATCCTCGAACCACTGCTGCGGACGGTCCGGGCCAACAATCCCAAAGAGGACTTCGACCTCATCCAGCGCGCGTTCGACGTCGCCGAGCGAAGCCACCGCGGGCAAAAACGCAAGAGTGGCGACCCCTACATCACCCACCCAGTGGCCGTCGCCACCATCCTGGCAGAACTAGGGCTCAGCGGCACCACCCTGGCAGCGGCCCTGCTGCATGACACCGTGGAGGACACCCCGTACACCCTGGCGGACCTGAAGCGGGACTTCGGGCCCGAAGTGGCCATGCTGGTGGACGGCGTGACCAAACTGGACAAGGTCAGTTTCGGCGAAGCCGCCCAGTCCGAGACGGTCCGCAAGATGGTCGTCGCCATGGCCAAGGACATCCGGGTGCTGATGATCAAGCTGGCGGACCGGCTGCACAATGCGCGCACCTGGCGGTTCGTGTCCGCTGAGTCGTCAGCCCGCAAGGCGCGGGAGACCCTGGAGATTTTCGCTCCGCTCGCGCACCGCCTGGGCATGAACACCATCAAATGGGAGTTGGAGGACCTGTCCTTCGCGGCGCTCTATCCCAAGGTGTACGAAGAGATTGTCCGGATGGTGGGGGACCGGACCCCCGAGCGGGAAAAGAGCCTGGGCGTCATCCGCGACCAGATCACCGAGGACCTGCGTGCCGCCCGCATCAAGGCCACCATCACCGGCCGGCCCAAGCACTATTACTCGATCTACCAAAAGATGATTGTCCGCGACAAGGACTTTGATGACATCAATGACCTCATGGGTGTCCGTGTCCTGGTGGACTCCGTCCGGGACTGTTATGCAGCCCTGGGCACCATGCATTCGCGCTGGAACCCGCTGCCTGGCAGGTTCAAGGATTACATCGCGATGCCCAAATTCAACATGTACCAGTCCCTGCACACCACCGTGATCGGCCCCGGCGGCAAGCCGGTGGAAATCCAGATCCGCACGCACGAAATGCACCGCCGGGCCGAATACGGCGTGGCCGCACACTGGAAATACAAAGACCAGCCGAACCGCACCGCCGTCGGCCCCGGGAGCCCGCGCGACGGCGACATGGGCTGGCTGCGCTCCCTGGTGGACTGGCAGCAGGAAACGTCCGATCCGGGAGAGTTCCTGGACTCGCTCCGCTTTGAAATCAACGCCCGCGAAGTGTTCGTCTTCACCCCCAAGGGCGAGGTCATGGCGTTGCCGGCGGGATCGACACCCGTTGACTTCGCCTACGCAGTGCACACCGAGGTGGGGCACCGCACCATCGGCGCCCGGGTCAACGGGAAGCTGGTTCCGCTCAACAGCGAACTGAACCACGGCGACTGGGTGGAGATCTTCACCTCGAAAGCCGAGGGCGCCGGCCCCAGCCAGGACTGGCAGCACTTCGTTAAAAGCGCGCGGGCCCGCAACAAGATCCGGCAGTGGTTCAGCAAGGAACGCCGCGAAGAGGCGATCGACCGCGGCAAAGAACTGCTGACCCGCGCCATGCGGAAGCAGAACCTTCCGCTGCAGCGGCTGATGACACACGAGGCCCTGGCCGCCGTGGCCGAGGAGTTCAAGTACACCGACATCTCCGGCCTCTACGCTGGCGTGGGTGACGGCCACACGTCGGCCCAGTCCGTCATGGAGAAGCTCATCGAGAGCCTGGGCGGCAACGAAAGCGCCGATGATGACGTCGAAGAGGTCAGCATCCCCACCCAGGTCACCAAGGCCCGCTTCTCCGATTCCGGCGTGGTGGTCCGCGGCGTGGGCGACGTCTGGGTGAAGCTGGCCCGGTGCTGTACCCCCGTGCCGCCGGATCCCATCCTCGGGTTCGTGACCAGGGGTTCGGGCGTTTCCGTGCACCGCACCGACTGCACCAACATCTCGGACCTCAAGGACCAGCCGGACCGGATCGTGGACGTTGACTGGGCGCCCACCCAGTCAAGCGTGTTCCTGGTGGAAATCCAGGTAGAGGCGCTCGACCGCAAATCGCTGCTCTCCGATGTCACCCGCGTCTTGTCGGAGAACCACGTGAACATCCTGGCGGCCAGTGTCCACACGTCCACCGACCGGGTGGCCATCTCAAAGTTCGCTTTTGAAATGGGCGACCCCAAGTACCTCAGCCACGTGTTGAGCGCGGTCCGACGGATCGACGGCGTGTTCGATGTCTACCGCACCACCGGGAACAAGCGCCGGAGCTAGCAGCGCCAGTTTTTCCAGCGCTGCCCGCTTGTGGGGAACCCGGGGTGTGGCTTCGATGGCACGGACAAGCAGCCGGAGTCCCACGTCCTGCTGCGGCCTGGCCAGTAAGGCCGTGAGGGCAGGCAGGGCTCGTTCCGCTTCCACGTGCAGGGCAATATCCAGCGCCGTCCGCAGCGGGGTGGAGACCATCAGGCCGCCCAGGCTGATGACATCGAGCGGACCAAGCTTCACTTCGTGAAGGGTGCAGCCGCGCGTGTTCCGCAGGCTCGATACCCTCCGTTTCGTATCCACCAGCAGTGCCAGCCGGTCAGGTTCCGCGGCACAACCGAAGATCCAGGCAGCGGTCATCCGGCCGGCCACCACACGTTGCCGTACCGCCGCGGGGACCACTGCGGCGGCCGCCCGGGCCCGGAGCTTCGGCGAGGCGGGCATCCCGGGCAGGGTGTAGCCGTGTTGGTGGAACCGGGCCAGCAGTCCGTCGGCGGCGAGGGACTGCAGTTCGGGCGCAGCAAAGGGAGCCCCTGGGGCGTAGAGCTCCGGAAAACGGGGCGCTGAGGCGGCGTCTGTGCCCTGGAGTTGGCTGCCTGCACCGGGAGTGCCCGCAACGGAAGTGCTGGGTTGCCCGGGAGCCGGAGGAACTGGTGCTGTGGCCATGCCCCCATCCTGCCCGGATTGCCGTTAACGAGCACAGGCCCGGTCCGGGTTATGTGGATAACCGGACCGGGCCCGCGTCAGGCAGGGGAAGCGTCAGGACAGCTCGCTGGCCGAGCGCTGGATCTGGTCCAGCCATGCCTGGCGGGCTTCGAGGGCTTCCTGGGCGGCCTTGATCTTGCGCTGGTCGCCGCTCTTCTCTGCCTTTGCGAGGTCCTCCTGGAGCCCTGCAATGGCGGACTCCAGCTGTGACAGGGCGCTGTTGGTGCGGGCCTTGCGCTCCGGGTTGGACCGCTGCCACTGCTCTTCCTCGGCGTGGCGGACGGCGTCCTCCACCTTCCGCAGGCCTGCTTCAATCCGGCCCATGTCTGCCCGGGGCACCTTGCCTGCTTCTTCCCAACGGTCCCGGACGGACTGCAGTGCCTTCTTTGCGGCCGCGAGGTCATTCACCGGGAGGATTGCGTTGGCCTCAGCCAGCAGCTCCTCCTTGACGGCGAGGTTGGCCGTGTACTCCTGGTCAATCTCGTCGTTGGCAGCCTGGCGGGAGGTGAAGAACACGTCCTGGGCGGCACGGAACCGGGCCCACAGTGCGTCGTCGTCCTTCCGGCTGGCGCGCGGCGATGCCTTCCACTGGTCCATCAGCCGGCGGTACTCGCCGGCGGCGAAGCCCCAGTCCGTCGAGGTGGACAGCGCCTCAGCCTCGGCGATCAGCTTCTCCTTGGCGGCCTTGGCCGCCGAGTTGTTGCTGTCCAGCTGCGAGAAATACGCCCTGCGGTGGCGGTCGAAGACGGTACGTGCAGCCCTGAACCGCTTCCACAGTGCATCCTCGTTGCTGCGGCCCAGCCGGACACCGCTCTTCTGCGCGGCCTTCCAATTCTCGAACAACTCGTTCATCCGGGCACTGGAAGTCTTCCACTGCGTCTGCGCGGGATCCTGGCCGGAGATCTCCTCCGCTTCAGCCACGATGGCTTCCCTGGCCGCGAGTTCGGCGGCGCGGACGGCGTCGTGCTCGGCCTTTTCGGCTTTCTCGAGTTCCGTGATCTGGCCGGCCAGCTTTTCCAGCCTGGCCTCGGCGGCGCGGAGGTCGCCCACCATGTTCCGCTCGGCGAGCTGCTCGTGCAGGTGGGTCACGGTCTTCTGCATGTCAGTGCTGGGAGCCTTGGAGCTGACCCGCTGTTCCAGGAGCACGATCTGTGCCACGACGTCGTCGTACTTCCGGGCGAAGTAGATCAGGGCTTCCTCGCCGCTGACGCCGGGGTACTGCCCAACCGGGTGCTCACCGCCGTCGATCGTCAGGTAAACGTGGCCGTCCCCTTCCACCCGGCCCCACTTGGAGGCCTCGGCGACGGACGTGCTGGGAGCGGCAGGAACGGGTGCGGCGGCAGGAGCGGCTGCAGCAGGCTTCGGGCGCGACGCAAACGCGGCAGGAGAAGGCGCGGAAGGCCGGGGGCCCGCAGCAGGTGCTGCGGAGGGCGTTTCCTCGGGTGCGGCCTCTTCCGGGGCTGCGGGTGCCGGTGGGTTGGTTGCTTCGGTGCCGGCGCCTTCGCTGGTGTCCGAGGCCGCCGCCACGGTCAGGTCTGTTGCTGTTTCGTCGGATTTCTGACTGTCTGTCACCGCTAAAAGTCTTTCGCTTGGAGGGAAATACTCACGTACTGCACCGTGTCCGCTTGGGCCCGGCGTCCTACTTCAGAGAAAACGAGTCTATCGTGACTGGTTGGATCGGTGCGCCGTCTGTGTCACTGGCCCCGGGCTTAATACCTGCGGCGGCAATCTTGGTCACTGCGTCCAGCCCGGAGGTCACTTTGCCCACCACCGTGTAGCCGCCGGCAGAGTCAGGATTGATGACAGTGTCCTTGTAGACAATGAAGAACTGCGTGCCGTTTCCGTAGGCGTTGTTGCCGCTCCGCGCCACGGCGATGGTTCCTGCGGGATATTTGTTGTCGGCAGGAGCATTTTCCAAGGGGCCCCAGGTGTAGTTCGGGTCACCCTGGCCGTCACCGTTGGCGGAGCCGCATTGCAGGACGCCGAACTGGTCCGCTGTGGTCAAGCGGTGGCAGGTCTTGCCGTTGAAAAAGCCTTGGTCGCTGAGTGACTTGAACACTGCGGCCGCTTGGGGCGCCTTGGTGCCGTCCACTTCCACGCCAAGGGGGCTGCCGTTCAGCGACAGCTCACCGGAGAACGTCTTGCCGGCGGCCGTCTCGGCTGCGGGAATGTTCGCCCCGTTGGATACTTGCGGAGACGGGGTGGCGGAGGCGCTTGCGGACGCCGACGGGTCGGTCAGCCCGGCCTGCGCGGCAGCGTATTCGTCCTCGGTGGGATTTCCGGCGAAGGCGGTGAGTTGAAGCACGACGGCGAGCGCGACGGCGGCGGCTCCCGCGCCGGCGGCCACGAGGTTGTCGCGTTTGCGCCGCTTCTCCTGGCTGCGCCGCAGCTCGCGCTTGGCCTCCATTTGCTGGATGCGCCGTTTTGTTTCGCGGGCACTGCGTGAACTGGCCGCCAAGGGTCCTCCTCGTCGTCGGGCTGCTGATGCCCGGCGGATGGCCGCCGGGCGCAGGTGGGGCCGCCATCAGCGCCGGTCCGCTGCATTAGAGATGCACACGGATGGCGCATAAACTGGCTGCCGCACATAGTTTATGCATGGCTGGCTGTGCTGCCGCCGAACGTCGCCTTGGAGCGGCGCGCGGGCAGCCCCCGGCGCACCTTTCACCGTAAGGAGAACTTTCCCCATGGCACGCACCGCCTCCCTGTCCGGATTCCCCGAGTGGCTTCCCGAGGAGCGGCTGGTGGAGCTGCACGTGCTCGATACCCTGCGCCGGGTCTTTGAACTGCACGGGTTTGCCTCGATCGAAACCCGCGCCGTGGAAACGGTGGGCCAGTTGTTGCGCAAGGGAGAGATCGACAAGGAAGTGTACGGACTCAGCAGGCTGCAGGAGGACGAGGGCGACAACCCCGTCAAGGGCGGCAAGGCCGATCCACACGCCCTTGCCCTGCATTTTGACCTGACGGTTCCGTTTGCCCGGTACGTCGTGGAAAACGCCGGGTACCTGGCGTTCCCGTTCCGCCGGTACCAGATCCAGAAGGTGTGGCGCGGCGAGCGGCCCCAGGAGGGCCGGGCCCGGGAGTTCACCCAAGCGGACATCGATGTTGTGGGCGACGGTGAGTTGCCGTTCCGCTACGACGTGGAGATTGCCCTGGTGATCGCTGAGGCGCTCAGCGCGCTTCCCATCCCGGACTTCCGCCTCCGGATCAACAACCGCAAACTGGCTGAAGGCTTCTACCGGGGGATCGGGCTCGATGACACCGCGGGCGTGCTGCGCAGCATCGACAAGCTCGAAAAAATCGGTCCTGCCAAGGTGGCGGAGCTCCTGAAGACAGAGCTCGGTGCCACCGACGAGCAGGCAGCCAAGGCGCTGCAGCTGGCGGCCATCCGCACGGAAGACACCTCGTTCGTGGCGAAGGTCCGCGCCCTGGGCGTCAGCGACGAGCTCCTGGACGAGGGCCTGGATGAACTGGAGCAGGTAATCGATGCCACCGTGCAGCGCGCCCCCGGCAAGGTGTTGGCGGACCTGAGCATCGCCCGCGGCCTGGACTACTACACGGGCACTGTCGTGGAGACCGTCCTGGTAGGCCATGAACAGCTGGGATCGATCTGCTCCGGCGGCCGCTACGATGCACTGGCGTCCAAGGGCAACCGGAAGTTCCCCGGGGTGGGCCTGTCCATCGGCGTCACCCGCCTTGTGTCCCGGATCCTCAGCCAGGACCTGGCCAGGGCCTCCCGTTCCGTGCCCACCGCCGTGCTGGTGGCCCTGAGCCACGACGACAGCTGGGGCGCAGCGCAGGACGTTGCTGCTTTGCTTCGCAGCAGGGGCATCCCCACGGAGGTCGCGGCGAAAGCGGAGAAATTCGGCAAGCAGATCAAGTTCGCCGACCGGCGCGGAATCCCGTTCGTATGGTTCACGGACGACGACGGCACGCACCAGGTCAAGGACATCCGGACCGGTGAACAGGTGGTGGCAGCCCCGGAGACCTGGGCCCCGCCGCTGGAGGACCTCACCGTCCAGGTGAGCACCACGGCCACCGCACCGGCGTCGGCCTAGCGGCCGCGCGGCCGGCCGTGCTGGCGCTGCCTGAAGCGCAGCACCAGCCAACGGCCGGCCGTACCCGCGGCCAGGACCGCTGCCATGGTCAGCAGGGGAGCCGGCGGCAGCGTGAAGGCCAGCACCACGCACCCCAGGAAGCCCGCCGCGTTCAGCCAGCGCGGCGCATAGGCCGGATGCGAACCGAGGGTGTAGGCGGAGGCGTTGGCAACGGCGTAATACACCAGCACCCCGAAGCTTGAGAAGCCCACCACGGTCATTACGTCCGTGGTCAGCAGGAGCAGGATCACGACGGCGGCCACGGCCAGTTCCGCGACGAACGGAACGGTGTGCGCCCCGCCCACCCTGGCCAGGGTGCGGGGAAGGTCACCTTCCCGCGCCATGGCCAGCGTCGTGCGTCCGACGCCGGTGATCAGCGCGAGCAGGGCGCCCAGGCATGCGGCGGCGGCGCCCACCTGCACCAGTGGTGCACCCGCCGCCAGCTGCGATGCCAATACCGCGTCCAGGAGGGGAGTCCTGGCACCAGCGAGCCGGTCTCCCAGGTGGGCCTGCAAAAGTAGGGCCAGCAGCAGGTAGATGGTGAAGGCGGAGGCGAGCGCGGCCAGAATGGCCCGCGGAATGGTGCGGGAGGGATCTTTGACTTCCTCGCCCAGTGTGGCGATCCGCGCGTACCCGGCGAAGGCGAAAAACACCAGCCCGGCTGCCGGCAGGACCCCGGCCGGGCCACCGGAACCCGGACCGGCCGCGTCCGCCGCGGGATGCGGGCCGAGGACTGCGGCAACTCCGACGAACACCAGGGACGCCACGACCACGCACAACAGGATCCGCGTGAGCTGGGCAGTGCGGGTAATCCCCAAGAGGTTGATGCCGGTCAGGGCAACCACGGCAGCGACGGCCACCGGCACGGCGTAGCCCGGTGCGACGTAACTGCCGAAGGTCAACGCCATGGCCGCGCAGGACGCGGTCTTCCCCGTGACGAATCCCCATCCGGCGACAAAGCCGGGCCACTCACCCAGTTGTTTCCGGCCGTAGACATAGGTGCCGCCGCTGGTGGGGTACCGTGCGGCAAGCGCCGCGGAGGCAACAGCGTTGCAGTATGCCACGACACCGGCGAGGACCACGGACCAGGCCAGCAGGTTGCCGGCCAGGGCTGCGGCGGGGGCGAACACCACGAACACGCCGGCGCCCAGCATGGAGCCAAGGCCTATGGCGGTGGCATCGAAGGCGCCGAGCCGGCGTTGGAGCTGCTGGGGTTGGGCCATGAGGCGGCAGTACCTTTCCAGCGGGTAAACTCGGACGGGATCGTTCCCGGAACGATCATATTGAACTTCCCACTGTTTTCCCGCAGAAAGGCGTGCTGTGCTGCGCACACATGACCTCGGATCCCTCCGTTCCGAGCACATTGGACAAACCGTAACCCTGGCCGGCTGGGTGGGCCGCCGTCGTGACCACGGTGGTGTGGCCTTCGTGGACCTGCGCGATGCTTCCGGCGTCTCGCAGGTAGTGGTGCGTGAAGAAGAGGTCTTCCATGGCCTGCGCAACGAGTATGTCCTGCAGGTCAAGGGCACTGTTTCCCGCCGCCCCGAGGGCAACGAGAACCCGGCGCTGGCCACGGGCGAGATCGAGGTCATCGCCGAGGACGTCACCATCCTCAACACCTCGGACCCGCTGCCCTTCCAGATTGACGAGCACGTCGAGGTGGGCGAGGAAGCTCGCCTCAAGCACCGCTACCTCGACCTCCGCCGTCCGGGCCCCAGCCGGAACCTGCGTCTGCGCTCCGAGGCCAACCGCGTGGCCCGTGAATTGCTCCACGACGAGGGCTTCGTGGAGATCGAGACCCCGACGCTGACCCGCTCCACGCCGGAAGGTGCCCGCGACTTCCTGGTTCCGGCCCGCCTGGCACCGGGTTCCTGGTACGCCCTCCCACAGTCCCCGCAGCTGTTCAAGCAGCTGCTGCAGGTGGGCGGCTTTGAGAAGTACTACCAGATCGCCCGCTGCTACCGGGACGAGGACTTCCGCGCGGACCGCCAGCCGGAATTCACGCAACTGGACATCGAGGCCAGCTTCGTGGACCAGGACGACATCATCCGGCTGGGCGAGAACATCGTCAAGGCCGTATGGCAGCTCATCGGTGCCGACATCCCCACCCCCATCGAGCGCATCACCTATGCGGACGCCATGGCGCGCTTCGGTTCCGATAAGCCTGACCTTCGCTTCGGGCAGGAACTGACCGAGCTCACAGAATTCTTCAAGGACACCAACTTCGGCGTCTTCAAGGCCCCCTACGTCGGCGCAGTCGTGATGCCCGGGGGCGCTTCGCAGGCACGCCGGGCCCTGGATGCCTGGCAGGAATGGGCCAAGCAGCGCGGCGCCAAAGGCCTGGCCTATGTCCTCTACAAGGAAGACGGCGAACTCGCGGGCCCCGTGGCCAAGAACCTCACCGACACCGAACGCGCCGGCCTGGCCGACGCCGTCGGCGCCAAGCCCGGCGACTGCATCTTCTTCGCCGCCGGTGAGAAGACGCCATCGCGTGCCCTGCTGGGCGCCGCGCGCGTGGAAATCGGCCACCGTACCGGCCTGATCGACCCCACCGCGTGGGCTTTCTGCTGGGTCGTGGATGCACCCATGTTCGAGCCTGCCGCCGCCGCCATCGCCTCCGGTGACGTCGCCGTCGGTGCCGGCAAGTGGACCGCCGTCCACCACGCCTTCACCTCACCGAAGCCCGAGTTCCTGGACACCTTTGACAAGGACCCGGAATCGGCGCTGTCCTACGCTTACGACATCGTGTGCAACGGCAACGAAATCGGCGGTGGCTCCATCCGTATCCACCAGCGTGAGGTCCAGGAACGGGTCTTTGAGCTCATGGGCCTGGACAAGGAAGACGCGCAGACCAAATTCGGCTTCCTGCTGGAGGGCTTCAAATACGGCGCACCCCCGCACGGCGGCATCGCCTTCGGCTGGGACCGCGTTGTTTCGCTGCTCGCCGGCGTGGAGTCCATCCGCGACGTCATCGCCTTCCCGAAGTCCGGCGGCGGCCATGACCCCCTGACCGAGGCTCCGGCGCCCATTACGCCGCAGCAGCGCAAAGAGGCCGGCGTGGACTTCAAGCCGGAGGCCAAGAAGCCGGAAGAAAAGAAGTAGAGGAAGGACGGCAGCCGCAGGGCGCCGTCCGTCACCGAAGGTTCCCCGGGGAAACCGGGGGACCTTCGGCCGTTAAGGAAGGAATGCCGGTGGCGAGCCCGGACGATGTGAAACCCAGTGCCCTGGAACTCGAATCTGCCATGGACGCAGCGTGGCCGGCCCGGGAACGGCAGGAGGCCGGAAACTGGGTGCTCCGGGCGGCGGATGGCGTCACGCAACGGGCCAACTCCATCTGGCCACGTGTCCTGGAGGACGGCCACCCCGACGGCGACCTGGCCGCCTTGCTCGCCGAAGCAAGGGCCTGGTACCGCCTCCGCAGGCTGCCCGTCATCTTCCAACTGTTCGACCACCCCGCCACGGCAGCACTCCACGACCTGCTCGACGCCGAGGGGTTCACGCGCCAGTCCGAGACCGTGGTCATGACACGCAGTGCGGCCGCGGGCGGTACCCCTGAAGGCGGCCATAACGGCGCGGCGGTTGAACTGGCACCGATGCCGTCCGAGGACTGGCTGCGGGTCTGGTGGGAGGTGGACGGCCGCGGCGGCAAGGATGCCTTGGGCACCGCACGGGCAATACTCGAAGGTTGCCCGTCGCTGTACGCCCTGGCGCGGGACAGCGACGGCCGCGCCGCCGCCGTCGGACGCCTTGCCATGCCTGCCGGCAGCACCCTCGGTGGGGTGTACGGCATGGCCACACGGACTGACGCGCGCCGCAAGGGGTTTGCGGCAGCCATTCTCCATGCGCTGCTGCATGCCGGCGTCGACCACGGTATGACGGACTTCTGGCTGCTGGTGACGGCGCAGAACCATGGTGCCCGGGAGCTCTATTCAAGGGCGGGCTTCAGTGAGTACGGGCGCTACCTGTACCGCCAGGAGCGGCCCCGCCGGCCGCTGACGGGCTGCTGACCAGGCGGCGGCCCACGTTAGCCGGACGGGTCGGTTACCTGGACCCGGACGGAGCAGGCGTCCGCCGCGGCCTTCTTCAGCACGGCCGCCCGCGGCTCAATGACGTCGAGATATGCGAGGCGGGGCAGCGGGAGATAGGGCCGCAACGGCGGTTGCTGCAGGACAAGGTCAGCCAGGGCCCGGTCACCGCCCGGCACCACGTACTCGAACGGCGCACCACCGAATACCCCAGCCGCTTGTTCCGCCACGGAGGCCACCAAGGCATCCGCCTGGTTGGAACGGCGCCGGGCAAACCGCTGCTGGGACTGGCCGCCCGCCGCGGTACGCGACTGAACGTACCGGGTCCCGGCCTTGGACGCCAGCAGCATGCCTTCGCATGCCACCCCGACGCCGTAGCCGCCCCGACGCACCAGGAGCAGTCCCAGCCGGCGCGGCTGGGACGCAAGGGCGGCCAGCCGATCCACCGGGCCGTTGCCGCGTCCGGGACGGCCGTCAGCCGGCCACGGCGCCTGCAGGAGCGCCTCAGTGCCGTCAGCGGCCAAAAGCCGGAGACCGTCGTCGTCATCCCGCAACCGGAAGCCGCCGTGGGAGGAGCCGAAGCGTTCCACCCAGCCGGCCAGCCGGGCGCCGGCCACGAATGCCGTCCGGACTGATGGCGGGCCGCCGGCGGAAGCGGTGGCGGGCATAAGTGTTCCTTCGCTGTGGTGGGGGCGGGAAAATGCAGGAGGGGACTGGAAGTAGCCTATCTATGTGGATGATCTCTTCGGGCACGGCCCAGAAAACGACGACGACGACGATGCCGTCGCCGAGGCAGGCGCCGGTACCGGAGGACAAGGCGCGCGAGGACAGGGTGCACGCGGACAGGGATCGCCGCGGAGCCCGCTGGCGGTGCGCATGCGGCCGCGCAGCGTGGATGAGGTGGTGGGCCAGCAGCACCTGCTCGGCCAGGGCTCACCCCTGCGGCAGCTGGCGGCGGGGGCCGACGCCGCAGGCCCGGCGGGTCCCAGCTCGCTGATCCTGTGGGGACCCCCCGGCACCGGCAAGACCACCCTTGCGCATGTCATTGCCCGCGGGCCCGGACGAAAATTCGTTGAACTGTCCGCCATCACGGCAGGGGTCAAGGACGTCCGGCGCGTCATGGACGACGCCCTGACGGCCCGCGACCTCTACAAGACCACCACCGTGCTCTTCCTGGACGAGATCCACCGGTTCAACAAGGCCCAGCAGGATGCGTTGCTGCCAGGGGTCGAAAACCGCTGGGTGGTCCTGGTGGCGGCCACTACCGAGAACCCGTCCTTTTCCGTGGTCTCCCCGCTGCTGTCACGGTCCCTGCTCCTGACGCTCAAGCCACTCACGGACGCCGATATAGAGGGCCTGCTGGTGCGGGCCGTGGAAGACCCCCGCGGTCTCGGCGGCAAGGTCAGGCTTGGCGACGAGGCCCTTGACCACCTGGTCCGGCTCTCCGGCGGCGACGCCCGCCGGGCGTTGACGGCGCTGGAAGCCGCGGCGGGGGTTGCCTTCGGGGACGCGGACGACGTCGAACGTTCTGTCCCGGAGGGCAGCGGCACCACCGAGCCGGTCACGGTGGAGTTGCGCCACACCGAGCGTGCCCTGGACGCTGCCGCGGTGCGGTACGACCGGGCCGGCGACCAGCACTATGACGTGGCCAGCGCCTTCATCAAGTCCATCCGGGGCTCCGACGTGGATGCCGCACTGCATTACCTCGCGCGGATGCTCGAAGCGGGGGAGGACCCCCGGTTCGTCGCCCGGCGGATCGTCATTTCCGCGGCAGAGGATGTGGGCATGGCGGATCCCACCGCGCTCCAGACGGCGGTGGCCGCAGCACAGGCAGTGCAGCTGATCGGGATGCCGGAAGGGCGGATCATCCTGGCCGAGGCAGTGGTCCACCTGGCCACCGCGCCGAAGTCCAACGCCGCCTATATGGGCATCAACAAGGCGATCGCCGATGTGCGGGCCGGCCTCGGGGTCGGAATCCCCGCCCACCTGCGCGATGCACACTATCCGGGCTCCAAGCAGCTGGGCCATGGTGTGGGCTACAAGTACGCCCACGATGCTCCGCACGGGGTGGCCAGCCAGCAGTATCCGCCGGATGACCTGGTGGGGCGGGACTACTACCAGCCAACGGGCAATGGAGCCGAACGGGACATCGCCGTGCGGCTGGAGCGGCTGCGGAAGATTGTGAGGGGCACGTAGCTGCCGTGGTAGGCTATATGTTTGTCTGGCAAGGCCCGGCGCACAATCTCCCCAATTTTACCGTTGAGAAGGTTATGCCCTGTGCCCAGTAGCAAAAGGCAGCGGTTGGCCGATGCTCTCCATCGTGGAGGCCAGTAACACTGACACACCGCAGATATTGGAAGGACACAAGTGGCTAACAACACTCGTGCTCGCCGTCAGGCCCGCCTCTCGCGGTCCCTCGGCATCGCTCTGACCCCCAAGGCCGCCAAGTACATGGAGCGCCGCCCGTACGGCCCCGGTGAGCATGGCCGCGCCCGCAAGAAGCAGGACTCCGACTACGCCGTACGTCTGCGCGAAAAGCAGCGCCTGCGCGCCCAGTACGGCATCCGCGAAGCGCAGATGACCCGTGCCTTCGAAGAAGCCCGCCGCACCAAGGGCCTGACCGGTGAGAACCTCATCGAACTGCTCGAAATGCGCCTTGACGCCCTGGTCCTGCGTGCCGGCTTCGCCCGCACCATCGCCCAGGCCCGCCAGCTGGTTGTGCACCGCCACATCATGGTTGACGGCGTCCGCGTTGACCGTCCGTCGTTCCGCGTCGGCGAGGGCCAGCTGGTCCACGTCCACAGCCGCAGCGAGACCATGGTTCCGCTCCAGGTTGCCGCCGCCGGTGCCCACCGCGACGTCCTGCCTGCCGTTCCGGCCTACCTGGACGTCAAGCTGGAAGCCCTGCAGGCCCGCCTGGTCCGCCGCCCCAAGCGTTCGGAAATCCCGGTGACCTGCGAAGAGCAGCTCGTCGTCGAATTCTACGCACGCTAAATCCCAGCAGCGTATCCAAAGAAGCCCGTGGCAAGCGCCACGGGCTTCTTTGTATGTAAGGTACTTGGGGGACATCTGCGCATCGGGCCTTCCGGGCCCGGCCAGGATGGAACCCCACCACGGAATTTCGAGGAGATGAACGTCTATGTCTGGTGGCGATATTGCCGGCCTGATCGCTGCCGGGGTGTTCGCGCTCCTGGTGCTGCTGCTCGCGGTACCCATCCTGAAGCTGGGAAGTGTGTTCGACGAGGTGCGCACCGCCATCAAGTCCATCAGTGACGGCGCCACGCCCCTGATGGACGAGGTCACCGCCACCGTTTCGACCACCAACCAGCAGTTGAAGAAGGTCGATGGCATCTCGTCCAACGTCTCGGATGCATCCGCCAACATTTCCGCCCTGTCTTCGCTGGTCGCCGCCACGGTGGGTTCGCCGCTGATCAAGGTGGCCGCGTTCAGCTACGGCGTGCGCAGTGCCTTCGCGAACCGCAGGAAGCCCGCAGCCGGCCGCCGCAGCCGCTAGATTCGAAAAGAACGAACATGAAAAGAATTGTTTGGATGGGAATTGGCGTGGCCATCGGCGTCATCGCGTTCCGTAAAGTCACCGAGGCGCAGGCCAACCTCGGACCCGAAGGCCTCAACCGTGCTGTTGGGCGCCTGGCAGACGGCGTCTACGACTTCGCTGATGCCGTCCGGGCCGGGATGCGCGAGCGTGAGACCGACCTCCGCGCCGCACTGGGCGTCGACTCCGCGGAACTGGTGCGCCGCTGAGCCCCGGGGCAAGCAACGGCAGCCAACGAAAACCGGCAGGAACCAATCCCGGATCCCGCCACCTGAATTAACTTTCCGCGCCCGGCAGGAGCCGCGGACCACGAAGGGTAAGAAAACAGCTCATGAAGTCGCAGGAGATCACTAAGCGCTGGGTGGACTTTTTTGTCAGCAAGGGCCACACGGCGGTTCCCTCCGCATCGCTGGTCTCCAGCGACCCCTCGCTGCTGTTCACGGTGGCCGGCATGGTCCCGTTCATCCCCTACCTCACCGCCCGTGAGGAACCGCCCTACTCCCGTGCCACCAGCGTGCAAAAGTGCATCCGCACCGGTGACATCGAAGAAGTGGGCAAGACGGCCCGGCACGGCACCTTCTTCCAGATGTGCGGCAACTTCTCGTTCGGCGACTACTTCAAGGAAGACGCCATCAAGTTCGCGTGGGAGCTGCTCACCACGAGCGTTGACGACGGCGGCTACGGCCTTCCGCCCGAGCGGCTGTGGGTGACCGTCTACGAAGAGGACGACGAAGCCGAGGAACTGTGGCTCAAGAACACCGGCGTCCCCGCTGAACGCATCCAGCGGATGGGCAAGTCGGACAACTACTGGTCCACCGGCCAGCCGGGTCCTGCCGGGCCCTGCTCGGAGATCTACTACGACCGCGGACCGGCCTACGGCATCGAAGGCGGCCCGCTGGCTGACGAGACCCGCTACATCGAGATCTGGAACCTCGTGTTCATGCAGTACCAGATCGAGAACGTGCGCTCCAAGGTGGACTTCGACATCGTGGGCGAGCTGCCCAAGAAGAACATCGACACGGGCCTGGGCATGGAACGCCTCGCCATGATCCTGCAGGGTGTCGAGAACATGTACGAGACCGACCAGGTCCGGCCGGTCATCGACAAGGCCGCGGAACTCTCCGGCAAGGAGTACACCTCCGCTGAGACTCCCGAGGACCCCCACCACACGGACGACGTCCGGATGCGGGTTGTGGCCGACCACATCCGCTCGGCCCTGATGCTGATCTCCGACGGCGTCACCCCGTCCAACGAGGGCCGCGGCTACGTCCTGCGCCGCCTGATCCGGCGTGCCGTGCGCTCCATGCGCCTGCTGGGCGTCGAACAGGCCTGCCTGCCGGAGCTGCTGCCGGCGTCGCGGGATGCCATGAAGGGCGTGTACCCCGTCGTTGACGCCGACTTCGCCCGGATCAGCCGCATCGCCTACGCCGAGGAGAAAGCGTTCCTGCGCACCATTGCGTCCGGGACTGCGCGGCTTGAGGACGCCGTAAAGGAATCCAAGGCAGCCAACAAGCCGCTGTCCGGCGAGGACGCCTTTACCCTCCATGACACCTACGGCTTCCCCATCGACCTCACGCTCGAGATGGCCGAAGAGGCGGGCTTAAAGGTTGACGAGGCTGCCTTCCGCAGCCTGATGCAGGAACAGCGCCAGCGCGCCCAGGCAGATGCCAAGGGCAAGAAGGGCGGCCACGCCGACGTCACCGTGTTCCAGGAGCTCCTGGGCCAGGGTGAGACGGTCTTCACCGGCTACACCGAACTCGAAGGCGAGTCCCGTGTCCGCGGCCTCCTGAGCGCCGGACGCAAGGTCCAGCAGGCTGCCACCGGCGACGAAATCGAACTCGTGCTCGCCGAAACCCCGTTCTACGCCGAGGCCGGCGGCCAGGCTGCCGACACCGGCCTCATCACCGGTGACGGGTTCGTCGTCGAGGTCCTGGACGTCCAGCGCCCCATCAAGGGCCTGAGCGTACACAAGGCGATTGTCCGCGAAGGCGAGATCGGCGCGGACTCGCTGGTGCGCGCCGCCGTCGACCGTGAACGCCGCCACGCCGCCGAGCAGGCCCACACGGGCACGCACATCGTGCATGCCGCCCTGCACCAGATCCTCGGGCCGGAGGCCACCCAGCGCGGCTCCTTCAACAAGGCCGGCTACCTGCGCTTCGACTTTGCCTGGGGCGAAGGCCTGAGCACGGCGACGCGTTCGGAAATCGAAGAGGTGTCCAACCTTGCCATCCGCAACAACTACGCGGTGGAAACGAAGATCATGGGCCTGGCCGAGGCGAAGGCCATGGGTGCCATGGCCCTCTTCGGCGAGAACTACGGCAGCGAAGTACGCGTGGTGGAAATCGACGGCGCGTGGTCGCGCGAGCTTTGCGGCGGCACCCACGTTGCCAACACCTCGCTGATCGGCAGCCTGTCCCTCCTGGGCGAACAGTCCGTCGGTTCAGGCAACCGGCGCGTGGAAGCCTTCGTGGGCATGGAAGCCTTCCGCCACCTTGCCGCCGAGCGGGCCCTGGTGACCGAACTGACCGACCTGCTGAAAGTCCCGTCCGGCCAGCTCGCCGACAGGATTTCCGCCACGCTGGCCAAGCTGAAGGCCACCGAGAAGGAACTGGACCGGCTCCGCAAGGAACAGTTGGCCGCCTCTGCCGCGCGGCTGGTGGACACGGCCAAGGACGCCGGGGGAGTGAAGGTGCTGGCCCACGACGCCGGCACCGTCAGTGGAGCCGACGACCTCCGCGGCCTGGCCCTGGACCTGCGCAACCGGCTCGGCTCGGCGGCCTCCGCGGTTGCCGTCGCCGGTGTCGCCAACGACCGTCCGCTGATCCTGGTGGCCACCAACGAGGCAGCCAGGGAGGCCGGCGTCAAAGCCGGTGCGCTGGTCCGGATCGCCGCCGGCGTTCTCGGCGGTGGCGGTGGCGGCAAGGACGATGTTGCCCAGGGTGGAGGGACCGACGCCGGAAAGGTTGGCGCCGCGCTGGCCGCCGTCGTCGACGCCATTTCCGCGCGCTAATCCTGTCATGACCAATCCTGCAGCTGCCGGCGGCTACCCCCAGGGCGTCAAACTGGGGGTGGACGTGGGCACCGTCCGGGTAGGGGTGGCCCTGTGCGACCGCGACGGGATCCTGGCCACGCCCTACAAGACCCTTGACCGGAACGCCAAGAAGAACTCGGACGTGCGGGTCATCGCCAAACTGGCGGAGGAACAGGGAGCCGTCCAGGTTTTCGTGGGACTGCCGCGCACCATGAAGGGCGAAGAACACGCGTCCGCCAGGATGGCCACGGACTACGCCCTGCTGCTGGTTGAAGAGCTTTCCGCCCGCGGTTTGGCGGTCCCGGTGAACCTCGTGGACGAGCGGCTGAGCAGCGTTACGGCGCACCGGAACCTGCACGAAGCTGGCATGAGCAGCAGGAACCACCGTAAAGTAGTTGATCAGGTCGCGGCGGCGGGTATCCTTCAGCACGCCATCGACATGCAGAAAGCCAGGGGAGCGGATGTCGGCTCACGCGTGACAGCGCCATCCCCGACCGTGGACCTGGGGGCCGGTGGGGTGGACGAACCAGTCCGCGCCATCTCCGCAGACACGGCCCGATTTTCAGATAATGGAAGGCAACAGTGAGCCCTGCCAACATTGACGACACTTCCGGCCCGCAGGACGCCGGGGCCGCGAGGCCGTTGACCCGCAAGGAACTGCGCGCACGCGAAAAGAGCCTCAATACCGGCGGCCACGACGCCGTCCCCGAGCAGGCCTATGAGACGGGCGAGGTCCCGCCGCCTCCCGTCACGCCGCCGGCAACCGCACCCTCGGCCGGAGAACCAACCTTTGCTCCGCTGCCTGGCGCCGAGGACGTGCCGGCTGCCCCCGATGCGCCGCCATCCATCCAGGACGGACCGCACCCCGGTGACTCCCACCCCGCTGGAGCCTGGAGTAACGGGCTTTCCGCCGGAACCCACCAGGACGCCGTTGCGCCGCCGCATGACGACGTGCAGGTTGGCGACGACGTACACCAGCACGAGGAGCTGGCGTATGTCCCGGATACGGAGCACCCCGGGGACGCGTACGCCTACGCGGACGTGGCACACCACCAGGACGTGCAGCACCACGACGACGTGGCCCACCACCCGGACCACGCCCCCTTCGCCGACGGCCACCATGACGCCGACGGGCACCATTACGGGGAAATCCCCGACGACCATTCATACGACGCCGGATACCACGACGATGCGCATCCGGATGCTGCCCACCCGGATGCCGCCCATGAGCTGCTTCCCGTGTCCTCGGCAGCCCAGTCAGTGCCCCGGCCCTCGAAGAAGGTCCGGCGCCGGCGCAGGTTGCTGGCGCTGTTCCTGACGCTCGCTGTGTTCGTGACGGCCGTGGCCGTGGGCGCGCAGTTCCTCAAGCCCCTCCTCGGCAGCGGCAAGCCATCGGACTTCCCCGGACCGGGGACCGGCGAGGTCCACGTGACCGTGGCAAGCGGCGAGGGCACCCGGTCCGTAGCTGTGGACCTTGAGAACCAGCGGGTCGTCGCCAATGCCGACACCTTCATGCAGGCGTTCCATGCCTCCGGCGCAACGCTGTCGCCGGGCGACTACGTCTTCAAGACCGAAATGAAGAACGCCGACGCCGTTGATGTCCTGGCCGGCAAAGACAAGTCCAAGGTCATCTACTTCGCCCTGAGCGCAGGTCTGCGGATCGGTGAGTCGCTGCAGGCAATTTCCGAGGGTTCGGGCGTTTCCATCCAGCAGCTGCAGGCCCTGAGCAACCAGCCTGCCCAGTTTGGCTTGCCGGCAAACGCGAAGAACCTCGAAGGTTACCTCGCCCCCGGAGAATACCGCTTCCCGCTCGGAACCCCGGCCAAGGACATCCTGCAGGCCCTCGTGAAAGCCACCACCGATGAGCTGGTGTCGCAGGGAATCACCGACCCCGCCAAGCAGTACGAGGCCGTCATTGTGGCCAGCATTGTCCAGGCCGAGGGTGGCCAGGCCGATTACGGCGACGTGGCCGGTGCGATCTATAACCGGCTCAAGCCGAACGACCAGACCGGCGGTTTCCTCCAGGTGGATTCGGCGGTGACTTACGGCTTGGGCACCAAGAGCCTGAACTTCACGGATGACCAGCGCAAAGACAAGTCCAACCCGTACAACACCTATGCCAACCCCGGACTCCCGCCGGGCCCCATTGGTTCGCCCGGCAAGACTGCCATCGACGCGGCAGCACGGCCCAAGTCCAATGACTACCTGTACTGGGTGACCGTCAACCTGGACACCAACGAAACGAAGTTCGCGAAGACGCTCGCCGAACATAACGTCAATGTTGAGCAATACAACGCGTGGTGCAAGGCCAACGCGGGCCGCTGCACATGAGCCTGCGGGCTGCCGTCCTGGGCCACCCGATCAGCCACTCAAAGTCTCCCGCGCTGCACCTTTCGGCGTATGAGCGGCTGGGCGCGGCCATCAGCTACACGGCCATCGACGTCACCGAGCAGTTGCTGCCGTCGTTCATGCGCCAGATCCGGAACCAGCCCGGCTGGCGCGGGCTCTCCGTGACCATGCCGCTGAAGACCGCCATGCTTGATGAAGTGGACGAAGTCCGCGGAGTGGCCCAGACCCTGGGAGTCGTGAACACAGTCACCTTCGAGGAATCCGGCGGCGCAGTGAAGACGGTAGGTTCCAACACCGACGTCCCGGGGATCGTGAATGCCCTGCGCCACGCCGGGACGGCTGCGGCGCCGTCCGCCGTCATCCTCGGCGGCGGCGGCACGGCGGCGTCGGCTGTTGCTGCCCTCAAGGAACTTGGCACCACCACGGTCCAGGTGTACGTCCGTGATTCGTCGCGGACGTCGGACGTCCGCGCCGCTGCCGACAGCCTGGGGGTCGCGCTGGAGGTCCGCCCCCTCACCGCCGCCGCGCGCCCGACGTCGGAAGCCGACGTCGTCATCTCCACCTTGCCGCCACGCGCGGCCGACGGGCTCGCCGCCGAAATCGCCGCCTTGAAGACGACGACGCCGGGTGTCCTCCTGGACGTCGCCTACGATCCCTGGCCCAGCCTGGTGGCCTCTGTGTGGCAGGCCGGAGGCGGCCGCGTGGTGCCCGGCCTGGAGATGCTGTTGTACCAGGCGGTGGAGCAGGTGCGGCTTTTCACCCGGCGCGGGGAAGACGTTAACGCAGCTGTCATAGATGTGATGTGTGACGCAGTCGGCCTTGCCCGACGGGCGTTCTGACCGCCCTACGTGGCAGGATGGAAATTATGCGTTGGTTGACTGCCGGTGAATCCCATGGCCCGGCTTTGATGGGAATTATTGAGGGCGTCCCGGCTGGTGTGGAAATCACCAGCGGGGACATCGCAGACTCCCTGGCCCGCCGCCGGCTCGGCTACGGCCGCGGCGCACGGATGAAATTCGAGCAGGACGTGGTCACCATCCTTGGCGGTGTACGGCACGGCCGCACCCAGGGCGGTCCCGTCGCCATCCAGGTGGGCAACACCGAATGGCCCAAATGGGAGCAGATCATGTCTGCCGACCCCGTTGACGCTGAACTCCTCGCCGACCAGGCCCGCAACGCACCGCTGACGCGGCCCCGTCCGGGCCACGCCGACTTCACCGGCATGCAGAAATACGGGTTTGATGAAGCGCGTCCTGTCCTGGAACGCGCCAGCGCCCGCGAAACGGCAACCCGGGTGGCCCTCGGCACCGTGGCAGCCCGGTTCCTCCGGCACCTCGGCATCGAACTGGTCAGCCACACTGTCTCGATCGCCAGCGTCACCGTCCCCGAAGGCCGGCCGCTGCCGTTGCCCGGCGATGTCATCGCGTTGGACACGGATCCGCTGCGCTGCTTCGACCGCGAAACCTCCGACGCGATGGTTGCGGAGGTCGACGCCGCGCACAAAGAAGGCGAAACGCTGGGCGGCGTGGTCGAGGTCCTCGCCTACGGGCTTCCGCCGGGACTTGGCAGCTACGTGCACTGGGACCGGCGGCTCGATGCCCGGCTGGCCGCGGCACTCATGGGGATCCAGGCCATCAAGGGCGTGGAGGTCGGCGACGGTTTCCTGACCGCTGCACGCCGGGGTTCAGCCGCCCACGACGAAATTGTCCGTGACGGCAAGGGCCGGATCGGCCGTGCCAGCAACCGGGCCGGCGGTATCGAAGGCGGCATGAGCATCGGCGACGTCCTCCGGGTCCGCGCCGCCATGAAACCGATCGCCACCGTGCCGCGCGCCCTGCGCACCATCGACGTCAGCACCGGCGAACCGGCCAAGGCCCACCACCAGCGCTCCGACGTCTGTGCCGTCCCGGCTGCGGGCGTCGTGGCCGAGGCCATGGTGGCACTGGTCCTGGCCGAAGCCGTCATGGAGAAGTTCGGTGGTGACTCCGTGCCGGAAACCGCCCGCAACATCAAGGGTTACCTGGACAACATCCCGGCTTCCCTGGACTCGATCGGCCAGTAGTGCTCCATCACAGCAGTACCGGCCCCGCAGGCGGCCGGCCGATCGTGCTCATCGGCCCCATGGCCGTCGGCAAATCGGCCATCGGCCAGCAACTGGCGCAACAGCTGGGCGCCCGCTTCATTGACACCGACGCCGTCATCGTTGCCGGCCACGGTTCCATCGCCGATATCTTCGCGGGCCGCGGGGAGCACGCGTTCCGCGAAATCGAAGCCCGGACCGTCGCCGACGCCGTTGAGGACGCGGCCGGGACCACCACGGTGATTTCCCTGGGCGGCGGGGCCGTACTGGACTCCGGGACCCAGCAGCTCATGGGCCGCTGCACCGTGGTCTACCTCGAATGCGACGCTGATACGGTGGCAGGCAGGATCGCCCGGAACTCGGGCCGGCCACTCCTCGCCGGCGACGCCATGGGCCGCTGGACAGCAATGTTTGCCACCCGCAGGCCGGTCTACGAGAGGCTGGCCGACATCACCCTGGACGTCCGCCACGGCTCCATACCCGAGCTCGGCGCACGGCTGGAAGCAGCACTGCGGCACCACGCAGCTGCCAAACAGGAAGTTGAGAAGTGAACACTCAATCAACAGTCATCAACGTCACCGGCGAAGGTGCTGGAAACAACTACGGCGTCGTCGTGGGGCGCGGCCTGCTTGGAGAACTTCCCGCCCTGTTGGGTGAACGCGTCCGCCGGGTGCTGGTGATCCACCCCCGCGCGCTGCGCCTCACCGGAGACACCGTCCGCGACGAGCTGGCCGAGGCCGGCTTCACCTCGCTTACGGCGGAAATCCCGGACGCCGAGGAAGGCAAGCACATCCAGGTCGCGGCATTCTGCTGGCAGGTCCTGGGCCAGAACGACTTCACCCGCTCGGACGCCATCGTGGCTGTGGGCGGGGGAGCAGTCACCGACCTCGCCGGCTTCGTTGCCGCTACGTGGCTGCGCGGCGTCAAGGTCATCCACATGCCCACCAGCCTGCTGGGCATGGTGGACGCCTCGGTAGGCGGCAAAACCGGCATCAACACCGCGGAAGGAAAGAACCTCGTGGGGGCGTTCCACCCGCCCGCGGCCGTCCTGGCCGACCTGGACACGCTGGAAACGCTGCCGAAGAACGAGATCATTTCCGGGCTTGCCGAGGTCATCAAGTGCGGCTTCATTGCCGACCCCGCCATCCTCGATCTCGTGGAGAAAGACCCGGCCGCAGTGGTGGACCCCCGCTCCGACGCGCTGCGCGAGCTGATTGAACGCGCCATCGCCGTCAAGGCGAAGGTGGTTTCCGAGGACCTCAAAGAATCCGGGCTCCGGGAAATCCTGAATTACGGACACACCCTGGGCCACGCCATCGAGCTGGTGGAACGCTACTCGTGGCGGCACGGCGCAGCCGTGTCCGTGGGCATGATGTTTGCGGCCGAACTTGCCCGCAGCGTGGGCAGGCTCAGCGATGCCGACGCCGACCGGCACCGAAGCATCCTGGACGGCCTTGGGCTGCCGGTCACCTATCGCCGGGACCGCTGGCAGGGTCTGCTGGATGGGATGCGCCGCGACAAGAAGTCCCGCGGCGACCTGCTGCGTTTCGTGGTGCTGGACGGAATCGCCAAGCCGGGCATCCTTGATGTGCCGGACACCTCGCTGCTGTTCGCCGCGTACCAGGAAATTGCGTCCTGATGCAGGGCGACATGAATGGCACCGCCGACTGGCCCCAGGCCGGATTTCCCGGCATCCGCATAAACCCGGATACCCTGATGCCCCAGATCGTCAACGAGGACGCTGTCCGGGAAGCCCTGTCGGCCTCCACCGACCCCGCGGACCACATTTTCGTCCTGTTGGTCGAGGGCCATGCCTCCGAAGCGGCTGAACTGCTGGCCGAAGCACGGTTCAAGGACCCGGAATCGTTCCGGCTGCGCGTTTTCGAAGCCGAGGTATTGAGCGTCACCCACCGGATGGACCGCGCCATAGAGCTGTTCCGGCAACTCCTGGCCGAGGTGCACGGCACGCCCCGCGAAGCGCTGGCACTGCAGTTCCTGGGCAAGGCCCAGTACGCAGCCGGCCAAACCTCGGCCGCCGTTGAGTCGTTCTCCAAGGCGCTGGACCTGCGGGTGGCGCAGTCCGCGGATGCTGCCCAAATCTATTCCTCCACCGTGGCGCTCCAGCGTGCACGGGACATCCTGGAATTGGCCTGCTGAGGAGGCAGGCGGCGGCAGCGGACAAGCTGCCCGGTATTTACCGGTAGAATGGTTGTGGAATTTTTGCATCCACGCGATTTTTGACAAACACGTGCAGGCGGGCCGCTTTGGTTTGCCCGCCCGGCATACAGCACCTGGCCCACACGGCCGGATAAAGGAACCAGAGGAAACCAGTGGCAACCACTAACGACATTAAGAACGGAACGGTCCTGAAGCTTGAGGGCCAGTTGTGGAACATCATCGAGTTCCAGCACGTCAAGCCCGGCAAGGGCGGCGCCTTTGTCCGCACCAAGATGCGCAACGTGATGTCCGGCAAGGTTGTCGACAAGACCTTCAACGCCGGCCTCAAGATTGAGACGGCCACCGTCGACCGCCGCGACTACCAGTACCTGTACCAGGACGGCGCGGACTTCGTGTTCATGGACACCTCCGACTACGACCAGATCACCGTTTCCGGGGCCACGGTGGGGGACGCCACCAACTTCATGCTTGAGAACCAGATGGTGAACATCGCCATCCACGACGGCAACCCGCTCTACATCGAACTGCCGCCGAGCGTCGTCCTCGAAATCACCTACACCGAGCCGGGCCTGCAGGGCGACCGCTCGTCCGCCGGCACCAAGCCTGCCACCCTGGAAACGGGTTACGAGATCCAGGTGCCGCTGTTCATCGAGAACAACACCAAGGTCAAGGTGGACACCCGCGACGGCAGCTACCTGGGCCGGGTCACCGAGTAGTGAGCGCCCGCGGTAAAGCCCGCAACAGGGCACTGGATGTTCTTTTCGAGGCGGAGCAACGCTCTGTTTCGGCATTTGACGTGCTCCGCGCACGCCGGGAAAAGACCGACCAGGTGGTCAACCCCTACACCGTGGAAATCGTTGAGGGCGTAGTGTCCCAGCAGGCAGCCATTGATGAGTTCCTGGAGACCTACTCGCAGGGCTGGAGCCTGGAACGGATGCCGTCAGTGGACCGCATCATCCTCCGCATCGGTACGTGGGAGCTCCTGTACAACGATGACGTCCCCGACGGAGTTGCGGTCAGCGAAGCCGTTGCACTGGCCAAGACGCTGTCCACGGATGAGTCTCCGCAGTTCATCAACGGCCTGCTCGGGCGCCTGCAACAGCTGAAGCCTTCGCTGCTCGCCTAGGGAAGAGCCCAGGTTTGCGGCGTCAGCCGAACGCCAAGGGGCCCGCCGGACATCCGGCGGGCTCCTTCTGCGTTCTCAACGGGCGATGGCCGCCCGGAGCTCCAGGATCCTTTGGAGCTGGTGCCGCTCCTCGGCCTGGTGAAGAGGCACGTCCCGCCCGCTCAGGATCCGCTGGCGGATATTCGCGAGCTGTGTGGCCGCCTTCAGGAACTGCTTCATCTGCGGTTTCCGGCCCGCGGTGGCGGCCCAGGACAACGCCGTGCGCCTTCCGGCGGGGGTCGCCAGGAGCTGCACCTCGTCCGGCGTGAACCAGCCCGCGGCCGAATACTCCAGCAGCCGCTGCCGGGTCAGGCGCTTCTCGGCAACCCGAAGGAAGATGATGCCTGCCACCGCCAGCAGGAAGATCGGAACCTGGACCATGATGTAGTCCAGCAGGAAGCCCCTGCCCATGCTGTTCCACCTGTTGTGCAGGAACATGGCCGGCAGCAGCCCTGCCAGGAAGGCTCCCACGGACGCTCCGGTATGCCACTTCCGCGCGGCGAACCCCATCACCAGTCCCGTGGTTCCGGTGAAGATCGCGTGCGCGAAGGGCGACATCACGCCGCGGAGGAAGAAGATCTGGGCGAGGTCGCTGGCTGGGGAAGCCGATTCGGCCACGGCCCTGCCGAAGTAGAGGATGTTCTCGGTGAAGGCGAACCCGCCGGCGATGGTGAAGGCAAAAACGACGCCGTCAACGGGCCCGTCGAATTGCCGTCGCGCTGCCAGCAGGATGATCAGCAGGCCCAGGGACTTGGCAAATTCCTCGACCACCGGCGCCTGCACGGTGGCCATATACGTCTGCAGGTCCGCCTGGTCCGTGAACTGGAACGCGATCACAAAGAACGGCTGGATGAGCAGGGTCACCGCAACGGATACCGCAGCACCCCACACGAAGGCGAACAACAGCAGCCGCTTCGGCTCCGGTTCCCACCTGTCGATAATGTGGACCGCCGCCAGGACCACGGACAAGGGAACCAGGGACGCGAGGAACCCGATCAGGAATCCGCCGGCGCCGGTATTGGACAGCAGGAACGGGACCACCAGGAACAGGCTCAGGAACGCGAGCACACCGCCTGCGATGGACAGTCCCGCCAGTCCGGTCCGTGCCCGGGATACCCGCAGCGCAGTCTCCGGGAGGTGCGGACCGACCGTTGCCAGGGGCTGGCCGCCGTGCCCCGGTGCCGGGCGGTAGTGTCCTGGATGGACCTGGCCCATCCAGCTGGGGTTGGCCTGCCGGGGGACCGGCCCGGGTGCTTCGCGGTAGGGGTCCTCGGGGAGCCCTGGTGTTGGTTGCTGCGGATACATCGGCATAACGGAAAGCCTAGGCGGGGGGCGCCGGAGCGCCAAGGAACCACGAATCCGCGCCAGCCGATGTGACCAGCAACGCGTCTCCCGGGCGCAGGCACGGCGAGGCGATGTGGTAATTTTGAACAGCAAATGTTCCTTTTTTAATTCCGTCCTGTGAGGCGGGGAAAGGGGAGACGAGCGTTGACTTCTGTCACCAGCGCACCGGTTCCAGCCAGGGTTGTCCTCAGCCAGGCGGACATCGACCGGGCACTCACTCGTATCGCCCATGAGATCCTCGAAGCCAACAAGGGATCCCGGGACTTGGTCCTGCTGGGCATTCCCCGCCGCGGATACCCGCTGGCCGTCCGCCTGGCCGAAAAAATCGCGGCTGCCGACGCCACCGTGGACGCCGCCGCCATCGTGGGCCAGCTTGACGTCACCATGTTCCGCGACGATCTTTCCCACCAGGGGACCCGGCCGCCGTACCCCACCAAACTGCCCCGGACGGGGATCGACAACAAGGTAGTGGTGCTGATCGACGACGTCCTGTACTCGGGACGCACCATCCGCGCCGCCCTGGACGCCCTCGTTGACCTCGGCCGCCCGCGCATCGTCCGGCTGGCCGTCCTGATCGACCGGGGCCACCGCGAACTTCCCATCCGTGCTGACCATGTGGGCAAAAACCTGCCCACCTCCTCCGCCGAAAAGGTACGGGTCCGGCTCGAGGAGACCGACACACCCCAAGGCGGATCACCGGTCAACGAAGTCGTGATCGAGGGCGGCGCATGAAACACCTCCTGTCCACCCAGGACCTCAGCCTTGAAAATGCCATCCGCATCCTGGACACCGCCGAGGAAATGTCTGCCGTGGGCGAGCGGGAGGTCAAGAAACTCCCGGCCCTGCGCGGACGCACGGTGGTCAACCTTTTCTTCGAGGACTCCACCCGGACCCGGATCTCCTTTGAAGCCGCAGCCAAGCGGCTCTCCGCGGATGTGATCAACTTCGCCGCGAAGGGGTCCTCGGTATCCAAGGGAGAATCCCTCAAGGACACCGCCCAGACGCTGTCCGCCATGGGGGCCGACGCCGTCGTCATCCGCCATTGGGCTTCCGGCGCGCCGCACCGGCTCGCCGCAACGGACTGGATCGACGCCGGCGTCATCAACGCCGGTGACGGCACCCACGAACACCCCACCCAGGCCCTCCTGGACGCCTTCACCATGCGCCGGCACTGGGCGCGGCTGGCCGGAACGGCGTCGGAGGGAACAGACCTCAAAGGCCTGCGCGTCGCGATCGTCGGCGATGTCCTGCACTCACGCGTGGCACGGTCCAACGTCTGGTTGCTCCGGACCCTGGGCGCGGAGGTCACCTTGGTGGCGCCACCCACCCTGCTGCCGGTCGGCGTCGAACAATGGCCCTGCAGTGTCAGCTATGACCTCGACCAAACCCTGGCAAACGGCGTGGACGCCGTCATGATGCTCCGGGTCCAGGGCGAACGCATGAACGCCTCGTTCTTCCCCAGCACCAGGGAATACTCCCGCCGCTGGGGCTTCGACGACAACCGGCTCCGCGCCCTGGACGACCTCGGCATGACAGACACCATCATCATGCACCCAGGTCCCATGAACCGGGGCCTGGAAATCAGCGCCGCCGCAGCCGACTCACCCCGGTCCACCGTCCTGGCACAGGTCCGCAACGGCGTGTCCGTTCGGATGGCCGCACTGTACCTGCTGCTCTCCGGGGATTCCCGCGAACCAGCCGCAACCCGGGCCCCGGCCTACACCACCGCCGCGCCCATCAAGGAGAGCATCTGATGACGACCACCACCGGAACCTACCTCATCAAGGGCGCCTCCATCCTGGGCGGCGAAGCCTCGGACGTGCTGATCCGTGACGGCATCATCGCCGAGATCGGCCACGGCCTGGATGCCGGCGGAGCCACGGTGATCGACGCCGCCGGCTGCGTGGCGTTGCCCGGCATGGTGGATGTCCACACCCACCTGCGCGAACCCGGCCGCGAGGACGCCGAAACCGTCGAAACCGGAACCCGCGCAGCGGCCCTGGGTGGTTACACGGCTGTCCATGCCATGGCCAACAGCACCCCCGTCGCCGACACCGCCGGCGTCGTCGAGCAGGTCTACACCCTGGGCCGGGCCGCAGGCTGGGTGGACGTGCGTCCGGTCGGGGCCGTCACGGTCGGACTGGCGGGGGAGCAGCTGGCGGAACTTGGCGCCATGGCCGACTCCCGCGCCCGGGTCCGGATGTTCTCCGACGACGGCATCTGCGTCCACGATCCCGTCCTGATGCGCCGGGCGCTGGAATACGTCAAGGCGTTCGACGGCGTCGTGGCCCAGCACGCGCAGGAACCCCGCCTCACCGCCGGGGCACAGATGAACGAGGGCGACGTCTCCGCGGTTCTCGGCCTGACCGGCTGGCCTGCCGTCGCCGAGGAAAGCATCATCGCCCGCGACGTCCTGCTGGCCCAGCATGTCGGCTCGCGGCTGCACGTCTGCCACGTATCCACGGCAGGCTCCGTGGAAATCATCCGCTGGGCCAAGGAACGGGGCATCGACGTCACCGCCGAGGTGACCCCGCACCACCTGCTGCTGACCGATGACCTCGTGCGCAGCTACGACCCCGTCTTCAAGGTCAACCCGCCGCTGCGCACCGATGCCGACGTCCAGGCATTGCGTGCCGGGCTCGCAGACGGCACGATCGACGTTGTGGGTACCGACCATGCACCGCACCCCAGCGAGCACAAGGAATGTGAATGGGCGCAGGCCGCCATGGGCATGACCGGACTTGAAACGGCCCTCTCAGTCGTGCAGCACGCCATGATCGAAACCGGACTGATGACGTGGGCGGACTTCGCCCGCGTCACCTCCACGGCCGCGGCGAAGATCGGGCGGCTGTCCGACCAGGGACGGCCCATCGAAGCCGGCGAACCCGCCAACCTCATTTTGGTGGACCCGGCAGCCCGCTGGACCGTCGATCCGTCCACGATGGCCACCATGGGCCGCAACTCGCCGTTCAAGGGCCGGGAATTGCCGGGCAAGGTGGTTGCCACCTTCTACAAGGGACACCCCACGGTGCTCGAGGGTGCACTGAACACGCCCCACCCCGACGCCGCAGCCACCACGGCGGGCGTTGCCTGATGGACAAAATCCTCCCCGGACTTGCCATGCTGGCGGTCGTCGCCGTCGCCTTTGTCCTCCTGGGCATCGGCTGGCGCAACCGGCTCAGGCGCCAGGCCGACGTCGAACAGCTGCCCGAGGTGCCTGCGGCAACCGGTGAACCCGCCGCTGTCGCCGAAGGGCAGTACGTTGCCACCACCACCGCCGGTGACTGGCTCGACCGGATCGCCGTCCACGGCCTTGGGATCCGCACCAACGCAACCCTCGCGGTCTACCCGCATGGCGTCCTCTACGAACGGGCCGGAGCGCCGGCGCTCTACATCCCTGCCGCTTCCCTGACCGGTGTCCGGCAGGACAGCGGCATGGCCGGGAAGTTCGTCGAGAAAGACGGCCTGCTCGTGCTGGCCTGGATGCTCGGCGCGCATGAGCTTGACACCGGCTTCCGGACCCGACGCGCCGCCGACAAAGACGTGCTTTACCAGGCCCTTCAGGAATTGATTTCGTCAGCCCCAGCGGCTGGTGCCACCAGTGGAAAGTAAGACAGTGAAAGCGAATACATTGACAGCAACCACCTCCGCTCCTGTGTCAGCCCCCGCTGCGCTGGTTCTCGAAGACGGCCGCATTTTCCGAGGCACCAGCTACGGCGCCACCGGCACCGCCCTGGGCGAGGCCGTCTTCGCCACCGGCATGACCGGCTACCAGGAAACCATTACCGACCCGTCCTATGCCCGCCAGCTCGTGGTACAGACGGCACCCCACATCGGCAACACCGGTGTGAACAGCGAGGACGCCGAGTCGCGGCGGATCTGGGTGGCCGGCTACATTGTCCGGGACGCTGCCCGCCGGCCTTCCAACTGGCGCTCCGAGCGCTCCCTTGACGAGGAGCTGGTGGCCCAGGGCATCGTCGGCATCCAGGGCGTGGACACCCGAGCCATCACCCGCCACCTGCGCGAGCACAAGACCATGCGCGCCGGCATCTTCTCCGGCGGGGCGGCAGGGGCCACGGACAAGGAACTGCTCGACGCCGTCCTGGCCAGTGCGCCCATGGAAGGTTCCCGCCTGGCCGAGGAGGTCAGCGTCGACGAAGCCTACGTCGTAGAACCGAAGGACCACGGCTGGGAAGGTGAACCCCGCTTCACCATCGCGGCGATCGACCTCGGCATCAAAGCCATGACCCCGGTACGGTTCGCCGAGCGGGGCGTCCGCGTCCACGTGCTGCCGGCCACCGCCACCCTTGAGGATGTCAAGGCCGTCAACCCGGACGGTTTCTTCATGTCCAACGGCCCTGGCGACCCAGCGACCGCAGACGCCCAGGTCAAGCTGCTCCGCTCAGTCCTGGACGAAAAGCTGCCGTACTTCGGCATCTGCTTCGGCAACCAGATCCTGGGCCGGGCATTGGGCTTTGGCACGTACAAGCTCCGCTACGGACACCGCGGCATCAACCAGCCCGTGATGGACCGCCGCACCGGGAAGGTCGAAATCACCTCCCAGAACCATGGCTTCGCCGTGGACGCCCCGCTCGACGGCGCCACCCAGGCGCCGGAATCACGGTACGGCCGGGTGGAAGTCAGCCACATCAGCCTGAACGACGATGTTGTGGAAGGCCTCGCCTGCCTGGATATCCCGGCGTTCTCCGTGCAGTACCACCCCGAAGCTGCCGCCGGCCCGCACGACGCCGCGTACCTGTTCGACCGCTTCATCGACCTGATGGCGGACACCAAGGACGCTGAAACCAAGACTGCCAACGACAACAAGACCGAGGACAAGAAGTAATGCCAAAACGTACAGACCTCAAAAGCGTCCTCGTCATTGGTTCCGGCCCGATCGTCATCGGCCAGGCCGCCGAATTCGACTACTCCGGCACGCAGGCCCTGCGTGTCCTCAAGGAGGAGGGCCTTCGCGTCATCCTCGTGAACTCCAACCCGGCCACCATCATGACCGACCCCGAGTTCGCCGACGCCACCTACGTTGAGCCCATCACCCCTGAGGTGGTGGAGAAGATCATCGCCAAGGAACGGCCGGACGCCGTCCTGCCCACCCTGGGCGGGCAGACCGCGCTGAACACCGCCATCGCCCTGGACAAGAACGGTGTACTGGAGAAGTACAACGTCGAGCTGATCGGTGCCAACATCGCCGCTATTGAGCTGGGCGAGGACCGGGAAAAGTTCAAGGGCGTCGTGGAGCGCTGCGGCGCGGAATCCGCCCGCAGCCACATCATCCACAGCATGGATGAAGCCCTCACGGCAGCCGACGACCTCGGCTACCCCATGGTGGTCCGCCCCTCCTTCACCATGGGCGGACTCGGCTCCGGACTGGCCTACAACGAGGACGACCTGCGCCGCATTGTCGGCCAGGGCCTGCAGTACAGCCCCACCAGCGAGGTGCTGCTCGAGGAGAGCATCCTGGGCTGGAAGGAATACGAGCTCGAAATGATGCGGGACAAGAACGACAACGTGGTTGTCGTCTGCTCCATCGAGAACTTCGACCCCGTGGGCGTGCACACCGGCGACTCCATCACCGTTGCTCCGGCGCTGACCCTCACTGACCGCGAGTACCAGAAGCTGCGCGACGTCGCCATCGCCGTCATCCGCGAGGTGGGCGTCGATACCGGCGGCTGCAACATCCAGTTCGCCATCGACCCCGCCACCGGCCGTGTGGTGGTCATCGAAATGAACCCGCGCGTCTCCCGCTCCTCCGCACTGGCTTCCAAGGCCACCGGCTTCGCGATCGCCAAGATCGCCACCAAGCTCTCGCTGGGCTACACCCTGGACGAGATCCCCAACGACATCACCCAGAAGACCCCGGCGTCCTTCGAACCCACCCTCGACTACGTGGTGGTCAAGGTGCCGCGCTTCGCCTTCGAGAAGTTCCCTGCGGCGGACAACACCCTTACCACCACCATGAAGTCGGTGGGCGAGGCCATGGCGATGGGCCGCAACTTCACCGAAGCACTGCAGAAGGCACTGCGCTCCCTGGAACAGAAGGGCTCGCAGCTGGACTTCAGCAGCGTCCCTGAATGGGAAGTGGCCGAACTCATCGAAAAGGCCAAACGCCCCACCACCGAGCGCCTGCACCAGGTCCAGCGCGCCCTCCTGGGCGGCGCCACCGTGGAGCAGCTTTTCGAGGCCACCAAGATCGATCCCTGGTTCCTTGACCAGCTCCAGCTGCTCAACGAGATCTCCCGCGAAATCCGCCAGGCCGGTGCTCTGACAGCGGACATGCTCAAGCGCGCCAAGCGCCACGGTTTCTCGGACGAGCAGATCGGCTCCCTCACGCACAACCCTGAGGCAGTGGTCCGGGGCGTCCGCCAGGCCCTCGGCATCCGCCCCGTCTACAAGACCGTTGACACCTGCGCCGCCGAATTCGCCGCCTACACGCCGTACCACTACTCGGCCTATGACGAGGAGGACGAGGTCGCGCTGCACTCCAAGCCGTCCATCCTGATCCTCGGCTCAGGCCCCAACCGCATCGGCCAGGGCATCGAGTTCGACTACTCCTGCGTCCACGCGTCCATGGCGCTCCGCAAGGCAGGCTATGAGACCGTCATGGTCAACTGCAACCCGGAAACCGTCTCCACCGACTACGACGTCTCCACCCGGCTGTACTTCGAGCCCCTTACGCTCGAGGACGTCCTCGAGGTCATCGCGGCCGAGGAACGCACGGGCGGCGTCATGGGCGTGTTCGTCCAGCTCGGCGGCCAAACCCCGCTGAAGCTGGCGCAGCAGCTCGCCGACGCCGGCGTGCCCATACTGGGTACCTCACCGGAGGCCATCGACCTCGCCGAGCACCGTGGCGCCTTCTCCCGCGTGCTGGACAAGGCCGGCTTGGTGGCGCCGAAGAACGGTACGGCCGTCTCCTTCGAGGACGCCAAGAAGATTGCCGATGAGATTGGCTACCCCGTCCTGGTCCGCCCGTCCTACGTGCTGGGCGGCCGCGGCATGGAAATCGTCTACGACGAGCCGAACCTCTCGCGCTACATCGCCAACGCCACCGAGATCACCCCGGACCACCCGGTCCTGATCGACCGGTTCCTGGAAGACGCGGTCGAGATCGACGTCGATGCCCTCTTCGACGGCACCGACATGTACCTGGGCGGCATCATGGAACACATCGAGGAAGCCGGCATCCACTCCGGTGACTCCGCCTGCGTCCTGCCGCCCATCACCCTGGGCAGCAACGTCATTGAACGGGTCCGCGTGGCCACCCGCGCCATCGCCGAGGGCGTGGGCGTGCGCGGACTGATCAACATCCAGTTCGCGCTGGCCTCGGACGTCCTGTACGTCCTGGAAGCCAATCCGCGCGCCTCCCGGACCGTGCCGTTCGTGTCCAAGGCCACCGGCGTCCAGATGGCCAAGGCCGCCGCGCTGATCGGCACCGGCGTGACCATCAACCAGCTGCGCAGCGCCTACAAGATGCTGCCCGAAACCGGCGATGGATCCACCCTCCCGCTGGACGCGCCCGTGGCCGTCAAGGAAGCCGTGCTGCCGTTCAGCCGGTTCCGGACGCTCGAGGGCAAGGTGGTGGACTCCCTGCTCGGGCCCGAGATGCGTTCCACCGGCGAAGTCATGGGCATCGACAAGCACTTCGACACCGCCTTCGCCAAGAGCCAGGCGGGCGCGAACAACGCCCTGCCCACCGAAGGCAAGGTCTTTGTGTCCGTGGCCAACCGGGACAAGCGCTCGGTGATCATGGGCGTCAAGCGCCTCTCGGACCTCGGTTTCGAGATCGTCTCCACCGGCGGCACCGCCGATGTCCTGCGCCGCAACGGCATCCAGGCCACCCCGGTACGCAAGGTGGCCGAGGGCAGCAGCGCCGAAGGGGAAGGCACCATCGCCGACCTCATCGTCGCGGGAGAGATCGACATGGTCTTCAACACACCGTCCGGCGGCGAAGCCCGCAGCGACGGCTACGAGCTCCGGGCCGCGGCCACGTCCATCGGCATTCCGTGCATCACCACGGTGGCCGAGTTCAACGCCGCCGTCCAGGCCATCGAAGCCATGCGCACCTACGAGTGGTCCGTCACCAGCTTGCAGGAGCACGCGGCTGCCCTCGCCGAGTCGCAGCAGAAGGCGGCCCTGCAGCATGCCTGAGCAGGTACCGGGCGCCGGCCGGGAGTCCTTTGGCTCCCGGCTGGGCGCCGCCATGGCATCCCGCGGTCCGCTCTGCGTGGGCATCGACCCGCACCCGGCGCTGCTGGAAAGCTGGGGCCTGGACGACGACGCCGCCGGGCTGAGACGGTTTTCGCTGACGGTCCTTGAGGCCGTGGCTCCGCTCGCTGCCGCGGTGAAGCCCCAGGTGGCCCTTTACGAACGGCATGGCTCCGCCGGTATTGCCGTGCTGGAAGAGGTCCTGGCCGGGGCCCGCGAGCAGTCGGTGCTCAGCATCGCCGATGCCAAGCGCGGGGACATCGGATCCACCATGGCCGCCTACGCCGACGCGTGGCTCCGTGACGGCTCCCCGCTGGCGGCGGACTCGGTCACCCTCAGCCCCTATCTCGGGTTCGAGTCCTTGCGGCCGGCGCTGGACCTTGCCGCGGACACAGGCCGGGGCGTGTTCGTCCTCGCCCTGACGTCCAACCCGGAAGGCGCCTCCGTCCAGCACGTTGGCGGCAGCGATTCGGTGGCGCGCAGGATCACCACCGCCGCAGCCGCGGAGAACGCCCGCTACGCAGGAAACCTGGGGTCCGTGGGCCTGGTGGTGGGCGCCACCGTTGGCACAGCGCTGACGGACCTCGAGCTGGACCTCGCAGCAGTCCGCGGCCCCATCCTGGCGCCAGGCCTTGGCGCCCAGGGAGCTACCCCTGCCGACCTCCGGGCCACGTTCGGCGCCGCGTACCCGCTGGTCCTGGGAACCTCCAGCCGGGACATCCTCTCGGCGGGACCCCTGCCGGGCGGATTGCGGGAAGCTGCCCAGCGCACCTTGGACGGGCTGCGGGGACAATAGTCCGCCAATTCCCCGGATGCATTGCTTCAGGCTGCACCAAAGGGTATTTTCAGGACAGGTCCAAGGGCGGCCGCCCTTGGATGAAATCCGCCGACTCCGGGGGTGTCCGTGATGGTCCTGCGACCTTTATCTGCGACTGAACGGGCCGAGGCCCTGGGCAAGGCGGCGGCGGCAAGGGCCACCCGGGCAGCGGCCAAGGAAAGCCTTCGAAACGGGGACAGGTCCGCGGCGGACATCATTGGCTCAGCCCTTGAGGACGACGCCCTGGCCCGGATGAAGGTGTCCGAACTCCTTGAAGCCCTTCCCGGCATCGGGAAGGTGCGGGCCGCGGCCATCATGCAGCAGCTGGGCATTGCGGCCTCCCGCCGGGTCCGCGGGCTGGGCGTCCACCAGCGGCGGGCGCTGGTAGATTTTATAGACGAGCATTAGCGCAGGCCGGCCGCCTGCGCTTCCCCACCTCCAGCAAAAGGAATACGTGAGCAAGAAACCCGGACTGACAGTCCTCGCAGGTCCGACGGCTGTTGGCAAAGGCACCGTGTCCACCTACATCCGGGACAACTACCCCGAAGTCTGGCTTTCCGTCTCGGCCACCACCCGCGCCCCCCGGCCCGGGGAAGAGGATGGCGTCCACTACTTCTTCAAGTCCAAGGAAGAATTCGAGCAGCTCATCGCCGACGGTGAACTGCTGGAATGGGCCGTGGTCCACGGCCAGAACACCTACGGCACGTTGAAGAGCACCGTGAACCGGGCGATCGCCGAGGGCCGCTCAGTCCTGCTGGAGATCGACCTGCAGGGGGCCCGGCAGGTCAAGGCGGCTGTTCCGGACGCGCAGTTCGTCTTCCTGGCGCCGCCGACGTGGGACGAGATGGTCCGACGGCTGGTGGGCCGGGGGACCGAAACCCCCGAGGAACAGCAGCGCCGGCTGGAAACCGCTAAACTGGAACTTGCTGCTGAACCGGAGTTCGACCACACCGTCATCAACGATGACGTCCGCCGGGCAGCGGACGAGCTTGTTTCACTCATGGGGCTGACCCCGCATCCACATCTGCCGGAACCGTCAGCCCGCTAGGAATTTGGAGAAATTCGTGTCTACGAACCTTGAAGGCATCATCAACCCGCCGATCGACGATCTGCTGAAGGTAGCGGATTCCAAGTACGGCCTGGTGATCTTCGGTGCCAAGCGTGCTCGTCAGATCAACGCCTACTACGCCCAGCTGCACGAGGGCCTGTTCGAATATGTCGGCCCCCTGGTCGATACCAAGCTGAACGAGAAGTCGCTCTCGATCGCCCTGCGCGAGATCAACGAAGGCAAGCTGGTTTCCACGCCGATCGAAGCCGCAGAGTAGTCCTGCAGCCGAACTGACTTGCTGTTGACGGAGGTCACGTGCGCATAGTCCTCGGAGTCGGGGGAGGGATTGCCGCCTACAAGGTGGCGTCGCTCCTCCGGCTTTTTACTGAAGCCGGCCATGACGTCACGGTGATCCCCACCGAGGCGTCCACCCGGTTCGTCGGTACCGCCACCTGGGAGGCGCTGTCCGGGAACCCGGTCAGCAACAGCGTTTTCGATGACGTGCACCTGGTCAACCACGTACGGCTGGGCCACGAGGCCGACCTCGTGGTCGTCGCACCCGCCACGGCCGACCTCCTTGCCAAGGCAGCCACCGGCCAGGCCGGCGACCTCCTGACCAACACGCTGCTCATGGCCCACGGCCCGGTGCTCTTCGCCCCGGCCATGCACACGGAGATGTGGCAACATGCCGCCACCCGCGCCAACGTGGAAACTCTCCGCGGGCGTGGTGCTGCAGTCCTTGAACCCGCCTCCGGCAGGCTGACAGGGGCAGACTCGGGACCGGGCAGGCTCCCGGAACCCCAGGCCATCTTCGACGCCGCCATGGCGCTGGTGCAGGGCCGGTCCGATTACCAGCTTCCGCTGGCGGGACGCACCGTCACCATCAGCGCCGGCGGAACCCGGGAATCCCTGGACCCGGTCAGGTTCCTCGGCAACCGGTCCTCCGGCAAGCAGGGCGTCGCGCTGGCCGTTGCCGCGCGGAATGCCGGGGCCACCGTGCGCTTGCTGGCAGCCCACATGGAGGTCCCGGCGCCGGCAGGGGTTGAGGTGCAACGTGTGGAGACGGCCCTGGAGCTCCGTGAGGCCGCACTGGCTGCAGCAGCCGATTCCGACGTGATCATCATGTCCGCTGCCGTGGCCGATTTCCGGCCCGGAGAAGTCTCGGACACCAAAATCAAGAAGCGGGACGACACCGCCGACCCCGTCATCACCCTGGTCCGCAACCCGGACATCCTGCAGGAACTCGTGGAGAAGCGCAACGCATCCCGTGCCGGAAGCGGCCAGCTCGTCGTCGGCTTCGCCGCCGAAACGGGAGACAGCCAGGGCGACGTCCTGGCTTACGCCCAAGCCAAACTGCAGCGCAAGGGCTGCGACCTGCTGGTGGTCAACCACGTGGGGATGGACAAGGTCTTTGGCCAGGACTCCAACGCGGTGGTCATCCTCTCCCGGGCCGGCTCCGAACCACAGGAGGCGTCCGGGACCAAAACCGAGGTTTCGGAAGCCATCATCAGGCGCATCAGCTTTGAACTGAACCACGTTTCGCCCCGCGCCTGAAGTGTTTCAGGCCACGTTTGCTTAGCACGGGGACATCTCCCGCCTGGCAAGCAACACCAACCAGTAAGGTAGTTGAGTGACTTTACCGCTGCACCTTCCCCAGGCCCACGGGGCCACGCCCGCCGCGCTCCGGCTCTTCACGTCCGAGTCGGTCACCGAGGGCCATCCGGACAAGATCTGCGACCAGATCAGCGACGCCATCCTGGACGCGCTGCTGGCAGCCGACCCCGAGTCGCGCGTGGCCGTGGAAACCATGGCCACCACGGGTCTGGTGCACGTGGCAGGCGAAGTCACCACCGACGCCTACGTCGAGATCCCGCAGATCGTCCGTGAGACCATCTTGGGAATCGGCTACGATTCCTCGGCCAACGGCTTCGACGGCGCCCGGTGCGGCGTCTCCGTCTCCATCGGACAGCAGTCCAACGACATTGCCGGCGGTGTGTTCAACTCACTCGAGGCGCGCGAGGGCCGCCAGGAGGACGATTACGACCTCCAGGGCGCAGGGGACCAGGGCCTGATGTTCGGCTACGCCAGCGACGAGACCCCTTCCTACATGCCGACGCCGATCTGGCTCGCCCACCGGCTGTCCGAACGACTCACCGAGGTCCGCAAGACGGGCCAGCTGGCCTACCTCCGCCCGGACGGCAAGACCCAGGTGACCGTTGGCTACGACAAAGACGTCCCCGTCTCCGTGGAGACAGTAGTGATCTCCAGCCAGCACGCCGACGGCGCAAGCCTCGAGCAGCTCCGCGCGGACCTCGCCGCCATCGTGATCGAACCCGTTCTTGCCGGCGCCAACCTGGACCTCTCGCGCACCACGAACATCCTCAACCCGGCCGGTGAGTTCGTTATCGGCGGACCGGTTGGGGACGCCGGACTCACCGGCCGCAAAATCATTGTGGACACCTACGGCGGCATGGCCCGCCACGGCGGTGGCGCCTTCTCCGGCAAGGACCCGTCCAAGGTGGACCGCTCTGCTGCCTACGCCATGCGCTGGGTGGCCAAGAACGTGGTGGCCGCAGGACTGGCCAAGCGCGCCGAGATCCAGATCGCTTACGCGATCGGCCAGGCCCGGCCCGTGGGAACGTACGTGGAGACGTTCGGCACCGAGACCGTGGACCCGGCCAGGATCAGCGCCGCCATCGCCGAGATCTTCGACCTGCGCCCGCGCGCCATCATTGACGCCCTTGACCTGAAGCGGCCCATCTACGCAAAGACCGCCGCGCACGGGCACTTCGGCCGCGACGATCCTGACTTCACCTGGGAACGCCTGGACCGGGTGGATGACCTGAAGGCATTCTTCAACGCCTGACAGTCCCCGTGAGGCGTCCGGAAGACCAATGTCAGTGCCCGCTGCTTGGCTGTCCTTGTCCAACCCGGTAGCTGAACGGAGGTAACCGCCATGGTTGCTGACAGTTCCGTCCAGCCATCGTTGCTGCAGGGATTTCCGGTTCGGACTCCGTCCTCCGGAGCCATGGCAGCACAGCTGCCGGTGGCGCGGGTTCTCGTGGAGTCCTCCCTCCCGCACCTGGACCGGCCTTTCGACTACGCCGTCCCGGCCTCCCTTGACCGGGAGGCCCGGCCCGGGGTGCGGGTCAAGGTCAAGTTCAACGGCCAGGACCTCAACGGCTTCCTCCTCGAACGGGTGGCGGAGTCCGACGCCGGACATGCCTTGGTGCCCCTGGCCAAGGTCGTTTCACCGGTTCCGGTCCTCACGCCCGCCGTCCGGGACCTGGCCACCGCAGTCGCCGCCCGGTACGCCGGTACCGTCAGCGATGTCCTCCGCCTCGCCGTTCCACCCCGCGTCGCCAGGCTGGAGAAGGATTACCCGGGCGCCTGCGCGGAAGCGGAAGCCGGAACCACTCCCGCCGCCGCCGGCCCCTCAGCCTGGGCGGACTACCGCACCGGTGCGGCCTTCCTGCGGCACCTGGCCGCCGGTGGAGCGCCGCGCGCGGTGGTCAACCCGCTCCAGGGCTACGGACCCGCCGGGTGGCCGCACCTCCTCGCCGAAGCCGCTGCCGCCGCCTACACGTCGGGCCGCGGCGCCCTGCTGGTGGTGCCGGACTACCGCGACCTTGACCGCCTCGAGGCAGCACTCAAGGACGTGCTGCCGGATGACGCCGTGGCACGGCTCACCGCAGACGATGGCCCCACGCCCCGGTACCGCAACTACCTTCGCCTGCTGGCCGGCACCGCCAAAGTGGCCATCGGCACCCGGTCTGCCGCCTTCGCACCGGTACCGGACCTCGGCCTGGTCGCCTGCTGGGACGACGGGGACGACCTCCACATCGAGCAACGCGCACCCTACCCGCACGCCCGGGAAGTCCTGCTCCTGCGGGCGGAACAGGAAGGCGCCGCCTGCCTCCTGGCCGGGCACTCGCGCAGCACGGAGGTCCAGCGGCTGGTGGAGTCCGGGTGGGCCATCCCCGTGAGCACCCCGCGTAACACCCTGCGGGCCACCGTTCCGCGGGTCGTCAGCACCGCCGACACCTTCGAGCAGGCCCGCGACCCGCTCGCAACGGTCGCCCGGCTTCCGCACGCGGCCTGGCAGGCCGCCAAGGAAGGCCTGGAGCGCGGACCTGTCCTGGTGCAGGTGGCCAGGTCCGGCTACGCGCCGTCACTGGTCTGCGAAACGTGCCGCGAGCCGGCACGCTGCGGAACCTGCCAGGGGCCGTTGGCGCTGGCAGGCACGTCGGCGCTTCCCCAGTGCCGCTGGTGTTCGACGCCGGCACCGGACTGGAGCTGCACCCATTGCGGCGGCCGGCGGCTCCGGAAAGGGGCCACCGGGGTCCTGCGTACTGCGGAGGAGTTGGGGAGGGCTTTTCCCGGCAAAACCGTCGTTACCTCCTCCGGTGACCAGGTAAAGGCCAGGGTGGGGGAGGCAAAGGCCCTGGTGGTGGCCACGGTGGGGGCGGAGCCGGTCGCGGCCGGCGGCTATGCAGCGGCCCTGCTCCTGGACGGCGACTCCCTGCTGCGGCGGGAAACCCTCCGCGCCGGCGAGGACACGGTCAGGCGGTGGCTGAACGCCGCGGCACTGGTGCGCCCTGCCCCGGACGGCGGACTGGTGGTGGTGACGGCCACGGACACCGCTGCCACAGGCGCCCTGCTCCGTTGGGATCCTGCCGGCTATGCCCAGCGGGAGCTGGCCCTGAGGATGGAACTCCAGTTGCCCCCGGCGGTCCGGATCGCATCTGTCACCGGGCCGCGACCCGCCGTCGAACATTTCACGGCCGCCGTGGAGGCCGGGCTCGGCAGCGCCGGAATAACGGTGCGCACCGCAGGCCCGGCGCCGCTGGTGCTGACCGCTCCGCCGTCCGGGAGGCGCTCGGCCGAGGACGTCCGGACCCTGCTGTTCTTCCCGTATGGCCAGGCGGCCGCCGTCGTCCGTGTCCTGCGGGCCACCCGGGCAGCCGCGGGCGCCAAGCGGACCGTGGAGCCGGTACAGTTGCGCCTGGACGGCGTGGACGTCCTGTAACGGGTTGGCAGCACGGTGCTTGTTGCCTCGCCTGCGTCACCGGACTGGAGACGCGCTCAGCGCCGCCTGTTCGCCACCACTTCGTGTGCCGCATCCACCAGTTGCCTCGCCGATTCGTCCCAGCTGAATTCGGCGGCCCGCGCCACGGAACGCCGGGACATGTCCTGCCAATGCCCGTCATCCTGCAACTGCGCCACCGCGTGCGCGAACTGTTCGGGGGAGCCCGGGTCCACGTACAGGGCTGCGTCCGCGCCCACCTCGCGGAAGATCGGGATGTCGCTGGCGATCACCGGCGTCCCCACAGCCATGGCTTCCACCAGGGGGAGCCCGTAGCCCTCGGCCCTGGACAGGCTTACCAGTGCGGTGGCCCGCCGCAGCAGCCCGTCATACTCCTCGTCGGTGACGCCGTTGTGGAACACCACGGCGGCGCCCGGCGGCACCAGGCCTTCGAGTTCCGCGCGCCGTTGTGGACTGATCCGGCTCAGCAGGTGCAGGGTGTAGCCGGGCAGCCCGGACATGCCGGCCACCATGGTTTCCACGTTCTTGTAGGGCATGAACGAGCCCATGTAGATGAGCGTCTTGTCCGCGCCGTCACCCGGGGTGCGGTGGACCTGGGCCGGCTGGGGGGCGTTGGCGATGATGCGCACCGGCCGGCGGGTGAGGCGGTACTTGGCGATGAGCGCCTCCGTGGTCCGGCTGATGGTGGCCACCGTGTCGGCCCGGTTCAGCAGCAGCCGCTGGGGCCAGAACGCCTTGTGGTAGAGGCGCCAGAGCAGCCTGACCGGGGCCGGCAGGAATCCCGGGGGAGCGGGGTGCTCGTAGTAGATGAGGTCGTGCAGCGTCAGGATCAGGCCGTACTTCCTGCCCCAGGTGCCCATGGTCTGCATGGGGCACACCACCACATCGGCGCCGAGGCCGTTGACCTTGCGGGCCACGAACAGCTCCAGCGGTGAGAGCGGACTGTTGATCAGCGTGTACGGAACATCCGGCAGGAGGGCGAGCTGGCGGACGTCGGAGACCAGCATGGAGACGTCTGCGATTTTCGCCGTGGCGGCGATCAGGCTGGCCCCGTAGCGGCTGATGCCGTCATGGTGGTCGGTGCGGGTAAAGCGGGCGTCGATAACTATCTTCACGCGGGATGATCCTTCAGGAAGCTGCGGATGTGGCGGGCGGCGGGCTCCGGCGTTTCGTAGTGGATCAGGTGTCCGACGCCGGGAATCACCTTCAGCTCCCCGTCCGGCAGCAGTGCCAGGAGGCGCTGCTGGCTGGGAAGCGTGGCTATTTCGTCCCTTTCGCCGGCCACCAGCAGCACGGGGAGGTCCAGCCGGCCGGCCACCTGGGCCACGTGGTTGCTGACCGACGCCGTGAAGGACTCCAGCAGGCTGTCGCGGTCGGCGAAGGAACTGAAGTACGCGTGGTGCTGGCCGTGGATGAATGCCCGCAGTTCCTTGTCGCGTGTCTTGGCCATGGTCTCGCTCATGACGCGCACAATCAGCCGGTTGCGCAACAGGGCCAGCCCCGGTTTGCGGGGGAGCCTTGCCGCCAGCCGGTAGTACAGGACTGCCAGCCGCGTCATCACGCCTTTGGGCCCCTCCAGCGCCGGGGCAGCAATGGGGTTGATGAGGATCAGGGGACGGACTGCGCCGGGGTGGCCGGCCACAAAGTGCGCTGCCACGATCGAACCGAAAGAGTGGCCCAGCAGGACGGTGTCCGGTCCCAGCCCGCGGGCCGCCATGAAGTCGCTGACGAACTGTCCGTAGCGTTCCACCGAATGCTCGTCCTGCCCGAAGGCGTCGGACCTGCCAAAGCCCGGCAGGTCGGGCATGATGATGCGCATGTCCGGCAATTGGTCCGCGACGCGCAGGAGCCCGTGATGGTCGCCCCGGAAACCGTGGATCACCAGGATGGTGCGGGTTTCCGGTGTTTCCTCCAGCGGCTCGTAGGTCCAGAACGCCACGCTGCCGCCGTCGAGGGTTACGGTGCCGGCCGAAGTCCGCGCTGCCAGTGCGGCACTCACGTATGCCGGCGCAGTGGAGGTCCCCGGGTTCACGGTATCCATGCCCGCGCCTAGTTGACGTTGTCCGGATGCGAACCGGTGCGCTGCCCGCGGTCCAACGCAGTAATCGCGGCCAGGTCCCGTTCGGAAAGCTCGAACCCGAAGACGTCCAGGTTTTCCCGGATGCGGGCCTCCGAACTTGCCTTGGGGATGGCAATGTTGCCCAGCTGCATGTGCCAGCGCAGGATTACCTGCGCCGGGGTCCTGCCGTGCTCGGCGGCGCAGGCTTCGATGACCGGATCCGCAAGCACCTGGCCGCGGCCCAGCGGGCTCCATGCTTCGGTCCGGATACCCAGGTCAGCGTGCTTGCTGCGCAGTTCTTCCTGCTGCAGCCAGGGGTGCAGTTCGATCTGGTTCACGGCAGGAACCACTTCGGCGCTTTGCAGGAGCCGGTCAAGGTGGGCGGGCTGGAAGTTGCTGACGCCGATGGCGCGGACGCGGCCTTCGCGGTAGAGGGTCTCCAGTGCGCGGTACGTTTCCGGGAACAGCCCGCGCCGCGGGCATGGCCAATGGATCAGGTACATGTCCACGTAGTCCAGGCCCAGGTTGACCATGGAGTCGTCGAAGGCACGCAGCGTGGAGTCGTAGCCGTGATGGTCGTTCCAGACCTTGGTGGTGATGAAGACGTCCTCCCGGGTCAGGGAAGGGGACAGCTCCCCGGACCCGCCGCTTCCGGTTCCGTCGCCAAGCTGGGAACTGATGCCACGCGCGACGCCGGTCTCGTTTCCGTACATGGCCGCGGTGTCGAAGTGGCGGTAGCCTGCCGCGAGCGCCGTGGCCACCAGGCCTTCTGCGTCCGCCGCCGGCACCTTATACAGCCCGAAGCCAAGCTGGTCGATCAGCACGCCGTTGTTCAGGCTGAGCCGGGGTGAGGTTCTCATGGAAACGACTCTACCCACTTCAGCTTGTCAGGCCCTCGTAATCGACCAGCCGGCGGGCGGTGGCTTCGTCCAGGATCAGGTCCGTGGCCAGCCTCGCGGCCAAGGCCCCGCGGAGGCCGTTGATCTTGGAGACACCTGAGACCACGCAGATCCTCCGGCGCACCTGGCGCAACTGGGCAAGTGCCGGCCCGGTGGAGCGTTCGTTCAGGACGATCCCGTTGGAGGAACCGTCGGCCCGGAAGAACACGGTGGCTACGTCGCCCACCACGTCCGAGTTGGCCAGCGCGTTCAGGTCCTCCTCGTCGAGGTATCCGCCCGCGTAGACGTGGCTGGGGTAGTCGGCGTGCACCGAACCGACACCGAAGATGGCAATGCTCATCTTGGCCTGGAGTTCCAGGACGCGCTGCACGCTGCGTTCATTCCACATGGCCGTCTTGGTGGCGGCGTGGTCGAAGAAGGCCGGGACGGGAAACTGCTCCACCCGTGCGCCGTAGGCGCTGCCAAACCTTCGCATGATGTCGCTGGCGTAGGTAATGCCCGTGGTGTGCATGTTTCCTGCGCCGTTGAGCTGGACGATAACGCTGTCGTGGGTGATCTTCCGGGTGAGGTGCCGGCTGACCGCGCTGAGGGTGGATCCCCAGGCAACGCCGATGATGGCATTGGAGTCCACCAGGGGACCGATGGTGCGTGCGGCCTGCATGGCCACGCGGTCCAGGGTTTCGGCTTCGTTGAGCGTCCCCAGGACCGGTACAACGTGCACGTCAAGGTTGTACCTGCGCCGGATCATGCCTTCCAACTCCGGGCCGGTATCGAGCGGATTGCGGATCTGGATCTGCACCAGCCCCGATTCCCTGGCGGCGGACAGGAGGCGTGAAACGGTGGACCGGGAGGTACGCAGTTCGCGTGCGATCGCATCCATGGTGAGGTCCTGCAGATAGTACATTTGTGCAGCTCGGAGGGCATCTGCGTCCCTGGAGAGAGTCATCTCATTTCCCATCTGCACGTTTGTGCATAGTGCTTGACTCCATTTTCCATATCTCCAAAGAATAGAGCAGAACGGCGGCACGCCACGGTGGCAGCCGCATCACTCAAAGCCCCAAGGGAGTTTGTTTTGGGACCCAAGGAACCAACTGTCCAACTGTCTGCCGGCGCGCCCCGGGCCGGAGCCGAACGCTCATCGGTACACAGCCTCCGGCGCAGGCCGCACGCCAAAGTACTCGTGGTGGGCGGCGGCATTAACGGGGTAGGTACGTTCCGCGACCTGGCTTTGCAGGGCGTCGACGTCGCGCTCGTGGAACGCGGAGATTACTGCCAGGGGGCCAGCGGCGCATCCTCGCACATGATCCACGGCGGGATCCGCTACCTCGAAAACGGCGAGTTCCGCCTGGTGCGCGAATCCGTGGTGGAACGCAACCGGCTGCTGAAGATCGCGCCGCATTACGTCAAGCCGCTGCAGACCACCATTCCCATCTTCAGCACGTTTTCGGGCATCCTGTCCGCGCCTATGCGCTTCCTGACCCACAAGCAGCAGGGCAAGCCGAAGGAGCGCGGTGCGTTCCTTATCAAAGTCGGGCTGAGCCTCTACGACTCGTTCTCCCGCGACGGCGGCACCGTGCCGCGGCACCAGTTCCGCACGCACAAGGCCGCCCTCAAGGAGTTGCCTGCCCTCCGTCCGGACGTCAAATACACTGCCACCTACTTTGATGCCTCCGTGCACAACCCGGAGCGGCTCACCCTCGACGTCCTGCAGGACGGCGTGAAGGCCGGCCGCCCCGCGGGGACGGAGCAGGCCCACAACGCACAGGGCAACACGGCGCGTGCCAGCAACTACCTGTCCCTGCAGTCCGTGTCTCCGGCACCCAACCCGGGGACCGGGCGGGGCAGCACCGTCCGGCTCCGTGACGAACTCACCGGCGAGGAGTTCGATTTCACGGCGGACGTCATCGTAAACACCACCGGCGCGTGGGTGGACCTCACCAACGGAGCCATGGGTGCCGCGTCATCCTTCATGGGCGGCACCAAGGGCTCGCACATCGTGCTTGACCACCCGGGCCTCCTTGCCGCGTGCCGGGGCCGCGAAATCTTCTTTGAGCACACTGACGGCCGGATCGTCCTGATCTACCCGATGGGTGACCGGGTCCTGGTGGGTACCACCGACGTCGACGCCGACATGTCCGAGGACGCCGTCTGCACCGACGACGAGATTGCGTACTTCTTCGACCTGATCGGGCACGTTTTCCCGTCCGTCGACGTGACTCCTGAACACATCGTGTATACGTTCTCCGGGGTCCGCCCCCTGCCACGCCATGACGCCACCCAGCCCGGCTTCGTCTCCCGCGACTACCGCATCGAACGCCGCACCTCCGGACAGGACGCGGGCTCCGCCGTCGTCCTGAGCCTGGTGGGCGGCAAGTGGACAACGTTCCGCGCCCTCGCAGAGCACCTCGCCAACGACGTCCTCGCCGAACTCGGCATGCAGCGCAAGGTTTCCACCGCGCAGCTGCCCATCGGCGGCGGTGCCGGATTCCCCGCTGACGATAACGGCGTCCAGCAGTGGATCAAGGCGCACATGTCGGCCGGCCGGGACGCGGACCGCACGGCGGGCCTGCTGACCCGCTACGGAACGCGGGCCGAAGAAGTGATCGGGTACCTCGACGCCGCCCCTGACCAGGCGCTGCGTTCCACCCGTGAGCTCAGCGTCCGGGAACTGGAATACATGGCGGCACACGAACAGGTGGGCCATCTGGTGGATGTCCTGATCCGGCGCACCTCCCTGGCCTTCCGGGGACTCGTCACCGGCGAGCTGCTCAACGAGCTCGCCGAGGTGCTCTCCGGACCGCTCAATTGGGACGCTGCGACGCGGACCGCAGAGATCAAGCACGCCCAGGACGTGCTGCAGCGTTTCCACCGGGTGGAAACGCACAGCCTGGTCTCCTGAGGCCGGGCGGGGCCGGGGGAGCGAGTCACCCCGGCCCAACGGCCCTCCACCCGCGGAGGGCCGACAACTAAAAACAGAAGGAGTCAAAGATGTCTCTAGGAATAGTTTTCCTCTCCGAAGTCTTTGGTACCGGCATGCTGACCCTCTTGGGTTGCGGCGTCGTTGCCAACGTGGCTTTGCGGGGAACAAAAGGCAACAACGGCGGGTTCCTCATGGTCACATGGGGGTGGGGAATAGCCGTCTTCGCGGGTGTCTTCGTTGCCGCCAAGTCGGGCGCGCACCTGAATCCCGCCGTCACGCTCGGCTTGTTGCTTAACGGCAAAGCCGAGTACGCTCCGGGAGTCACCGTGGATTTCGCCTCCACCCTGACCTACTTTGGCGGCGAAATGCTGGGCGCGTTCCTCGGCGCCGTGGTCTGCTGGCTGGCATACAAGCAGCACTTCGACGACGAACCTGAGCCCGCCAGCAAGCTCGGCGTGTTTTCCACCGGGCCGGCCATCCGGTCCACGCCCTGGAACGTCATTACCGAGGTCATTGGCACCTTCGTGCTGGTGCTGGTCATCCTGACCCTCGGCGGAACCCCCTCCGGGCTCGGCCCGCTCGCCGTTGCCCTGCTCGTGGTAGGCATCGGTGTTTCCCTCGGCGGCCCGACGGGCTACGCCATCAACCCCGCGAGGGACCTTGGACCCCGCATCGCCCACGCATTGCTTCCCATCAAGGGCAAGGGCTCCAGCGACTGGGCCTACTCCTGGGTGCCCGTCGTCGGACCCTTGATCGGCGGCGCACTCGGTGGCCTCGTGGCCCGCGTTGTCCCCATCATCGTCACAGCAGCATCCTGAACCCACACGACAGATCAACAAACCGGACAAGGACGTCATCATGAACCAGTACGTAATCGCTATCGATCAGGGCACCACCAGCACCCGCGCCATCATCTTCGACCACAGCGGCGCCATTGTCTCCTCCGGCCAGATGGAACACGAACAGATCTTCCCGCAAGCCGGCTGGGTGGAGCACGACGCCACGGAAATCTGGAACAACACCCGTGAGGTCATCGGCTCCGCGCTTTCCAAGGCGAACCTGACACGGCACGATATTGCCGCCGTCGGCATCACCAACCAGCGCGAAACCGCCGTGGTGTGGGACAAGACCACCGGCAAGCCGGTCTACAACGCCATCGTGTGGCAGGACACCCGGACCCAGGACATCGTCGATGAACTGTCCAAGGACGGCGGCGGAGACCGGTTCAAGCAAAAAGTGGGGCTCCCGCTGGCAACCTACTTCTCCGGGACCAAGATCAAATGGATCCTGGACAACGTCGACGGCGCCCGCGAAAAGGCAGAGGCCGGGGACCTGGTGTTCGGCAACACCGACGCCTGGGTCCTGTGGAACCTGACAGGCGGCGTGGACGGCGGCGTCCACGTCACCGATGTCACCAACGCGTCCCGCACGCTGTTCATGGACCTTGACACCCTCCAGTGGGATGACGAAATCCTTGGCATCTTCGGCGTGCCGCGCAGCATGATGCCGGAAATCAAGTCCTCCTCCGAGGTCTACGGCGAGGTCCACGGATCCCAGCTGCTCCGCGAGACGCCGGTAGCAGGGATCCTGGGCGACCAGCAGGCGGCAACCTTCGGGCAGGCAGCCTTCGACACCGGCGAAGCCAAGAACACCTACGGCACCGGCTGCTTCCTGATCTTCAACACCGGCGAGGAGATCGTCCACTCCAAGAACGGGCTTCTCACTACCGTTGGCTATAAGCTCGGCGACGCCAAGCCGCACTACGCCCTCGAAGGATCCATCGCCGTCACGGGTTCCCTCATCCAGTGGCTGCGGGACAACCTGGGCATGATCAGCAGCGCGCCGGAGGTGGAGACCCTGGCCGCGGCCGTAAAAGACAACGGCGGCGTGTACATCGTCCCCGCGTTTTCCGGCCTCTTCGCTCCCTACTGGCGCTCGGATGCACGTGGCGCGATCGTCGGCCTGACCCGCTTCGTCAACAAGAACCACATCGCCCGGGCTGCCCTGGAAGCCACCGCGTTCCAGACCCGCGAAGTGCTCGACGCCGTCAACGCGGACTCCGGCGTGCCGCTGAGCGAGCTGAAGGTCGACGGCGGCATGGTCGCCAACGATGCCCTCATGCAGTTCCAGGCCGACATCCTGGGTGTTCCGGTGATCCGGCCCAAGGTCGTGGAAACCACGGCGTTGGGCGCCGCCTACGCGGCCGGCCTCGCCGTCGGCTTCTGGAAGGACCTGGGCGAACTGTCCGCCAACTGGTCCGAGGACAAGCGGTGGGAGCCGCAAATGGACAAGGCGGAGCAGGAGCGCCAGCTGCGCCTCTGGAAGAAGGCCGTGACCAAGTCCATGGACTGGGTTGACGAGGACGTGAAGTAGGCCGACGAGCCGATGCCTTCACTGTTGAGGGGGCCCCGCCCGCTTCGCGGACGCCCGAAGCCGCTCCCGGGCCCCCTCAACAGTTCGGCATTTCCGGGCCGGCCGATTCAGCCGCTCGTGGCGACTTACATAACGCTCGCAAGCCGTGCGCTAAAGTGGTGGTATGCGTGCGATCCTCCTTCTTAGCTAGCCGCCCGGCATCCCGGCCAGACTCCCGGATTGTCGAGCGGCAGCCCCTCCGTGTGAGGGGCTTTTGTGTGTCCGGGACGAAGTGCGGGCCCGGAGCAGGGGACCGAAGGATCAGGCGCGACCCGTCCTGATCGGACAAGATCGAAAAGAATAGAAGAGGCCAGCAGTGGGCGTTCAGCCGGAGACAGAGACCGGAACAGCAACAGTATCGGCAGGGCCCGAAGAGGGCACCTACAGTTTCATCGCCATGGAGGCCAAATGGCCCCAGGTGTGGGAGGACCTCAAGGTCTTCACCCCGGTGGACGACGGGTCCCGGGAACGCCGCTACGTGCTTGACATGTTCCCGTACCCCTCGGGCGACCTGCACATGGGTCACGCCGAAGCGTTCGCCATGGGCGATGTGGTGGCCCGGTACCTTCGCCAAAAGGGCTACGACGTCCTGCACCCGATCGGGTGGGACTCGTTCGGCCTGCCCGCGGAAAACGCAGCCATCAAGCGCAACGCCCACCCCAGTGAGTGGACGTACGCCAACATCGACACCCAGGCAGCCTCATTCAAGCGGTACGCGATCTCCGCCGACTGGTCGCGCCGGCTGCATACGTCCGACCCCGAGTATTACCGCTGGACGCAGTGGCTGTTCAAGCGCTTCTACGAGCGCGGCCTGGCCTACCGCAAGGACTCGCCGGTCAACTGGTGCCCCAAGGACCAGACCGTGCTGGCCAACGAACAGGTGGTCAACGGTGCCTGCGAGCGCTGCGGCACCACCGTCACCAAGAAGTCCCTGAACCAGTGGTACTTCAAGATCACCGACTACGCCGACCGGCTGCTGGACGACATGGACGAGCTCCGCGGGCACTGGCCCGAGCGCGTGCTGGCCATGCAGAAGAACTGGATCGGCCGGTCCGAGGGCGCCCACGTCACCTTCGTGATCGAGGCCGACGGCGGCAAGCCCGCCAAGGACGTCACGGTCTTCACCACCCGTCCGGACACGCTGTACGGGGCAACGTTCTTCGTGGTGGCCGCTGACGCGCCGCTCGCCGTCGAACTCGTCACCGACGAACACGCCGCCGCCCTGGAGGACTACCGGGAGAAGGTCAAGGCCCTTTCGGAAATAGAACGGCAGTCAACGGAACGGGAGAAAACCGGTGTCTTCACCGGCCGGTACGCCATCAACCCGCTGAACGGGGAGAAACTCCCGGTCTGGGCCGCAGACTACGTCCTGGCCGACTACGGCACCGGCGCGATCATGGCCGTGCCCGCCCACGACCAGCGCGACCTGGACTTCGCCAAGACCTTTGACCTGCCTGTCCGGGCGGTCCTGGACACCGGCGAGGAGGATCCGGCCGTGTCCGGCACGGCGACTGCCGGCGAGGGCACCCTGATCAATTCCGGGGCTCTGGACGGGCTGCCCAAGGCCGAGGCCATCCCGGCCGCAATCAAGATCCTCGAAGAGCAGGGCACCGGCGAGAAGTTCGTCAACTTCCGGCTCCGCGACTGGCTGCTGAGCCGCCAGCGGTTCTGGGGCACCCCGATCCCCATCATCCACTGCCCGTCCTGCGGGGAAGTGCCCGTTCCGGACGAGCAGCTGCCGGTGACGCTGCCGTCCGACCTCCGTGGCGAGGACCTGTCGCCGAAGGGCACGTCCCCGCTGGCGGCTGCCGAAGCGTGGGTCAATGTCGAGTGCCCCTCCTGCCACGGCCCGGCAAAGCGCGACACGGACACCATGGACACTTTCGTGGACTCGTCCTGGTACTTCCTGCGCTTCGTCTCGCCCCAGTTCACCGAGGGCCCCTTCGACCCGCAGAAGATCAACGACTGGATGCCTGTTGGCCAGTACGTCGGCGGCGTGGAGCACGCCATCCTGCACCTGTTGTATGCCCGGTTCTTCACCAAGGTCATCCACGATCTGGGCATGATCGACGCCGACGAACCGTTCAGTGCCCTCCTCAACCAGGGGCAGGTGCTCAACGGCGGCAAGGCCATGAGCAAGTCCTTGGGCAACGGCGTGGACCTCGGTGAACAGCTGGACAAGTATGGTGTGGACGCCGTCCGCCTGACCATGGTGTTCGCCTCCCCGCCCGAGGACGATGTGGACTGGGCCGACGTGTCGCCGTCGGGTTCGGCCAAGTTCCTGGCCCGCGCCTGGCGCCTCGCACAGGATGTTGCCAGCGACCCAGGGGTGGACGCCGCAGCCGGTGACCGTACCCTGCGCTCGGTAACGCACCGCACCATCGCCGACGCCGCCGAACTGCTGGATGCCAACAAGTTCAACGTGGTGGTGGCCAAGCTGATGGAACTGGTCAACGCCACCCGCAAGACCATCGATTCCGGGGCCGGCGCCGCGGACCCGGCCGTCCGGGAGGCCGCAGAGGCTGTAGCCGTGATCCTCAGCCTGTTCGCACCGTACACGGCCGAGGACATGTGGAACCTGCTGGGCCACCCGGCATCGGTGGCCAATGCAGGCTGGCCGGCACACGATCCCGCCCTCCTGGTCCAGGACACGGTCACCGCCGTTGTCCAGGTGCAGGGCAAGGTGCGCGACCGCCTGGAGGTGTCTCCGGACGTTTCCGAGGACCAGTTGCGTGAGCTGGCCCTGGCCTCCGAAAATGTCCAGCGTGCCCTCGACGGCCGCGGCATCCGGACTGTGATTGTCCGTGCGCCTAAGCTGGTCAACATCGTTCCGGCCTGACCGCTGCACCCGCAGTATCCACCGGCCGTCGGATATTTTCCGGCGGCCGGTGCCGCCTGAGCCGGACACCGTATCCAGGAGGCCCCTTGCCTGACAGTAATGCCGCCGCCTGGCCGTGGGTACGGTCCCGGCTCTCGGCGCTCAGGCCCTCTGCCCGTCCCGGGACCACGCGGCAGGGCCCCGGCGCCGCGGTCCGCACCGCCGTCGTCACAGACTCTGCAGCCGCCCTGCCGGCCAGCTATCTGGCGGGGCTTCCGCACGACGGAATCCTCACCGTAGTGCCGATGCCCGTCATGGTGGGCGCGGAGATCTATGGCGAAGGCGAAGACGACATCCTGGAAACCATCGCCGTGGCCCTCGCTTCGGGAACCGCCGTAAAAACGTCCCGGCCTTCACCCGGGCAGTTCGAGCAGGCGTACCGCGCAGCCCAACAGCGCGGATTCGAGGCCGTGGTGTCAGTCCACATTTCCGGTGAACTCTCCGGTACGGCGGACGCCGCAAGGCTCGCTGCGGCACGGGTTGGAATCCCGGTCGAGGTGGTGGACACGGAAACTGTCGGCATGGCCCAGGGAATGGCCGTCCAAGCTGCAGTCGCAGCCGCGGCAGCCGGTGCAGGCTGCGCCGACGTCGCCGCGGCCGCCCACGCCCAGGCAACCCGGACCAGGGTCTACTTCTACGTTCCCAGCCTGGAACAGTTGCGCCGCGGCGGCCGGATCGGCGCCGCAGCGTCGCTGGTGGGCACCATGCTCGCCATCAAACCCATCCTGGCGGTCGACGGCGGCAGGATCGTTCCGCTGGAACGCGTGCGTTCCGCCGCGCGAGCCGTGGCCCGGCTGGAAGAGATCGTTGCGGCAGAAGCGGTGCCCCGCCCGGGAGAAACCGTGCGCCTGGCCGTACACCACTTTGGAAACCAGGCGGAAGCGGACGGCCTGGCCGCCAGGCTGGCAGCGGCTTTGCCCGACTGCCCTCCTGCCCAGATCAGCGCCCTGCCCGCTGTCCTTGCGGCCCACGCCGGGCTCGGAGTGCTTGCCGTCATCGTCGGCAGGGGAACCGGCGGCGCCAGCCTTTCCACATAGGAGCTTCGCTCCCTGTCGACCGGTGGCGGGGCTCCCTAGGGTGGAGCTATGTCACGCCGGGATGCTGGAGCAGCAGGTCAGCAGGCGCGGCATGCGAGGGACCGGCTCCAGTCCACGCTGGGCGGGGGACGCCCGGGCCTCCTGCTGGACGGTCCGGGCCCGGGTGGCTTTGAGTACCATGGCCCGGGACAACCGGACGAGGCCGGCACAGGGCCCGCCGCGGATGGCAGGAAAGATGCGGGCCTGCGCCTCCGGTGGCGGATGGGACTGCGCGTTGCCGCGCTGCTCACCGCGCTGGCGTTGGCTGCCGGAGCCTGGTTCTGGTGGCAGGCGGGAGCCGGCGCCCCCGAAATCCTGCCACTGGGCGGCACAGGCATTTCCGGCGGTAGCCATGCGTCCTCCAAGGACCCGGTTGCCGGTGCAGCAGAGGGCCGCCCGGACTCGCCAGCGGATTCCGGCCAGGCCCAGGGGGAGCCCGTGTCCGGCGGCGGCCAGGTGGTGGTGCATGTGACCGGGGCCGTGGGCAGCCCCGGGGTCATCCGTTTGCGGCAGGGCAGCCGCGTTGACGACGCCATTGTTGCAGCGGGCGGTCCTGCAGCCGATGCTGACGTGGACCGGCTCAATCTCGCACTTGTCCTGGAAGATGGACAGAAGATCCAGGTCCCGAAGGTGGGGGAGCCGCTTCCGTCCGCCCAAGGGACAGGAAGCGGTGGTGGCCCGGACACCGCCGGTCCGGTTGCCGGATCAGGCCAGCCCGGCGGGAAGATCAACCTCAACACCGCAAGTGTGGCGGAACTGGACACCCTTCCCAAGGTCGGCCCCGTGCTCGCGCAGCGGATCGTCGACTGGCGAAAAGACCATGGCCCCTTCAAGAGTGTTGAGGAACTGGACGCGGTGGATGGCGTCGGGCCCAAGATGCTTGAGTCCCTGCTGCCCCTGGTGACGGTCTGAGATGGCGCCGCGTGGTGGTGACACCGGGCCTGGATTGCCTGAGCAGGACCGCCATGCAAGGGGCCCGCAGCAGAACTCATGGAGCAAATTCGTGGAGTCAGCGGTCCGGGGAGAAGCACCCGGGCGGCCAGGGAACGGGCAGGGTCCGGTGCCCTCAAGAACCGCGGGACACTCACGAACGGTTCCGCTTGGTTCACGTCAACGCCGGCTCCTTCAGGGCTGCCTGATATGGTGCGCCGGCTTTGTGCGCAAGCACGCGGCGGAAGCGCCGGACGCCCCGGCAGCGGCGGATTCTGCTGTTACTGCGCCCCGGCGCCGCACCGATCTCCGTCTCGCCCTTCCGGCAGCACTGGTTTGGGGAGGCGCCGTGGCCGGGATCTGGTTGCCGCCTCCGTCCCTGGGATTGCTGTGCGCCGTCTTGGCGGCCGTTGCGGCAGCGTTCATTTCCGGCGCCGCCAGAGGCAGCCGCAGGGGAACACGTGAACCCGTCCAAGGGCCGCGGGCCACACCAAGCCGGAAGGCCCGGGCCAGGAGTTTCATGGCTGCTGTCGGGGTCTCCCTGATGCTTGCCGCTGCCGCTGCCGCGCAGTCGGCGGCGGGCTCAGCACAGCGCTTCGACGGACCCCTGGCAGAGGCGATCGCAGCAGGCAGGTCGGTCGTCGCCATCGTGGAGGTCGCCGGAAGTCCACGGGCGGTGACGGGACCAGGGGGAGCGGCGGAACGGTGGTCGGTGCCGGTGGTGACCCAGGAAGTCTCGACCGGCGGGGCTCGAATTCGCACGCATGCCCCGCTGGTTGTCATGGGCGGACAGGACTGGGGCTCGTTGGTCCCGGGACAAACGGTGCGTGCGGCCGGTACGTTGCGGCCGGCCGAACCTGGACGCACGGAAGCGGGAAGCCTCGCGGCCTCCACTGCGCCTGCGGGGACATCGGCCGGTCCAGTCCTGCAGGAGGCTGCACGGGAGCTTCGGGACCGGTTCGTGTCGGCCGCGTCCTTCCTGGAGCCGGACGCCCGCGGTCTCCTGCCGGGAATGGTCACCGGAGACACCAGCGCCCTGGACCAGGGATTGGGGAACGCCATGAAAGCGGTGGGCATGACACACCTGACCGCGGTGAGCGGGGCAAACTGCAGCCTGGTGCTGGGGGCTTTGCTGGTGTTGTGCCGGCGGTTCCGGTTGCCCCGTGCGCCCGCTGCGGGAGTGGCCCTTGCCGGGTTGGCGCTGTTCGTGGTCCTTGTGGGTCCGGATGCCAGCGTCCTGCGTGCGGCCCTGATGGGAGCCATCGGGGTTGCAAGCCTCGCCGGGGGACGCTCGGGACGTGGGCTGAGCTTCCTCTGCCTGGCCGTCATCGGTCTCCTGCTGTCAGATCCAGCACTTGGCACCAGTTTCGGCTTTCTTCTATCAGTGCTGGCTACGCTGGGCATCATCCTCCTGGGCCGGCCGATCATCGACTGGATTCCCGTGGTGGTGCCGAGGTGGCTGGCTGCTTCGGTAGCCGTCCCGCTGTCCGCCCAGCTGCTGTGCGGGCCCGTCATCGTCCTGTTGCAGCCACAGTTCGCCACATATGCCCTGCCGGCCAACGTGGTGGCCGCGCCCCTGGTTGCGCCTGTGACCCTGCTGGGGACCGCCGCAGTGCCCCTGGTGTCCCTCATTCCTTGCGCCGCCACGGTCCTGATTGCCGTGGCGGGAGCCTTCAGTTCAGCGGTTGCCGCCACGGCGAGGTTCGCGGCGCAGCTGCCCGGGTCCGCTTTGCCATGGCCGGAAGGGGTACCCGGCCTGCTCTCCATGCTGCTGCTGTCAGTCCTCACGTTCGCCGTGGTGTGGGCGACTGCCCGGCCAAGGCACCTCCTCCGTCGGATCCAGGAGGCGCACACGGGGACTGAAGCGTTGATCGAACTGCTCGAGATCCGAATGCATCGCCTCCGCCACGTGCAGAGCTTGAAGCGCTGGCGCGACGGCCCCGGCTGCGGCGGCAAATGCAACGGAAGCAATTCATAAGTTGGGCTTCGAAAAAAGTTCAGCAAGTATTCAGGCGATGTCCTGAAAGTGTGCGTGCCAAAGAAATCCACAAAACACAGAGGTTGACCGCGCAACAATATTCAGGCTGTGGCACGATTGAGAAGCACAAGAACAATTGGGGGAATTTGTGACTGAACAGCAGTATCCGCAGGCCGGGTCATCCGGGCAGACCACTGAGACACCTGGCTGGCCGCCTGCCGGCAATGCAGGAAACGCCGGCCATTCCGGGTCGGGCGCGGCCCCGGGCTCCAGTCTCCTGAAGACTTTCGACTATAAAACTTTGATTCCCGGGGCCCTGGTCGGCGCCATTTCGTATGTGGTGATTTTCATCACCGCCTTTCTTTTCCTAATTCTGGCACTGATCGGTATTAGCGCCAGCAACGGTGGCAATACCGAATTGCCGTCGAATTCCATGCTTCCCAGTGAAAGCCCGATGCCGTCACCGTGGTCCCTGATAGGACAGCTGGCCGTGCAGCTGGTCGTCATGAGCCAGCTTGGCGCGCTCGGTTCGAGCATCGACGCAACCATTCCCTTCATGGGGAACGTGCACGGATCCGCTTCCGTCTTCGCGGTTCCCTTGCTGCTGACGGCCGTCTCGATCGCAGTGCTGTACTTCGGCGGCCGGTACGCCGCCAAGCGGGCCGCAGCCCAAACAACCGCCGGAACTTGGATCGAGGCAGTAACAACGGGCCTGGTGTTCACTCTGCTGGTCAATATCCTCGGGGCGATCTTCGCCATTTCCATACCGGTGCCGAGCGTGAAGATCAGCCCGATCGGCGCTGTGACCCTCGGGTCCTTCGTATTTGCGCTCGTGATCGGAACGCTCGCCACTTTCGCAGGGCGGGCATCAGTGCGCCCGCGCGCAATTACAGGCGCCGGTCTCCGTGCGGCGGTCCGCCGGGCGTTTGAGACTGTCGCGGTGCATTACGTCGTTTTTCTGGCCATCGCCATCCCGGTAGTTGTGATTGTCCTGGGCATCAAGTCCGGGTGGCAGTCCACCCTCTCCTCGCCGCTGTGGGCACCCACGGCAGGCTTCTTCATGTTCGGCCTGGGCCATCTGGGTGCTCTCACCCGCAACTGGAACTTGGGCTCCTCAGTGGCCTCATCGGCGAATTCCTCCGCTTCCGACATCAGCTTCGGCTTCGGGCACGCCTTGGACCAGTACGGCATCCCTGGCTGGGCCGGATGGTTGCTGCTTCTCCTGGCGCTGATATCAATCGTGGCGACCTCGGTCTTCTGGTACTTGCGCCGGGGGCCCGTGGTGACCAACAAGGTCACTGACTGGGCAGCGCTCCCTGCTGCATTCCTCGTTGCCGGGGCACTGGTCACGTGGCTGAGCAGCGTGACCGGCACCTTTGACGCCGGGTCACTGGCGTCCGGTGTCGGCAGCATGACGCTGGCATGGTTTACCCCGTTCTTCCTGATGCTCTGGGGCGGCGCTACAGAAGCATCAGCGCGCTATCTCGCGCCCCAGCTGAGCCGGTATGTTCCCCTGGCCCTGGCCTACAAGATTGCTCCTTCCGAATCGGCAGCAGCTGCACCGGCTGGCACGGCCCCTGCACCGGGTGCCGGGGCCCCAGTTGGCCGTGCAGCACCCGGAGCCCATCCTGCGCTGGCGCCCCGGGAGCCGATGTCCGCCCGCACGAAGCGCAAGCTTGGACTCATGCTGGGCTCCGCCGGTTTGGTGGTCGTACTGGTGGTCGGGGGAGTCATTGCACTCAACGTCATCAAGGGCAACAACGGTCCTGATAAGGCCGTGGGCAGCTACCTACAGGCACTTCAGAACGGCGAGGCTTCCAAGGCGATGGCACTGGCCGATCCCGGCGTGGCCAACGACCAACGGGTCCTGCTGTCCGATCAGGTCTACGCCAAGGCTGCCAAGCGCATCGACGGCTTCGACATTGTGTCCACGAAGGTCGCCGATGACACGGCTACGGTGGTGGCTGAGGTACACCAGGACGGCCGTAAGAAGCAGGAGACGTACAGCCTTCGCAAGTCGAATCCTGAACTCCTGGACGATCACTGGAAGATGGAGTCCACACCTCTTCAGAGCGTCCGCATCACGTCGGACACGCCGCTGAAGAAGGTCCTAATCAACGGTCAAGAGCTCGACGTCGACCTAGCGGGCAGCTCTATGGGCTCATCCGGCCTTAGCTACCCTGCTTTGCCCGGCGAATACACCGTTGAACTGCCCTCCTCGGAAAAATTTCTGGCCGCTCAGAAGTCCACGGCACTGGTCACCATCGGGGCCGCCCAGGCGCCCTCGACCGCCAGCCTCAAAGTGGACGCCTCTGACGCCCTGAAGTCCGAAGCCATGTCACAGATCGACGCCTATCTTGCCGAGTGTGTGAAGTCCACCGAGGCCCAGCCGGCCAATTGCCCGCTCGACAACTACAGTTCCTCGCGCTACTCCCGGAACTTTCACTGGACACTCACGTCGAAACCCACGTTCACCATAAGCAAGGACCCATATGGGTCTACCCCGTGGCGTATTCGTACACAGACCCCCGGGAAAGCGACAGTCAGCTACGAGAGGGATACCTCATTCGGTTTCGGAACAGCCGATTGGAAGCCTGCAACAGACACAACCTCGGTTTCCATGAGTGCCAACGTCTCTGTTGAGGACGGCAAGGTAAAGCTGACCTACAGCAGGTATTAAAGGGAGGAACGCGACCTGCCGAGCCGTTCGCAGCGGTGTAGGCCAGTCACACCATCGGCCCTGTCCGGGGTTCCGGGGAGGGCCGCTGGTCGTCTCCACCCGCCGCCTCAGAACCGGCAGCTTGGAGCCCGGGCGCGGACATGGCAGGCTGGGATACTGCACCAAAACCTCCGGAAGGGACCTTCGATGGCCGCTGCGCAAAAGCGTGAAACCCGCTCTCCGGCGTCGAACGCTGCCTCCTGGCGGGACGTGACCCCGGCGCAGATCGTGCTGGTCACCGGTCCGGAGGAATACCTTGGCATCCGGGCCATGGACAGGGTCCGGGCGCAAGTCCGGGCGGCGGCGCCGGACGTCGAACTCAGCCGCATCAACGCCGCCGGTTATGAGCCGGGGGCCCTGACCATGCAGGTCAGCCCCTCGCTGTTCGGCGAGAGCAAACTCATTGAAGTCGAATCTGTGGAAGCCATGAACGAAGCCTTCCTGGCCGACGCGCTGGCTTACGTGCAGCACCCCGAGCCGGATGCCGTCGTCGTGCTTCGACACGCCGGCGGCGCCCGCGGAAAAAAGCTGCTCGACGCCGTCAAGAAGGGCGGCTGGCCAGTCGTTGACTGCCAGCCCTTGAAGAAGGACGCTGACAAAATCTCTTTCGTCACCTCGGAATTCAAGGCGGCCGGACGCCGGATCAACCAGGACGCCGTCCAGGCCCTGGTGAACGCCGTGGGTGCAGACCTGTCCGAACTCGCTGCCGCCTGCAGCCAGCTGATCGCTGACGCCACCACTACCGTCACGTCCGAGACTGTGGACCGGTACTACGGAGGGCGCATCGAAGCCACGGCCTTCAAGGTGGCGGACGCCGCCATGGCGGGAAACGCGCCGCTGGCGCTGTCCACCCTCCGCCACGCCCTTGCCACGGGCGCGGATCCGGTACCCCTGGTTGCCGCCCTCGCCGCAAAGCTGCGGACGGTGGCGCGGGTGGCCGGCGCATCAGGATCGTCCGCCCAGATTGCGGCGGAACTCGGAATGCAGCCCTGGCTGGTTGAACAGGCCCAGCGGGACGTCCGCCGCTGGACCCCCGAGGGCCTCGTGCGCTCCATCCAGGCCACGGCAGAGGCTGACGCCCAAGTGAAGGGCCTGTCACGGGATCCGGTTTACGCCGTCGAACATGCCGTGACGGTGATCGCCATGTCGGTCCAGGGCAGGTAACGCCGGCAGACGCGACTGCCGGCGAGGCGCCCGGGGCATCCTGCTGCCGGCGTCCAGGGTCGGCTGCGTACCACTGTGCCCGCTGCCTGGCAGGCCGCCGCTTAAACGCGTGTGGCCGGCACCTTCCGGTACCGGCCACACCATCAGTTCGCGGGAACTGGAAACCTTAGAGTGCGTTGACCTTCTTGGAGATCGCCGACTTGCGGTTCGCTGCGTTGTTCTTGTGCAGAACACCCTTGCTGACAGCCTTGTCCAGCTTACGGCTGGCAGAAACGAGCGCAGTAGTAGCAGCTTCCTTGTCAGCGGACTCAACGGCGGTGTTGACGGCGCGGATGGCCGTCTTCAGCTCAGACTTGACTGCGTTGTTGCGCAGGCGGGCCTTCTCGTTGGTCAGGATGCGCTTCTTCTGGGACTTGATATTCGCCACGTGTGAACTCTCTTTGTAATGCGGAAATGGTCTAGAGGGCTTTCCGGCTGGCCTTGACTGAGCGGCGTGGGGATACCTATGGCGGCCAACCATCAGTGACCGTCGACCTGCACGGACACACAGCAATAAAGAATAGCAGGTCAGGGACGGGACTGGCCATTTCCGGTGCCTATGTCCAACCGTGCCGCCGGCGCAGCCCGGAGGCAACTTTCTCAAAACGCGCCTTGTCCAGGACGGCGCCCTCCCGCCGAACGCTGTCCGGCCTGATCTGCAGGACCCGGTCCAGCCGGACCTCGCTGGCCCTGCCCTGCTTGTCCCAGGCGCCGGAGCCCAGGTCCACGTAGAGGTCGGAGGCCGTACCCGGCGCCACCCGGTCCCTGCTGGTCATCATCAGTCCCAGGAGATATGTCCCATGATGTCCCACCAGCAGCACGGGGCGGTCCTTGCCCCTGCTGTGGTCCTCCTCGTAAGGGACCCAGGTCCACACCACCTCACCGGGGTCCGGATCGCCGTCGGGCCGGGGTGCATACCGCACGGCAGACCGGCCGGTGAAGTCACCCGGATAGGCGGACTTGGGAGCACCCTCGACGGGGCCTCGCAACTGCAGCATGCGCAGGCCGCGGCGGACGGCGTTAGCCACGGAGCGGAGGTCGATAGCCATGCTGAAACCCTATCGCCCTGCGCGGCCGGCGGAACGCCCCCACTGTGGCGCGGCAGGATGCGGTGCCGCGGCCCGGGACGTGGGACACTGGGAGTTCAAGATGTGCGGCCATACCGCCCGGCACCTTCGGGGTTGCCTGCCGGCTGGCTGCGAACAATGCCAACAGTAAGGACCCTGCGTGTCTCCCATGGCCCGCACCGCACCGGTGCCCGCCGCGACAGATCCGGCCATTATTCGGAACTTTTGCATCATCGCGCATATTGACCACGGCAAGTCCACGCTGGCTGACCGGATGCTGCAGTCCACCGGGGTTGTCCAGGCGCGCGACATGAAGGCCCAGTACCTGGACCGGATGGACATCGAGCGTGAGCGGGGCATCACCATCAAGTCCCAGGCCGTGCGCATGCCATGGGAAGTGGACGGGGTCAGCTACGCACTGAACATGATCGATACGCCCGGCCACGTGGACTTCACCTATGAGGTCTCCAGATCGCTGGCCGCCTGCGAGGGGGCAATCCTCCTGGTGGACGCAGCGCAGGGTATCGAGGCGCAGACACTGGCAAACCTGTACCTGGCCATGGAGAACAACCTCACCATCATCCCGGTGCTGAACAAGATCGACCTTCCGGCAGCGCAGCCGGAGAAATACGCAGCCGAACTCGCCAACCTCATCGGCGGCGATCCGGAGGACGTCCTGCGCGTGTCCGGCAAGACCGGCGTCGGTGTGGAGGCGCTCTTGGACAAGATTGTCCGCGACCTCCCCGCCCCGACGGGCGACCCGGATGCACCGGCCCGTGCCATGATCTTCGATTCCGTCTATGACACCTACCGTGGCGTCGTCACCTACGTCCGCGTCGTGGACGGCATGCTCCACCCCCGTGAGCGCATCCAGATGATGTCCACCAGGGCATCGCACGAGCTGCTGGAAATCGGGGTCAGCTCCCCGGAACCCACGCCGTCAAAGGGCCTCGGCGTCGGTGAAGTGGGTTACCTCATCACCGGCGTTAAGGACGTGCGCCAGTCCAAGGTGGGCGACACCGTCACCAACCTGGCCAAGCCGGCCGCAAAGTCACTGCCCGGCTACGCCGACGCCAAGCCCATGGTGTTCTCCGGCCTGTATCCGCTGGACGGGGCCGACTATCCGGTACTCCGCGACGCCCTTGAGAAACTCATGCTCAACGACGCAGCCCTGGTGTACGAACCGGAAACCTCCGCAGCCCTTGGTTTCGGTTTCCGTGTCGGATTCCTCGGCCTGCTCCACCTTGAGATCACCCGCGAACGCCTGGAACGCGAATACAACCTGGCACTCATCTCCACCGCACCGAACGTTGAGTACGAGGTGACCCTGGAGGACAAGAAGGTGGTCCAGGTGACCAACCCCAGCGAGTACCCCACAGGCAAGGTAGCGGAGGTGCGCGAACCCATGGTGTCCGCCACCATCCTGGCCCCCAACGAGTTCGTCGGCGCCATCATGGAACTCTGCCAGGCCCGCCGCGGCGTGCTGGGCGGGATGGACTACCTGTCCGAGGACCGGGTGGAGATCAGGTACCGCCTCCCGCTGGCCGAGATCGTGTTCGACTTCTTCGACATCCTGAAGTCCAAGACCCGCGGCTACGGGTCCCTGGACTGGAAGGCCGACGGTGACCAGGCAGCCGACCTGGTCAAGGTCGACATCATGCTCCAGGGCGAACAGGTGGACGCGTTCAGTGCCATCACGCACAGGGACAAGGCGTACGCGTACGGCGTGATGATGACCGGCAAGCTGCGCGAACTCATCCCGCGGCAGCAGTTCGAGGTGCCCATCCAGGCGGCCATCGGCTCCAGGATCATCGCCCGTGAAAGCATCCGCGCGATCCGCAAGGACGTCCTGGCCAAGTGCTACGGCGGCGACATCTCCCGTAAGCGCAAGCTGCTGGAGAAGCAAAAAGAAGGCAAGAAGCGCATGAAGATGGTGGGCACGGTGGAAGTTCCGCAGGAAGCGTTCATCGCCGCCCTCACCACTGACGATTCAAAGGACAAGGCCAAGAAGAAGTGACCACCGCGCAGCGGGGGACCCGCTGATGCCCAGCGTTCTTCCCCTTGGCGACCCGGCGCCGTCGGACGGCCTGCTGCCTGCTCAGGCAGCGGACGGTGCGGCGGCCCGGGCTTTCGGCTTGTACGTCCACATCCCGTTCTGTGCCGTGCGCTGCGGGTACTGCGACTTCAACACGTACACGGCCACGGAACTCGGCGGCGGAGCTTCCCAGGATGCCTATGCGGGCACGGCCGTCTCGGAAGTGGGGCTGGCCGCGCGGGTACTGCAGCGTTCAGGCGTCCCGGCACGCAAGCTCAGCACCGTTTTCTTCGGCGGCGGCACGCCTACGCTCCTGCCGGCCGGCGACCTCGCCATGATTCTTCGTGCCGCCATCGACCAGTGGGGAATCGAAGAGGACGCGGAAGTCACCACCGAGGCCAATCCCGACTCGGTCACGCCCGAATCCCTCGCCATCCTCAAGGAAGCCGGTTTCACCCGGGTGTCGTTCGGCATGCAATCCGCCGTCCCGCACGTCTTGAAGGTCCTGGACCGCACCCACACCCCGAGCCGGGTTCCGCAGGTGGTCCGGTGGGCCCGGGAGGCGGGACTTGCCGTCAGCCTGGACCTGATTTACGGTACGCCCGGTGAATCCCTGGCCGACTGGCGGTACTCCCTTGAAACAGCCTTGTCGTACGAGCCCGACCACATCAGCGCCTATGCGCTGATCGTCGAGGAAGGCACCAAGCTCGCCGCACAGATGCGGCGCGGCGAGGTCCCGGGAATCGACGACGACGACCACGCCGACAAGTACGAGCTCGCCGACCAGCTGATCACCGAAGCCGGGCTGGGCTGGTACGAGGTCAGCAATTGGGCCCGGACCCCGGACCAGGCCTGCCGGCACAACCTGGCCTACTGGCGGGGCGACGACTGGTGGGGGATAGGGCCTGGCGCCCACTCACACGTGGGCGGCGTGCGCTGGTGGAACGTCAAGCACCCTGTGGCCTACGCCAACCGGCTCGCGCAGGGCTATTCGCCGGCTGCGGGCCGCGAAACCCTGGATTCGGACACCAGGCGACTGGAGCGGGTGATGCTTGAGGCGCGGCTGCAGTCAGGGCTCGACGTCTCGACGCTCAGCACCTTGGGCCGCCATGAGGTGGCGGCCCTGATCGCGGACGAACTGGTGGAACCGGCCGCGGCGTTCCACGGACGGCTGGTCCTCACCCTGAAGGGCCGGCTCCTGGCGGACGCCGTGGTCCGTAGGATCCTGCCCGACTAACCGCAGCACGAACCCGGCGGGGCTTGTGGGGGCTTGATTGCGCTGGGAGCCGCTGGGTGGGCCCACAGCGGCGAGGGCCCCGGCCTGAGCTTGCGAGGGCTGGGAGCCGCTGGGGACTATTTGATCCAGCGCAGGTTGTACGGGTAGCGGTGCGGCTGGCCCCGGTTGACGTGGATCCCTGCGGCCACCGAGAAGCAGGTCAGCGCCACCCAGATCAGCGTGGCGATCACGGCGAAGATGTTGCCCACGTAGGGAATGAACACCAGGATGTTGGCCAGGACCGCGGCGATGGTGGGCGTCAGGCTGAAGTTCAGCGCTTCCTTCGACTCCTGCGCGGTGAACGGTCCGCGGTCCCGGAAGATCAGGTAGATCAGCAGGGACGGAATGCACCCCAGGATCCCGCCGAAGTGGGCCAGCGTGGCCCATTGGCGGTCTTCGCTGGCCGTGAGCGGCAGCGCATTGGCGGGGACGCCATGGTACTCGGAACGGCCTTGGCCATCCCTGTGATCACGTGCGTTTTCTGCCACAGTCTGTTTTCCTTCTGGGGTGCAAGTGGTGCTGACGACTAATAAGGACTCGGTGACATGCTGTGAAAAGCAAGGCATCGCAGTATCCAGAATACTGGGTCGCGGGGCGGGAGCGGCTTTCAGGGCACGGTGAGGAAGTCGATCACTTCCTCAACCCGCCCCAGCAGCGACGGTTCCAGGTCGGCGTACGTGCGGACGGCGCCGAGGAGCTTTTGCCACCCCAGCCCGATATCTTCCTTGGTGGAGTGCGGCCAGCCAAAGGCCTTCAGGATGCCGGTCTTCCAGTCCTGGCCGCGGGGAATCGCCGGCCATTGCTGGATGCCCAGCACCGCGGGGCGGATGGCCTGCCACACATCCACGTAGGGGTGGCCGACGATCAGGACATTTCCGGCGGCACCAGGGGAGGCCATCACAGCCTCGGCGATGCGCGATTCCTTTGAATCGGGCACCAGGTGGTCCACGAGGACCCCGAGGCGGCGCCCAGGTCCCGGCCTGAAGTCCGCCACGGCGGCCGTGAGGTCGTCGATGCCGTGCAGGGGTTCGACGACGATGCCTTCCACCCGAAGGTCGTCTCCCCACACCTTCTCCACCAGTTCAGCGTCATGCTTGCCTTCCACCCAGATCCGGCTCGCCTTTGCGACCTGGGCGCGCTGCCCTGCCACCCGAACCGACCCGGACGCGGTCCGCCCTGCGGCGGGACCGGCCCCAGCGCGGGCGGGCGCCGGCGGCATCAGGCGGATCGGCTGTCCCTCCAGGAGGAAGCCGAAGCCCAGCCGGAAGGACCGCGACTTTCCGCGCCGGTCCTCGAGGGCAACCACGTGCATTCCGCCGGACTTCTCCACCCGGGTGACAGCCCCAACCCAGCCGGACTGGACTTCCTCAAGCACCATGCCGCGCTCCACGGGAACCTCCGGCAGTTCGGTCCGGGCAGGGGCGGAAATCCCGCGGGGGCCCCAGTTCTGGTAGTCCATGGATTCGATCCGCCTCGCATTAGGTCCTCACCCCCGGAGTTTCGCCCGGAGCGGTACCAATGCTAACAACGGGCCGAGGCATAATAGACTGTTAGCACTGAGGCATGTCGAGTGCTAACCCCTGGGCGGCACCGGACGGGGCACGCGCCCCGGACCGTGGATGGAGGTGGAGAGTGAGCGAGCCACGCAAACTGGAAGTGCTGCGGGCGATCGTGGAGGACTACGTCCACTCCCGCGAGCCGGTCGGCTCAAAAGCGCTGGTGGAGCGCCATCATCTCGGTGTGTCCAGCGCCACGATCCGCAACGACATGGCGGCGCTGGAGGATGAGGGCCTGATCACCGCGCCGCACACCAGCGCAGGGCGGATACCCACGGACAAGGGCTACCGCCTGTTCGTGGACCAGATCTCGGCGGTCAAGCCCCTGTCGGCCGCAGAGCGGCGGGCCATCCAATCACTCCTGGAAGGAGCGGACGACCTCGACGACGTCCTGGATCGCACGGTCCGCCTCCTGTCCCAGCTGACCAACCAGGTGGCAGTGGTCCAGTACCCGCACTTGAGCAGGGCCCTGGTCCGCCACATCGAATTCGTGCTGCTGGCACCGCGCAAAGTACTCGTGGTGCTGATTGCCAACAGCGGCAAAGTCGAGCAGCGCGTGATCGACGTCGGCCAGGACTTGGGTGACGAGGCGCTGGCGGAGTTGCGGACCCGGTTCCTCGGGGCCTTGGGCGGCACGTCGCTGAGCCACCTCGCCCAGGCCTTGCCCGCCGTCGTCGCCGCCGCGCCGCACCCTCAGCGCCAGGCCGCGCACGCACTCGCGCTTGGGCTGGAGGTTTTGGCCCAGAGCAGCCGGGAAGACCGGATGGTCATGGCCGGAACGGCCAACCTGGCCCGGTCCAACGTAGACTTTCCACTCAGCATCGGCCCGGTGCTCGAAGCACTCGAGGAGCAGGTGGTGATGCTGCGGTTGCTGAGCGAAATGGCACAGGACCACCGCGGCGTGGCCGTCAGCATCGGACGGGAGAACCCTTACGACGGCCTCGCGGAGGCATCGGTGGTGGCCACAGGCTACGGCCCTGACAGCGCCGCGAAGGTAGGGATCCTTGGCCCCACACGGATGGACTACCCCACCACCATGGCCGCCGTCAGGGCCGTGGCCCGCTACCTTTCCAGGATTTTGGGGCCCTGATCCTCCGTTGCCGGACCACGTCCGGCAACGGGACCGGACACCGGGCCCAACGGCACGCAGTACAACAAGGAAGAGATACGAACTTTGAGCAGCCACTATGACGTCCTTGGAGTCTCCCCCGAAGCTACGGGCGAAGAGATCAAAAAGGCCTACCGCAAACTGGCCCGCACCCTCCACCCGGACGTAAACCCCGGGGCGGACGCGTCGGAACGCTTCAAGGCAGTCACTCACGCCTACGAGGTCCTCTCCGACCCCCAGAAGCGCCGCATCTACGACACCACCGGCAATGAGAACGGAACGGACAACGGCTTCGGCGGTGCGGGCTACGCGGGCCAAGGGTTCGCGTTCCAGGACATCTTCGACACCTTCTTCGGCGCCGGCGGCACGTCCGGTCCGGCGTCCCGGGTGCGCAGGGGCCAGGACGCGCTCATCAGCGTCCGGATCGACCTCCGCGACGCCGTCTTTGGCGTCAACAAGAAGCTCGAAGTGGACACCGCCGTCGTCTGCCCCACCTGCGACGGATCGTGCTGCCGCCCCGGCACACACCCCGAGCGCTGCGATATCTGCGGCGGCAGCGGCCAGGTCCAGCGTGCCGTCCGCTCCATTCTTGGCCAGGTCATGACGGCGGCCCCCTGCGGCACCTGCGAAGGCTTCGGCACGGTCATCAAGGATCCCTGCAACGAATGCAGCGGCCAGGGCCGCATCCGCAGCCGCCGCTCACTGACCATCAAGGTTCCTGCCGGTGTTGCCACCGGAACCCGCATCCAGCTCTCCGGGCAAGGCGAAGCCGGCCCCGCCGGTGGCCCCGCAGGCGACCTCTACGTGGAGATCCGGGTCAACAACGACGCCACCTATGTCCGCGAAGGCGATGACCTGCACGCCACTTTGCACATCCCCATGACAGCGGCTGCCCTCGGCACGGACGTCAGCCTGGAAACCTTCGACGGCAGCCAGGAGATCGACGTCAAGCCCGGCACCCAGTCCGGCGAGGTCATTACCCTCCGCGGTCTGGGCGTCACCCACCTGAGGGGCTACGGGCGCGGAGACCTGAAGGTCCACCTCCAAGTGGACACTCCCGCCAAACTCGACGCCGCGCAAGAGGACCTGCTGCGCCAGCTGGCCAAGCTCCGTGGGGAACAGATCACCGAGGGTAAGCTCGCTGCCAGCGGCGGGATGTTCGCCAAGCTCCGGGACCGGCTCGGTAACCTGTAGCGGTGAGCAACCCCGTATTCTTTGCCAGCCCCGGCTCGCTGGACGGCCTGGCGCCCGGCCAGGTCTTTGTCCTGGAAGGCCCTGAAGCCCGGCACGCAGTCACCGTGAAGCGCTTGTCGCCGGGGGAGGCCGTGGACATCGTGGACGGCGCCGGCGCCCGCATGACCGGCAAGGTGGCATCAGCATCGTCCTCCGCGCTGGAAGTGGAGTGCGGGACCGTGGTGGCCGAAGACAGGCCCGAGGTCCGGCTGGTGCTGGCGCAAGCGCTGGCCAAGGGCGACAGGGACGAACTGGCCATTGAGACGGCAACGGAACTGGGCATCGATGCCGTCATACCCTGGCAGTCGGAACGGTCCATCGTCCGCTGGAAGGGGGACCGGGCCGCCAAGGCCCATGCCAAGTGGCAGTCGGCCGTTGCCGCTGCCGCCAAGCAGGCCCGCCGCGCCTGGATTCCCGAGGTACGGGACGCCGTTGAAACGTCCGGGCTCTGCAACGCCGTGGCCGCCGCGGACCTGGCCGTGATCTTGCACGAAGACGCTGTCAGGCCCCTGCGCACCGTCCTGGAAGGATGGCAGGGGAGCGCGGGCACCGGGCCCCGCGAGATCCTGCTGATTGTTGGCCCCGAAGGCGGCATCAGTCCCCGCGAGGTGACGAAGCTCTGTGACAACGGCGCGGTGACGGCCCTGCTGGGGCACCACGTCCTGCGGTCCTCCACTGCCGGCCCGGCCGCCGTCGTGCTGGCCAGCGATATCCTGGGACGCTGGGCTACCGCACCCTAAAGGACCGGGTGTCCTCGTTCCGGTCCGGTTCTCCACCGGATCCGGCCTGCGCCACGTGGAGTTCATAGTCACCGGCCGGCAGGTTAAGGGCCAGTGTGAAGACCCCCGCCTGGCCCTGCTCCGCGGCCGCCGTCGTTTCGCCGCTCAGGAAAGGCGTCTTGCCGCCACCGTTGTCCGCAACCTGCAGGATTTGCCAGTGGAGCTTGGCTCCCGGCGACGTGCTGCGGCCCGTGATCTTCACGGTTCCTGCCGGGACTTCGGTATTTTCCTGCGGATCAATGATCCAGACCGGCGCCACCAGGCCGGCAGCACGGGTCATCAGGGCGCCCAGCTGGACCTTCCCGAAAGCGACGTAGTCGGTGTGCCCGTCCACGAGGATCCGGACCCGGACCTGCTGGCTGGTGTCGATCAGCCCCGAACTGGCGGCCGCCGCGGTGGCCGTATAAATCAGTTGCTGGATGGCGCGGGCAGCCATGTCGGCGTCGAGGTTGCTGTTGAACGCGTCAGCCGAAACGTCCACCGTAATGACGTCTTTGCCTGAAATCGAGGTGGCCAACTTATCCGGATTCTGCCATGGCGTGAAGAAATCGGGGTCGAGCGGCTTCTCCGACATCATGGCCCGCAACGCACGCGTTACCGGGTTGTCCTGCTCCGGGACATCGCGGAATTCGCGGTACAGGAAAATGTTGCCGCCGCTGCGGCCGATCCAATACACGGGCGCCTTGTTGGAGGATTGGGTGGTCTCCAGCGGAGCGCTGGTGGACGGTGCGTCCGGCATGGTCCCGCCGGACGCCGGGACCGAGGCGAGGGTGCCGGTGGGCGATGGGCCGCCCTCAGCGGTGCAGCCTGCCAGTATGGGAACGAGCACCAGGACGCCTGCCAGGACCGCCGGGCGCAAGGGGCCCATCGTTCGGCCTGCCCTTTTGGGCACAGAGGTATCCGGCACTGTCCTGCCCTTGTCCTTTCGTGGCGTGGCGGGCCGATCCCCTGACGGCCTGGAGTCCCAGCAGTTGCTGGATTTCCAGCATTGCACAGCGGTGCAGCCCAGCAGCGGTTCTGTGGCCCTCACGCCCCAACTGCAACGGGAACGATATGAGGCCGATATGAAGTTGATACCAAACGGCCGCGCCTGTGTGATGGGCAGCAGCCCGCCGTGCCCGCAGACGCCTGCTGCTGGCGTAAGATGATGGGATCGCTGGGCAAGGAGCACCGTGCAACGGGCGCCCCTTTCCGGCACGGAAAATTGGATTGAAGAACTTCGAGGGGACCACAGGCCTGCGGGCCAGCACCATGACTGAATCAGCGAATGGTAAGCGCCGGCTCAACACAGGCGACGGCAGCCCGGGGGAGTTTCCCCACTCACTGCCGGGCACCAGGACCGAAGTTGTCCTGTTTGAGAATTCGGACCAGATGGTTCAATCACTTGGCAGCCACGATGAGGCGTTGCGGTTCATCGAAGTCCAGTTCCCGGACGTCAACTTCCACGTGCGCGGCAACGAGCTCTCCATCAGCGGTCCGGCCAGCGACGTCCCCCGGATCATGCGGCTCCTCCAGGAGGTCCGTGGCCTCGTGGCCCGCGGCACGGTGATCACCCCTGCTGTGCTGCAGCAGCTCGTGGCGCTCCTGCGCACCCAGTCACTGCAGAACCCGGTGGACGTCCTCACCCATGACATCCTCTCCAGCCGCGGCAGGACCATCCGGCCCAAAACGCTGAACCAGAAGAACTACGTCGACGCGATCGACGCCAATACGGTGATTTTCGGGATCGGGCCCGCAGGCACCGGCAAGACCTACCTGGCCATGGCCAAAGCCGTCCAGGCCCTGCAGCAAAAAGAGGTCAGCCGCATCATCCTCACCCGCCCTGCGGTGGAGGCAGGGGAACGCCTTGGCTTCTTGCCCGGAACGCTGAGCGACAAGATCGATCCATACCTTCGGCCGCTTTACGATGCGTTGCACGACATGATGGATCCCGAGTCCATCCCTCGGCTGATGGCCGCCGGGACCATCGAGGTGGCACCACTGGCTTACATGCGCGGCCGGACACTCAACGACGCCTTTATCATCCTCGACGAGGCGCAAAACACCACGCCGGAACAGATGAAGATGTTCCTCACCCGTCTCGGGTTCGGCTCCAAGATGGTGGTCACCGGAGACGTCACCCAGGTGGACCTGCCGTTTGGAACGCGTTCGGGGCTGCGGATCGTGGAGGAAATCCTGCAGGGCATCGAGGACGTGAACTTCTCCGTCCTTGACGCCGCGGACGTGGTCCGTCACCGCTTGGTCGGCGACATCGTCAACGCCTACAGCGTCTGGGACGAAGCCCAGCGGAACCGCGTCAAGCACTCAGTCAACAGGGAAAAGCGGGGGGAACACGCGTGAGCATCGAGGTGAACAACGAGTCCGGCGTCCACGTCGAAGAAGCCGAACTCGTTGCATTATCGCGGTACATCTTTGAACAGCTCTACATCCATCCCCAGGCCGAGCTGTCCATCCTCCTGGTGGACGAACCGGCCATGGAAAAGCTGCACATTGAACTGATGGACGAACCCGGCGCCACGGATGTGCTCTCGGTCCCCATGGACGAACTCACGCCCGGAACCCCGGGTCGGCCGACGCCCCAGGGCATGCTGGGCGATATCGCAATTTGCCCGCAGGTGGCGAAGGTCCAGGCCAGGAACGCCGGCCACTCGCTGCAGGACGAAATGCTGCTCCTGACCACCCACGGAATCCTCCACCTGCTGGGCTACGACCATGCGGAACCGGAGGAAAAAGCGGAGATGTTCGGCCTGCAGCGCGAACTCCTGACCGGATTCACCGGCAAAGAAGCACCCGCCGAGACGACCCAGTGACGCAACTGCTCCTCGTCGCGGTGGCACTGGTCTTCCTTGCCGTCGCGGCCCTGCTGACAGCGGCCGAAGCCGCCTTCAGTTTCCTTCCCCGGCACGACGCGGAAGCGGCACTGCACAAAAGCCGCGGCACGGCCATGCGCCGCATCCTCGCGGAGCCGGTGGCACACACCCGGGCCCTCCGGTTCTGGCGTGTCTGGTTCGAGATGGCCTCGGCCGTGGCAGTGGCCGTCCTGGTGGCCAGCCTCCTGGACAACGTCTGGCTGGCAGGCCTCGTAGCCACCGGCATCATGGCCGTTCTCGGGTTCGTGATCGTAGGTGTCTCACCCCGACAGCTCGGGAGACTGCACTCCACGACCGTGGTGCGGTTCACCGCCCCGATGGTCCGTTTCCTCACCAGTGTGCTGGGCCCCATTCCCGGCTGGCTCGTGGCCCTCGGCAGTTCCGCTGCCCCGGGAGCACCGGGCGGGGACGACGCATTCTTCAGTGAGCAGGAATTCCGTGAGCTCTTGGACCGGGCCAGTGAATCGGACATGATCGAGGACACCGAGGCGGAGATGATCCAGTCGGTCTTCGACTTCGGCGACACCCTGGTCAGGGCCGTGATGGTGCCGCGGACCGACATCGTCAGCATCGACGCCGGTTCCAGCCTTCACCAGGCGATGTCACTGTTCCTCCGCTCCGGATATTCACGGATCCCGGTGATCAGCGAAAACACCGACCACATCCTGGGCATCATCTACCTCAAGGACGTCGCAGCGGTCATCCACCAGCTGGAAACCGGTGAGGAGCCACCCGTCGTTGAGGCGTTGGCCCGGGAAGTGCGCTACGTGCCAGAGTCCAAACCCGTCAGTGACCTCCTGCGCGAATTGCAGAAGGAATCCACCCACGTGGCAATCGTGATCGACGAGTACGGCGGTACCGCAGGCCTGGTCACGCTGGAAGACCTGATCGAGGAAATCGTCGGCGAGATCGTGGACGAATACGACACCGAAAGTGCCGAGGCTGTGGCGCTGGGTGACGGCTCCTACCGGGTCAGCGCCAGGATGGGCATCGACGATCTCGGCGAACTTTTCGACCTGGAGCTCGACGACGACGAGGTGGACACCGTCGGTGGCTTGCTGGCCAAGGCACTTGGCCGGGTCCCGATCGTGGGCAGCAGCGTGGAAGTACAGGGAGTGTCCCTTCGCGCTGAGCGGCTGGAAGGCCGGCGCAACAGGGTCAGCCACATCATTGCGGCGCCCGTACCAAGAGTAGAGACTGACTTTGAAGGCCTCCTGGAAGAGGCCGAAACAACCCAGCAGGGAGTTCCACGTGAGCAAGAAAAATAAGGACGCGGCGCCGGACGATTTCGGCGGCTTCCGCGCAGGGTTTTCGATCCTCGTCGGCAGGCCGAACGCCGGCAAGTCCACCCTGACCAACGCGCTGGTGGGCAAGAAGGTGGCCATCACCTCGGCCAAACCGCAGACCACGCGGCACACCATCAGGGGCATCGTCCACCGTGAAGACGCCCAGCTGATCCTTGTGGACACCCCTGGACTGCACCGGCCACGCACGCTGCTGGGCAAGCGCCTCAACGACCTCGTCGCCGACACCCTGTCCGAAGTTGACGCCATCGGATTCTGCCTGCCGGCCAACGAGAAGATCGGACCCGGTGACAAGTTCATCGCCACACAGCTTGCCGCCGTCGGACGCAAACCCGTCATCGCCATCGTCACCAAAGCTGACCTGGTGGACAAGCAGGCTCTGACTGAGCAGCTCCTCGCCGTTGCGGCCCTGGGCCGCGAGGTGATGGGGGAGGACGGCTGGAAAGACATCGTGCCCGTCTCAGCCGCTGACGGTTTCCAGGTGGAAACCGTGGCCGACGTGCTGATCAGCCACATGCCGCCGTCGCCTCCGCTGTACCCGGACGGTGAGCTCACGGACGAGCCCGAGGCCGTCATGGTGGCCGAACTGATCCGCGAAGCGGCGCTGGAAGGCGTCCGGGATGAGCTTCCCCACTCCCTGGCTGTCGTCGTCGAGGAGATCGTCCCCCGGGAAGACCGTCCCGATGACAACCCGCTGCTGGACGTCCGGGTCAACCTTTACGTGGAACGGCCCTCGCAGAAGGCCATCATTATCGGCAAGGGCGGCAGCCGATTGCGTGAAGTGGGCACCAACGCCCGAAAGGGTATCGAAGCGCTCCTGGGAACCCGCATCTACCTCGACCTCCATGTCAAGGTAGCCAAGGACTGGCAGCGCGACCCGAAGCAACTGGTCAAACTGGGTTTCTGAGCAGCCCCCAGGGCGCCCAATGGAGCCGTCCTGCCGCATCTCCAGACTGGACCACTAAAATGGACCGGACTTTGTACTAAGAGGAAGGTTCACCACGTGGGTCGAGGCCGCGACGAACGCGACAACGAGGCTGACCTCTCAGCCGGACCGGGACCGGTATCCCGGCACGCGGACGGCGGTGCCACAGGGGCGGCGCGCCACCTGGGGCCGCTGCGCACCATGCCCCTCTGGCTGAAGATCCTCACCGGCGTGGTGGCCGCAGTCCTGGTGGGCGGGATCGCTTTTGCCGGCTTCTGGTTCTTCCGGCTGCAGGGCAACATTTCCAAGGCCCCACTGAACGCCGGCGGTGGCAGTACCGAATCGCCTGCCAATGATGCCACAGGCCGGATGCAGATCCTGATTCTCGGCTCGGACACCCGGGACGGGAAGAACTCCCAGTACGGGTCCGCGGACGATTCCACCGGCTATGGCAAGTCGGACGTGATGATGCTGATGGACATTTCCGAGGACAACAAGCGCGTCAACGTCATCAGCTTCCCGCGTGACCTCCTGGTCGACATCCCGCAGTGCACCGACCAGAAGACCAAAAAGGTCTACCCTGCCCGCAGTGGCGTGATGATCAATGAGGCCATGGGTGAGGCCGGCATCGGATGTGCCGTGGATACCGTCAACAAACTCACCGGCATGCAGGTGGACCACTTTATGATGGCCGACTTCAACGCCGTCAAGGAACTCTCCAACGCCGTCGGTGGCGTGGAGGTATGCATCAGCGACGCCGTCTTCGACCCCGACTCGGGGCTTCGCCTCCCCGCCGGGACATCGTCCGTCCAGGGCGAGATGGCCCTTTCCTACCTCCGGACCCGGCACGCGTTCGCCGACGGCGGCGATCTGGGCCGGATCAAGGCCCAGCAGGGGTTCCTGTCGTCGCTGACCCGCAAGATCAAGGACGAGGGGACGCTGTCCGACCCCGCCAGGATGCTCAAGATCGCTGACGTCGTCACCCAGAACCTGACAGTGGACGATGGCCTGGCCTCCGTTCCGGCCCTCCTCACCATCGGCAACCGGTTGAAGAACATCGACATCGGCAAGGTTGCGTTCGTGGCCGTGCCCACCACGCCGGCACCCACCGACCCCAACCGCCTGGTGATCGCCGAACCTGCGGGCGCCCAGCTTTTCTCCGCGCTCCGGAAGAACGTCGACCTGACCGACCCGACGGCACCCACCACCACAGCACCGGCCCCTGGCGAGTCTGCCACGCCAACGCCCTCGCCGACGGAGACAGCGGCGCCGGTACCCCCGTACAACAAGGCGATCCAGCCCGTCACCGTTGCCAATGGCAGTGGCGTCCCCGGCAGGGCGCAGGAACTTGTGCAGGCCCTGGTCAGCGGCGGCTTCGCCGCAACGTCGCAGTTCCAGGCACAGCCGGTGGCCAAGACGGCCGTTTACTACGGCCCCAACTTCGCCGACGTGGCCACCGACGTCGCCGCCCTGCTGGGCATTCCAGCCGAACAGGTAATTCCGCTGCCGGCCATCCAGGGCGTCCAGGTGTACGTGGGCAGTGACTTCACCACCGGCACTGCCTTCGGTTCCGGCGCGCCCGCGCTGCCGTCTGACATCGTCAACCAGACCGCAGGGGACAAGGTCTGCCAGCAGGCCAACCCTGCACTGATCGTCCGTCAGTAGCAGGCAGCGCCCTGCCCGGAGCAGGCGAAGGCTCCCGCAGACGAACAGCAGGCCCCGCCGGTACCGGCGGGGCCTGCTGTTTGCCCGGAATCCCGCGCGGCCGCTACCAGATGCTGACGCGGTCAGCGGCGGGCATCCACATGCCATCAGCCTCCGTCACGTCGAATGCCTCATGGAATGCGTCAAGGTTCTTGGCGATCGCGTTGGTGCGGAATTCGTTCGGGGAATGCGGGTCCGTGGCCAGGCGACGGACGGCTTCCTCCTGGCGGATGACCTGGCGCCAGCCCGCGGCCCAGGAGGCGAAGAAGCGCTGTTGCCCGGTGAAGCCGTCCAGGACCTCGGGTTCCTTACCGTCCAGGCTGATCAGGTAAGCCTTGTAGGCGATGGTGAGCCCTGCCAGGTCGCCGATGTTCTCGCCCAGCGTGAGCCTGCCGTTGACGTGGTGGCCGGGTGCCGCGGTGGGGGACAGGGCGTCATACTGCGCCACGAGCCGGGCCGTCAGGGCCTCGAATGCCTGACGGTCCTCGTCCGTCCACCAGTTGCGGAGCGCCCCGCCGCCGTCGAACTGGGAACCCTGGTCATCGAAACCGTGGCCGATCTCGTGCCCGATCACCGCACCAATGCCGCCATAGTTGACGGCGTCGTCGGCGTCCGCCGTGAAGAAGGGCGGCTGCAGGATGGCTGCCGGGAACACAATTTCGTTCATCATCGGGTGGTAGTAGGCGTTGACCGTCTGCGGCGTCATCAGCCACTTGTTGCGGTCCACGGGTTTGCCCACCTCATCCAGGTGCCGGTCCACATCGGCGTTGTGGGCGCGCTCCACGTTGCCCAGCAGGTCATCGGGCTTGATTTCGACGGCTGAGTAGTCGATCCACTCGTCCGGGAAGCCGATCTTGGCACGGAAGGCCGAAAGCTTGCGGAGGGCCTCCGCCTTGGTGTCCTCACCCATCCAGGCGACATCGTTGATGCTCCGGCGGTAGGCCTCGGTCAGGTTTGCCACCAGGGTCTGCATCCGGGCCTTGTGGGTTTCGGGGAAATGCCGTGCAACATAAATCTGGCCCACGGCCTCGCCCAGACCGGATTCGACCACCGCGACCCCCCGCTTCCAACGGTCCTTGTTCCGCGGGGTGCCGCTGAGCGTGGTGCCGTAGAACGCGAAGTTGGCGTCCACGAACGGCGAGGACAAGTAGGGTGCGGCGGCGCTGACGACGCGCATCGCCAGCCATTCCTGCCACGTGGAAAGCGGCACTTCGTCCAGGAGCGCGGTGGCCCCCGAAAAGAAGTCAGGCGTGCTCACCACGATTTCGGCCCGTTTGGCCGGCTCAATCCCGGCTGCCTCAAACCAGGTACCCAAAAGCGGGAAGAGCGCAGCGGCTTCATCTGCCGTTTTCAGGTTGTAGGTCTTCTGCGGATCCCGCAGGGTGACGTTGTCCCAGTGGTGGGCGGCGAGTTTCGTTTCCAGCTGGACCACCCGGTCAGCCGCACCATTCGGATCAGCCACGCCGGCCAGTTCGAACATCTTCCCCACGTGTCCGGTGTATGCCGAGACAATGGGAGCGAACTTCTCTTCGCGGTAGTAGGACTCGTCGGGCAGGCCCAGGCCGCCCTGGCCGGTGTAGAGCAGGACCCGGTCCGGATTACCCGCGTCCGGTGCCGGGTAGATGTAGAAGAGGCCGCCGACGTCGGCGCGGAAGAGCCGGCCTGCCAGCGCCATGAGCTCTTCGACTGACGCCGTGGCGAAGACTTCGGCCAGCCGGGCCCGGATGGGTTCCAGGCCTTTGCCCTCAACAGTTGCCTCGTCCATGAAGCTGTTGTAGAGGTCGCCGATCTTCCGTTCGATGCCCGTGGCATCCGCGCCCTTGGCCGCCGCTTCCTCGATAATGTCCCGGACGGCGATCTCGGACCCGTCACGGAGGGCAGTGAACGTACCTTCCAGGGGCCGGTCGTCGGGAATCTCGGTGGCTTTCAACCAGGCGCCGTTCACATGTTGGTACAGGTCATCCTGCGGCCGGACTGTGTGATCAATGGTGGACAGATCGATCCCCGAAATGGGCACTGAAACTCCTTTTTGCTGCGACGCCGCTGCCGGGCGAACACGGAGGCGTCTGCATGCTGGACTTTACGGACGGTAGTGCCCTTTCATCTTACGCACCCGTGTTACGCTCAAAGTGTGCGTGCAGAGCTCCTTCTCCTTAGCTGCCGCGGCGAGGCCACAGACGCTATCTAGCGCACGGCCCACCCTCGCTGCGGAGTTTGTGTTGCCCGGCCACCCTTTCACTGAAGATCGATAGAAAAGGCCACGAACATCATGCGTAACGCACAAAAGCCCTCCGGAATGCCTGCCCACCGGTACACGCCCTTCCAGGACCTGATCAAGGTTGAACTGCCGGACCGCACCTGGCCGGACAAGATCATCACCAAAGCCCCGCGCTGGTGCGCCGTTGACCTGCGCGACGGCAACCAGGCCCTGATCGATCCCATGAGCCCGGCCCGCAAGATGAAGATGTTCGACCTGCTGGTCCGCATGGGCTACAAGGAAATCGAGGTCGGTTTCCCGTCTGCGTCGCAGACGGACTTCGACTTTGTCCGCCAGCTCATTGAGGGAAACCATATTCCTGACGATGTCACCATCCAGGTCCTGACCCAGGCCCGCGAGCACCTGATCGAGCGGACCTACGAGTCCCTGGTGGGCGCCAAGCAGGCCATCGTGCACCTGTACAACTCCACGTCGGTCCTGCAGCGACGTGTGGTGTTCAACCAGGACGAGGACGGAATCCTGGACATCGCCCTGCAGGGTGCGCGGCTCTGCAAAAAGTACGAGGAAACGCTCGCTGACACGCACGTGACCTACGAGTATTCGCCGGAGTCTTTCACCGGCACGGAACTCGAGTACGCCGTCCGCGTCTGCAACGCCGTCGCCGATGTTTTCGAGGCGTCCGCCGACCGCCAGGTCATCATCAACCTCCCCGCCACGGTGGAAATGGCAACGCCCAACGTCTACGCCGACTCCATCGAGTGGATGAGCCGCCACCTGCACCCGCGCGAGGGAATCATCCTGTCCCTGCACCCGCACAACGACCGCGGCACCGGTGTCGCCGCCGCGGAGCTGGGATACATGGCCGGTGCCGACCGCATCGAAGGCTGCCTCTTCGGCAACGGCGAGCGGACCGGCAACGTGGACCTGGTGACGCTGGGCTTGAACCTGTTCGTCCAGGGGATCGATCCCATGATCGATTTCTCCAATATTGACGACGTCCGCCGGACCGTGGAGTACTGCAACCAGCTGCCCGTCCCGGAGCGGTCCCCCTACGGCGGCGACCTGGTGTTCACCGCGTTCTCCGGCTCCCACCAGGACGCCATCAAGAAGGGTTTCGAAGCCCTGGAGCGCGATGCCGCTGCGGCCGGAAAGGCCGTGGACGACTTCACCTGGCAGGTGCCGTACCTGCCGGTGGATCCCAAGGACCTGGGCCGCAGCTACGAAGCCGTGATCCGGGTCAATTCCCAGTCCGGCAAGGGTGGCGTTGCGTACCTGCTCAAGAACGAGCACAGCCTGGACCTGCCGCGCCGTGCCCAGATCGAGTTCTCCGGCGTCATCCAGCGGCGCACCGACACTGTCGGCGGGGAGGTCAGCGGGGCCCAGCTCTGGCAGATCTTCCAGGACGAGTACCTGCCCTCCGGCCAGGCGGACGGGCAGTGGGGCCGCTACTCGCTGGGTGCCGTCAAGACGGAAACAGATGACGACGGCGGCATGACGCTTCACGCCTCGCTCACCATTGATGGCGCGCAGGTCCGGCGCACCGGTACCGGCAACGGTCCGATCGCCGCGCTGCTGAGCATCCTGCACGACGACGGCGTGGACGTCCGGGTGCTGGACTACAGCGAACATGCCTTGTCCGAAGGCGGCAACGCCATGGCCGCCGCGTACGTCGAGTGCGCAGTGGGGGAGCGGGTCCTGTGGGGTGTCGGCATCGACGCCAATACCAGCATGTCGTCGCTGAAGGCGGTCATTTCGGCCGTCAACCGCGCCATCCGCGACGCCCAGGCCTGACGCCTGCGAGGTTGTGCCGCCGGTTCCGCCGGCGGCACAACCGCGTCCTGGCGACCTACGGCCGGGCAGAATGGGAAGATAGAGCGTGGTCCAACAGTCTTTTGCCTCCCGGGCGTACCGGGACGACGCCGTGGTGCTCCGCACCCACAAGCTGGGCGAGGCGGACCGGATCATCACGCTCCTGACGAAGCACCACGGGCAGGTCCGCGCGGTGGCCAAGGGCGTACGCCGCACCAGCAGCCGGTTCGGTGCCCGGCTTGAACCGTTCATGGTGGCTGACCTGCAACTCGTATCCGGACGCACCCTTGATATCGTCACCCAGGCGGTGGCCAAGGGTGCCTACGGCGGCAGCATCGCAGCGGACTACGGGCGGTACACGGTGGCCGCCGCCATGACCGAGACGGCGGAGAAGCTGACAGACGTCGACGGCGAGGCCGGCACGGCGCAGTACAACCTGCTCGTGGGTGCCCTGGCTGCGTTGAGCCGGGATGAACATGCTGCCGGCCTGATTCTGGACTCCTACCTCCTGCGTGCGTTGTCCACTGGCGGATGGGCGCCGAGCTTCACTGATTGTTCCCGCTGCGGCGCGCCGGGGCCGCATTCGGCGTTTTCGGCGCCCCTTGGCGGCATGGTGTGTGCCCGGTGCCGGCCCCCCGGTTCCCCTGCCCCGGCGCCCGAGACCGTCGGCCTGCTCGCTGCCCTGCTGACCGGTGACTGGACGACGGCGGACGCATCGTTGGCCCAGCACCGCAAGGAAGCGGCGGGCCTGGTGGCGGCGTACCTGCAATGGCATTTGGAACGAGTCCTGAAATCCCTCAAACACGTGGAGCGTACCTGACAGTGGCCCTGGGTAAGAAGAACAATGCAGCCCGCAGGCGGACCCATCCGGTAACGGCACCCTACCCGCATCCTTCAGGCGAGGTGGCGCCCAAGATCCCGGCGGAGTTCATACCCCGCCACGTGGCCATCGTGATGGACGGCAACGGCCGCTGGGCCAACCAGCGGGGCCTTCCCCGGATCGAAGGGCACAAGGCGGGGGAGCCGGCCCTCCTTGACGTCATGGCCGGTGCCATCGAACTCGGGATCGAGTACGTCAGTGTTTACGCATTCTCTACGGAAAACTGGCGCAGGTCTCCGGAAGAAGTCCGCTTCCTGATGGGATTTAACAAGGATGTGCTGCGCAGGCAGCGGAACCAGCTGGACGAGTGGGGCGTGCGGATCCGCTGGGCAGGCCGGCGGCCCCGGCTGTGGGGGTCCGTGATCCGCGAACTGGAGGAAGCCGAGGAGTTCACGGCGGCCAACAGCACCTGTAATTTGACCATGTGTGTTAATTACGGCGGCCGTGCTGAGATCACGGACGCGGTGTCGGCGATAGCCGCGGATGTGGCCGCGGGACGGCTCAAACCGGGTTCCATCACTGAACGGACCATCCAGAAGTACCTCGACGAGCCGGACCTGCCGGACGTGGATCTCTTCCTGCGCAGTTCGGGTGAGCAAAGGCTGTCCAACTTCCTGCTCTGGCAGTCCGCCTACGCCGAGTTCGTCTTCATGGACACGCTCTGGCCGGACGTGGACCGGCGCACCCTGTGGGCCGCCGTCGAAGAATATGCGCGCCGGGACCGCCGCTACGGTGGGGCTGTCGACGCCGCCGCACCGGCCGGGTCAGAAGCGGAACGGCCTCAGCCGTAAGCCCGCAGCCAGCGTGCCAGCCGCGCGTAGGCGTCGGTTCGGACCGCCTCAGGGGACAGGAAGACGTCGTGCAGCGCGCCGTCGATTCGTTCCACGGTCACCGTGGTGCCCAGGGTCAGGGCACGCGCGCCGATGATTGCCACATCCAGGACCGCATCGGTCCGCCGCATGTCCTCCGACCAGAGGAGCCCGTTGGCGCTTCCCGCGGACAGCAGCACCAGGATGGGCACCTGGATCCCCAGTCCCCGTGCCACCCGGGCGTGGCCGGCGAGGACAGCCCTCAGCCAGCCGGCACGCACCGGGAACGCCATGCGTGGGCGGTACCGCTCGTCAAGCGGCCACTCGCCGTCGGCCGCACTGCTGATGGTGCGCCAGTAGTGGCCCCGCTGGGGAAGCCGGAGCACCGCCTGGGGCCGGAACCGGGCCACCGGCCCCACCATGCCTGACGCGGCGCGGCGTACCAGTGCACTCCCGTGCATCTCCAGCCAGGGGCTGTTGAGGATCAGTTGCGACACGGCGCCAGGGTGGCGGCTCGTCCAGAGTGCCGCCACCAGCCCGCCCGTGGAGTGGCCCATCAGTGCCATGGGCCCGGGCCCGCCGGCACGGGCGATGAGCCTGCACGCCTCCTGTATTTCCGCGTCATAGGCGGCCAGATCGCCAACATAGCCGCCCGGGAAATCCGGCCGCAGGCTGCGCCCGTGGTTGTGCATGTCCAGCGCGTAGAAGTCGTACCCGGCCCGCGCCCAAAAATAGGCCAGGTCTGCGTTGAAGAAATAGTCGCTCCACCCGTGAAGGAACAGCACTGACCGTCGCGGGCCATCCGAAGCGGCCACATCGCCGGCCGGCCGGAGCCGGACCAAGGTTGCTGTCCGCTCCACGCCGTCGGCACTGGTCGCCACGAAGGAACAGGACTCGAAGTCCCCGCCCAGGATGTCCCGCTGCCAGTGCATGCCATCATGCTAATCCGGCGCTGCGGGTACGGCCGCCTGCCAGGGCGCTTCTCCGTTTTGGTGTGGGACGCCACGAGACGGGAAACTGGAGGCATGCGCGTTTATCCCACTTTCTTCAAGCTGGCCTTTTCATGGATGGACGCCGAGCGCGCCCACAAAATTGGATTCAAGGGGATCCGGCTCGCGCATGCCACAGGCGCGGGAAGGGTCCTGCAGAAGCTCACGGCTCCCGCGCCGTCACTGCGGACCACCGCGTTTGGCGTGACTTTCCCCTCGCCCTTCGGCCTTGCCGCGGGGTTCGATAAGGAAGGGCTTGGCATCGAAGCCCTCAGCGAGCTTGGATTCGGCCACGTGGAGGTGGGAACCATCACCGGCCAGGCACAGCCCGGCAATGAGAAGCCCCGGCTTTTCCGCCTGGTTCAGGACAGGGCCGTGATCAACCGGATGGGATTCAACAACGACGGCGCCGCAGCCGTCGCGCCCCGGCTCAAGGCCGCGCGCGCAGCGCTTCAGCGCCGGTACCCGGACGTTCGTCCCGTCATCGGTGTGAACATCGGCAAAACGAAGGTGGTGGAGCTGGCCGACGCCGTGGACGACTACCTCGTCAGCGCACGCAGCCTGGCCCCCGCCGCCGACTATCTGGTGGTCAACGTCAGTTCACCCAACACTCCGGGGCTGCGGCTGCTCCAGGACGTGGAAACGCTCCGCCCGCTCCTGGTCGCCGTGGGGCAGGAAGCCGACAGGGCCGCCGGGCGGCACGTACCGCTGCTGGTGAAGATCGCCCCGGACCTGAGCGATGAGGACATCGACGACGTTGCCCGGCTTGCATTGGACCTGAAATTGGACGGCATCATCGCCACCAATACAACAATCGCCCGTACGGGGCTTTCCTCGGCGGCCGGCGATGTGGAAAAGTGCGGAGCCGGCGGACTGTCCGGGGCTCCCCTGAAACAGCGCTCACTGGAGGTCTTGAAGCGGCTCAAAGACGCCACTGATGATGCGCTGGCTTTGGTGTCAGTTGGTGGCGTGGAGTCCGCCCAGGACGTCCAGGACAGGCTCGACGCAGGGGCCACCCTGGTGCAGGGATACACCGCGTTCCTGTACGAAGGACCGTTCTGGGCCGCACGGATCAACAGGCAGCTGGCGAAGCGCCGGCACCGCTGACCCCCAGCGTTAAACGCAGGAACCCCGGTGGGCTGACCACCGGGGTTCCTGCGTTTAAGTGGTCCCGCGCGTCAGGACGGGTACTGGCCGCGGCCAACCTGCGGTTTGGGCAGGCGCAGCTTGCGGAACTGCAGGGAGCGCATGGAGCCGTACCAGACGGTTCCGCGTTCCACCTCACCAAACTTCTGGGCCAGGTTCTTCCGGAGCTTGCGGGAGAGGATGAAAACGTCAACGAAGACGGCCAGGAACATCACCCAGAACGCGCCGAGCACGTAGACCATCATGTCGCTCGAGGCCGGAACCACCAAGGACACCAGGACGAAGAGCAGCGCACCGAACATCAGGTATTCGCCGAGATTGAAGCGCGCATCCACAAAGTCCCGGGCAAAACGCTTTTGCGGCCCCTTGTCCCGCAGCGGGAGGAACCTCTCATCTCCGGTGTCCAGCGCGCGGCGCATCTTCAAGCGCTGGTCCTGGACAGCCTGGCGTTCGGCGGCCTTGGACGCCTTGCGGTCCTCCGGCACCAGCGGACGCTTACGGGCAGCTTCCTGGGCCTTCCGGGTGGGGGTCGGGGCACCCTTGCCCACCGCGCTGTTCTGCCGGGCTGCCGCTTCCGCTGCCTGCTGGTCTACTGTTTCCTGCGCCGAGGGCGCTTCTTTTCTACGTCCGAACACCTGACAAGAATACCTTGCGGGAACACGCCCGCCGCCTGTCCGCCCGGCTGCAGGCGGCCTGCGGCCCAATGTGACGGGGGTAATGTTTTGGCCATGACTTCATCACCTGCGGCGAGCCCGCACACCACTGCAGATACATCAGGACAGGGCGCTGCCGGCTGGACGGACGATCTCCGTTCGGCGGTGGACCGGTCCTTCGACCAGACCCTCGCCCGGCTCAAGGATCTGGTGGCCATTCCAGGCATTGCCTGGCCCAGTTTCGACCGCACCCCGCTCGAACGCAGCGCGGACGCCGTCGCCGCCCTGGTCCGTGAAGCAGGATTGCCCGAGGTACAGGTCCTGACTGTTAACAAGGAGGACGGCACCCCCGGCGGCCCCGCCGTGGTCGCCCGCCGCCCTGCGGCGGAAGGGAAGCCGACCATCCTGCTCTACGCCCACCACGACGTCCAGCCTGTGGGTGACGAAGCCCTGTGGGAGACCGCGCCATTCACCGCCGTCGAAAAGGACGGCCGGCTGTACGGGCGCGGTGCCGCCGACGACAAAGCCGGCATCATGGCGCACATTGCCGCCTATGCTGCCGTCTCCGAGGTCTTTTCCGACTCCCTTGGACTCGGCGTGACCTTCTTCATCGAAGGCGAGGAGGAAGCCGGCTCGCCAACGTTCCGTTCCTTCCTGGAGACCAACCGCGAACTGCTGCGTGCGGACGTCATCGTTGTTGCGGATTCCAGCAACTGGAAAGTCGGGATACCGGCGTTGACCACCAGCCTCCGCGGACTGGTCGACGGCGTCATCGAGGTCCAGGTCCTCGAACATGCCGTGCATTCGGGCATGTTCGGCGGCCCCGTCCTCGACGCACCGACCCTGCTGTCCCGCCTGATCGCCACCCTTCACGACGACGACGGGAACGTCGCCATCGAGGGGCTGGTCGCCACCGACACAGCGTCCGTCGAGATGCCCGTGGCCGACTACCGCGCCGATGCGTCGGTCCTGGACGGAGTGCGCCTCGCCGGCACCGGAAGCATCGCCTCACGGCTGTGGACCAAACCCGCGTTGTCAATCATCGGGTTCGACGCGCCCGGCGTCGATGTTGCCTCGAACACCCTGATTCCGCGGGCACGGGCCAAGTTCAGCCTCCGGCTGGCGCCGGGGCAGGCGCCGGCGGAGGCCATGGAAGCGGTGCGCCGCCACGTGGAAGCGAACGCCCCCTTCGGCGCGAAGGTGGTCTTCACGCCGGGGGAGGCCGGGAATCCATTCCGCACCGACACCTCTTCGGCCGCCGCTTCGCTGGCCATGTGGGCCCTGGGCGAGGCCTGGGGAGTTCCCGCCGTCGAAACCGGGATAGGCGGTTCCATCCCGTTCATCGCCGACCTGACGGAGGTCTACCCCGACGTGCAGATCCTGGTGACGGGTGTGGAGGACCCTGATTCCCGCGCCCACAGCGCCAACGAATCCCTGCACATCGGGGACTTCCGCAACGCCGTCCTGGCTGAAGCCTTGATGCTGGCCCGGCTCAACAGCGAAGGCCTCGCCTAGGCGGCGCTCCCAGGGAACAACCGGCAGGTTTTGACGGTTACGTCAGGAGTTAGAGCTACAGGACTGCCGCGCGTAGCATGTAGCTATAGCCCATACCGTATCCGTAGGGGCAGGCGCCGTCAGGCGGCGCCGCCAGACCGTCCTAAGAAGGTAGGCCAATGAGCACCGCAACCAACGAAAACAGCACCGCGACCACCGCTGCGGCCAGTGAAGAACTGCCCGTTCACGAGGTTGACCTGACCGACGTCGCTGCAGGCAAGGTACGCAGCCTCCTCGAGCAGGAAGGCCGCACGGACCTGCGGCTCCGCGTGGCTGTGCAGCCCGGCGGCTGCTCGGGGCTGATCTACCAGCTCTACTTCGACGAGCGGCTCCTCGACGGCGACGCCGTCCGTGACTTCGACGGAGTTGAGGTCGTCGTGGACAAGATGAGCGTTCCGTACCTCAGCGGGGCCAGCATCGACTTCGAGGACACCATCTCGAAGCAGGGCTTCACCATCGACAACCCGAACGCCGGAGGCTCCTGCGCCTGCGGTGATTCGTTCCACTAACCCGGTTATTTCGCCCGATGTCCGCGCCGAGCTTCCCGCCGTCCAAAACGGCACGGAGGCTCGGCGCTGACATGTGGGCGAAACGCCCGGCAGAGCGGTAAGCTCTACACCGAGTAGTAAAACTTTTAGTGTGCCCGGAGCGCCCATGGCAGCCCGGACAACAGCAACAAGTAGGAAGGGCCGTCTGTGAGTTCGCAGAACCGAACCGGCAGCCGACGCAAAACGATCACAACGATCTCAAGCTTGGCTATTGCCGGCGCGTTGGTTTTGACCGGATGTTCGCCAGAGGTAGAGAAAGGGTGGATGCCCACTGAACGTGGCACCACCAGCAACACCGACCGCATCATGGACCTCTGGGTCAACTCATGGATTGCTGCGCTCGTGGTGGGCACCATTACCTGGGGCCTGATCATCTGGTGCCTGGTGGCCTACCGCCGCCGCAAGGGAACCGTGGGCTTCCCGCGGCAGACCAGCTTCAACCTTCCCCTCGAGGTCTTCTACCTCACTATCCCGATCTTCATGGTCCTGGTGTTCTTCTACTTCACCGACCGTGACCAGCAGGCGATCGATGACCGTTCGCAGCCTGCCGACGTCGTCGTCGACGTCCGCGGCAAGCAGTGGGCGTGGGACTTCAACTACAAGTCCGGCGACGTCATCCAGGAAGACCTCCACGAGGCCGGTGTCCAGGCCCACCTGACCGGCAGCAACATCGACATGGAACAGCTTCCGACGCTGTACCTGCCGGTCAACAAGTCCGTTGACCTCGAACTCAATTCCCGCGATGTCATCCACTCGTTCTGGGTTCCCGCCTTCCTGCAGAAGCGCGACATGATCCCCGGCAAGACCAACTACATCCGGTTCACCCCCACTAAAGAGGGCACCTACGACGGCAAGTGTGCCGAACTCTGCGGCGAGTACCACTCCGAAATGCTGTTCCGCGTCAAGGTGGTGTCGGAAACCGAATTCCAGGCACACATGGACCAGCTCAAGGCTGAAGGCAACACCGGCCTGCTTGGTGCTGAGTACGACCGCAACCCGAACCTGAACGAAACCAAGTAAGGGGAGCGACGTGGCTACGTACACCCAATCCGCACCCGCGGGAGCCCTGTCGGCGCCCGTGGTACCAAAATCCAAGGGACGCATCGTCGTCAACTGGATCACCTCCACAGACCACAAAACCATCGGGTACATGTACCTGATCGCATCGTTTGTGTTCTTCTGCCTCGGCGGCGTGATGGCCCTGCTGATCCGCGCCGAGCTCTTCGAACCCGGCATGCAGATTCTGCAGACCAAGGAACAGTACAACCAGCTGTTCACCATGCACGGCACGGTCATGCTCCTGATGTTCGCCACCCCGCTCTTTGCCGGATTCGCCAACGTGATCATGCCGCTGCAGATCGGCGCCCCCGACGTCGCGTTCCCGCGCCTTAACGCCCTCGCGTTCTGGTTCTTCCTCTTCGGCTCCACCATCGCGGTGTCGGGCTTCATCACCCCCCAGGGTGCTGCGTCCTTCGGCTGGTTCGCCTACGCGCCGCTCTCGGACACCACGTTTACCCCTGGCATCGGCGGTGACCTGTGGGTATTCGGCCTGGCACTGTCCGGCTTCGGCACCATCCTCGGCGCGGTCAACTTCATCACCACCATCATCTGCATGCGCGCCCCGGGCATGACCATGTGGCGGATGCCCATCTTCACCTGGAACACCCTGATCACGGCGATCCTGGTGCTCATGGCATTCCCGCCGCTGGCCGCAGCCCTCTTCGCCCTCGGCGCGGACCGGAAGTTCGGTGCGCACATCTTCGATCCCGCGAACGGCGGTGCAGTCCTCTGGCAGCACCTGTTCTGGTTCTTCGGGCACCCCGAGGTATACATCATTGCGCTGCCCTTCTTCGGTATCGTCTCTGAGATCTTCCCTGTGTTCAGCCGCAAGCCGATCTTCGGTTACAAGGGCCTGGTTTACGCAACCATCGCCATTGCTGCCCTCTCCGTGACCGTCTGGGCCCACCACATGTACGTCACCGGCGCAGTCCTGCTGCCGTTCTTCTCGTTCATGACCATGCTCATCGCGGTGCCCACCGGCGTGAAGTTCTTCAACTGGATCGGTACCATGTGGCGGGGGTCGCTGACTTTCGAGACCCCCATGCTGTGGAGCATCGGCTTCCTCATCACGTTCCTCTTCGGTGGCCTGACAGGCATCATCCTGGCTTCCCCGCCGCTGGACTTCCACGTATCGGACTCCTACTTCGTGGTTGCGCACTTCCACTACGTGGTGTTCGGCACTGTCGTGTTCGCCATGTTCGCCGGGTTCTACTTCTGGTGGCCCAAGTGGACCGGCAAGATGCTCAACGAACGCCTGGGCAAGATCCACTTCTGGCTGCTGTTCCTGGGCTTCCACGGCACCTTCCTGATCCAGCACTGGCTCGGCGTCATGGGCATGCCCCGCCGCTACGCCGACTACCTGCCTGAGGACAACTTCACCTGGATGAACCAGTTCTCCACGGTGGCATCCTTCGTGCTCGGCGCTTCCCTGATTCCGTTCTTCTGGAACGTCTACATCACGTGGCGGAATGCCGAAAAGGTCCAGGTGGATGATCCTTGGGGCTTCGGAGCGTCGCTGGAGTGGGCCACGTCCTGCCCGCCGCCGCGCCACAACTTCACGTCCCTGCCCCGGATCCGCTCAGAGCGTCCTGCGCTGGACCTCCACCACCCGGAACTCCGACAGGTACACACCGTCGATTCGCCTGCCCCCGCAGCCGCAGTGCTCGGCAACGCTGACCAGAAGGACACCGCACAGTGAAAATTGAATCCTGGATCTTTGGCTCTGGAGTCTTCTTCTTCGTCCCCGTCGCCCTGGTCTACGGCTTCCTGACCAACTGGAGCGAATGGGTCGGCATCCTGGGCATTCTCCTCGTCGGCGGCCTGGCAGGCATGATCGGCGCCTACCTCGGATTCACCGGTAAGCGGGTTGGGCTGCGGCCTGAAGACCGCAGCGATGCCGAGATCCACGAGGGTGCCGGCGAGCAGGGACACTTCAGCCCCTGGAGCTGGTGGCCCCTGGTTCTCGGGATTGCGTGCGCCACCGGTTTCCTCGGTATGGCAGTCGGTTTCTGGATCGTCTTCATCGCCGGCGGCATTGCCGTCGTCGCCCTCGTCGGCTGGGTCTACGAATACAGCCGCGGTGACCACGCGCACTAGGCCTCCGCAGTAATAACGACGTCGGGCCCCACCTTTCGGTGGGGCCCGACGTTTTTGCATTTCCTAGACGCCCTGGGTGGCCCCCTGGGACTCCAGGAGCCTGCAGAGGTCCCTGAGTGCTTCCAGCGCCCGCCCGTGGTCCTGAGCGCCGTCCAAGGCGTCGTCGCTGACCACCAGTTCCACTTCGCAGCCCTGCCGGAAGTCGGCCGCCATCACCTGGAGCAGGGAACGTGCGTCCACAAGGCCGCCACCGTCCTTTCGAATGGCCAGGGGAAACCCTGTGTCGGTAACGGCACGGACGAACACGGCTGCAGAGCGTGCGTGCAGGCCCTCAGGTGCTGTCACTACGGCCTTCAGTGTTGGCAAAGGGGACTCCTTCGTCACGACGGCCCCATCCGTCGGCGGTCAAATTTTCCTGACTAAATATAGCGGGCGGGCAACCCGCGGCACTAAAAAGGACAGCGGTCACCCACTGGTCTAGACCGTCCTAAAATGAGGGAAGACAACCACGGCAGGAAGAGGGACCATGGCAGCTGGCGCCACCGCTATCACCGGCGAAATTGACCGCACCAGCGGCACCGCGATCTATGTGCAACTCCGCGAGATCCTGAGGGCGTACATAGCCGAATCCTGCCTTCCGGGTTCAGCGCTTCCATCTGAGCGTGACCTTGCCGAACGATTCGGACTTGCCCGGATGACCGTCCGGCAAGCCATCGATGCCTTGGTGGGGGAGGAGGTCATCGAACGTGTAGTCGGGCTGGGAACGTTCGTCCGGCGGCCGAAACTCGACCTTCAGGTTAAGCTGACGTCCTACAGCGAGGAGATGCAGCGCCGCGGCATGGTTCCCGCGGCAAGAGTCCTCAGTTTCGAGCAGATAGGAGCCAGTGCCTTCCTGGCCCGCGAACTCCAGCTCGACGAGGGAACACCGGTGGTACGGTTCCGCCGGCTCCTGCTGGCGGACGGGGAGCCGATGAGTGTCGACGAGAACTTTATTCCTGCCCACCGCGTCCCTGGCCTGCTTGACCACGAACCTCCCACGTCGTTGTACAACGTCCTCAGCGAACAATTCGGCCTGGTGATGGAGTGGGGCGAGGACATGATCGAGGCGACGGCTGCATCGCCCTCCACGGCGCGGTTGCTGAACGTGGAGGTGGGGGCGCCATTGTTGAAGATCCAACGGCATGCGTTTGTGGCGCGCGCCATGGTCGACTATTCCGTTTCGTACTACCGCGCCGACCGGTACAAGCTGTGGGTTCCGTTGCAGCGGCCTGGTGCCCGCAGGACGCGCAACCACTGAAACAGCCCGGGGGAGTACTGCCGGCGGTGTTCAGGGTACAGGAGCCCGGAAGACAAAACGAAGGGCCCGATCCGGCATGGATCGGGCCCTTCGTTGCAGCTGGAGTTTCCTAGTGCGTCAGGCTCTTGGTGCCCTCTGCAGCTTCGACAGCCTCGTGGCCGTGGCCGTGTGCTGCTTCCAGCTCCGCGGGTGTTGCCGGAGCAACGCGGTCCTCGAAGAACCAGCGGGAGAGCAGCGCGCGCCGCTTTTCCTTCCGGGTGACCACGCCGTGCTCGTTCGGCACAGCCGGCTGTACCTGGGGTGATTCGAAACCAACCAGCTTGTACCGCTTGTATTCATCCAGGGGCGCGTGCACCTCGATGAACTCACCGTGCGGAAGCCGAACAATCCGGCCGGTCTCGCGGCCATGAAGGGCGATTTCGCGGTCCTTGCGCTGCAGGGCCAAAGCCACGCGCTTGGTGACGATGAACGCGATGATCGGGCCGACGAAGAACAGTGCACGCAGCCAGTAGGTGACATCGTTCAGGGAGACACCGAAGTGGGTTGCGATGAGGTCCGAACCTGCGGCCGCCCACATGACGCAGTACCAGACGAAGCCGGCCATGCCGATGGCGGTACGGGTCGGAGCATTCCTCGGACGGTCGAGGACGTGGTGCTCACGGTCGTCCTTGGTCACCCAGCGCTCGATCCACGGGTAGGTGAACATCACGGTGAAGAGGATCCCGGCCGGTACCAGTGCAGGCAGGAGGACGTTGAACGTGAACACGTGACCAAAAAAGATCTGCTCGACGTGCCAGTTGCCAAGCGTCCCGGGCATGAGCCGGAGGGCGCCGTCGACGAACCCGATGTACCAGTCAGGCTGGGTGCCTGCGGAAACCGGGGAGGGATCGTAAGGTCCGTAGTTCCAGATGGGGTTGATGGTGAAGAACGCGGCCATCAAAGCGATCACGCCGAAGACGATGAAGAAGAATCCACCGGCCTTCGCGGCGTACACGGGTCCGAGGGGATAGCCGACGACGTTGTTGTCGTTCCGGCCGGGACCGGGGTACTGGGTGTGCTTGTGGACCACGACCATGAAGAGGTGCATAACGATCATCAGCAGGATGAGTGCCGGCACCAACAGGATGTGCAGCATGTACAGGCGGCTGATGATGGCCGTGCCCGGGAATTCTCCGCCGAAGAGGAAGAACGAGATGTACGTGCCGATGACCGGAATCGACTTGATCACGCCGTCGATGATGCGCAGGCCGTTGCCGGAGAGCAGGTCGTCGGGAAGCGAGTAGCCGGTGAAGCCGGCGGCCATGGCCAGGATCAGCAGGACACAGCCGACAACCCAGTTCATCTCACGCGGGCGGCGGAACGCGCCGGTAAAGAAGACCCGGAGCATGTGCACGGCCACCGACGCCACGAACAGCAGTGCTGCCCAGTGGTGGACCTGGCGCATGAAGAGTCCGCCACGCACGTCGAACGAGATGTTCAGTGACGAGCTGTACGCCACCGACATTTCCACGCCCTTAAGGGGGACGTAGGACCCGTCGTAGTGGGTCTCCGCCATGGACGGATCGAAGAAGAACGTCAGGAAGGTTCCGGACAGCAGCAGGATGACAAAGGAGTACAGCGCCACTTCGCCGAACATGAATGACCAGTGATCGGGGAAGACCTTGCGGCCGAACTCGCGGAGGATCCCCGAACCGCCGACACGCGAGTCGACGAAGTCGGTGATCCGGCCTGTCTTGGTTTTGGCGACGAAAGCCGGCTCAGCTGTTGATGCTGCGCTCATGCGAATCACGCTCCCAGTAACTTGGTCCTACGGGTTCATGGAAGTCGCTGGTAGCGACGAGGTAGCCCTCGTCATCAACTGCGATCGGCAGCTGGGGGAGAGGACGGCTGGCGGGGCCGAAGATCACCTTGCACTCTTGCGTGAGGTCGAAGGTGGACTGGTGGCACGGGCACAGCAGGTGGTGCGTCTGCTGCTCGTAGAGAGCAACGGGGCAGCCAACGTGGGTGCAGATCTTCGAGTAGGCAACGATGCCGTTGTAACCCCACTCTTCGCGGCCCTTGGACGGGTTCAGCGAGGCGGGATCCAGGCGCATGAGCAAGACAACGGACTTTGCCTTCTCGTTGAGCTTGCCTTCCTCGAGTTCGTTGAGTCCCTCGGGGATGACGTGGAACGCCGAGCCGATGGTGACATCCGAAGCCTTGATGGGGGTTCCGTCAGGGTCGCGGGTCAGGCGCTTGCGCTTGCCGTCCTGCGGAGCCCACATGGTATGTGCAAGCTTGTCGTCAGGGCGGGGTCCGAGGTCGCCGAAGATCGCGATTGCAGGAAGCGGAGCCAGGGCCACCGCACCCAGGAGGGTGTTACGGATCAGCGGGCGGCGCTTGATGCCGGTCTCTTCCACGATGTCGTCGACGATGCGGACCGCAGCCTGGCGGTCTTCCTCGTAACGGATCGCGTGACGCTCTTCGGAGACTTCGTGATCGGGCATCAGGGCTTTGGCCCAGTGCACGATGCCGGTTCCGATACCCAACATGGCAAAGGCAGTGCCAATGCCCAGCAGGGCGTTCTGGAGCCGGATGGTGGCGATGCTGGAGTCGTCACCCAGATCGATGGCGAAGTACGCCACCAGGAAGATCAGGGTGCCAACAACAGAAATGCCAAACAGTAAGGCGACCTGCCGTTCTGCCCGCTTTGCGGCTCTCGGGTCCGTGTCAGCCAGGCGCAAACGATGCGGGGGAATCCCAGGATCCTGGAACTTCTCCACCTCATTCTGACCAGCCGTAGCTACGGTGCCCGAGTGGTTCGGACTGCCGTCACTATGGTTGCCCATAATTCGCCTCATCCTTCTCTCGTCCCGGCAGTTGCCGGGTTAGTTTCTAATTTCAAGCTGCTGACAGGGCAGCAGAAGTTTTGTGTGTCCTGCGGGACGTCAGGAAGTCCTGGAGGTCAGCCAGATGGTGAAGGCGATGATGACGCCGAGACCGGCAACCCACACGAACAGGCCTTCAGCTACCGGGCCAAGGGATCCCAGGTCGGCTCCGCCCGGGGATCCGGTGGACTCGATCTGCTTCAGGAAGGTGATGATGTCCTTCTTGCCCTCGGGGGTGATGTTGGCGTCGTTGAACACCGGCATGTTCTGCGGGCCCGTGACCATGGCCTCGTAGATGTGCTTGCCGGTTACGTCGGCAAGAGCAGGAGCAAACTTGCCGCGGGTCAGCGCACCGCCGGCGGCGGCGGCGTTGTGGCACATGGCGCAGTTGGTGCGGAACAGCTCTCCACCGGCAGCAGCGTCGCCGCCGCCGTTTGTCAGCTCGTCTGCAGGAATTGCCGGGCCGGCTCCCAGGGAAGCGACATAGGCTGCAAGCTGTGAGGTCTGCTGCTCGTTGAACTGGACAGGCTTCTTCATCGCCTGGGGTCCGTTCATCTGCATCGGCATGCGGCCGGTGCCAACCTGGAAGTCAACAGCTGCGGCGCCGACGCCCACCAGCGAGGGACCATCCTTGGAACCGCTGGCACCCATGCCGTGGCAGGTGGCGCAGTTCGCCGCGAAAAGCTTGCCGCCCTCTTCGACGTCGCTTGCGCTTGCCGTGGTGGTGCTCGCCTTGGCCTCGTTCATGCTGGTGGCCACGGCGTAGAGCCCACCAGTGATGAGGAGCCCCATCAGGAGCAGCGCTATTGCTGCAAGTGGGTGACGCCGCTTTTGTGAGAGTGCCTTCACGTGGTGGTTCCTTTATTCGATCCTGCGCCGGCTCCGGGAGCCGCTACCTGAAATTCTGCCTCTTGTAGAAAAAGAATCAAAGCTGGCTACTTGAGTACGTAGATGACCAGGAAGAGGCCGATCCACACGACGTCAACGAAGTGCCAGTAGTAAGAGGTGACGATTGCGGACGTTGCTTCGAAATGTCCGAACTTCTTCGCGGCGAAGGACCGGCCCATGATGAGCAGGAAGGCAATCAGGCCGCCAATGACGTGCAGGCCGTGGAAGCCGGTGGTCATGTAGAAGGCAGAGCCGTAAGCGTTGGAGGAGAGCGAGACGTGCTCGGAAACCAGCATTGCGTACTCGGTGGTCTGGCCGGCAACGAAGAACGCGCCCATCAGGAACGTCAGGGTGAACCATTCGTTCATTCCCCAGCGGGCGAACTGCAGGGCTCCGCCGGCGCGGCGGGGTTGCAGCCGTTCGGCGGCGAACACGCCCATCTGGCAAGTGAAGGAACTGGCCACGAGGACGATCGTGTTGACGAGCGCAAAGGGGAAGTTGAGCTTGGCTGTCTCTTCCGCCCACATCTGACCGCTCGTTGAGCGCAGCGTGAAGTACATGGCAAAGAGACCGGCGAAGAACATCAACTCGCTGGACAGCCACACTACGGTTCCGACAGAAACCATATTGGGGCGGTTCAGCGTGGGGTGCGCCGGGGTACTGGGGGCATGGGTCGCAGATGTCACATAGACATTATGTCTGCAAAAGTCCGTGCTGCCCAACGCAAACCGCCTTTTCGGGGGACTTTTTCTACAAAGACGCGAATTCGCCCCGAAAAGTTCCGGCCGACGTTCATATTGGTCAGCGCGCACCATCGCTCGATAGCATCAGCAGGTGACTTCACAGGCATCTGCAGCGTCCGGCAACACCTGGCCCCGGCTCATCTCGGCGCTGATCAAGGGCGCCGATCTTACGGCCGACAACACGTCGTGGGCCATGGACACCATCATGTCCGGCGAAGCGACGCCAACCCAGATCGCCGGTTTCCTCGTGGCACTCAGCGCCAAGGGGGAGACAGTGGCCGAGCTCTCCGGCCTGGTGGAAGCCATGCTGGCCCACGCCAAGCCGGTGGCAATCTCCGGGGAGAAGCTCGATATCGTCGGCACCGGTGGTGACCAACTTAACACTGTCAACATCTCGACGATGGCCGCCCTGGTAGCGGCGGGTGCCGGCGCCAAGGTCGTCAAGCACGGCAACCGGGCGGCGTCGTCGTCGTCCGGCTCTGCCGATGTGCTGGAGGCGCTCGGTGTCCGCCTTGACCTGCCTATCGACCGGGTGGCACGCAATGCGGAGGAAGCCGGCATCACGTTCTGCTTTGCCCAGGTCTTCCACCCCTCCTTCCGGCACACCGCCGTTCCCCGGCGCGAGCTGGCGATTCCCACCGCGTTCAACTTCCTGGGGCCTCTGACGAACCCCGCCAACGTACAGGCGTCGGCCGTCGGCGTTGCCAACGCAAGGATGGCGCCCCTCGTGGCCGGCGTCCTGGCGCGGCGGGGGAGCAGGGGATTGGTGTTCCGGGGGAACGACGGCCTCGACGAACTGACGACAACCGGTCCGTCGACCGTGTGGGAAATCCGCGACGGTGCCGTCAGCGAGCTCCGTTTCTCACCTGAAGACCTGGGCATCAGCCTGGCCACCGTGGAACAACTGCGCGGGGGAGACGCCATTGCAAATGCCGGTGTGGTCCGGGATGTGCTCTCCGGGAAGCCAGGTCCGGCCCGGGACGCGGTCCTGGTCAACGCGGCCGCCGGCCTGGTCGCCTTCGATCTCGACGCAAGTGGTCCGTTCCTGGAACGTATGCAGGCGGCTTTCGTACGGGCGGCGGACTCAATCGATTCCGGTGCAGCCGCTGCGGTGCTGGACCGCTGGGTTTCGCTGTCCCGCGCCTAGGTCCGCCTACTGTTCGAAGCCAAGCGAGAATGCGGCGTCCAAGTCGTGCTGCGAGTAGGCGCGGAAGGCAATATGCGTGGTGGTGTGGACCACTGCTGGCACCTTGGAGAGCTTGTCAGCGATGACGTCTGCCAGGTCCTCGTGCCTTGGCACCCTCGCCACGGCGATAAGGTCCCATTCCCCGGTGACGGAGTACACCTCGCTGATGCCCTCAATGGCCGATATTTCCTCGGCCGTCTCCGGAATGCGTGCGGCGTCAGTCTTGATCAGAACAAATGCGGTGACCACGTTTGAACCCCTTCAATCAGTTCCGCCGCGGCTAAGCCCGGCAGCTGTTTCCCTGCTGCCAGCCTATTACACGGGCGGGCATCTTCCGGATGCCTTCCAGGCTGGGGATTTCCCCGTTGAGCTGAGGCTTCACCTGCGACGCAGGCGTACCACGCCGGCAAGCAGCAGCCGGTAGCCCACCAGGAAAACTGCCAAGGCCAATGTGGCCACGATGATGAAGGGGAGGACCACGGTCTGGGCGGTCAGCGCCCGGAGGACCATTCCACCAACCAGGCTGCCAACCCATACGGGAACTCCTGCACGGAGTGCTGACAGTGGATTCCTCCATGCCCGTGCGGCCATCCAGCCGGCGGCTGCGCCGGCAAGGAATGGCCACGCTGTGAGCAAGACACCCAGGACCGGTTCTTCCCGGTGGTGGGCATCGCGTCCAATTGCCGCAAATGCCAGGATGAGGATGAGGTCAGCCGCGGCGGCAAGGATAACGGTTCGCGCCACAACTGATGGTGCAGGCTTCGTCTTGAGGGAATCCATGGCTTTCACTCTAGCTGTCCGGGGCAGCATGAGCGGCTGCCGGGCTGGTAGGCAGGGCCAGGGGAGTGGGGTGGTCAGGGTGCCTCCGGAAGGGGGTCGCCGGCAGGCGCTCGGCGCACCTTGCGGACAAGCCAGCTCGCCTCCCAGCTGAGCTGGTACCCGGCGTCACCATCCCACTCAACGAGGACGTCTGTGACTGTATATGCGATGGCGATGGCCCGGAGTGACCGGACCCAAACCGGGGCCGGCCGCAGTAGCAGGATCGGACGTCCCGGAGCCCGCTTCAGGGCTTCCCCCCGCAAATGGCTCTGACACGCCTGCCCGTTCGCGGGGCAGGCTGGGCAATGTTGAAGGCAGGCAAATTCTCGCATCGGGCGTCCTGGGAAACGTAGGGGTGGGGCGCCGGCGCCAGCTTCATGAAAAGGGCGGCATCCGAGGAACCGCTCCACCTTGTGGCCCGCAGCAGGCCTTTCGGCTTGCCGCCATGTGCAACAGGATAGGACCGCAAAGAGCCGCCGCACACCGGTCGCAGCTACCTATTTGCTGCAATGGGGGGTGTTGTCTCTTCGAAGCAGTTATGGGGGCATGCAGTAATGTCGGCAGGGATCGACGTCACTCCCTGCATCCGGAGAGATAGTGAACAAACCGTTATGGATCTGCACGCTGGTCGGGGCCGCTATGGGATTCAGCCTGGGCCTGGCCCTGTTTCAGAGCCCTTTCTGGGGTTGCGCTGTGGGGCTCGCCCTCGGAGGCGTGGTTGGGGCCTCCATACGCCGGCGCCACTGAGCGTCCGCCAAAATCGGGAACCGGGAGAGGGCTGCGAAGCGCTCCAGTCCAGGCTCTCCGAAAACGTTACTTTACATAATGTAGATTATCGGCGCTTTGGGAATCTCCGGGAGCGGGGCGGATCCCCAAGGCCCAATCCCGCGAATCGGCTGGTCAATCGGCACGGGGCCCATTGTCTTTGGTGCGGCGCGCGTCAAGAATGAACCAATGACGGCCTACGTGTGTTCCCTGGAAACTGCAGTCCCGACGACCAAGCTGATCCAGTCCGAAGCCCGCGATGTCTTCGCTGCGCAGCCGGGATTGTCGCGTCTGGGATCCCGGCTGGTGAACACCTGCTTTGACGGTGCAGCCATCGAGACACGGTTTACCGCCGTAGAGGAAATGACGAACGCATCCCGCTCGGACAACCCGCAGTTCTACGACCAGGAATCCGGACTCCTGCTGAATCCCAGCACCAAGGTCCGCAACGATATCTTTGCCCGGGAAGCCACGAAGCTTTTCATTGAGGCAGCCCGCGCTGCCCTGGCGGCCGTCCCGGATCTTGGTTTACTTGACATAACTCACCTCATCACTGTTTCATGCACTGGATTCTTCAACCCCGGCCCGGACTATAAGGTGGTCCGCGAGCTGGGGCTGAACCCGGCCGTCCAGCGGTACCACTTGGGCTTCATGGGCTGCTACGCGGCATTTCCCGCATTGCGCGCCGCAAAGTTGTTCTGCGAGGCCGATCCCAAGGCCGTCGTCCTGGTAGTCTGCGCGGAACTGTGTTCCCTGCACGTGCGCACGTCCAACGATCCCGATGCCATCATGGGTTCAGCGCTGTTCGCCGACGGAGCCGCTGCCGCCGTCGTCACGGCCCGGCCCGGAGCCCACGACACCGCTTTGCTCGCCCTGGACCACTTCGAAACGGTCCTCACCCCTGTCGGCGAAGACTCGATGGCCTGGAACATCGGCAACAACGGGTTCGAAATGGTGCTCGGCAACTACGTGCCCCACATCATCGACGAACACATTGTGGGCGCCCTGGAGCCCCTGCTGGCACGGGAACCGGAACTGGCGGCACTCCCCTACACCTCAATCCCCCACTGGGCCATCCATCCGGGCGGCCGCAGCATCCTGGACAAGGTCGAGTCCCGGCTTGACCTCACGGAGGAGCAGCTGGTGCCCGCCCGCGAAATCCTTCGCAACTACGGGAATATGAGCAGCGCCACGGTGCTTTTCGTCCTCAAGCACATCCTGGAACAACCACTCCGGGACGGAACCGGCGGGGGTGAACGCATTTGTTCCATGGCCTTCGGCCCAGGACTCACCGTGGAAACAGGCCTGTTTACCAAGCTCCGTCAGGCCGTTGCAAGACACGGAAAAACGTCCGATGCGGCCACCGCCGAGGCAGCCACAGTCGGCTGACCGGGTCCGGGCGATGGATTTCATGCTGGCCCGCCGCGCTGCTGCTGCCGTCGAGCAGATGGACCGCGCCGACTGTGATGCCCAGCTTTTGGACAACACCTACCGCCAGTTCGGCGTCATCAACAGAGTCTTGTCCGGGTGGCGGGGACTGTACGCGAGGGAGCTTCGGCCCATCGTTCCGCCACAGCCGCGCCCGCTGACCATCCTGGATGTCGGATGCGGCGGCGGCGACCTCGCCGTCATGCTCTCCCGCTGGGCCGCCCGGGACGGGAAAGAGATGCACATCACGGGAATCGACCCGGATCCCCGAGCCGCCCGCTTTGCCCGGCAGCGTGCTGCTGCCTCCGGTGTGGACTTCCGGCAGGCCCACAGCAGCGACCTCGTCCGCGAGAAGGCCCGGTTCGACGTCGTCATTTCCAACCATGTCCTGCACCATCTGTCTCCCGAAGAGTTCCGGCACCTGCTGGCAGATTCGGAAATCCTCGCGGAAAGGACATCGCTGCATAACGACCTCATCCGCAGCCCGGCAGCCTTCGCCCTCTTCAGCGTTGCCGCGCTGCCGTTCCGGCGCTCCTTCATCCGCGAGGACGGCCTGACTTCCATCCGGCGCAGCTATAAACCCGCTGAATTGTCCGCCGCCGCTCCCCCGGGCTGGTTCGTGGAACGGTCGTCTGCATTCCACCACGTCCTGACGTGGCGACATGGCTGAGCTGGCTGCCGATGTTGTCATCGCCGGCGGCGGCCCTGTTGGGCTGTTCCTTGCCGGGCTCCTGCTCCAGGAGGGCGTCACCGTCAAGGTGCTGGAACAGCGTACGTCACGGAACCAGCACACCCGGGCCATCGGTATCCACCCGCCGGCGCTGCAGGCACTTAGCCGGATCGGCGTGGTACCAGCCTTGGTTCGGGAGGGTGTCCGGATCCGTGAAGGCGTCGCCCTGAGCAGGGGAAGGACAGTCGGCACCATGGCTTTCGGCACTGTGTCCGCCAATTTTCCCTTTGTCCTTGCGCTGCCCCAGTTCAGGACGGAGCAAATCCTGGCGGACCGCGTGCTGGCCTTGGACCCGAACGCCCTGGTCAGGGGCGCAACCGTTACGGGGCTCACTGACGACGGCGCCGGGGTCACCGTCGCGTTCGAGTCCCCGGATCATCCATCGCTCGCGCCGGCCCGGGCCACGGCCGCACTGCTGGTGGCCGCGGACGGTGCCCGCTCCCGGCTCCGGGGCGCCCTGGGCGTGGCTGCCGCCCGCCGGACGTATCAGGACCATTACCTCATGGGGGATTTCGACGACGACAGCGGACTGGGTGAAAAGGCTGCCCTCTTCCTCGAGCAGCAGGGCATCGTGGAATCGTTCCCGCTCCCGGGCGGAATCCGCCGCTGGGTGGTGCGGCTCGACTGCCCGGCCGGTTCCGCAACGGCCACCGACCTGGCCGGCCTGGTGGGCCGGCGGACCGGAATCGTTCCCGACCCGGCCACCACTTCCATGCTGAGCGCCTTCAGCGTCAGTTCGGCCATCGCCGGCCGTACTGTGGCCGGACGGGTAATCCTGCTGGGCGACGCGGCCCATGAAATCAGCCCCATCGGCGGCCAGGGCATGAACCTGGGCTGGCTTGATGCCGAAGCACTCGCCCCGCTGGTTCTCGAGGCGCTCCCCGGCGGCCCTGCGGACAGCCACTTCAGTGACTTCGAAAGGGCCCGGCGAAGGGCAGCGGTCCGTGCGCGCCGCCAGGCCGAAATCAACATGGCGCTCGGCCGGCCCCTGCCGGCTCCGTTGCTTCGAATCCGTACGGCGGCACTCGGTACTGCCGCCTCCATTCCGGCAGTCAACCGGTGGGCAGCCATGCGGTTCACCATGCAATGAACCAGTGGTGGGCCGGGGCGTGCCTAGCGGAAATAGCAGTCGTAGCTGTCCTGGCTCACAATAAAGCCGTCTTTCACCTCAAAGACGGAGGACGTCCTGGCCCGGATGGTCTCGCCGCGATCCCAGTACCGCAGATCCATCAGCAGGGTGGCCGACCAATCGGCTTCCACGGCCACGCGGCCGCCCTCGCATGTCGTCCGACGGACCACGAACTCCTGGTCCTCCACTACCTGGCGGCTCTGGTCAGCACCGGAAAGCACGCCCTCCAGCGTCCGGGTGGATCCCTCCGGTGCCAGCAGGTGCGGCGCTTCCGTGAGGACAAATCCGTCCGAGAGGAACGGGCGGATTTCAGCGGCGCCACCCCCCGCTTCAAGGACACGGATAAACTCCAGGACACGCGCCAGCGGCGAGCCGTGCGCCAACTCATCAACCATGCAATCGACCCTAGCCGAGGTTTCCGCAGGCCGTCCCCCAGTAGGCTGTCATCATGATCCAGAGTGCTCCCCCGACGACTGCCGGACCCGACGAAATCCGCGAGGCCGTGGAGCGGATCCTGTCGACCGGTTCCCTGCCGCCGATCGTCCAGGCCGGCCACCCCGCATTGCGCCAGCAGGCCGCAGAGTTCCACGGCCAACTTTCGGCGGAGCAGCTTGGCCGCCTCATCGAGGTCATGCGCCAGGTCATGCACGAAGCCCCCGGTGTCGGCCTGGCCGCGCCCCAGCTTGGCATCCCGTTGCAACTCGCGGTCCTGGAAGACCTGTACGACGTCGACCCCGGCGCCGCAGCGCTGCGGCACCGGAGCCCGCTGGAATTCCTGGCAATCCTCAACCCCCGCTACACCCCGCAAGGGTCCGGGCAGGCAGCGTTCTACGAGGGATGCCTTTCCCTCAACGGGCTGCAGGCCGTGGTGTCGCGGCCGGACACCGTGCTGCTGGACTACCTGACGCCCGACGGCGCGGCGGAGCAGCGCGTTTTTTCCGGCTGGCAGGCCCGCATCGTCCAGCACGAGACGGACCACCTCAACGGCATCCTCTATATCGACCGTGCCCAGCTCCGTTCCCTCAGCAGCAATGCGGAATATGCGGCCCACTGGGCGGAACCCGGCATCGGCAGGGCAAGCACCGGGTTGGGGTTCGACGCCGGCCCCGCGGGAATATCCCTCGGCTGACCTCGGGCGGGCCACCCTCTGTCCAGTAACGGGCAGCAGGACGGGCAGACCACCATAAACTGGTGTCCATGCCATCCGCGGACCTCCCCCTCCTGTGCCCCGTCTGCTCGAATCCGTTGGTACTCCTCGGACCCGGCGCCGGGACGCAACCCCGGCTGGCTTGCGCTGCCGGTCACCACTTTGATGCCGCCCGGCAAGGCTACTTCAACCTGCTGGTTGGCAAGGGAACGTCGTTTGAGGCGGACAGCGCCGCCATGGTGCAGTCCCGCGTCAATTTCCTGGGGAACGGCCATTACCTGCCGCTGGCACGCGCCGTAGCTTCCGCTGTCGTCCCTTATCTCTCGGAAACAGGTGCCGCGGTGCTGGATTCCGGAACCGGAACCGGCCATTACCTCCGCGAGATCCTCGACGCCGCGGACGCTGGCGGGCGGCACGTGGCGGCCATCGGCCTGGATATATCCAAGTTTGCGCTGCGCCGCGCCGCGCGGCTCAACCCGGAAGCCATCAACATGGTCTGCGACATCTGGCAGCCCCTTCCGGTGGCCACCGGCTCGGTGGACGCTGTCACGGTGGTGTTTGCCCCGCGGAACCCGGCCGAATTCGCCCGGGTACTGCGCCCTGCCGGGGCGCTGGTGGTGGTGACTCCCCGGCCCGGCCACCTCTCGGAACTTGCCGCGGTCACCGGGATGCTCGGCATCGAAGAGGGGAAGGATGACCGCCTGGCGGAGGGCATGGCCGGCTATTTCGACCTGGACAGCTCCTCCGACGTCGACATAGCCTTCACGTTGACCCGCGCGGCCGCCGCGGACCTTGCCTTCATGGGACCGGCGGGACACCACCTGGATCCCGGGCACATCGCGGAAAGGCTGGAGAGCCGCCCCGAACCCGTGACGGCCGGCGCACGGTTCAGGCTGATGGTGTTCCGGCCCAGGAAACACGGCGCCGCGTAACGACTTGGCCACTATCCCCGGGCCGGCGCCTGCGTCCGGCGCGCTTGCCCGGTCCCCGGACTAGGATGAAAAGACAGTTGCAGGCGGGTCCGCAGACGCGGCTCCCCCGTGACGAAGGGGGAAACAGGATGTTCGAGTGGCTTGGGGAAAACTGGTGGGCGCTGTGGCTCACGGCGTTCCTGGCGTTTGCCGTGATCGAGATGATCACCCTTGACCTGTTCTTCATCATGCTCGGTGGCGGCGCTCTTGCCGCCCTGGCAGCTGACTTTGCCGGCGCCGAACCCTGGCTCCAGGTGGTGGTCTTTTGCATCGTATCCCTGCTCATGGTCGCGTTCGTGCGGCCGGTGGCACTCTCGCACCTGAAGAAGGGCCCGTCCGAGCAGCGGACCAACGTTGACCGCCTCATCGGCGAACCCGCAATCGTCATGGAGGCCGTGACCTCGGACGGCGGTTTGGTGAAAATCGGCGGCGATATTTGGAGCGCACGCTCCGCGGCGGGAGTTCTTCCCGCAGGCCAGAAAGTGGTCGTCTCGGCCATTGACGGCGCAACAGCAGTGGTTTCGGTGCCGCCGGCGGCGGCCACCGGCCCTGAAACAGCCTGACATTTGGGGGATAAGGAGTTTTATGGAAAACGCAGGCGGAACCGCACTGGCCGTTGTGTTGGTGGTCCTGATCGTGTTCGTCATCATCGTTTTGGTCCGGTCGGTCCGGATCATCCCGCAGGCACGTGCCGGCGTCGTTGAACGCCTGGGCAAATACCAGCGGACGCTCAACCCGGGGCTGACCATCCTGATTCCTTTTGTGGACCGGCTCCTGCCCTTGCTGGACCTGCGCGAACAGGTGGTTTCCTTTCCACCGCAGCCGGTGATCACGGAAGACAACCTGGTGGTGTCCATCGACACGGTGGTCTATTTCCAGGTCACAGATCCACGCGCCGCCACCTATGAGATCGCCAACTACATCCAGGCGGTGGAGCAGCTCACCACGACAACGCTGCGCAATGTGGTGGGCGGGCTTAACCTCGAGGAGGCCCTGACTTCGCGTGACCAGATCAACGGGCAGCTCCGCGGCGTTCTTGATGAGGCGACGGGCCGCTGGGGCATCCGCGTGTCCCGGGTGGAGCTGAAGGCAATCGATCCGCCCCACTCCATCCAGGACTCGATGGAGAAGCAGATGCGTGCCGAACGCGACCGGCGCGCCGCCATTCTTACCGCCGAGGGGACCAAGCAGTCCGCCATCCTTACCGCTGAAGGACAGCGGCAGGCCGCCATCCTCAAGGCCGAGGGCGAGGCCAAAGCCGCCATCCTCCGGGCAGACGGCGAGTCGCAAGCCATCCAGAAGGTCTTCGATGCGATCCACAAGGGAAACCCGGACCAGAAGCTCCTGGCCTACCAGTACCTCCAGACGCTGCCGAAACTGGCCGAAGGCTCGGCAAACAAGCTGTGGATCATCCCCAGTGAAGTCGGTGAGGCCCTGAAGGGAATCGGAAGCGCCTTGGGAGGCAACGCACCTGAACAGGCGGCGAACGGACTGTTCGACGACGTTCCGGCCCAGCGGACCGAGCCCTAACCAGACCCTGAAACAGGGAGGGACCCGCGCCGCGGGCCCCTCCCTGTTTTGGTTCCGGCGGCAAAAAGCCCGTATAATTGTGTATTTGTCCGGCAGGATACCACCAGCTGGAACAACACAGCTTCGCAATGCGTTGAATCCAATGATGCAGCACAGTGCACACAAGAGTCCGGCGGCGCATCGTCACCACCGGCAGTCGCGGAGTTTTCATCCGCGAACCGACCAGAGGGAGAAATCATGAGCGATCGCAGCCTGCGGGGCATGCGCCTTGGTGCGCAGAGCATGGAGACCGAGTCCGGAGTTGAGCCGGCTCCGCGCCAGCGGGTCGAGTACCGTTGCGAGGATGGCGAGCAGGTCTTCGTCACGTTCTCCTCCGAGGCGGAAATTCCTCCGGTATGGGTCTCCAAGACCGGCAAGGAAGCGCTCCTGGTAGACGGCGAAAAGCCGGATACGAGCAACGACAAAGCAGTCCGCACCCACTGGGACATGCTGCTGGAACGCCGGTCCCTTCCTGAGCTGGAACAGATCCTTGAGGACCGCCTCACCATTCTGCGCGAACGCCGTGGAGAGCGCCGCTCCGCTTAGGCCACGCAAAAACGAGGGGGCGTCCCCGCACTTCCAGTGCGGGGACGCCCCCTTTCTTTAACCGCGGTAAGGGCTACGAGTTTGTGTTTTTCACTTTGCCGGCGAGCGTGTTCCAGCGAGCCGCGAGTCCCCACTTGGTGACGTTGATCATGGCTTCCACCACGATGTTGCCGCTCATCTTCGAGGCGCCCAGTTCGCGTTCGACGAAGGTGATGGGGCGTTCTTCGATACGGAGGCCGAGTTTGGCGACGCGCCAGGCGAGGTCCACCTGGAAGCCGTAGCCCACCGAATCCACCTGGTCCAGGTTGAGCTTTTCCAAAGTGCTTCGGCGGAAGGCGCGGTAGCCGCCGGTGACGTCCTTGATCCGGAGGCCGAGCATCAGCCGGGCGTACGTGCTGCCCACACGGGAGATTGCCTGCCGGTACAGCGGCCAGTTGACCACGCTGCCGCCGGGGACCCAGCGCGAGCCCATGGCCAGGTCTGCGCCCTGCTCAATGGCTTCAAGGAGTTGCGGGAGCTGTTCGGGCTGGTGCGAGCCGTCGGCATCCATTTCGACGAGGACGTCGTAGCCGGCTTCCAGTCCCCACTTGAAACCTGCGATGTAGGCCGCCCCAAGGCCTTCCTTGCCTTTGCGGTGCAGGACGTGGACCTGGGGATCCTCCGCGGCGAAGCCGTCGGCCAGGGTGCCGGTACCGTCGGGGCTGTTGTCATCGACCACCAGTACGTCCGACGCCGGAACAGCCGTCCGCAGGCGCTGGAGCGTCTTGGGCAGCGATTCCAGTTCGTTGTAGGTGGGAATGATCGTAAGGACGCGCACGAAGGGCCTTTCCTGGTGGAAGTGGTCGGAGCACCTGGTGCCGGGCTGGCCGGCGGTGGGCGCAACTACCCATTATAGGGCGGTAGAAACCTGGCTCAGGAACGCAAGGCCGGGCTGGCAAACAGTTCGGCTCCGTCTTTCACGGTTTGGAGGCACACGGGATCCGAACCCGTGTCCAGCGCCGGCAGCAGCGGGGTCCTGGCACGCGGATCCGTACTCCATGATTGGACCCGGCCGTCAGCCACCTGGACCATCAGTTCTTCCACCTCCCATACGGCGAAACTTGCCGGGGCTCCGGGGACGAGTTGCCCGGCCATCGGGTTGGTGTGCCGGGCGGCCCTCCAGCCGGCGCGGGTGTGGCCCAGGAACGCGGCACGTGCGGAAATTCTTTCGCCCTCGTTGTGGTGCTCCACGCACGCGCGGACACTGGACCAAGGACGCAGCGGGGTCACCGGGCTGTCGCTGCCAAAGCAGACTGGGACCCCTGCTGAGTAGAACGAGGCGAACGGATTCATGGACCGGCTCCGCTCCCCCAGTCGTTGCTCGTAAAGCCCGCCGGGTCCGCCCCAGGCTGCGTCGAACGCCGGTTGGGCGCTCACAGTCACCGAATAGGAAGCCAGTTTTTCGACGGCGGCGGCATCCACCATTTCAACATGCTCGAAGCGGTGGCCGGCGGCACGCACCCGCTGTGCGCCGACCACTTGGGCGGCACGGTCGAGCGCCTCCAGGGCAACGTCCAGCCCGGCGTCTCCAATCACGTGGAAACCGCCTTGGATACCGGCCAGAGAACAGGCGGCGAGATGGGCTGCGGCCTGCTCGACGTCCAGGTACGCAGCGCCGCGCTCGTGGCCGGCGTCGCTGTAACCGGCCCGCAGGGCGGCAGTCCGGGAGCCAATCGATCCGTCAATATTCAGGTCCCCGGCGAGCCCGCGGATGCCACCGCCGAACTGCGCAACGAGGGCGCGGGCCTGCTCCTCGGAAGATACCGCCTCGCCCCAGTACGGCAGGATTTCGGGAACCGGCCGGGCCGATGCATCCTGTGCGTTCCATGCGACGGCGCTCTTGAGATCGTCCAGGCCGCCGATGTGGGGCGCCCCCATCTCGGCGAGGGCGACGTACCCGTTGGCGGCAGCCTCGGCCAGGGCGCGGGCCTGGTGCTGCTTCAGGGCCCCGGCCGGCAGCTTCCGTGTGGCCAGCCGCGCTGCGGCGTGGGCTGCCCGGATGACCCTGGCTCCGCCGTCGAACCCGTCCTGGCCCTGAAGGGCCGCGGACCGGGCAAGCGACGGTGAGACGAGCGCCGAGTGCACGTCAACCCTGGAAAGGTAGACCGGCCGGCCTCCGGCCGCCCGCTCCAATTCGTCCGCCGTGGGCAGCGTGGGGTCCGCCCATGTGGTCTCATCCCAGCCGTGCCCCAACACCGTGCCTTCGCCCTTAGCGCCGGCGACGGCGTCCAGGAGCTCCCGGGCAGACGTTGCTGAGCCGAGTTGCAGGGAGTCCAGGGCGATGCCGGTTTCCGTCAGGTGCATGTGCGAGTCCACGAAGCCCGGTGCCACCAGTGCGCCGCGGAGGTCGATGACCTCCATCGAGCTGTCGGCGATGGACGCAGCCGCCTGTTCAGAACCAACCCAGGCGACGGTGTCGCCATCCACCAGCATGGCTGTCGCGAATGGGTCCGCAGCGGTGTAGACGGATCCGTTGCGGTACAGGACCGGAGCGGGGCGGGACGTGGCAGCGGGATTGGGCATGGTGGGCAGGACTCCTGGGGTGTGAACAGGCCGACGCCGGCCGGCGGGGTAGAAAGGTCAGAGAACAGACGAGTAAGCGACGACGCCGCGGCGGATCAGGGTGATGGCTTCAACGCACAGCCGGGACAGGCGTGGATCAAGGCCGGGAATTTTGGCCAGTTGGTCAAGCAGGTCCACAACCTGCTTGACCCAACGGACGAAGTCGCCGGCGGCGAGGTCCGTCCCGCTCAGGACATCCTGCAGATGCCGTCCCCGGGCCCACTTGTACAGCGGCCAGACGAGTCCAAGTTCGGGTTCGCCGGTCAGCGGAAGCTTGTTCTCCTCCTCCACGTCCTCCAGGGCGGACCACTCCCTGACCACGATGTCCACGGAGGTCTCCAGCGAGACGCTGGGCATCCGTGGCCGCAGTCCCCGGTCCTCCCGCTTGGCCTGGTACACCAGGACGCTGGCCAGCGCTGCCACCTCTGTGGCGTCAAGGTCGTCGAAGGCACCCAGCCGCAGGGACTGGGAGATGAGCAGGTCCTTCTCGCCGTAGATCCGGCGCAGCCGCTGCCCGTCGGGACTGATGACAAGCCGGCCGTCTCCCGTGTCTTCCAGGTAGCCGTAAGCGGACAACACGTCGCAGACCCGGTCGAAGGTTTTGGCGATGGTATTGGTACGGCCCTGGATCTGCCGGACCAGGCCATCCGTTTCCCGCCGCAGCTTCCACCAGCGCTCGGACCACCGCGCGTGGTCTTCCCGTTCGCTGCACCCGTGGCAGGGGTGCGCCCGGAGGGCACGCCGGAGATCGGCAATGCGCTTTTCCTGGTTGGGCAGCGCCGCTCCGCGGCCGAAGTCGTGGTTCCGGTTCTGGCCGGGCGCGGGTGGGCGGTTCTCCCGCAGCGCATTCCGCGCCGAGGAGGCGAGGTCCCGGCGTGACTTGGGCACCTTGGCGTTGAAGGACTTGGGGATCCGGATCCTGGTTACGGGCGCGATGGGACCCTCAAGGTCGTCCGTGCCGATCCGCCGGAGCTGGTTGTCCAGCGTGAGGACGGCCGGCCGCGGTTCGCGGCTGCCGTGGTCGGAACTGAGGACGACGGCGGGTCCTGGCGCGCGTCCACCCGGAACGTTGACCACGTCTCCGGGCAGCAACCGGGCCAGCGAGTCGTCGCTCAGCGACTTCTGCACACGGGACTTGGTCCGGGACGTGGCGTTCTCGGCGTCCGACAATTCCCTCCGCAGCCGGGCGTACTCGGTGAAGTCGCCCAGGTGGCAGGTCATGGATTTGGCGTAACCGGCAAGGGATTCTTCCCTGCTTCGGACCTGCCTGGCGAGACCCACCACGGAGCGGTCGGCCTGGAACTGGGCAAAGGACGATTCGAGGATTTCGCGGGCCCGGGACCGGCCAAACTGTGCAAGCAGGTTGATGCTCATGTTGTAGGTGGGCCGGAAACTCGAGTTCAGCGGGTAGGTGCGCCGGGAGGCGAGGCCGGCGACCGCTGTCGGGTCCGTCCCGGGCTGCCACAGCACCACGGCGTGGCCTTCGACGTCGATGCCGCGCCGGCCGGCGCGGCCGGTGAGCTGGGTGTATTCGCCCGCGGTGATGTCCACGTGGGCCTCACCGTTGAACTTGTCCAGCTTCTCCAGCACCACCGAACGCGCGGGCATGTTCACGCCGAGGGCAAGGGTCTCCGTGGCGAAGACGGCTTTGACCAGTCCGTCGGCAAAGAGTTTCTCCACCACCTCTTTGAAAGTGGGCAGCATTCCGGCGTGATGGGCAGCGAAACCCCTGAGCAGTCCGTCGCGCCAGGTCCAAAAGCCCAGGACATCAAGGTCGTCCGGTGGGATGTCCTGCCCGGCTTCGTCTACCCGCTGCGCGATGATCCGCTGTTCGGTCTCCGTGGTAAGCCACAGGCCGGATGCGACGCATTGGGCGACTGCCCCCTCACACCCGGCACGGGAAAAGATGAAGGTGATGGCCGGCAGGAGGTCCATCCGGTCGAGGCTGGCGATCACCTGGGGGCGGCTGGCCCTGCGCACCCCTGCGGGTTCGCTGCCACGGACCGGGCGGTCATCGCCGCGCCGGCCGCGCTGGCCGCGCTTTCCCGGTCCCTGCCGGCTCCGGAAGCTTTGCTGGATTTCGCGGCGTGCCACATCAAGCAGTTCAGGGTTGACGTCAAAGCCGCGGCCCTTGGCGTCTTCGCGGGGTTTGGCCTGCGCGGGCGCCTCATCGATTCCGTCCCCACCGGGCGGGGCGATCTCGTCGAAGGTGGTTTCGCCGGCGAACAGGTCCATGATCCGGCGGCCCACCATGACGTGCTGCCATAACGGTACCGGCCGGTGCTCAGAGACAATGATGTCTGTGTCGCCGCGCACGGTGTCCAGCCACGCCCCGAATTCTTCGGCATTGGAGACGGTGGCGCTCAACGAAGCTACCTGGACCTCGCTGGGCAGATGGATGATGACTTCTTCCCAGACCGCCCCGCGGAACCGGTCGGCCAGGTAGTGCACTTCGTCCATGACCACGTAGCCAAGGTCGCCAAGCGTGGCAGAGTCGGCATACAGCATGTTCCGGAGGACCTCGGTGGTCATCACCACCACCTGCGCGTCGCCGTTGATGCTGGTGTCGCCGGTAAGGAGCCCCACGTTGTCCGCGCCGTACTTCGCGGCGAGCTCGCTGAATTTCTGGTTGCTGAGCGCCTTGATGGGCGTGGTGTAGAACGCCTTCAGGCCACGTTGCAGGGCCAGGTAGATGGCAAACTCGCCAACGATGGTTTTGCCCGCGCCGGTGGGGGCCGCCACCAGGACTCCCCTGCCTTCCTGCAGTGAACGGCAGGCCTGCCGCTGGAAGTCGTCAAGCTCGAACTCGAGGGTTCCGGAAAACTGTCCCAGGTACGTGGCGGCTTCAGCCCTGCGTTCGGCGCTGGCACGGTACCTTTCAGCGGGAGACAGTTCTTCTGAATCGGTGGGCCCGGTGGAGAACGGCCCGGTGTTGGAAGACATATCCCAAGCCTAGCGGCAGGCTAGAGCTTCTTGAGTTCACTGCTCGGGGTGGCTACGTCTGCGGTGGCCTCGGTTTCGGCAACCTGCTTGGCCTGGCGGCGGTCACGCCGCTTGTCATTCATGATGCAGATCCCAATGGCGGCAAAGAACAGCGCCAGCAGGGGCCCGGCGAGCATGAACATCGAGATGGCATCCGCGCCCGGGGCGGCGATAGCTGCCAGGACGAAGACGAGGAACACCGTGATGCGCCACGCTTTGAGGATGGTGCGGCCGGACACAAGGCCTGCCATATTGACGCCGACCAGGACCACCGGAACCAGGAACGCCAGGCCCAGCATCAGCACCATGCGCGTGACGAATTCGATGTAGGTGCGTGCATCGATCACACTTGAGGAGCCTGCGGGGGTGAATTGCGTCAGCGCATGCACCACCTGGGGAACCACCAGCCACCCAACCCAAATGCCGGCAAGGAACAGCGGGATGGCGGCTGCCATGTAGCCCAGGGTGTAGCGGCGTTCCTTGGACGTCAGGCCGGGAGTGATAAACGCCCACAGCTGGTAGATCCAGATCGGGCTGGAGATCACTGCCCCAATGAGGAGCGACATCTGGAGCTTGAAGTCAAAGGGTGAGGCGATGGTCCCGAAGTTGATGGCGGCCAGGCCGCCGGTTTCATCGGAGATCCTGTTGACCGGCTCGGCCAGCGCCTTCAACAGCGGATCGTAAAGTATCCAGCCCCCAATGCCGCCGATAACGACGCCGATGGCCGACTTGATCAGCCGGTTCTTCAGCTCCTTGAGGTGCTCCCAGAGGGACATCCGTCCCTCTGGGTTGGCTTTACGGGCCCGCGACAGTGCCACGGGAGGTCAGGCGCGGGTCGACGGCGGAACGTCAGTGCCGTCTGTCGGCTCACCGGGCTTCGCCTTGGGATGGTTCACGATGGTGCCTTCCACCGGCCCGGAGGGCTCGGCGGGCTCGGCTTTTCCGTCGTTCTTCATTTCCTTTACCTCGGATTTGATAATCCGCATTGACTGGCCCAGGCTGCGGGCCATGGCCGGAAGCTTGGGGGCGGCGAAAAGAAGCAAAGCTACGACGATGATAATGACGATTGGCCAGGGGCCATCAAAGAGTCTTCCCACGGGAAATCCTTTCCTCTAAATACATCCTACTTCTATGTGAAGTCGAGATCTCCGAACGCCTGCGGCTGGCCCCGGTCCTTTTTGCGCTGCACTCGACGGCGGCGGCGTTCTTCCTGCCTGGCCGATTTGGATGCCTCGTAATCATGTCTCATGACAGCGGGCGAGGCAAAAACGGCCGAACCTGGCGCGACACCTAATGGAGCGGCGGGCTCCTCCGGCAACCCGGCCGGACCCAGGCTTCCCAGCCTGGCGGCAGCCTCGCTGAGGTCCCTTACCGTAGCCATGAACTGGCGGTAAAGGCGGATGCCCAACAGGACATAGAACAGCAGGGACACCGCAACAAGCGCTATCCATATCAGGATCCAGGACCACCAAGGCATGCTGGAAGTCTATCCGCCGTAGGTTGCCAGCGACGCCGCGAGCCACTCGCTTGCCGCCGCGGCAAGTTCCGCCGGCGCCAGGATCCTGGCCGTGCCCCCGTGCTGGGCCACGAACATGGGCAGCCACGCAGTGCTGCCAAACCTGATCTCGGCCACCAGGCCGCCGTCGGGCAATTCCGCGGTGCGCTCCGCGTAATAGTCGTCCGCCAGGCCCCTCCCCTGCCGGGTGAGCTGGATGATCACTGTGGTGTCGTCGTCGTTGGGGGTGAAGAGTTTGGCGGGCACGCCGCGGCCGGGCGTGGCGTGGCGGCCTGCAGGTGCGCCGTTGGGGTGCACCTCCTGCACCCGGTCCAGGCGGAAGTTCCGAAGTCCTGACACGCTGTGGCACCAGGCTTCGAAATACCAGGTGTTGTCCAGCGAATAGAGCCGTAGGGGGTCGACATCCCGGATCGTGACCGCGTCCCGCTGGGGCGAGAGGTAGGTCAGCCGCAGCTGGGAGCGGGTTTCAATGGCCTGCCGGATGGTGGCATGGGTGTCGGCGTCTGCCGGTGCCACCTGGGGTCCGGCAATGGAGGCCGCCTGGAGGCCTTCCTCACCGGCTGCGGCGAGCAGCTTGAGGGTGACCGATTCCAGTGCACCGCCGCCGGGCAGGTCGGGCAGGCCGTTGAGCGTTTCGAGGCCCGTCAGCAGTGCGCAGGCTTCCTCCACGGTGAATCGGACGGGACGCTTCAAGTCCAGATCCTGGGAAATGAAGACGTGGCCGTCTTCCCATTGGATATCAAGCAGGTCATCCGGGTAACCCTCGGGCAGCCCGGAGCAGATGAGGATCTGGAGATCAGCCTCCAGTTCCTCGCGGGTGATCCCGAAATGCTTTGCGACATCCTGGATGTGCAGGCCCTGGTTGTGGACCAGGAAAGGGACCAGTTGGAGCATGCGCTTGAGCTGGTCCTCGGAGGTCCGCTTGCGGGCGGCCCGGGCGTGGACGTCGACGAACGTGTAGGCGGGGATGGGTGCGGCGCTGAAGGCGGCGGCGGCCCTAAGCCGGCGGCGCACGGCAGCGGCGAGGTCTTCCGGGTCCACCACCAGCGCGTCCGGCCCGTAGGAGGCGAGTTCCTCGGCAAGCACTTCCGGATCCCGGTATTCCAGGACAAGCCGGTCAAAGCCGTCGGCGGGCGGTCCGCCCGGCACCTGCGTTGCGGCGGCTCCGGCACGGCTCCGCAAGGCGAGGAGGCGCCCCTTCCTGACGTCCACGACGGCGGCGCGCAGCGGCAGTTCAGGCAGCCGGTCCAATGCGGCGCGGATACTGAAGTCCGCGGGCGGGGCGTACTGGTCTTTGCTTAGTACCGTGACGGCGCTGGTGAACCGGGAAAGACGGAAATGCCGGGGCGCGTTGCGGATGCGGTCCTTCCCCATCAGGTACCACTGGCCAAAGCGGCTGCCAAGGCCCCAGGGTTCCACCACCCGTTCTTCCTCCTTGCCGGTGCTGCCGGCCAGGTAGGTGAAGCTGACCGGATGCCGGGCATGCATGGCGGTGACGATGTCATCAAAGGCTTGTCCGGCGGGCTTGATCCGGGGTTGGACACCGGCGGGCAGTTCAACGTCCGCCAGCTGTCCGGAGGCCTGGATTTTGCGAAGTGCGCTCTGGGCCGCCGCGCCCAGGGCCGCCCGCTCCCAGAGCTGCGAGGCGAGCAGCAGGACGGTCCATTCTTCTGGTGCCAGCTGGACGTCGGGGAGCCTGTTGGATTCCTTGCCGATCCGGTAGCGCGTGGTGGCGGGGTCGTCTTCGCTCCAGCCGGTGTCCGTGAGGGTCTCGACGTCGAAGCCCATCGCCCGCAGGTCGTTTTTGTCGCGCTCGAACATCCGTCCAAATGCGACGTCGTTGCCGGAGGCGTCGTGGTAGACCTTCTCCCGCAGTTCACTGCGCCGCAGCCCATAGCGGGTATTCAGGAGCGCGATCAACAGGTTGAGGAGTCGTTCAGTGCGGGATACGGACACCTTGGCTACGTTACTAAACTCCTCCGCCTTAAACCGAAAGCGCGGCAGCACCGGGAAACATCCCCGTGCTGCCGCGCCTGTGGTTGGTGCGGTGTGCTGAAAGTCAGCGGACCCCGACGAGGTCCACAACGAAGATCAGCGCCTCGTTGGGCTTGATCGCTCCACCGGCTCCTCGGGAGCCGTATGCCAGTTCTGAGGGGATCTCGAGGCGGCGGCGGCCGCCGACCTTCATGCCCAGCAGGCCTTGGTCCCAGCCCTGGATGACCTGGCCGACGCCGACACGGAAGTCCAGCGGTGCGCCGCGGCCCCATGAGGCGTCGAACTCTTCGCCCGTGGACCAGGCCACGCCAACATAGTGGGTGGAGACGGTGTCGCCCGCCTGGGCTTCCCGGCCGTCGCCCTCAATGATGTCGGTGATGACCAGTTCCGTGGGGACGTCGCCTTCCGGAAAATCGATTTCGGGCTTCTGGCGGTCGAATTCCCGCTGTCCAAACGACATGTTTGCTCCTCTGCGTGAGTGTACTGGTGGGTGCCGCGAAAGGATGCGGCCTCCTTGTAAGTGTTGCTACTTGACCCCGAGGATGTCCACTACGAAGACAAGGTCACCCTTCGCCTGGCCCTGGCCGGCGTCGCCATAAGCCAGGTCCTTGGGGATGACCAGCAGGACACGGGAGCCTACCGTCTTGCCGGCCAGGCCCTGGGTCCAGCCTTTGATGACACCGGTCAACGGGAAGGTTGCCGGTTGGCCGCGGTCGAAGCTGGAATCAAACTTTGTGCCGTCGGCGAGGTTGACGCCAACGTAGTTCACGGTCAGGGTGTCGGATTCCTTGACGGTGGCGCCCGTGCCCTTGATCAGGTCCTGCGATACGAGGGATGTGGGCGCGGGGGCACCCGCAACGTTGATTTCCGGCTTGCCGTCTTTTTCCGTCACGGTGGGCAGGCCGGGAGGCGGCGTCACGGTCTCGCCTTGGGGCTTGTCCAGGACGGGCGTGGAGTCGGCAGCGGAAATGACTTTGATGATCAGCAACTGGGTGGGATCAGCTGCAGCGCTCGGGCTGGGGCTGGCGCCGTCGGACGGGCTGGGGCTGGCTGACGGGGCACTTTGCTGGCCGGGGACGGCCAAGGCCAGGCTGGATCCGACCTTCGCGCCAACGAAGGCGTTGTAGATGACCGGGCTGCTGGTCTTGAGGTCGTCGGTCAGCTCGAGGCTCTCGGGCTCGCTGGGGAACGTGTCCTCCAGCTGGGATCCGTCGGTGCCGTTCAGGGCCAGGATCGAAATCTTGGCTACCTGGTTTGCCTTGACGGCGTCGCCGCTGCCTTGGGAAACGACCTTGATGGTCGGTTCAGTGACGGACAGGGGCTTGTCGAAGTCCACGCCCGGGGCCTTCTTGTCCCCGTTGTCCGTGAGTTTGAGGGAGTCGAACTTTGCAGTCTCCCCGGCGGACTGGCTGGTGGGCTCAGGCTGTGAAGCTGTGCCTCCACAGGCGGTCAGCAGCAGCAGGCCGGGAAGGAGGATTGCTAGTAGTCGGCGCACGTAGGAAACTTTCGTCGGGGCAAGATGGATACGGCATTCCGCATGGCAGCGGACAATGCCGTGGCAGGTCCCGTTAAAAGGACCTTATCCAGAATAGACCCTGAAGCTGGACGTCAGCCCATAGAGTCGAGCAGGGCATCCACGCGCTCATCTACGCTGCGGAACGGATCCTTGCAGAGAATGGTCTGGTGGGCACGGTCGTTGAGCTTCAGGTGCACCCAGTCCACCGTGTAGTCGCGGCCCAACTCCTGCGCGCGGCGGACAAAGTCGCCCCGCAGCTTGGCGCGCGTGGTTTGCGGCGGCGCGTCCACGGCTCCCTTGATGACGGTATCGTCAACGATCCGGCGCACGGCACCGCGGGACTGCAGCAAATAGTAGATGCCCCGGCTGCGGGAGATGTCGTGGTACGTCAGGTCCAGCTGGGCGATGCGTGGCGCCTCCAGGCCCAGGCCATGGCGTTCGCGGTAGTTGTCCATCAGCTTCTTCTTGATGGCCCAGTCGATTTCGGTGTCGATGCTCCTGGTATCACCGGTCTCGATCGCGTGGAGGGTCCGTTCCCACAGGTCCAGGATTACTGGAACGTGCGGGTTGTGCGCGCCATGTTCCTGGACGAAAGCGGTGACCTTGGTGAGGTACTCCTGCTGGATCTCCAGGGCGGTAAGCTGGCGGCCGTTGGCGAGCCGCACGAGTGCCCTGCCGCTGAGGTCATGGGAAATTTCGCGGATGCTCCGGATGGGGTTTTCCATCCGCATGTCGCGCATGATCACGCCTGCTTCGATCATCCGCAGGACCAGGTCCACGGTGCCCACCTTCATGAGCGCTGTGGCCTCTGACATGTTCGAGTCCCCGACAATGACGTGGAGCCGACGGTAGAACTCGGCATCCGCGTGTGGCTCGTCCCGGGTGTTGATGATGGGGCGTGACCGGGTGGTTGCGGAGGATACGCCCTCCCAAATGTGGTCGGCACGCTGGGAGAACGCGTAGGTGGCTCCGTGCGGCGTCTTGAGGATCTTTCCGGCCCCTGCGATGAGCTGGCGGGTCACCAGGAAAGGGATCAGGATCTCCGCGAGGCGGGAGAATTCCCCGCGCCGCGGGATGAGGTAGTTCTCGTGGCTGCCGTAGGAGTTCCCGGCGGAGTCCGTGTTGTTCTTGAACAAATAAACGGTGCCGTTGAAGCCCTCCGCCGCCAGCCTGGCTTGGGCTTCGTCCACGAGGTCGTCGAGGATCAGCTCGCCCGCGCGGTCATGGGCGATCAGCTGGGCAAGGTCATCGCACTCGGCGGTGGCGTACTCGGGGTGGGATCCAACATCGAGGTAGAGCCGGGAACCGTTGGTGAGGAAAACATTGGATGAGCGTCCCCAGCTGACCACCTTCCTGAAGAGGTACCGCGCCACCTCTTCGGGAGCAAGAGGCCTCGAGTCGGGGCTTGAATACGAGATCCCGAATTCGGTTTCGATACCGAAGATTCTCTTGTCCATGTGGTCCTCCTAGGCCAGCAATGCCGTAATGTCCGCGTCGTTCAGCCTGCGGAAGGCGCGCCGTGTCCCGCGGGAGCTTTCGGAACGCCTGTCCAGGACCGCCACTTCGAGGGCGCTTGCGGGCAGCGGGGTGGGCGGTTGGTCCGTGTCCGCGGCGGGGGTCAGCCCTTTCAGGGCCAGGCGGACGGCGTCGGCGAACCCCAGGGAGGCCTGCCAGCCGGCGTCGATGGCGGAGGAGACTTTTTCGGCCTGCCCACCCATGACGACGAAGCTGTGTTCGTCTGCGATCGAGCCGTCGAAGGTCAGGCGGTACAGGTGGTCGTCGGCCTGGGTGGGGCCCACCTCGGCGACGGCAAGCTCCACCTCGAAGGGCTTTTGCTCGGCGGTGAAGACTGCTCCGAGGCTTTGCGCGTACACGCTGGCCAGCCCGCGGGCGGTGACGTCCTCGCGGTCATAGGAGTAGCCGCGAACGTCGGCGTAGCGGACACCTGCCTGGCGGAGGCTTTCAAATTCGTTGTATTTCCCTACGGCTGCGAAAGCGATCTTGTCGTAAATCTCGCCGATCTTGTGCAGTGACGGGGAAGGGTTCTCGGCGACCAGGGCGATGCCGTCCGCGCAGCTGATCACTACCACCGAGCGGCCGCGGGCGATGCCCTTCCGCGCGAAGTCCGCGCGGTCCTTCATCAGCTGTTCAGGCGAGACGTAGAACTGCTGCGTCATCTCAGGCCTCCCGTCCGGCGATGGTGCGGGATTCGATGATGTTCCGCGATGCGGCCGATAGTTCGGCGTCCGGAACCCGCCGGGCGCCCGTCCTGTCCACGGTATAGACCACCGGCCACAACTGCCGGACGGTATCCGGACCGCCGGTGGCGGAGTCATCGTCCGCCGCGTCGTAGAGGGATTCCACGGCCACGGACAGCGCCTCGGCGGCGGTGAGGTTGGGCCGCCAAAGCTTCTTCAAGGCCCCGCGGGCGAAGACTGAACCCGAGCCCACCGTGTGGTGTTCGTGTTCCTCGTACCTGCCTCCGGTGACGTCATAGGAGAACAACCTGCCCACGTTGGCGCCCGTGTCGAAGCCGGCGAAGAGCGGTACCACTGCCAGGCCCTGCAATGCCATGGGCAGATTGCCCCTGATCATGGCGCCCAGCCGGTTTGCCTTTCCCTCAAGGCTGAGCTGGGTGCCCTCGATCTTCTCGTAGTGCTCGAGTTCAACCTGGAAGAGCCGGGTCAGGTCGATAGCAATGCCTGCGGTTCCGGCGATGCCAAGGACCGAGAAGCGGTCGGCGGGGAAAACCTTCTCAATGTGCCGGCTGGCAATGACATTGCCCATGGTGGCCCGCCGGTCGCCCGCCATCAGGACACCGTCGGTGTAGCTCATCGCTACGATCGTGGTGGCGTGGGGAACCTGCACGGGGGCAGCCGCTGACGCGCTGCCGGAGAAGGACCGGCTAAAGGGCAATAGCTCCGGCCGGTCCCGCTGCAGATGCTCGGTAAAGGACGAGGTGGCGTTGGCGGCTACCTGGTTGGCGGTTGATTCCTGCACTCATCACTCCTTGAACGTGGTACCTCAACGTCGGTACAGATTCCGGCCGGCCGCGGCTTCCGCCACCCATCGGGTCCGGGTTACTGGCCGCCCTTTTGGACGAAGGCCCGGACGAATTCTTCGGCGTTCGATTCCAGCACGCCGTCGATTTCATCCAGGAGGTCGTCCACGCCTTCGGTCGACGCCGATGCCTGCGCCTCGGGCGGTGCCGGGGGTGCCTCGGGAATGTCGTCTTCGACCTGGCTGTCACGTGACTGCGGCTGCTGTTGCTCCTGGCCTGCCATCGGTTTCCCTCCTCGTTCTTCCGGCGGATCCGGCGGATCCTCCGATATCCCCATCCTGCCACGGGACGGGCATTCCGGCGCGGTTTACGCCGCAGGCGGAGTGCTGTTGTGTCCCAGCAGTTCTCCCAGGAACGGTCCGGCTTCCCGGTAGCGCTCAAACAACGCTCCGGTCAGCTCTTTGGTTCCCTTCAAGGGCTCCCGGGTGGGCACGCGTTGGAGCCGTCCGTAACCCGGCACGTCGAAGATCACCGAATCCCAGCTGGCGCCCACGACGTCCTTGCCGAAGCTGCTGATGCACTTGCCGCGGAAGAACGCCCGCGTGTCCTCCGGAGGCTCCGCCACTGCGGCGGCGATGGCGGCGTCGTCCACCACACGCTGCATCCGGCCCCTGGCGAGCATGCGGTAGTACAGGCCTTTTTCAGGCCTGATGTCGGACCACTGCAGATCCACCAAGCCGAGCCGGGCATCACTCCATTCCAGTCCGTCGCGTTGCCGGTAGCCGTCCAGCAGGGAGAGTTTCGCCAGCCACTCCACCGACCCCGCAGCCGCGGTGCGGTCGTTGTCCAGCTGCGTCAGGACGGTAGCCCACCGTTCCAGGACGTCGTGGGTGTGGCCGTCGCCATCCACGGCGTCACCGACGCCGGTGTCCTGCGCAAGTTTTGCGGCGGCCTCGTGGTACATCCACTGAAGGTCCAGCGCCGTCACCCGACGGCCGTCCAGGAGGCGCAGCTTGGCGGTCAGCGACGTGTCGTGGCTGACCGTCTTCAGTGCGGTAACAGGCTCGTAGACCTCGATTTTTGGTGCCAGCCCGGCTTCGATCAGGCTGAGGACCAGGGCGGTGGTACCGAATTTGAGGTAGCTGGACACCTGGCTGAGGTTGGCATCCCCAATGATCACGTGCAGGCGCCGATACTTGTCCGCGGTGGCGTGCGGCTCGTCCCGGGTGTTGATGATGGGCCTGCGGATGGTGGTTTCCAGCCCGACTTCCGCCTCAAAAAAGTCGGCCCGCTGGCTGACCTGGAAACCGGGGACGGAACTGTCCTGGCCCAGTCCCAAGCGTCCGGCTCCGCACACCACCTGACGGCTGACGAAGAAGGGTGTCAGTCCACGGACAATGTCGCCAAATGGTACGGATCGGGGCATGAGGTAGTTTTCATGCGACCCATAGGAAACGGACTTGTTGTCGGTGTTGTTCTTGTAGAGATTGACCGGAGGAAGGGCAGGGTCGGCTGCCAGGCGCCGGACAGCGGCCAGGACGACCAGGTCGCCCGCTGCGTCCCAGGCCACGGCATCGCGCGGGTTGGTGACCTCGGGGCTTGAGTACTCCGGGTGGGCATGGTCAACGTACAGCCGTGCCCCGTTGCCAAGGACCATGTTCATTAACAGGGACCCGGACTCGTCCTGGCCGTCGAGCTCAAGTTCCTCACGGCCGTAGGCCAACGCTACGGACTCGGCGTCAAGCACCGGCGGCTGGTCGGTCAGCTGGCTGGGATGCGCCGATCCGCGGTCCACCGTCCAGCCCCGGGCATCGTGCAGGGGTTCTTCATCCGTGTAGTCCCACCGGGTTTCCGCTCCCCCGGCGGCCCGCTGCCGGGTGACCTGGGCATAGGCCTGGACAACGCGGGCACTCATCATGGTGGCGTTGGCCGAGGGTGCCGAGGGAGCATGGATGCCGTATTCGGTTTCCGCTCCCATCACCCGCATGGCCCCGCCGGCAGGGAGGGCGTCCCCGACGGCGGGTCCTGATGCACCCGTCACAGATACTGTCCCGTGGTGGGCATGGTTTCGATCGACTTCCCGGGCTCCTGCCCGGCTTTGCCTTGGACGATGGTTCGGATGTAGGTGATCCGTTCGCCCTTCTTCCCGGAGATGCGCGCCCAGTCGTCAGGGTTGGTGGTGTTGGGCATGTCCTCGTGTTCGCGGAACTCATCCACCACGGCGCGCAGGAGATGTTCGATCCGCAGTCCCTTCTGGTGCGAGGTCAGCAAATCCTTGATGGCGTACTTCTTGGCCCGGTCCACCACGTTTTGGACCACGGCGCCCGAGTTGAAGTCCTTGAAGTAGAGCATTTCGGTATCACCGTTGGCGTAGGTGACCTCCAGGAACTCGTTGGACTTGTCCGTGGAGTACATGGCTTCGACGGTGCGCTGGACCATGGCGTCTACCGTCGCCTGGACGTCACCGTTGTGTTCGGCCAGGTCCGATTCGTGGAACGGCAGGTCGGGTGTGATGTATTTGTTGAAGATGTCTGCGGCGGCTTCCGCGTCCGGGCGCTGGATCTTGACCTTCACGTCCAGCCGGCCCGGCCGGAGGATCGCGGGGTCGATCATGTCTTCACGGTTGGACGCACCGATCACGATCACGTTGTCGAGGCGTTCCACGCCGTCGATCTCGCTGAGGAGCTGGGGCACGATGGTGGTCTCGACGTCGGACGAAATCCCGGTGCCGCGGGTACGGAACAGCGAGTCCATCTCGTCGAAGAAGACCACTACGGGGCTGCCGTCGGAAGCCTTTTCACGGGCGCGGGAAAAGATCAGCCGGATGTGCCGTTCCGTTTCGCCCACATATTTGTCAAGGAGTTCGGGCCCCTTGATGTTGAGGAAGTAGCTCTTGAGATCCACGTTCCCGGACCGCTCTGCCGCCCGGGCGGCGAGGGAATTGGCCACCGCCTTGGCGATCAGCGTTTTGCCACAGCCGGGGGGACCGTAGAGGAGGATGCCCTTGGGGGCCTTCAGCCCGTGCTCCCGGTAGAGGTCCGGATGCAGGAACGGCAGTTCGACTGCGTCGCGGATCTGTTCGATCTGGGGCCCGAGGCCGCCAATGTCCTCGTAGGTGATGTCCGGAACTTCCTCAAGGACCAGGTTCTCCACCTCGGAACGCGGAACCTTTTCCAGCGCATATCCGGTGCGTGAATCGATGGAAAGGGCATCGCCGACCCTGAGCTTTTCGGCCAGGAGGGCACCGGACAGGCGGACGACGCGTTCTTCGTCCGCACGGCCCACCACCAGGGCGCGGTCGCGTCCCAGCATCTCCTTCAACGTGGCGAGCTCGCCGGCCCGCTCATAGCCGAGCCCGGCGACGATCAGGAGCGCCTCGTTAAGCAGTACTTCCTGCCCGACCGCCAGCTGGTTGATGTTGACCAAGGGGCTGATGCCCACCCGCATCTTCCGGCCGGCATTAAAAATGTCCACTGATTCCTCGGTGGCGGCCTGTCCGCTGCTGCCCGGAGCGGGTTGCCGTTTGGGATTGATCTGCAGGATGGTGCCGAAGCTGTACGGCGGCTGTCCTTCCTGGTCCAGGGCGTTCTTAAGCCGCAGGATTTCCGCTTTCGCGGTCTCAAGCATGGTGACCAGCTTGGTGTTGTTCTGGGTTGCCGCTGCGAGCTGGCGGTCGATGTGCCTGAGCTTGTCCCGAAGTATGTTGACCTGGCGGTCAGCAACCGAGAGGTCGTTGGCGGCAGACTGCTCTGCCGGTGTACGTCCGGAGTCCTGGTTTGGAGTCTCCATGATGTATCAGCCCCTTCCTGCGCTTCTCTTAAGACATTAGTCCCAAGAAGGCGGGTAGGGATGGAGACTCCCGAAATATGGACTAGTTCGTAACCTCGGGGGTGTCCACGACGTTCGTGCCGGCAATGGCGTCGCGGGCGGCCCGGCGGAGTTTCTTGTCCGACACCGCCCGCTCCCCTACGGCACCGGGGGTCCAGGCATTGACGTCTTCTTCGTTGAATTCGGTCTTCGAAGGACGGCGCTTCACGGAGATTCCGGTGACCCCGTCGGCCAGCCGGCGGCTGACCAGGAGGAACCCGGTGTGGGCCACCATGCGGTGGTCGGGGCGTACCGCCAAACCTTCGAGGTGCCAGCCGCGGACCATTGACTCCCAGGCATCGGGTTCCGTGAAGCGCCCGTCGGCGCGGATGGCCTCAGCCGTCCGGGAGAGCTGCGTGACGGTGGCGACGTAGTTGATCCACACGCCGCCGGGGGCGAGGACCGTGGCCACGGCGTCGAGGCATTCCCAGGGTGCCAGCATGTCCAGGACCACCCTGTCGACGGAGCCGGGGGCCTCGGCCTTGACCACTTCCTCCTGGAAGTCGCCGAGCGAAATCTGCCACGCAGGGTGCGGGCCGCCGAAGATGGTTTCCACGTTGCCGCGGGCGATGTCGGCGAATTCCTCGCGGCGCTCGAAGGAGTGGAGGTAGCCGTTGTCGCCGACCGCACGCAGGAGCGAGATGGACAGGGCACCCGAGCCGACGCCGGCTTCCACCACGCGGGCGCCGGGGAAGATGTCCGCCATGGTGACGATTTGGCCCGCGTCCTTGGGGTAGACGACAGCGGCGCCGCGCGGCATGGAGAGGACGAAGTCGGAAAGCAGCGGGCGCAGTGTCTGGTACTGCTGGCCCACATTGTTTACCACGACCGAGCCATCCACCTTGCCGATGATCTCGTCGTGATTAAGGAAGCCGCGGTGGGTGTGGAAAGCGCCGCCACGCTCCAGGGTGATGGTGTTCATCCGGCCGCGTTCGTCGGTCAGCTGGACGCGTTCGCCCTCGCGGAAAGGGCCGCGGCGACGGGCGGCTCCCACCGGCTGCGAGCCGCTGGCGGCAACACTGGATGGTGCTGCACCCTTGGCGTCGTTGACGGCAGTTTCGCTGCTCATGATTTTTCCTCGCTCCTGTAAACCTGGTGGTGCCGCGCTCCCCTGGTCCCTCGGGGCGCCAGTTGGCGTTGGCGGCGGCAATGCATGACCGGCAGGTAACTCTACCGGTTCTGGCCCTGAGGGGAGCTATTGTTCCGCGGACTCTTGCCGGTGATGGTTGCGAGGACGGCTTCCTGCGTCAACAGTCCGGTGACCTGTCCATTGTGGTCCACCACCGCATAGTGGCGGCCCGCAACCTGGGACAGGAACTGGACCAGCTCCTGTCCCTTGGACCACTCGGGAACGTACGCGCCGCCCGCGAGCGGGAAGGAAACGGCATCAACCGGCGTCGAATCCGCCGCGGCAGCGGGGACTGACTGGAGTGCCTCCGGGTCCACCACGGCTTGCGGCCGTCCGTCCGGTCCGCAGACCACCACTGCCCTTGCCCCTCCCTCCGAGAGGCGCAGGGCGTCTCCGGCGGTTGCGGTCGCAGGCAGGCCGGCAGCGGGCATGGACAATGCCGCGGCACTGACCAGCGGGAGCCTGCCGCGCAGTGTCCCTTGTTGGATGGACGCCGACGCGCCCATCCACAGGAAGCCGCCAACAAGGATGGTGATCATCAGGAAACTGAAGTCCGGGCTGTCACCGGCAAGGAAGGGGCGTACCAGGAACCAGTAGGCGATGGCGAGGACGATGATCCGCCCGCCCCAGCCGGCGGCAACGGTGCCCTTGGCCTGGCTGCCGGTGGCTTTCCAGACGATGGACTCGACCATCCGGCCCCCGTCCAGCGGAAGGCCAGGAAGGATGTTGAAGACGCCGATGAGGAAGTTGGCCCACATGAAGATGTTCGTCAGGATTTCGGCGACGCTCCCCAGGCTGTTGGTGCCCAGCACCAGCCACGCGCCCCCGGCCAGGACGAAGTTGGCCGCCGGTCCGGCAAGGGCCACCACTACCGAGCGCCCCGGGGAAGCTGTGAAGCTCTCGAACTGGGTGTGGCCGCCCCAGAGGTTCAGGACGATTTTCTGGGTGGGCCAGCCGTAGATTTTCGCGGTGAGGGCGTGGGCCAGTTCATGCACGAGCACAGAGATCAACAGCAGGACGGCGTAGGCGAAAGCGACGACGTAGGCACTGGCGCCCAGCACGGGGTTGTTCCGTGCCAGTACCGGTCCGTACACGATCACCGTGAAGGCCGCAATGACGAACCATGAGTAGGCCAGGACCACGGGGACGCCGGCGATCCGTCCCAGCGGGATCCCTTCGCGGCGCCCGGGGGCCTCCTGGCCGGTGCCAGGCTTCGTGCTGTGCTCAGCCACGGGGATCACCCGAAGCGGGTGCCGCGAGGCCTTTTGGACCCGCACCCACCAGCAGGGCTTCCAGCTCTCCCAGTGACCGGCCGGCCAGGGAGTCCCAGAGCTCGTAGCTCTCATGGTCGGGCAGGGGAACGATGTGCGGCACTGCCACCGTTGCGACCCCGGAGGCAACCGCTGCAGCCACGCCCGGCACGGAATCTTCCAGCGCGACGCAATGGTGGATGCCGAGCTCGGGGTCGGCTTCCTGCAACAACTCCACTGCCGTCAGGTAGGCCTCCGGATGCGGCTTGCCCTGGGTAACGGTGTCACCGGTGACCAGCACGTCGAAGTAAGGCCTGGGAAGGTTGGCCACCACCTCCCGGGCCAGTGGACCTTCGGACATGGTGACCAAGGCGCACCGGACCCCGGCTTGGTGGAGTTCTTCCAACAGCTCACGGGCACCGGGCCGCCACGGCACCTGCTGCTGGACGCTGCTGATGACCTGGGCCGTCAGGGCGTCGATGATGTCGCGGATTTCCAGCTCCACACCCGCCTGCTGCAACAGTCCGGCAGAAAAAGTCAGTGACTGTCCAACCAGCTGCATGGCCTGCTGGTGGCTCCAGGTTCCTCCGTGCGCCTCAACCAGTGCCCGCTCGGCGGCGATCCAGTACGGCTCGGTATCCACGATGGTCCCGTCCATATCCCAGAGGACGGCCTTGAGCGGTGAACTGGCGGCAGGTATTGACATATAGCCAGTCTACGGGGCGTGGCTGGGCGGAGGCTGTGGGCTACGCCCTTGGCGAATATGACGCGGCAGGGGTGCCACAAGGACGGGTTTACGGGGATTTGCGGCGCTTCAATCCATGCACGACCAAGCACCTTGGACGTAGGGTGAAGAAATGAATAGCTTCGAGGGAGCCACGGCGGAAGAGGGTGCCGGACCCGAGCGGGAACGGTTCCTCCAGCCGGTGGCAGACGGACAGCGCGTAACGGTGATGCTTGCCGCCTTTGAAGGGTGGAACGACGCCGGAGAAGCGGCCAGCGATTCGTTGCGCTACCTGAACAAATTGTGGGGCGGCAAGAAAGTCGCCTCCATCGATGCTGACGAGTACTACGACTTTCAGTTCACGCGCCCCACCGTCCGCAGGAACGCGGCAGGCGAACGGAAGATCAAGTGGCCTTCCACCCGGATCTACAAAGCCAGCGCGCCAAATTCCAATGTGGATGTCATCTTTGTGCAGGGCACCGAGCCATCCTATAAATGGCGCGCCTACACCGCTGAGCTCCTGGTTCATGCGGAAGCGCTGCACGTGGATTACGTGGTCCTCGTCGGAGCGCTCCTGGCGGATGTCCCGCACAGCCGCCCGATTCCGGTGAGCACGTCCTCCGACGACGCCCCGCTCCGGGAGCGGATGGACTTGGAAGCGTCCCAATACGAAGGGCCAGTGGGCATTGTCGGCGTGCTGTCCGAGGTGTCCCTGCTGGCAGGCATTCCCACCGTGTCCTTGTGGGCTGCCGTACCGCACTACGTGGCCCAGGCACCCTCGCCCAAGGCCCAGCTCGCCCTCCTGCACCGCATCGAGGAACTCCTCCAGGTGCCCCTGGATACCCATGAGCTGGCCGAGGAGGCCGAGGCGTGGGAGCGCGGGGTGGATGAGTTGGCCACGGAGGACCCGGAGATCGCCGCCTACGTGCGCCAGTTGGAGGAAGCCAAGGACACCGCCGATCTGCCCGAAGCGAGCGGCGAGTCCATTGCCCGGGAATTCGAGCGGTATTTGAAGCGGCGGGGCCAGGACAGGGGCTGAAACCCGCCGGACGCGGAAAGGGCCTGGCCCGGAGGACTCCGGGCCAGGCCCTTTTTGTGCCGCCCGAAGCGGAGTTCGTTACAGCTGGATGCCCAGGAGGGCGTCCACCGCGTCCTTGACCAGGGCGGCGTCGGCGGCGCTGGCAGCAGCGCCGGCATCATTGGCTTTGCGTGCCCACCGGGATACGGCGGCAACCGCTGCGGGCGCGTTGAGGTCCGCTGCCAGCGCTTCGCGCATCTCGGCCAGGAGCGCCGTCCCCGAACCTGCGGGGGCATGCTGCAGGGCCGTCCGCCATGCCGCGAGGTCTGCCTTGGCCGCGGAGAACCCTTCATCCGTCCACGACCAGTCGGAACGGTAATGGTGGGACAGGATCGCCAGCCGGATGGCAGCCGGGTCCTCGCCGGCGGCACGGAGCTTCGAAACCAGCACCAGGTTGCCTTTGGACTTGCTCATCTTCTCGCCGTCCAACCCCACCATGCCGGCGTGTGCGTAGTGCTTCGCCAGGGGGACTCCAGCCAGTGAGTAGGCGTGGCCGGCGCCCATTTCGTGGTGCGGGAAGATCAGGTCGGAGCCGCCGCCCTGCACGGTGAATGGTGACGGGAGGTACTTCTGCGCGATGACGGTGCATTCGATGTGCCAGCCGGGCCGGCCTGGGCCCAGGCTTCCACCGGGCCAGCTTGGTTCGCCGTCCCGCGCCACCCGCCACAGCAACGGATCCAGGGCCTGCCGCTTTCCGGCGCGCCCCGGGTCGCCGCCACGTTCGGCGAAAAGCTCCAGCATGGCGCTTTCGCCCAGGTGGGAAATGGCGCCAAGTGCCCACGCGTCAGGTGCGGTTGACTGCTTGCCGGCTGCTTCGACGTCGTAATAGACGTCTCCGTCGGGTTCGCCGTTGCTGCCGCCCACTGTGTAGGCCAGGCCCATGCTCACCAGCCGTTCCACTTCGGGCACGATGAGCCCGATGGACTCAACAGCGCCCACGTAGTGGTCCGGCGCCAGGACGTTGAGGGCTTCCATGTCGGTCTGGAAGAGCTCCACCTGTTGTGCGGCCAAATCGCGCCAGTCAACCCCGGTGGCGGTGGCGCGCTCGAGCAGGGGGTCGTCCACGTCGGTGACGTTCTGGACATAGGACACCTCGCTGCCGGCGTCGCGCCACGAACGGTTCAGCAGGTCGAAGGCGACGTAGCTGGCGGCGTGACCCATGTGGGTTGCGTCGTAGGGGGTGATGCCGCAGACGTACATGGAGGGCCTGGCCTCCGGTTCGAGGGCCACTTCGCGGCCTGCCGCAGTGTCGAACAGCCGGATGGCGGGCATGTTTCCGGGCAGTGCGGGAACGGGGCGGGAAGTCCAGGATTTCACAGGTAAAGCCTAGTCCTAGGCGCTGATGACGTTGAAACCGAGGAGGAGGTAGAGGGCGAGGCCAAGGAAGATCCGGTACCAGACAAACAGCCTGTAGCTGCGGGTGGAGACGAACTTCAGGAACCAGCCGATGATCACGTACCCCACCACCAGTGCGATCACGGTGGCCAGGGCGGTCTCCGGCAGACCGAACGGCCCCGTAATGCCTTCCTTGGTGACCACTTTGTAGAGCTGGTAGAGCCCGCTGCCGAAAACGGCGGGGATGGCGAGCAGGAAGGAATACCGGGCGGCGGCCTCACGGGTATAGCCCATCAGGAGTCCGGCGGTAATGGTGCCGCCGGAGCGTGACACACCCGGGATCAGGGCCATGGCCTGGGCCAGGCCGTAAAAGATGCCGTGCTTGTAGGTCAGGTGGGCCAGGTCCCGCTTCTGGGCGCCGATGGCGTCCGCCACGGCGAGGACGAGGCCAAAGACAATCAGCATGGTGGCAACGATCCACATGCTGCGCAGGACCGATTCAATCTGGTCCTGGAAGAGCAGCCCCAGCACGATGATCGGCAGGCTGCCCAGAATCACCAGCCAGCCCATGCGGGCATCGGGATCCTGCCGCGGCACTTTGCCGGCCAGTGAGCCCGCCCAGGCTTTGACGATGCGGACAATGTCACGCCAGAAGTAGATCAGCACAGCTGTTTCCGTGCCCAGCTGGGTGATGGCCGTAAAAGCTGCACCCGGATCCTGCGCGTTGGGAAGGAATTCCCCCACAATCCGCAGGTGTGCGCTCGATGAAATCGGTAGAAATTCGGTCAGTCCCTGCACTAGGCCCAGCAGGGCCGCTTCAAACCAGTTCACGCTAAGACCCTACGGCATGGCGGTGGCGCTTCTGCCCGTAAGCTTGCTGCTATGCAGCAGCGTTACGTCGGCAACAGTGGATTGCGAGTTTCAGCCCTCTCCCTGGGCACCCGTTCCTGGGGCCGGGAGACCGACGAGCAGGACGCCTCCGAGATGCTGCGGACGTTCCTTGGTGCGGGCGGCCGGCATGTGGACACGTCCGCGTCCTACGCTGGCGGGGGCTCCGAAGCGATCCTGGGCGCGCTGCTGGGCGACGTGGTATCCCGCACGGAAATTTCCATCTCCACCAAAGCGGGAATGACGACGCCGGATGGCCGGCGCGCCGTGGATACCTCACGGAATGCGATGCTCACCGGGCTGGACGCCAGCCTGGCCAGGCTGGGCACGGATTACGTGGACCTCTGGTTCGCCGAAGAGTGGGACGGAAACGTTCCCCTCGAGGAGACGCTGGCAGCACTGGAGTTCGCTGTCCGGTCGGGCCGGGCCCGGTACGCCGGAATCTCCAATTTCAAAGGCTGGCAGGCGGCTAAGGCTGCGGCGATCAGCAGCGTACCGCTCGTGGCCGCCCAGGCCGAGTATTCGTTCCTTAACAGGTCGGCGGAATCGGAACTCATGCCGGCCCTCGAAGACGCCGGGCTGGGCCTGATGGCCTGGGGTCCCCTGGGCCGGGGTGTCCTCACGGGCAAATACCGGGGCAGCATTCCGGCCGGTTCGCGCGGCGCCTCCGCGGGCGAGGCCGATTACGTGGAGCCCTACCTGGAAGAGAAGCCGTCCCGCATCGTGGACGCCGTGTGCATGGCAGCCAACGGGCTGGGACGTTCACCGCATGATGTCTCATTGTCCTGGCTGCTGTCCCAGCACGGCGTCGCCACAGTTGTTGTCGGGGCCCGCACGAACGTGCAGTTGAAAGAGATCCTCGACGCCCAGCTCTCCCCGCTGCCGCCCCAAATTGCCAGGGCGCTGGAAGACGTGTCCGCCTAGCGACCCACCACCGGGATCCCGCGGGCTCCAGAGTCTTTCCCCGCTGCGCTATTCCTCCACAATCTCCAGGTCTTCGTCGTCGTCCACGTCGGCTTCATCATCGTCGTCTTCATCGTCGAACACCTGCAACGGGGTAACTTCGTTGTAGGCCTCATAGAGGGCGTCTTCATAAACTTCGAACGCATCTGCAACTGCAAAAAAGGCTGCCTCCACGGAGGGGTCACCGTCCCCGCGCCGGTTCGATGCTGCTATAAGGTGTTCTTCCAAAGCGGTGGTCAGGGACGAAAGCGCGACACGCGGATCGATGCTCATGACTTCACGTTAGCCGGAAAAGAACGAAAATGGAGAGCAAATGAAGGAGCAATTTCTCACCAGCTCAGTCCAGCGGGAGCGGGACTATTTACGGCAGTACGAATACCTCGTACTGACGCTCAGCCCTGAGGATTCCCTGCCGGAGGCGCGGCGCCGCCTGGTGGAACACTCCGAGTACGGCAAGTGGGAATTGGAACGCAGCAAGCTTTACATGGGCGGCGGCCGGCGGTTTTGGCTGCGCCGCCGGGTCATGCAGGTCCAACGCACCGTATAGGGCGGGCTTTGGGGAACCAGCGGCCCTTGGGGGAACGAACAGGAGCAGGTGCCCCGCGCCGGGGTTACTCCTCCAGGGGACCGAGCCAGGCGTTGGCGACGGTGTTGTGGGCTGACTCATCGTCGGAAGGGTGGAACATGCCGGCCAGCACGTCCCTGTACAGCCGCTCCAGTTCGGAGCCCCTGAAGTAGCTGGATCCGCCGCTGACCCGGATGGCCAGGTCCACTACCCGCCTGGCGGTTTCGGTCGCATTCACCTTCAGCCCCACCAGCTTGGGGAACCACTGGGACCCGTGATCAGCCAGCGCGTCGACGTCCGCCGCCACGGCGTCCAGCTGGGGGTAGAGCGCATCCATGGCCATGGCCGCTTCGGCGACTTTCCAGCGGATGTCGGGGTCCTGGGCGTAGCTGCGTCCGCCGTTCTTGAACGATGTGCGCCGCTTTGCCGTCTCCACGCCCACTGTCAGGGCACGCTCCCCCAGCCCCGTATAGACGGCGGCAAGGAGCGTCTCGAAGCAGGCGAAGATGGCGAAGATGAGGGGGTCGGCGTTGGGCCCCACCGGCAGCTTCCGAAAGATCCGGTCCGCCGGTACTGCCGCGCCTTCCAGCACCGTGGTGGCGGACTGGCTGGCCCGCATGCCCAGCGTGTCCCAATCGTCAAGGATCCGGTAGCCCGGCGATCCGCGGCGGATGAATCCATGGACAAGCTCTCCCGCTCCATCCCTGGCCGCAGGGTCCTTGCCGAAGATCCCGAGGCGGGTCCAGGCAGGCGACAAGCTCGTGAAGATTTTCGTTCCGGTAAACGTGTACCCGCCGTCCGGGGCCGGCGCCGCGATGGTCCGTGAGTCAAAGAGGACGGAGTCGTTGCCCGCCTCGGAGTTGCCGAACGCAAACACTTCGCCCTGCGCGGCTTCTTCCAGGACAAAGGACAAGGAGTCGTCGCCCCGGGCGGCCAGGACATGTGCGACGCCGGTCCAGACCAGGTGCATATTGACTGCCAGTGCGGTGGCGGGGGCAGCCGTTGCCAGCCTGCGCTGGCACTGCGCCGCCGCCCGGAGCCCAAGGCCCGGACCGCCGTCGGACGCCGGCACGAAGAGCTTCAGGTATCCCGCAGCCGCCAACTCCTCCAAATCCTCGTGGAAGAAGGCGTTGTCCCGGTCGTAACCGGCCGCGCGTTGCCGGATCCGCTCCAGGAGAGCGTCCGGCAGCAGCTGTTCCGGAGTCACAGCCGTCCCCTAGTAGTTGGTCAGCAGGGTGTTCAGCACCCGTGCGCCGAATTTGAGGGAATCGGCCGGGACCCGCTCGTCCACCCCATGGAACATACCGGTGAAGTCGAGCTCGTCCGGAAGCATCAACGGTGCGAAGCCGTAGCCGGTGATCCCCAGCCGGCTGAGCGACTTGTTGTCCGTGCCACCGGAGAGGGTGTAGGGCAGCACTTTGGCGCCCGGGTCCTCCTTGTGGAGGGCATCGATCATGGAGTCCACCAAATTCCCGGCGAAGGGAACCTCCAATGAGACGTCGTTGTGGACATAGCTCACATCCACGCCGGTGCCGGCGAGCTCGCGGACGATTTCCAGGACCTGCTGTTCCTGGCCGGGCAGCGTGCGGCAGTCGACAAGGGCTTCGGCCGACTCCGGAATGACGTTGTGCTTGTAACCGCCCTTGAGGAGGGTGGGGTTGGTGGTGTTCTGCAGGGTGGCGCCGACGAAGCGGGCCACGGTGCCAAGCTGGTCCAGCAAGAGGTCCGGGTTGTCGGCGTCGAACTCCACTCCGGTGAGTTCAGTCACTCCGTCAAGGAACTGGCGGGTCGTGGGGGTGAGCTCGATGGGCCATTTGTACTCGCCGATGCGGGTGACAGCCGCGGCCAGTCGGGTGATGGCGTTGTCCGTGTTGATCTGCGAGCCGTGGCCGGCCCTGCCATGGGCCACCAGCCGAAGCCAGGAGATCCCCTTCTCGGCGGTTTGCAGCAGGTAGGTGCGCTGGCCGCCGATGGTGGCGGAGAAACCGCCCACCTCCGAGATTGCCTCGGTGGCGCCCTCGAAGAGTTCGGGACGGTTGTCCACGGCGTACCGGGCGCCGTAGACGCCGCCGGCCTCCTCATCGGCGAAAAACGCAAAGATGATGTCGCGCTTGGGCTTCCTGCCGTCCCGGGCGAAGCTGCGCATGACGGACAGGATCATGGCATCCATGTCCTTCATGTCGACGGCGCCGCGTCCCCAGATAAGCCCGTCCTTCAGTTCCGCGCCGAACGGGTCCACTGACCACTGGTCACGCAGGGCGGGCACGACGTCCAGGTGGCCGTGGACCACCAGGGCACTTGCCGAAGGGTCCTCCCCCGCCAAGCGGCTCACAACACTGGCGCGGCCCGGGGCGGATTCGAAGATCTCCGCGTCCAATCCCACTTCCTCGATCAGCCCTGCGGTGTATTCAGCAGCTGCCCGCTCGCCCGGACCCGATCCGTCACCGTAGTTGGACGTGTCGATCCGGATGAGTTCCTGGCAAATCCGGACAACTTCATCCTCGGGCAGGACGTCAGGCATTGGTATCTCCTTTGTAGGGAATGACTGGGTGGCACGAGCTGAATCGCTGTCCTCAGCCTACCCATTCGGCCCGATTCGTTCTTCCCGAAAAGTCATGTTAGAGTTTTTCTCGCTGCTTCGGAGAGGCGCGAAACGCTGAAAGGCGGGACGGCTTCCCGAAATACCACCTGCGCGGGTGGCGGAATGGCAGACGCGCTAGCTTGAGGTGCTAGTCCTCGAAAGGGGGTGGGGGTTCAAGTCCCCCTCCGCGCACATTGGGAAACCCCGGAAAATCAATGATTTTCCGGGGTTTTTCTGTATCCGGGCAACCCCAGGCGATTCCCGGGGTTCCTTACCGGCGTCGCACCACCAATCCCACCGGGAAGGCAGGCCATGACTACCAGTACCGTCCTTGTCGCCGGAGCCACCGGCGATCTCGGCCAACGCATTGTTCGTGAGCTGCTGCGCCACGACACGCTCGTCCGGGTCCTTACCCGTCCCGGGAGCGGCAGGGCGCAGAAAGTCTTCGGCGGGGCGGATCGCGTGCAGGTCCGCGAGGCCGTCTACACGGACCACGCCGGCCTCGTCTCCGCCCTGTCCGGCGTCGACACGGTCATCTCGGCTGTCAGCGGGGCGCGTCCGGTCATCATCGACGCGCAAAGGTCGCTCCTCGCAGCCGCCATCGAGGCAGGTGTGGCGCGGTTCATCCCGTCGGATTACTCCGCCGACTACCGTCGCGTCACTCCCGGCAGCAACCGGAACTTCGAGCTCCGCCGTGATTTCGCCGCGGAACTCGACGCCGCTCCCCTCCGCGTGACGTCCGTCCTGAACGGTGCGTTTGCGGACATGCTCACCGGGCAGGCGCCCATGATCCTGTTCTCGCGCCGCCGGGTCCTCTACTGGTCCTCAGCCGACCAAATCCTCGACTTCACCACCAAAGATGATGTGGCACGCGTCGTCGCGCTTGTCGCGCTCGACAAGGCCGCACCCCGGGTTGTCGAAGTGGCCGGTGACCGGGTCACTGCCCGTTCCGTTGCCCGGACCATGACCGAACTCACGGGAAAGCCCTTTGCGCTGCAGTGGGCCGGAACCACCGGGACCCTGTCGGCGATGGGCAGGATCGGCCGCCGCTTCTCGAAGGACAGGGAGGGAGCCTTTCCGGCCTGGCAGGGCATGCAGTACTTCTTCAGCATGTTCAGCGGCCAGGCCGAACTCCGCCATGTCGACAACCACCGGTACGGGCCGCACCGGTGGACTTCGGTCCGCGATGTCCTCCAAGGTCACCTGGCACAGACAACGGCCGATCGCTGATCCCAAACGCTGCAGCCGGCACCTGCCGCCACCCGGGAATGCGACGGGCCCAAGACATGAAAGAGGGGAAGACCATGGTGGTCTTCCCCTCTTCCTTACCCCCGCCTTTCCGGCGGGCCGGCAGCTGGGTTATTGAGTGGGCTGGTCGAACCGCTGCCCGGCCGGGTCCGGCCCCATGAGGGTGAAGACCAGCAGGATGATCGCTCCGGCGAACGGAATGAGTCCCAGCAGGATCAGCCAGCCGCTCTTGTTGCTGTCATGCAGGCGGCGGACCGTCAGAGCCAGCGACGGGACGATGGTGGCCAGGCCCCAGATCATGCCCAGGATCAGTCCGACAACTGCTCCAGGACCCAGCTGCGGAGCGCTGCCGTAAGTCGACGTTGACGCCACCATGCCGGAGCTGATGATGATGTTCAGGACGATGCCGACGATGACGGCGACGAGCGTCCACCACCAGTATTCGCTCCTGCTGGCCCGGCCGGAGAAGGCTGCATACTTCTTGAAGAACCGCTTGACCGCCACCGGGAACGGGGCGCCATAGTAAGGGGCCCAGAGCGGGGGTTCCCCGCCGGGCCAGGACTGCTGGGACGGATACTGCTGCGGCGGATAGGGCTGCTGCGACGGGTATTGCGGATAGCTCAAGGTTTCCCCCAGGTGTCAGAAGTGACTGGAACGTGCTCATCGTACTGTCGATGCGGTCGAAATAGCCTGCACAGGGGTAACAATTTTCCCAATTTTCCCCGGAACAACAAGGAAACGGCCGCTCCCGGAGATACCGCCGCGGGCCGCGTCCATGGGCTAGTTTGGGAACGAAGCGCCCTGCCCCGGGGCCCCGACAAGGAGCGCCGATTGGACAACATCGCCCGCAAGTGGTTTTTGAGCAGGTCCGAGCGCGGAAATCCTGCCAGTGCCGTGCAAGCGTTGAACGACGGATCACCAGCGTGGTCAGAGGGAAACCTGGTGCGGCCCTTGATCCACGGGGCGTCCTACTTTTCCCGCTTGCACGGGGAATTGTCGGCTCTCAAGGCCGGTGACCGGGTGTGGTTCACGGACTGGCGGGGGGATGCCGATGAGCGGCTTTCCGCTGACGGCCCAACGATTGGCACGGTGCTGGCGGAGCTGGCCCGGGTAGGGGTGGAAGTCCGTGGACTCGTTTGGCGGTCCCATGGAGAGCGGATATCGGCCCCCATCAGTGGACGCTCCAACGAACTGCTCAGCAGGCGAATCAACGATGCAGGCGGCGAAGCGCTGCTGGACCAGCGGGTGCGCCTCTTCGGTTCCCATCACCAGAAACTGGTGGTGATCCGCCGTCGCGACGACCCATCGAAGGACGTCGCTTTCGTTGGCGGGCTGGACCTCTCACACAGCCGCCGGGATGACGCCCGCCATGGCGGTGACCCGCAGGCGGTGAAGATGGACCCCAAGTACGGTCAGCGGCCCCCCTGGCACGACGCCGCGCTGGAGCTGCGTGGCCCCGTAGTGGCTGATGTCCTGGCGGTCTTCGCTGAACGCTGGAACGATCCCCACCCGTTGGACCGGCACACGCCATACCGCATGTTGCTGCAGCGCCTGGCCCGGATGCCCCGTCACCCCCGGCCCCTGCCTGACGCTGCCCCACCCCCGCCGCCGGCGGGCCCGCACGCAGTCCAGCTGCTGCGTACGTACGGCCGGAAGCATCCACCCTTCCCGTTCGCTCCCAACGGCGAGCGCAGCATTGCCCGCGCCTACGCGAAAGCCTTCTCGCAGGCCCGTTCCCTCATCTACATCGAGGACCAGTATTTGTGGTCAACAGATGTCGCGGCCGGAATCGCAACCGCGTTGGAGCGCAACCCTTCGCTCCAGGTGATCATCGTCGTCCCTCGCTATCCGGACTCTGACGGTCGGCTGGGCGGCCCGCCCAGGCGGCTGGGCCAACAGCGTGCCGTCTCCATGCTCCGGCGGGCCGCACCGGACCGGGTTGGCGTCTTCGACCTGGAGAACAGCGACAGCACGCCGATCTACGTCCACGCCAAAATCTGCATTATCGACGACACCTGGTTTACCTGCGGATCGGACAATTTCAACCGCCGGTCCTGGACCACTGACAGCGAACTGACGTGCGCCGTCGTCGATACCTCCCAACCGGAAAGAGGCAGCCCCGGCGAGGCCGGCCAACCTGCCCGATCCGGGCCGTTGGCCAGGGAGCTACGGATCCAGCTGTGGACCGAGCACCTGGGGCTGGACCCCGACGACCCGCGGCTCCTTGAGCCGACGGCCAGCCTGGACTTGTGGAACAGCACTGCCGATGCCCTTGCGCAGTGGCACCGAAACGGGCGCCGCGCTCCTCGGCCTCCCGGACAGGTGCAGCGCCACACCATAGAGCCCCTGCCGCCCCTCCACCGGCTCTGGGCCGATCCCCTGTACCGGCTTGTCGTGGACCCGGACGGGCGCCCTCGGTCCCTCCGCGGCACAGACCGGTTCTAGGCGCCGGTAGCGGGAAGGTTTCGGGCCACGCAACGGGGGCCACGCGGCACGAACAACCTGCAGTGGCACTGTGCGGGCGCGGTAAGTTGGAGCGGTACTTACAGCCGAGCGTGGATAGGGAGAAGACATGAAGGCCATCGTGTACGAAGAGACGGGCCCATCGGCGGTCCTGAAGCTCCGCGACAGGCCCTTGGTGGACCCCGGCCAGGACGAGGTCAGGGTCCGGCTGCTGGTGTCCGGAGTGAACCCTACTGACTGGAAGTCACGCTCCGGCGGCGGGAGCAGGAAACTGGACGCGCCCAAGGTTCCCAACCAGGACGGAGCCGGGGTGATCGATGCCGTAGGTGCCGGGGTAGCCAGGTTCGGCGTCGGGGACCGTGTCTGGCTCTGGGATGTCGCGTGGGGCGGCAACGAAGGCACCGCACAGGAGTACGTCACTGTCCCGGCCGGAAAGGTTGTGCCTCTTCCGGACGGAGAGTCCTTTGACGCCGGCGCCTCACTCGGCATCCCTGCTTTGACTGCCCACCGGGCCCTCACCTCAAGCGAAGGCGGACCGTCCCGGCTCTCCCCCGGGGCCCTGGCCGGACGGACCGTCCTTGTCACCGGCGGCGCGGGGGCAGTGGGTCATGCAGCCATCCAGTTGGCACGATGGGCCGGGGCAACCGTCATCACCACCGTCAGCGGCGACCACAAAGCGGAACTGGCCCGGCGGGCGGGAGCAGGCACGGTCATCAATTACCGGACCGACGACGTGGTGCGTGCTGTCCGCGACGCGGCCCCGGACGGTGTGGACACCATTGTGGAGGTTAACGCTCCGGCAAACATCGAGGCAGGCCTGGAGGTGCTCAAGCCGGGCGGGACGATCTCCGTCTACGCCGCAAACCCCGGGGAGTCACTGACCGTGCCCATCCGCGAGGGCATGACGAAAAACGTCCGGCTGCAATTCATCCTCACCTACACGGTGACTGACGAACAGAAACAGGATGCGGTTGCTGCGGTCTCCGGAGCCCTTGAGGCCGGCGCGCTCCGGGTCGGCGAAGACTACGGGCTGCCGCTGACCCGCTTCCCCCTTGAAGAGACCGCCGCTGCGCACGACGCCGTTGAACAGGGCATCGTCGGAAAGGTGCTCATCGACGTCGCGCCGTAACCGGCGGGGACCGGCGGCGGCGACGCCGCCTGGGCACTATTGCGAAAGCCGGTCCCTCGCCGCATGCTCGACAAGCACCGGTATGAAAGCGCGCACCCTCCCGGTATCAAGCATGCTGTGCTCCTGCTGCACCACGTCTTCGATCTGCTCCCTGGACAGCGTAGGAAACCTCGCTGCCAACCGGTCCACCACTTCGCCGAGGGCCCGCAACTCTTCGCTTACTCCCATCGTGAAAGTGTCAGCGGCGTTGAGAACCTCGTCAAGACTTGACTATGCAGCCGGCTTTGCGGTGTGTGGAGGGCTCCCAGGGAGCGTGTCCAACGGCGGGCGCCGAGCCGCACCGGGCAGCCTCGCCGCCCGCCTGGTCGCCGTGTGCACACCCGCCCACAAGCCGTCAGTGCGGATGCAACCTGCGGGGACGGGAATGGCGGTGGATACGCGAACCGGCCACGGCAGGCCGGTACTCGATCCGACGTTTCTCCGTCCGGACATCACGCCGTTGCTGGCGCCGCGCTTTGCGTTCCGGACGGTCAATGGCGGACAGGATGGTCAGCGTCACCGCCATCCACAGGAGTGCGGTCCCCAACACCAAAGCGATCTCCAGCTCCGTGCTCATAGTCCCAATTTTAGGGCCCCACGGCTCCGGCTGACCCTGCGCAGATCCACATCGAAGCCGCCTAAATCCACAGCGTCCGCGGCGCTTCCTATTGGGGAATACGGGCCGGATGCTGTACGTTTCATACCCGACAGCCAATCAAAGAAAAGAGAAGCACCTAAAGTGGCAACCGATTACGATGAACTGCGTTCCGACGTCAAGGAATCGCAGGACAACTCACTTGAGCAGCTCCAGTCAGCAAATGCTCCCGACGCCCGCAGTGTTGTGCAGGAGTTGGACGAAGCTGACGGGCTGGACGGCGCCGGCGTCCCTGGCGGCGAATTCGTCGCTGAGGAACTCGTAGTCCAGGTCATTCCGCAGGCAGAGGACGAATTCACCTGCTACTCCTGTTTCCTGGTCCGGCACCGGTCCCAGATTGCGCGCCAGAAAGACGGCCACAGCTACTGCACTGAGTGCGAAGGCTAGGAAGAAACAGTTCCGGGCAAAACACCTGGACCCTCGTGAAAACCATCCGGAAGGCACGCCGCACAAGGCGTGCCTTCCGGTTTTAAGCGTTCACCCAGACAAAGTGGGTAACGTGCCGTCAAGGAACTTACGACGACGACCCGGCAGCCAGGAGGCAGCGTTGGACAGCCCAGCTGGCGTATGGAACACCTTCGCGGCGGCCTTCTCCCAGGCACCCGTGCCCAACATCACCTGGGTAGAGATGTTGCTGTCCCTGGCAGCAGCCACGGCGCTGTCCATCCCGCGCCGTTCCTGGCGCTACTTTGGACTCCTTGCCACCGCAACTCACGAACTGGGCCACGCGGTTGCCGCTGTAACCTCGGGCCAGCGGCTGTCCGGGATCCGGCTCCGTCTGGACCACTCCGGAACAACGACTGCCTACAGCCGGAGCCGTGTTGCCGCTGCCTGGTCGTGTTTCTGGGGCTATCCGGTCCCGGCACTCGTTGGTGCGGCGTTCGTGTGGTGCGGAGTCACCGGGTGGGGTGCCGCAGCCATGGCGGCAAGCGTGGTGGTCCTGGCCGCGTCAATACTGTTCCTTCGCAACCTTGCCGGATTCCCCATCACCCTGACCGCCATGGCCGGCGCCGCTGCCCTCACGTTCCTGGCAACGGCCTCGGCTGCCGGACATGCCGCCGTCATCTTCGGCCTCGCCTTGCTCGTGGCCGCAGTCCGGGACCTGGCCAAACTCACCCACGTCCACCTCCGGCGTCGCGACCGCCTGGAAAGTTCCGACGCATACCTGCTGTACCGCGCCACCTCCGTGCCGTCCGCCGTCTGGATCACCATCTTCAGCGCGCTCGTGGCCGGCTCATGGCTTGCGGCCTGGCTGCCCGTCTCCCGGATCCTGCTTGGCGGCGCCTGAATTGTTGAGCCGGACGCATACGCTAGTGCCATGAGCCAGGAAACCGACAGCAGTCCCACAGCGACGGACCACAGCACCGAGCACAGCACCCGAGGCGCATATGTGACCGGCGGTGCGGAGTTCACCCGTGACACCAACTACATCGAAGACCGCATCACCAGGGATGCCGCCCCCGGCAGCAACGGTGAACCCGGCTGGCCGGTGGAAGCGGGACGGTACCGGCTCATTGCCGCCAGGGCTTGCCCGTGGGCCAACCGAACGGTCATAGTCCGCAGGCTGCTGGGCCTTGAAGACGTCATCTCACTGGGCCAGCCCGGACCTACCCACGATGCCCGGTCCTGGACGTTCGACCTCGATCCCGGTGGCGTTGATCCCGTCCTGGGCATTGAGCGCATCCAGGAGGCCTATTTCAAGCGTTTCCCTGACTATCCGCGGGGCATCACCGTCCCCGCCGTCGTGGATATACCAACCGGCGAAGTCGTGACCAACAACTTCCCGCAGATCACGCTCGACTTTTCCACCGAATGGGTGGATTTCCACCGGCCGGGCGCACCGGAACTCTACCCGGAGCACCTCCGCGGGGAGATCGACCGGATCAACAAGCGCGTCTTCACCGAAGTCAACAACGGCGTCTACCGCTGCGGTTTCGCCGGTTCGCAGGAGGCCTACGACGCCGCGTACGACCGGCTCTGGACGGCCCTGGACTGGCTCGAAGAGCGGCTCTCGCGCCAGCGGTACCTCGTCGGCGATACCATCACCGAAGCGGACGTCAGGCTCTTCACCACGCTGGCCCGCTTCGACGCCGTTTACCACGGCCACTTCAAGTGCAACCGGCAAAAGCTCAGTGAGATGCCCGCGCTCTGGGGCTACGCCCGGGACCTGTTCCAAACTCCGGGCTTCGGTGATACCACCGATTTCGTCCAGATCAAGCAGCATTACTACATCGTCCACGAGGACATCAACCCCACCGGGATCGTGCCGAAGGGGCCGGACCTGGCTGGCTGGCTGACCCCGCATGGCCGCGAAGCGCTTGGCGGCCGGCCTTTCGGGGACGGCACACCGCCGGGTCCGGTACGGCCGGGCGAAGAAGTGGCTGCCGGACACGGAGCCGTGGGCTAGTCCGCAAAGCCCGGGCAGGAAATCGCTTTCCCCTATGCTGGGAGGCATGCTGACTTCCCTTGGCTTCGTCGCCCCCGGATACGAGAACGTGCTGGCCTTGTTCGAGACCCTGCTCGCTGAGGACCCCCGGTACAGCGCCCAACTGGCGGCCTACCAGGGATCCCGGCAGGTGGTCCGGCTGACTGGAGGCCCGGACATGGCGCCGGACACCCTGACGGGGGCGTACTCCTGTTCAAAGGGCGTCGGTGCGATGGTCATCGCACTGCTGGTCCAGGACGGCCTCCTCGATTTGGACCGTCCGGTGGCCCACTACTGGCCGGAGTTCGCCGCCCACGGCAAAGACAGGCTGCTGGTCCGGGAAGCCCTGTCCCATCAGGCCGGATTATTGGGTATCGACGGCGGGTTCGGGCTCACCGAGTTCACCACGCCCGAGGCTGCGGCGCGGCTCGCCGCGTTACCGCCCCTCTGGGAGCCGGGGCGGCAGTTCGGATATCACGCCCTCACTATTGGAATTCTGATGGAGGAGCTGTGCCGACGCACCGCCGGCGAGCCATTGCAGGCTGTCTACGAAGCAAGGATCCGCGCGCCCCACGGCGTGGACTTCTTCCTCGGCCTGCCGGAAGAACTGGAACCGCGGTACCGGGACGTCCTCTACCAGGACACCCCCGACCAGGGATGGGTGGACCCGCTGAGCCTGGAAGGGATTAACGGCAACGCACCCGTCAGCACCATCATGGAGCTGCCGAACATCCGCGCAGTCCGGGCAGCAGGCATGTCCGCGGCCGGAGGAGTGGGATCCGCCGAGGGGCTGGCCCGCCTCTACGCCGCCGCAACCACCGGCGTCGACGGCGGCCGTCCCTTCCTCGAGGCCACAACCATCGAAGCAATGTCACGGGAACAGGTGTGGGGCCTTGACCGGTCCTCTGGGCTCGATAATGCGTTCGCCGTCGTCTTCATGAAACCGCACCCGTCAAGGAACTTCGGCAGCCACCGCGCATTCGGGCATGAGGGAGCGAACGCTGCCCTTGGCTTTGCGGATCCCTCCTACGCCCTTGGCTTCGGATATGTCCCCCGCCGCCAGGAGGAAGGGCGGACCCCGGGCAGGGCCCACCGGCTGGCCTCCGAAGTGCGGCGTTCCGCGGCCGGCTTGTCCTGACGGGATGCCGGCCTTACTGTGGCCGGATGGGCAATACTCAAGCACGACCGGACGCACGGTGGGCTCGGGGGACCCAACTTCTCAAACAATCGGTGGAAGGAATTTCCGCTGCCTTTGCAGCGCAACGGCTGCAACTGGCGGCGAAAGCCGCGCTCGCAGCGGGCCTGGCTTTCACAATCGCTCCGCTGATGCCCGGGGCGGCGTCGCACTACACGTATTATGCGCCGCTGGGCGCCCTGGTGGCCATGTACCGCAACGTCGCGGGCTCGGTCCGGAACGGACTCCAGGCCATCGCGGGACTTGCCGTGGGGATCGGTTTGGCGTTCATCCTGGTCAGCATTTCCGATCCCTCACCGTTGACGGTGGCTCTCTTCATGGGCGTCGGAGTGCTGTTGGGCGGGCTGCCAGGCATCGGCTCCGGCAGTGACTGGATTCCAACGGCCGCGCTCCTGGTCCTGCTGGTCGGCGGCAGGAATGCCGAGGACTTCTCCTACGGCTACCTCCTGCAGATGGCCGCTGGAGTGGCAGTGGGCATCGCCGTGAACTTCCTGATCTTTCCACCGCTGCACCTGAACGCGGCCGCCACCAGCCTGGCCGAACTCAGGCGCGCCCTTGGCAGGCAACTGACCGACATGGGTGCGGCCCTGACGGAAAAATGGCCGCCGGAACACGAGGAATGGTCGCGCAGGTCGGAGGAGCTGTCCGACGCGGCAAGATCGGTACGCCACCTGGTCAAGGAAGCTGATGCCAGCCGGCGCGCCAACCCGCGGCGAAAGCTGCATCCGAGGGACATCGACCAGGACTACCGCGAGTTGCAGAACCTGGAGCAGGTGACATTCCATATCCAGGACATGACCGATGTTCTTTCCGACGTGATCTGGAACAACGACCTGCCGTATGAGATTCCCCTCGAGGACACCGAACCCCTGGCCGCTGCGATCACGGCCACTGGAGAATTGCTGTCTATCGATGTCGAAGGTGAAGACAACAATCACCAGGACCGCTATGCCGCGGCCAAGGCGGCAGTGGAAGCCTGCATGGCCGCCACCACCGCCAGGCAAGCCGAGGAGGGCACCGTCCCGGCCTCCGAATCGGTCCTCCTGAGCCTGCACCGCATCCTGCGCGCCGCCAAGCCGAAGGACTGATCCGGCGCACCGTCATACTGCCTAAAGCGCTGAGACTGTGCCGTGGAAGTGGCGCCGCCCCGAACGTGGGTTCCAGGCCACATAGCGCGAATGTTTCCACGCACCGGACGAGGCCTGGTCCGTGCTGATCTCCAAAGCCACCCGGCACGGCAGGAAAACCGGCGCTTCAAACTCCACGTCCCAGCTGAAGGCGTCGCCCCGGGCGGGACCGACGTCGGCGAGCGCACGCGAGGCGAGGTACATTCCGTGGGCTATCGACCGGCGCATCCCCAGCGCCTTGGCCGAGAGGACGCTCAGGTGGATTGGATTAAAGTCACCTGACACGGCGGCGTACGCCCGTCCTGTGTCCACCCCCAAGTGCCACAGCGCCGTCGGTGCCGGAGCAATGAATTCCGGTTTCGGCGCCGCGGCGGTTGGTTTGTCGATGCCGGGAAGGAACAACCCCTTGGCCAGGTAGGTGGAAACTCCGCGCCAGTGAATGTCCGCCGAGCCCGCGCGTCGCACCTCAGCCACGACGTCCACCTGCGTCCCTGCCCGGTGGCCTCGAAGATTTTCCACCCTGGCGGTCATGTCAAGCACGTCCGTGAAGACCAACGGCGTTCTCTGCTCAACGCTGTTGCGCAGGTGGATCATCCCCAGCAGCGGCAGTGGGAAGTCGTCGCGGTTCATGACGCTCATGGCGAGGGGAAAGGCCAGGGCATGGATGAAGCCGGCAGGCAGGACGTCACTGGCGGTCTCACCAATGAGGTGCTGGTACGCCGTGAGGTTTCCAACGTCCACGGTGACGCCCCTGACGTCGTGGCTCTCGGCCGGAAGATCGGCGGAATCATGCGTTCCCAGGAGCCTGCGACGTGCTGCCTGGGCGGCGGCGTTGACATACAGCTTGGACAGCGAGGGCATCTCCGCCAGGATCACTGGTTGCTGGAGTGTCATGCCCCCACCAGGTTTTGACCGCACACCCGCAACACCTCCCCGTTGATACCACCTGCGGCGTCGCTGGCCAGGAAGGCAATGGTTTCCGCCACGTCCGCGGGAAGGCCTCCCTGTTGCAGCGAGTTGAGCCGGCGCGCCACCTCACGGACCGCAAAAGGGATCCGCGCAGTCATCTCGGTCTCAATGAACCCGGGCGCGACGGCATTGATGGTGCCGCCACTGGCGGCGAGCAGCGGTGCCGTGGCCCGCACCATTCCCATCACGCCTGCTTTGGAGGCGGCGTAGTTGGTTTGGCCCCTGTTGCCGGCAATGCCACTCGTGGAGGCAACTGACACGATCCGCGGTGACGAGCGGAAGTGGTCCGCGGCGAGGAGGGCTTCGTTGATCCGAAGCTGGGCTGCGATGTTGATGTTGATGACCGAGTTCCACCGGGAATGGTCCATGTTGGCCAGCAGTTTGTCCCGGGTAATCCCGGCATTGTGCACCACGATATCCAGGCGGCCATGCCGCTGCGCTGCATGCTCAAGGATCCGCGCCCCGGCGTCTGCGCCGCTGATGTCCAGCTGCAGCGCCGTACCCCTCACCTCGTTGGCCACGGCCGCCAGCTGGTCACCCGCCGCCGGAATGTCAACCAGGACCAGCATGGCACCGTCGCGGTGCAGGGTCCGGGCAATCTGCGCGCCGATACCCCTGGCTGCGCCTGTCACCACAGCGACCTTGCCCTCCAGCGGCCGGTCTGTGTTGGCGGGAAGCGCACCGTCCGGGGAAGAGACCGTCAGGAACTGCCCGTCAACAAATGCCGAGCGGCTGGAAAGGAAGAACCTGATGGCGCCCAGTGCGCTGGGACTCGTGGTGGTGGTGCCGTCCGAGAGGAGGACACCGTTGGCCGTGGCGCCCGCCCGCAACTCTTTGGCCAGGGAACGCAGGAAACCATCCACGCCCTGGCGGGCAGCCGCTGCTGCAGGGGAAGAAACGCCCGCCGCGGGCCGGGACACCGCAATGACCCGACCTCCGGCCTGCAGGTCCCGCAACGAACCTGCAGCGGAGAGTACCGGCTGTTCCAAATCCGCGGGATGCTCCAGCTCGTCGAGGACCAGGATGATGGCGCCCAGCTTTTCGGCCGGAACGGCGTGCCTCCGGACATCGAGGTCCCACGACAGCAGTTCGGTGGCGAGGCTGTCCGCCGCAGGACTGTTTCCGACGACGACGACCGGGCCAACGACCAGCGGTTGTCCTGGCTGGTAGCGCCGAAGCACTGCGGGCTGCGGGAGTCCGAGCTTTCTGGCCAGGTTGCGGCCCGCACCGCTGTTGACCAGCTGGGTATATGTATCCGTCATGACTGCCCCCTACACCGATTCCAGGATCGCGACGACGCCCTGGCCGCCCGCCGCGCACACAGACACCAGGCCGCGGACGGGCCGGCCCTCCGCGTCCGCCTTGGCGTGCAGCATCTTGGCCAGCGAACTCACGATCCGTCCGCCGGTGGCGGCGAAGGGATGACCCGCCGCGAGCGAAGATCCGTTGACGTTGAGGCGTGAACGGTCGACGCTGCCGAACGCGCCGTCAAGCCCGAGACGGGTCCGGCAGAATTCCTCGTCCTCCCAGGCGGCCAGCGTGCTGAGGACCGTGGCGGCGAAGGCTTCATGGATTTCGAAGAAGTCGAAGTCTCCCAGTGTCAGGTTCTGCCTGGCCAGGAGCCGCGGCACGGCGAAGACCGGGGCCATCAACAGGCCATCCTTGCCGTGTACAAAGTCCACTGCTGCGGCTTCGGCGTCCACCACGGCGGCGAGTTTGGGCAGGTCGCGGGCATCGGCCCAGTCGTCGGAGGCAAGAAGGACGGTTGAGGCGCCGTCGGTCAACGGGGTGGAGTTGCCTGCTGTCATGGTGGCGCCGGCGCCCAGGTTCCTGCCGAACACCGGCTTCAGCGATGCCAGTTTTTCCAAGGAAGTATCAGCGCGGAGGTTGGCGTCCCGCGTCAGTCCCCGGTAGGGAGTCAGCAGGTCGTCGAAGAAGCCTGAATCATAGGCGGCTGCGAGGTTACGGTGGCTGTTCAGTGCCAGTTCGTCCTGCGCTTCGCGGGAAATCTGCCACTGCGCCGTGGTCAGCGCCTGGTGCTCCCCCATGGACAGGCCGGTGCGCGGTTCCGCGGTACCGGGTGCCAGCGGGGCCAGGTCCTTTGGCCGGAGGCGGCTCAGGATCTGGAGCCGCTGTGGAAGCGACTTGGCGCGGTTGAGGTCAAGGATGATGTCGCGGAGCCCCTCGCTGACCACCACGGGGGCATCAGAGGCTGAGTCCACGCCGCCGGCGATGGCGGAATCGATCTGTCCCAGCTTGATCTTGTTGGCCAGCCCCACCACGGTTTCGAGCCCGGTGGCGCATGCCTGCTGGAGGTCGTACACCGGGGTTTCGGCGGACAGTGCAGACCCCAGGACGGCTTCCCGGGTGAGGTTGAAGTCCCTGGAGTGCTTCAGGACGGCTCCTGCGGCAACCTGTCCGATCCGTTCGTCCTGGAGGCCGAACCGTGCGATCAGGCCGTCAAGGGCTGCGGTCAGCATGTCCTGGTTGGAGGACTTTGCGTAGGCGCCGCCGGCGCGCGCGAAGGGAATCCTGTTGCCGCCAACAATCACCGCCCTGCGCGGCGCAGAAACTGCTGGTCGAACTGATTCGTCAGGTGCTGGCGTGGACTGTCCGTCGATGGACATGGGTGGCTCCTCTGCTCACATGCGGTTATCGATACCCAGCGTACCTGATACGCTGGGTATCGTGAACTTCCACACTTCCAGCCTTCCGCTTACCGTCGAGCTCCCGCCTGCCGCCAGTTCAGACGGCCGCTCGGCACGCTGGCAGAGTCACCGCGAGGAACGCCGCCGGGAGCTGATCAAGCAGGCCCGCAGAGCGGTCCATGCCCTCGGAAGCGATGCGTCCATGGAGGAGATCGCCACCGCGGCAGGAACCTCCAAGTCTGTTTTCTACCGCTACTTCGGGGACAAAGCCGGCCTGCAACAGGCGGTGGGGGAAGTGGTCCTGAGCCAGATGCAGAACCGCATCAAGGAAGCCGCGCAGAGTGCCGTGACGCCGCGGGAAGGCTTGCTCGCGATGGTCTCGGCCTACCTGCAGATGGCGGACACCAGCCCCAGCGTCTATGCATTCGTCACCAGCTACACCCCCGCCGAGCCCACGGAACCCACGTCTCCCGCGACGTCGACCGGCGCCCTGGGCCACTTCTTCGATGCCATTGCGGACATGATCGCTGCGCCCATGCGCTCCCATCTGGGTGATGTGGGGGAAACGGTCATCGGATTCTGGCCCCGGGCCGCGATCGGCCTGGTACGGAACGCTGGAGAGCAATGGCTCAACACTCCGGACTCCCCCGCCAAGCCCAGCCAGGAAGCCATGGCCCGCCACATTACGGCGTGGCTGTGTGTTGGCATAGCACCCGAACTCACCCCCGCCCCACCGACCACCAAGTTATCCGCCAAAGAAGGACTGTGACATGACTGACGTAGTGGACCGCACCGCCCGAAAAGGGCTCCGCTCCCCGGCAACCCCGGCAGCCAACCCCGTAGCCGACTCCCCTGCACCCGCCGTCGACGTCGCGGCCCTGGGCCGGCACCTCCTGGGAAAGTGGGCCGATGTCCGGCTCCAAGCCCGGGACCTGGCTGCACGGCCGGAACTGCACAAGGTCGAGGGCCTGACACATACGGACCATCGCCAACGGGTATTCGGCCAGCTGCAATACCTCGTGGACAACAACGCCGTCCACCGCGCATTCCCGGCGGAACTGGGCGGCTCCGACGACCACGGCGGAAACATCGCCGGGTTCGAGGAACTCGTGGTGGCGGATCCTTCACTGCAGATCAAGGCCGGGGTCCAGTGGGGGCTGTTCGGGTCGGCCGTCATGCACCTGGGCACGGCCGAACACCACGCCAAGTGGCTGCCGGGCATCATGAGCCTGGCCATCCCCGGTTGCTTCGCCATGACGGAAACAGGGCACGGTTCTGATGTTGCCAGCATCGCCACCACGGCCACCTATGACCCGGATACCGAGGAATTCATCATCCACACCCCGTTCCGTGCAGCGTGGAAGGACTACATCGGCAACGCTGCCATGGACGGACTGGGAGCAGTGGTGTTCGCCCAGCTTGTCACCAGGGGAGTCAACCACGGCGTCCACGCACTCTATGTTGACCTCCGGGACCCGGACACCAAGGAGTTCCTGCCCGGCATCGGCGGCGAGGATGATGGCATCAAGGGCGGCCTGAACGGGATCGACAACGGCCGCCTGCACTTCACGAACGTCCGCGTCCCGCGCACCAACCTCCTGAACCGGTACGGCAACGTGGACGCCGATGGCGCCTACACGTCCCCCATTGCGAGTCCCGGCCGCCGCTTCTTCACGATGCTGGGAACGCTGGTCCAAGGGCGCGTGTCCCTGGACGGCGCTGCCGTTGCCGCGTCCAAGCTGGCGTTGAAGGCGGCCATCCAGTACGCCACCGAACGCCGCCAGTTCAACGCTTCGTCCCACACCGACGAGGAAGTCCTGCTGGACTACCAGCGGCACCAGCGGAGGCTTTTCACCCGCCTCGCCACCACCTATGCTGCCGGCTTTGCCCATGAACAGCTGCTGCAGAAGTTCGACGACGTCTTCTCCGGCGCGCACGACACCGACGCGGACCGCCAGGACCTCGAAACCCTGGCGGCGGCGCTCAAGCCACTGAGCACCTGGCACGCGCTGGATACCCTGCAGGAGTGCCGGGAGGCATGCGGCGGTGCCGGATTCCTGATCGAGAACCGGTTCGCCTCGCTCCGGGCCGACCTTGACGTCTACGCCACGTTCGAGGGCGACAACACCGTGCTGCTGCAGCTTGTGGCCAAGCGCCTGCTCGCCGACTACGCCAAGGAGTTCCGGAACGTGGACTTCGGCGTGCTGGCGCGCTACGTGGTAAACCAGGCGGCCGGCGCCGCGGTCCACCGCACCGGCCTGCGCCAGGTGGCGCAGTTCGTGGCGGACACCGGGTCGGTCCAGAAGGCTGCAATCGCCCTCCGCGACGAGGAAGGCCAGCGCGCGCTCCTGACCGACAGGGTGCAGACCATGGTGGCTGAGGCGGGTGCCGCACTCAAGGGCAGCAAGCGCCTCTCGCTGGACAAGGGCGCAGCCTTGTTCAACAGGCACCAGAACGAGCTTATCGACGCTGCCCAGGCACACGCCGAGCTGCTGCAGTGGGAGGCCTTTACCGAGGCGCTCCAGCAGGTGGCCGACCCGGGCACCAGGAAGGTCCTGACCTGGCTGCGGGACCTCTTTGGCCTGTCCCTGATCGAGAAGAATCTGTCCTGGTACCTCATGAACGGCCGCCTCTCCATGCAGCGGGCACGGACAGTGGGCGGCTACATCAACCGGCTGCTGGAGAGGATCCGTCCCCACGCCGTGGACCTGGTGGACGCTTTCGGCTACGGGGAGGACCATGTCCGCGCCGCCATCGCCACGGGTGCCGAAAAGGTGCGCCAGGACGAGGCCCGTGCGCACTTCCGGAATGAGCGTGCCAGTGGCCAGGCTCCGGTGGACGAGAAGGTCCTGATCGCTAAGACCGCGGCCGGCCGCAACGGCTGAGACACACGGGCCGCCCCCTCGGGTGGCATAACGACGACGGCGCCGCTCCCCTTCCACGGGGGCGGCGCCGGCGTCGTTTTCTGCGTGGAACGCTCAGCTGGTGGCGGGCAGCACCGAACGGTAGACCTCAAGGGTGGTCTCGGTGATGGATTCCCAGGAGAAGTGTTTTTCGGCACGTTCCCGGCCGGCCTGTCCCATGGCGCGGGCACGCTCGGGATCTGACACCACTTCGGTGAGCGCTGCTGCGAACTCCTTGACGAACTTCTCCGGATCCAGCGGCGTTCCGGTACCGTCGGTCACCTGCTCCAGGTCCACCAGGAGCCCGGTCGTGCCGTGCTCCACCACTTCGGGGATGCCGCCGGTGGCGCTGGCGACCACGGCTGCCCCGCAGGCCATCGCCTCGAGGTTGACGATTCCGAGGGGTTCGTAGATGGAGGGGCACGCGAACGCTGTGGCGTGGCTGAGCACCTGGATCAGCTCATGGCGCGGCAGCATCCGCTCGATGAGGACAACGCCCGTGCGCTGCTTCTGCAGGTCCTCGATCAGTGCGGCGGTTTCCGCTGCCAGCTCGGGGGTGTCGGCCGCGCCCAGGCACAGGACCAGCTGAACGTCGGCGGGAAGCTTCGCGGCGGCCCGCAGGAGGTAGGGGACGCCCTTTTGCCGCGTGTTTCTTCCCACAAAAACGACGCTTGGTTTGGCTGGATCGATGCCCAGGGCGCGGACGGCGTCGTCATTCTCGTCACGCTGCCACAGCGCAACATCGATGCCGTTGTGGACCACCCGGACCTTCTCCGGGTCCACGTTGGGGTAGCTGCGCAGGATGTCCTGCCGCATGCCCTCCGAAACGGCGATGATGGCGGCCGCAGCTTCGTACGCCGTCTTCTCCACCCAGGACGAAAGGGCGTAGCCACCGCCGAGCTGCTCAGCCTTCCAAGGACGCAGCGGCTCGAGGCTGTGGGCACTGAGAACGTGCGGAATTCCGTGAAGCAGCGACGCCAGATGCCCCGCCATGTTGGCGTACCAGGTGTGCGAATGGACCACGTCGGCGCCTTGGACATCCGGCACGATGCGGAGGTCCACGCCCAGGGTCTGGACCGCGGCATTGGCCCCGCCGAGGTCCTCCGGCACCTGGTAGGACGTCACCGTCGCCCCGTGGTAGTCAGCGTCGCGCGGCGCCCCGAAAGCACGAACCTGCAGGTCAACATGCTTACTAAGCACCCTGCTCAATTCGGCGACGTGCACCCCGGCGCCACCGTAGATCTCCGGCGGAAACTCTTTAGTCACAATGTCTATACGCACAAGACCCAAGGTAGTCCTTCACGCATAACTGTTCTAGTGTGAAGGAGTCCGGGTGCACCGGACTGTCTTGGGAGTTACGAAGGCGTACAGGAGCGACCACCATGCCGTTAAATAAGAAAGTCCTGGCCATTGTCCTCGCAGGCGGCGAGGGAAACAGGCTGATGCCACTGACGGCAGACCGGGCCAAACCCGCCGTCCCCTTTGCCGGCAGCTACCGCCTTATCGATTTCGCGTTATCCAACCTTGTGAATTCCCGCTACCTGCAGATCGTCGTCCTGACCCAGTACAAGTCGCACAGCCTTGACCGCCACATCTCCGAGACCTGGCGCATGTCCACCCAGTTGGGCAACTACATCGCTTCCGTTCCCGCCCAGCAGCGCGTGGGCAAGAGCTGGTTCCTTGGCAGCGCCAACGCCATCTACCAATCCCTGAACCTCATCCATGACGCCAACCCCGACATCGTCGTCGTGGTCGGCGCGGACCACGTCTACCGAATGGACTTCGCCCAGATGGTGGCCCAGCACGTCCACAGCGGCGCCAAGGCCACGGTCGCGGCCGTACGGCAGCCGCTGCACATGGCCGATCAGTTCGGCGTCATCGAAGTGGACCAGAACGACTCCCAGAAGATCGCCGCGTTCGTCGAAAAACCGGCCAGCACGCCGGGCCTGGCGGCGGACCCGTCCCAGTTCCTGGCCTCCATGGGCAACTACGTATTCGACGCTGACGCCCTGGTGGCAGCCCTGCATGTGGATGCCGAGCGGCTGGACACCAAACACGACATGGGCGGCGACATCATCCCCTACTTCGTCAACCGTGGTGAAGCAGGTGTCTACGACTTCACGCTCAACGACATTCCCGGCTCCACTGACCGTGACCGCACCTACTGGCGCGACGTGGGCACCATCGACTCCTTCTACGATGCCCACATGGACCTCATCTCCCCGATGCCGGTGTTCAACCTCTACAACTCCGAGTGGCCCATCTACACCCGGCAAAGCATCTCGCCGCCCGCGAAGTTCGTCCGGGGCGACAACAACACGGTGGGAACGGCCCTGGACTCGATCGTGGCCAGCGGCGTGGTCATCTCCGGCGGCATCGTTGAAGGCTCCGTCCTTTCCAACGACGTCTACGTGGCCACGAGCGCCAGGATCACGGACTCGGTCCTGATGGACAAGGTTCAGGTTGGAGCGGGCGCCGTGATCAACCGGGCCATCCTGGACAAGAATGTCAAGGTGCCGGCAGGGGCTGCCATCGGCCTGGACCCGGACCTGGACCGGGCGCGTGGTTTCAAGGTCACCGAATCCGGCATCACCGTCCTGGCCAAAGGCCAGCAGGTACCGGAACCCGGCGACGACGAACGGCAGCTGGCCGCCCAACACCTGGGGCTCATGCCAAACGCCGTCAAGGCTGCGGCTGACCGGTACCCCGAGGTCCGCGAGACCGTGGGCAAGGTGGCCGGGACGCACGCGGCCGCCGCGGCGCAGGCCTCACCGGACGGCGCCAGGGTGTCCTGACCTAGTACTGACGGCAAGAGCATACGGCGCGGGCCGGAGCACCTGGACGGTCCTTCGGCCCGCGCCGTACGCTGTAAAATTTGGCTAATGAGCTCCCCCGATCTGACCCCTGAGGAAATCCAGGCCTGCCTCAAGGTCCTGAATACGATCCACGCGTACGACGAGGAGCACCCCGACTACGTTTCGGTGCGCCGCGCCACCGGCAAGATGTTCAAGGCCGTCAAGCGCCACCGCAGGGTCACCAAGCGCGATTCCATTGCCGAAGCCGACCGGGCAGTCATCGCCCAGACCGCCACCGCTGCCCCGGACCGGATCGACGACGAAACCCGCGGCAACAAACTGGCTCCGTCCGCCACCGGAAACATCGCCGGCCACCTCATCCGGTCACGTCCGTGCTACATCTGCAAGCAGCATTACACCCAGGTGGATGCCTTCTACCACCAGCTCTGCCCCGAATGCGCGGCCTTCAGCCACAGCAAGCGCGACGCACGCGCTGACCTCACCGGCCGGCGTGCGCTGCTCACCGGCGGCCGCGCCAAGATCGGGATGTACATCGCCCTCCGGCTGCTCCGGGACGGTGCCCATACCACCATCACCACCCGCTTCCCCAAGGACGCCGCCCGCCGGTTCGCCGCCATGGAGGACAGCGCCGACTGGCTGCACCGGCTCCGGATCGTCGGCATCGACCTCCGTGATCCGGCCCAGGTGATGGCATTGACCGATTCGCTGGACGAGGCCGGGCCGCTGGACATCATCATTAACAACGCGGCCCAGACCGTCCGCCGGTCAGGCAACGCCTACAAGCCGCTGGTGGATGCCGAGGATGAGCCGTTACCCCCGGCCCTGGAACACGCCAACGGTGGTCCCGAGTTGCTGACCTTCGGCCACGCCCATGACAAGCACCCCCTGGCCCTGGCCGGCAGCGTGACCGAACACCCGGTCCTGGCCGGCGATGCGATCACGTCGCTCGCCCTGTCCACCGGTTCGGCGTCACTGGAACGGATTGCGTCCGGGACGGCCATCGACGCCGGGGGGCTGGTCCCGGACCTGGCCACCATCAACAGCTGGACCCAGGTGGTGGACGAAGTGGATCCGCTGGAAATGCTCGAAGTCCAGCTCTGCAACGTCACGGCCCCGTTCCTGCTGGTCAGCCGCCTTCGCGGGGCCATGAAACGGTCCACGGCGCGACGAAAGTACATCGTGAACGTCTCCGCCATGGAAGGCCAGTTCTCCCGGGCCTACAAGGGACCGGGACACCCGCACACCAATATGGCCAAGGCAGCGCTGAACATGATGACCCGCACCAGCGCCCAGGAGATGCTGGACACCGACGGCATCCTGATGACGGCCGTGGACACCGGGTGGATCACCGACGAACGGCCCCACTTCACCAAGGTCCGGCTCATGGAGGAAGGCTTCCACGCTCCCCTGGACCTGGTGGACGGCGCGGCCCGCGTCTATGATCCGATCGTCATGGGCGAAAACGGTGAGGACCAGTACGGTGTCTTCCTCAAGGACTACAAGCCCAGCCCCTGGTGATGGGCGTATGCTCACGGCATGAGCAACGAGTCATCAACCCAAGTGGAGAACCTGGAACACCACGATTGCTGGGCATTGCTGCGGACCGTCTCCGTGGGCAGGCTCGCGGTACTGGTGGACGGGCGGCCGGACATTTTTCCGGTCAACTACACAGTGGACGGGGGCACCCTGGTGTTCCGCACCGGCCAGGGCACCAAGCTCTCCGCCGCAACCGGTGAGGACGCCGCCGTCGCCGTGGAGGCAGACGGCGTGGACCCGGCCACTGGCCTGGCGTGGAGCGTGGTGATCAAGGGGACCGCCGCACTGGTCACCAGCACCGAGGAGGTCCTCGATACCTCCCGCCTCTACCTGTTCCCCTGGCAGGCAGGACGCAAGGATGCGTTCGTGCGCGTCACCCCGGAGTCCATGACCGGGCGCCGCTTCAAAGTCACCGATCCGATGACCTGGTGGACGCAGATCAGCAGTTCGGCCAGGTCAGCACCGGAATAGGACGACGCCGGCACCTCCCCCGGCCGCGAGGGCCGGGGGCGCCGTGGTCAGGCGAGCTGGGTGATCTCGACGCTTACGTTGAGGGCGGACCCGCCACCGCCGGACAGGATGCCCTTCAGCGGAGGCACGTCCCGGTAGTCCCGGCCACGCGCCACCGTGACGTGGAAGTCCCCGGCCGGTTTGTGGTTGGTGGGGTCCCAGCTGCGCCAGTCCCCGTCCCACCATTCCAGCCAGGCGTGCGACTGCCCGGCCACGGTTTCGCCGATCCCGGCACTGGACCGCGGGTGCAGGTAGCCGGAAACATACCGGGCCGGAATGCCGCAGCTCCGCAGTGCACCGATGGCAAGGTGGGCCAAGTCCTGGCAGACACCCTGGCGCTGGCCCCAGGCCTCTTCCGCATTGGTGGTGACGGCGGTGGAGCCGGACATATACGTCATCTCGCCCCGCATCCAAGCAAAGACCGCCATGGCCGCCTCGTGCGGGTTCTTGCCGGCCACCACGCCGGGAACGATGCCCAGGACTTCCTCACCGGGGTCGCTCAGCCGGGACTGCGGCAGCCAGTCGCTGAACGTGTTCAGGGTGTCCGGCGACGCCAGGACGTCCCAGCCCACGATGTCCGCCTCGGTGGGGATCTTTTCCGCCCGGTGCACCTCCACAGTGATGTTGGAGACCACTTCGAGGTGGTCGTGCGGCATCTGCATGTCAAAGGCCGTCACCCGGGTGCCCCAGTAGTCACGGTAGGTGCTGACGGCTGCCTGGGACGGGGACACCTTGACCACGGATTCCAGCACTACCTGCTGGGAGTCCGTCAGCGGTGTCATCCGGGCTTCGTTGTAGGACAGCGTTACCCGCTTGTTGTACTTGTAGGCCGTCCTGTGGACGATGCTCAACCGGGTCATGACACTTCTCCCACCCAGGCAAGTTCGTCCGCCTGATTGAAGTACTTACGGGAAATGGCATCCGAGGCCTGGGAAACCGCCTTCTGCACCCGCTCCATGTGCTCTGGCAGTTCGGACATGAGGTCATCCGTCCGATGGAACTCGAGGAAGGTCCGGGCCTGGCCAACGATGCGGCGGGCGTCGTTGATGAAGCCAACCCGCTGCGCGGACGGATCCAGCTTGGCAAGGCACTCGTCGGCGTCGCGCAGCGCGTAGACAATCGACCGCGGGAACAACCGGTCCAGGAGCAGGAATTCGGCCGCGTGCTGGTCGCCGAACGCTGCCCGCCGGGTCCGCAGGAACGATTCGTAGGCACCGGCGCAGCGGAGCATGTTGACCCAGGACATGCCCGCAGAGAGCACGTCGCGGGTCGAGAGCATCCGGGCCGTCATGTCGGCGCGTTCCAGGGATCGGCCCAGGACCAGGAAGAGCCAGCTTTCGTCGTGGCTGACCGTGGTGTCGGCCAGGCCGCTGACCATGGCCGTCCGCTCCAGGGTCCAGTTGCAGAAGCGGTATGTGCCCACCACATCCTTGCGGTGCTGGCTGAGCCCGTAGTACGTGGTGTTCAGGCTCTCCCACAAACCGGACGAGACGGTTTCCCTTGCACGGCGGGCGTTTTCCCGGGCTGCCCCGAGGGACCCGGCGATGGACGTGGCGCTCGTCTTGTCGTAGGCCAGGGCGTGCAGCAGTTCGGGCAGGCCAAAGTCTTCGCTTTGCGGCCGGGCTCCCATTACCGCCAGGAGTTCCTGGGCAACGCTTCGGCGTTCCTCCATCGGGAGGTGGTTCAGGCGCTCCAGGTGCACGTCGAGGATGCGGGCGGTGCCGTCCGCCCGCTCCACATAGCGGCCGATCCAAAACAAGGACTCGGCAATACGGCTAAGCATTCGCGGCTACCTCCTGCGCGTCCGGAACGTTGAAAGAAAAATGCCCGACGGCGGCGCGGCTCACTGCTGCTGCTCCGACTGGCGGTCCCGCCAGTTGCTTTCCACGGGCCACACGGAGACCCGCTCGCGGACCGTGACCGACTGGCGGGGAACAGTTTCCACCGGCATCTGGGGTGAATCGGCGAGGACCCAGGTGTCCTTGGATCCGCCGCCCTGGCTGGAATTGACGATCAGGGACCCTTCCTTCAGCGCCACCCGGGTGAGCCCGCCGGGGAGCACCCAGACATTCTCGCCGTCGTTCACGGCAAAGGGCCTCAGGTCCACGTGCCGGGGACCGAATTTGTCCCCGCCGAGGGTGGGAACGGTGGATAGCTGCAGCACGGGCTGGGCGATCCAGCCGCGCGGATCTGCGATGATCCGCTGGCGGAGGGCGTCCAGTTCATCTTTGGAAGCGTCCGGGCCGATGACCAGTCCTTTGCCGCCGGACCCGTCCACCGGCTTGACCACCAGTTCGGCAAGGTTGTCCAGGGTGTACTCCCTGGCCTCCTTCTCCTCGAGGCGGAAGGTGTCCACGTTCGCGATGATGGGTTCCTCGCTGAGGTAGTAGCGGATCAGGTCAGGGACGTAACTGTAAACCAGTTTGTCGTCCGCCACGCCATTGCCCACGGCATTGGCGATGGTGACACCGCCGGCGCGGGCGGCGTTGACCAGGCCGGGGCAGCCGAGCATGGAATCGGAGCGGAATTGCAGCGGGTCCAGGAAGTCGTCGTCGATCCGCTTGTAGATGACGTCCACGCGCTGTTCGCCCGCGGTGGTGCGCATGTAGACACGGTTGCCGCGGCAGATGAGGTCGCGGCCTTCCACCAGCTCCACGCCCATGAGCCCGGCCAGGAGCGTGTGCTCGAAGTAGGCGCTGTTGAACACGCCGGGGGTGAGGACGACGACGGTGGGGTCGTCGACGCCGGCCGGCGCGGTCTTGCGCAGGGCCGAGAGCAGCCGGCGGGGATACTCCTCGACGGGCCTGATGAGCTGCTGGCCGAAGGCTTCGGGCAGGCCCTTGGCCATCGCGCGCCGGTTCTCCAGCACATAGCTCACGCCGGAGGGAACACGCACGTTGTCCTCCAGGACGCGGAACGTGCCGGCGGCGTCGCGGACGACGTCGATGCCGGAAATGTGGACCCGGACCCCGCCGGCCGGTTCAAAGCCGTGGACCTGGCGGTGGAAGTGTGCACTGGTGGTCACGAGCTGGCGCGGGATGACGCCGTCGGAGACCACCGTCATCTTGTCGTAGACGTCGTTCAGGAAAGCCTCGAGGGCGCGCACACGCTGGGCGACGCCGCGCTCCAGGACGCTCCACTCGGCGGCCGGGATGACGCGGGGAACGATGTCCAGCGGAAAGGGCCGTTCCTCGCCCGCGTAGTCGAACGTGACACCGCGGTCCAGGAAGGTGCGGGCCATCGAATCCGCGCGCGCACTCACGTCCGCCAGCGAGAGCTTCCGGAGGGCGTCCGCCACCTGCCCGTACGAGTCCCTGGCCTGCTGGCCGGGGGCGAACATCTCGTCGTAGGCCCCGGTGCGGCCCGCGGCCTCGGAGTAATCCTGGAATAGGTCTGACATGTCCAATAGCCAACCATCTTTTTGTTTCGAATTCATTACTGCCATCCATTCTGGCGTGTTGGCACCGATGGCCCGGTTCGTACTTTACGGGCCTCTTCGGGCACAGTAGGTGAGTGCCAGACAGCAGAAGCCTCCCAGCGCCGGGCCACGGCGGTTCCCGTCGCCCGCTGGTCCGGCTCATGGCAGGCTTACTGACCGCGGCAGCCGCCGTTGCCGCCGCGTTTCTCGTGCACGGACTGGTTCCTGCCCTGCCGGCCATGACCGTTGCCGTGGTCCTGGGCGTCCTCGCCGCCAACCTGCCGGGATCGGGAGCGTGGACGGCCGGCCGTGCCCGGCCGGGTCTGGATTTCGCCGGCAAGCACCTGATGCGCGGCGGGATCGTGGTCCTGGGCCTGAAGGTCAGCGTCATGGACGTCCTGGGCCTGGGCTGGCCGGCGCTGGTCCTGATCGTGGGCGTCGTGGCTGCCAGTTTCGGCGGGACCTACGCGATCTCCCGCCTGTTCCGCCTGCCGCCGGTGACAGCGCTGCTGGTGGCCACCGGGTTCTCCATCTGCGGCGCCTCGGCAATCGGCGCCATGGCCGCCGTCCGCCGCATCCGGCACGCGGATACGGTCCTGCCGGTGGCCCTGGTGACCCTCTGCGGAACCCTGGCCATTGGTGTCCTTCCCCTGCTTTCCCATCCGCTGGGGCTTTCCGCGGCCGTCTTCGGCGCCTGGACGGGTGCCTCGGTGCACGACGTCGGCCAGGTGGTGGCCACGGCGCAAACCGCCGGCACCGCGGCGCTGGCGATCGCCGTCGTCGTCAAGCTCACCCGGGTCCTGCTGCTGGCCCCGGTTGCCGCGCTGGCGGGGGCGCACCACCGCAGCGGCGCCCGGCCCCCGGCCGGGCCGGACGGTTCCACCGCGAAAAGGCCGCCGCTGGTGCCGTTGTTTGTCCTGGGGTTCGTTGCCATGGTGGCGCTCCGGTCAACGGGTTGGCTGGGTCCCGGCTGGCTCGAGGCCGGTGCCACCCTGCAGGACATCCTCCTGGGCGCAGCCTTGTTCGGGCTGGGCTCCGCGGTGCGGATCCGCACCCTGCTGCACACGGGCGGGCCGGCGCTCCTCGCGGCCCTCGCCTCCTGGCTCCTGATTGCCGTGCTGGGCCTCGCAGCCGCCTTCGTGATCGCGGGCTGAGTCAATCAAACGGCACCATGATTAGATAGCCGGGTGTCACATGAGAATCTGCAGCGCCGCGAAGCCGCTGAACGTTCAGTCCTGATCAGCACCACCAGTTACGACATCTCGCTGGATGTGCGGCAAGCGGCGGATCCGGCCGTCGCAGGGTACACGAGCCGCAGCGTCATCAACTTCACGGCTTCAGAGCCCGGCGCCAGCACGTTCCTGGATTTCATCGGCGGCGAAGTGCACAGCGTGTTCCTCAACGGCAAGGGCCTGCCGGTGGCGGAGGTGGTGGATGGCGCCCGGATCCGGCTGGACAACCTGCGGGCCGAGAACCAGGTGACCGTTACCGGCACGGCGTTGTACAGCCGCTCGGGCGAAGGCATGCACCGCTTCGTGGATCCGGCCGACGGCCAGTGCTACCTCTACACCCAGTACGAGCCGGCCGACGCCCGCCGGGTCTTCGCCAACTTCGAGCAGCCGGACCTCAAAGCCGCCTACACCTTCCATGTGACGGCGCCGGCCCACTGGCAGGTGGCATCCAACGGGGCAGAGGTGAACCGCACCCTGCTCACCAGCGATCCGGCGACCGCCCGGTGGGACTTCGCCACCACGCTGCCCCTGTCCACGTACATCACCACGGTCCTCGCCGGCCCCTACTTCAAGGCAGAAGACCGCTGGGAGGCAACGCTCGACGACGGCACCCGCCTGGACGTGCCGCTCGCCCTCTACTGCCGGGCGTCCATGGCGGCGTCCTTTGACCCGGAGGCGCTGTTCGGGCTCACCAAGGCAGGCCTGGACTTCTTCAACCGCCTCTTCGACTTCCCCTACCCTTGGGGGAAGTACGACCAGGCATTCGTGCCCGAGTACAACCTGGGCGCCATGGAAAATCCCGGCCTGGTCACCTTCACGGAAAGCTACGTCTTCACGTCCCGCGCCACGGATGCGCAGTACCAAGCCCGGGCCAACACCCTGATGCACGAGATGGCGCACATGTGGTTCGGCGACCTGGTGACCATGCAGTGGTGGGACGATCTTTGGCTCAAGGAGTCGTTCGCCGACTACATGGGCACCCTGGGCGTGGACCAGGCCACCGGCTGGGACACCGCCTGGGTCAACTTCGCCAACAAGCGCAAGGCCTGGGCCTATGTGCAGGACCAGCTCCCCACTACCCACCCGATCGTGGCGGACATCCCCGACCTCGAAGCCGCCAAGCAGAACTTCGACGGCATTACCTACGCCAAGGGCGCCTCGGTGCTGAAGCAGCTGGTTGCCTACGTCGGCTTTGACGCCTTCATCGCCGGATCACGGGAGTATTTCCGCAACCACGCCTATGGAAACACCACGCTGGCCGATCTCCTCGAGGCCCTCCAGGCCGCTTCCGGCCGGGATTTGACCGGTTGGGCCCACCAGTGGCTGCAGACCTCCGGGATCTCCACCTTGTCCCTTGAAGTAGGCGCCGGCGGTTCCGACGACGGCCTGCCGGCAGGGGTGGCCATCGTCCAGGAAGCAGTGGACCCGGCCACCGGACGCGAAGAGCTGCGGCCGCACCGCCTCCGGGTCGGCTCCTACGATTTCGACGGCGAGGGCGCGCTGGTCCGTACCAAGAGCTTTGAGACCGACGTGGCGGGCGCCAGGACGGAACTCCCCCAGCTTGCCGCACAGCCACGGCCCGCCCTCATCCTGGTCAACGATGACGACCTGACGTACGCCAAGGTACGGCTGGACCCGGACTCCCTGGCGACTGTCCGCGCCGCCCTGGACCGGATCACCGACCCCATGGCCCGCGCCCTCTGCTGGACGGCCTTGTGGAACTCTGCCCGCGACGCGCAAAGCCCAGCCGCCCTCTATGTGGACGCCGTAGCCGCGTTTGCCCCCGCCGAGACCGGAATCGGCGTCCTGTTGAACGTCCTCGACAACGCGGCCACCGCCGTCGAACACTATGTCCCGCCGGCAGCCAGGGACTCGGTCCGCGCGTCCTTCCTCGCCACCGCGGCAACCGAACTGGACCGGGCCACACCGGGTTCGGACCAGCAACTGGCCTGGGCGCGGACCTTGGCGGGCTTCAGCAGGCACGATCCCGCCCTGCTCCCGCGGCTCCGCGGCCTGCTGGACGGCTCAGCTCCCGTGCCAGGCCTGGCCGTCGACGCTGAACTGCGCTGGCAACTGTGGCACGCGCTGGCCGCCAACGGACAGGCCACCGCCACCGAACTCGATGCCGAACTCGCCCGGGACACCACGGCCTCCGGCCGCGCCGGCCACGCAACGGCGATGGCGGCCCGTCCCGAAGCCCACGTGAAAGCGGCAGCCTGGGACGCCGCCGTGAAGAAAGACGAGCTTTCCAACCAGCTGCTGTCAGCCACCATCAATGGTTTCAGCACGGCACCGGCACAGTTGCTTGACCCGTACGTCGGCCCGTACTTCGATTGCCTGCGGACCGTTTGGGCTGAGCGGAGCATCGAAATCGCCAGCCGGATCGTGCGCGGGCTCTACCCGTCAACGCAGAACTTGGCGCAGGGCGCGGCTCCTGAACAGCATGCAGTGGTCCGGCGGACGGATGACTGGCTGGCGGCCAACGGGGATGCACCGCGAGCCCTGCGCCGGATCATCATCGAACAGCGAAGCCACCTGGTGCGGGCGCTCAAGGCGCAGGCCGCCGGCGTTTCGTCATCGGTCGGCGGGTAACCGCCGTGAGGCTACGGAACGCGGTAGAGCCACTCCTCGGTGCCGAATTTCGCAGCCACGCGTTCCTCGGCGGCTGCGAGCTCGTGCCCGGCCAGCTGTGACGGGGCGGCCCCGTAGCGCTCGCTGAACACCTCGATCATGGCTTCGATGATCGCCATCCGGGCAAGGCCCGTCTGCCGGCGGAGCGGATCGACGCGCTTCTTTGCGCTGCGGGTGCCCTTGTCAGAGAGTTTTTCCTTGCCGATCCGCAGCACCTCGACCATCTTGTCGGCGTCGATGTCATAGCTCATGGTCACGTGGTGCAGCATTCCCCCGTTGGCCAGGCGTTTTTGCGCGGCGCCGCCGATCTTTCCCTGATCCGTGGCGATGTCGTTGAGGGGGACGTAGAAGGCGTTGATACCGAGCTTCTCCAGTGCCGCCATGACCCAGGCGTCCAGGAACGGGTAGGAGTCGGCGAAGCTCAGCCCGTCCACCAGCGTCTGTGGCAGGTAGAGCGAGTACGTGATGCAGTTGCCGGCTTCCATGAACATCGCGCCGCCGCCGCTGATCCGCCGGACCACGTTGATGCCGTGCTTGGCCACGCCGTCGGGATCCACCTCGTTCTGGACGGACTGGAAGCTGCCGATCACCACGGACGGTTCCTGCCAGTCCCAGAACCGGAGGGTGGGAGTCCGCTTCCCCGCTCCGACGGCCTCGGTGAGAACCTCGTCCAGGGCAACGTTGATTTCCGTGGGGAGCACCGTTGGCGCAATGACGTTCCAGTGGTGGTCCGTCCAGGAGGTCGCCTTGGCAAGCGCGCGGCGGACCGTCACGGCCACGGCGTAGGCCGAAAAGCCGAACAGGACGGCCCCGGCCGGGAGGGCGGCCGTGACGGCAGCAGCAAGGTCCGCGGCCGTCGTCGTCTCCGGCAGTCCGGTCAATGCCCGGTTGATGTCTTCCAGGGCTTCGTCGGGTTCGAGGAAGAAGTCGCCGCTGACGGAGACCTCCGCCAGAGCCCCGTCCTCGACGGAAAGGTCGACCACGACGAGCTTGCCGCCGGGGACCTTGTATTCGCCGTGCAGTCGCGGGGTGCCGGCAGGATCAGTGGCAGGAAAGGGCTGGCTCATGCTTCCCATCCTGCCCCAAAAAACGGGTGCACGGTTAAAGCAGAACGCCCGCACCGTTTCCGGTGCGGGCGTCCAGCAACAAGCTTGGGCGAAGGAATTACTTCTTGCCGCCGAAGCCCTTGAAGCGAGCGTTGAAGCGCTCGACGCGGCCTGCGGAGTCCATGATGCGCTGCTTGCCCGTGTAGAACGGGTGGGACTCGGACGAGATTTCGACGTCGATGACCGGGTAGGTGTTGCCGTCTTCCCACTCGATGGTCTTGGAGGAAGACACGGTGGAGCGGGTCAGGAACTTCGTGCCGGAGGCCAGGTCGTTGAAGACAACAGCTTCGTACTTCGGGTGGGTATCAGACTTCATAATTGGACCTTTGTTCGCGCAACTGGATTTTGCCAGTTGCCAGGTATGAATGGGATGGCTGGGATCTGTCGGATCAGCCGAAGCTGAAAAAGCAGGACAACCAGCTATCCATCATAGACCAAGCCGAGGGGGCTGACGAACCGGCGCCCCTGCGAAGGTGCAGGTCACCCCCGTGCGCGCAACTCCCAGAACGCCACGGCTGAGGCCGCGGCCACATTGAGGGAAGGGTAAAGAACCGCCCGCTCAACTGCAGTCAGCCGAGTAGCGCTACGCCGAATTCAGCGACGACGGCCCGCAGTTCCCCGAGGTAGCGCTGCGCTTGGTCGGTGAGCGGAATCGCGGCGTGGCCAATCCAGCCGATTTCGATGCGTTCGTCAACGTCGAGCGGGATGGCGACGATCTCCGGGTCGAGCTGCCCACTGATGATTCCCGTCGAAATCGTGTAGCCGTGGAGCCCGATCATGAGGTTGAAGATCGTCGCACGGTCAGAGACCCGGATCTCCTGCTTACTGGACAAGGTGGAGAGAATCTCCTCGGCGAAGTAAAAGGAGTTGTTCGCACCTTGATCGAAGGTCAGCCGCGGCAAGGCGGCAAGGTCTTCCAGGGTCGCCCGCTCTTTTGAGGCGAGCGGGTTGTTCCGTGAAATGAAGATGTGCGGATCGGCGAGGAACAGCGGAGAGAACGCAAGCCCGGATTCGCGGAGCAGCTTGTCGATGATCTTCCGGTTGAAATCGTTCCGGTAGAGGATGCCTATCTCGCTGCGGAGCGTCCGGACGTCCTCGATGATGTCCCAAGTGCGGGACTCACGCAGCGAGAACTCGTATTCGGCCACCTCAGTGGCCTTAACCATCCGGACGAAGGCGTCCACCGCGAACGAGTAATGCTGCGTTGACACCCCAAGCAGGCGTCGCCGCGGTGGCCTACCAAGGTAGCGCTGCTCGAGGAGAGCGAACTGCTCGACGACCTGCCTCGCGTAGCCGAGGAACTCTACTCCGTCGGCGGTGAGGGTGACCCCGCGGGCGGAGCGAACCAGGAGCGCACGGCCCACCCTGGCCTCAAGGTCCTTCATCGCGGCGGACATCGTCGGCTGCGCGACGTAGAGAAGATCGGCAGCCGCGGAGATCGACCCCTCAGCTGCAACTTCTATGAAGTAGCGCAGTTGCTGCAGGGTCAATCCGCTCGTTATCTGAGGCATAGGCAAATTCTATATGAATGCATAACCGCCACTAGTTACTTGATACCCCTCGGAAGGTTGCAGCATGGATGCATCCCCTTCGGAAAGGCCGTCTCCGGCCCATCAACGGATTGGCAGCACATGGCAGACGACTTCACCTTCAGCATTACCACGACCCGCTTCGACGAGGACTACTCCCCGTCGGAAGGATCCCGGATCACGACGAACTTCGCCAACCTGGCGCGGGGCGAGCACCGTCAGGAGAACCTCCGCAACGCCTTGACCATGATTCGGCGCCGTTTCAACGATCTCGCAGACTGGGACAACCCGGATCGGGACCGCTACGCGCTCGAGCTTGAGATCGTTTCCGTGCAGATACAGTTCACCGCGGACGGCACGGATCAGCAGTTCCCGCTGTTCGAGGTTCTCGATATCCAGATCGTCGACCTGCTGAACGGGGTCCGCCACCAAGGGATCGTCGGCAACAACTTCTCCTCCTACGTCCGAGACTTCGACTTCAGCGTCGTACTGCCAGCGGCAGCCGGGGACTCAGGCAAGCCCACAGTGCCCGAGGACTTCGGCGATCTTCACGGCAAGCTGTTCCAGCACTTCCTCGATTCCCCGGCATACCGGGAGCGCTTCCCGCAGCCGCCAGTGGTGTGCATCAGCGTCTCCACAAGCAAGACGTACCGGCGAACGGAGAACCGCCACCCGGTCCTGGGCGTCGAGTTCCAGCAGGACGAGTTCTCGCTGACGGATGCGTACTTCGCAAAGATGGGGCTGCAGGTGCGCTACTTCATGCCACGCGGCAGCGTTGCGCCGCTCGCCTTCTATTTCCGCGGCGACCTGCTCAACGACTACTCCAACCTGCAGCTCATCGGCACCATCAGCGCCATGGAGACGTTCCAGAAGATCTACCGCCCGGAGGTCTACAACGCGAACTCCGCCGCCGCCCACGTTTACCAGCCGAGCCTGTGCGAGCAGGATTACTCGCGGACCCAGATCGCTTACGACCGCGTCGAGCGCGGTCAGCTCGCGATCACGCAGGCGAAGTACACGGAGGAGCACTTCATCAAGCCCCACAAGGATCTATTGGACCAGTGGACCGCCAACTACCCCGCCCTCGTCAACTGACCCACGGAGAATCGTCAATCATGAACACACTTTTGCCCACCACCGTCGTCGGTAGCCTGCCGAAACCATCGTGGCTCGCACAGCCGGAGACTCTTTGGTCCCCGTGGAAGCTGGAGGGAGAAGCGCTGCTCGAGGGCAAACAGGATGCCCTGCGCATCGCCATCCACGAGCAGAGCCTGCGCGGCATCGACATCGTCAGCGACGGCGAGCAAACCCGCCAGCACTTCGTCACGACCTTCATCGAGAATCTCAGCGGGGTCGACTTTGAACAACGCAAGACCGTGCGCATCCGCGACCGCTACGACGCAAGCGTACCGACCGTCGTCGGACCGGTGCGCCGCGAGCGGCCGGTATTCGTCGACGACGCAAAGTTCCTCCGCGCGACCACTGACCGGCCGATCAAATGGACTCTTCCCGGTCCAATGACGATGGTGGATACGCTCTACGATGACCACTACAAGAGCCGCGAGAAACTGGCCTGGGAGTTCGCCACGATCCTGAACCAGGAGGCGAAAGAACTCGAAGCGGCCGGCGTTGACATCATCCAGTTCGACGAGCCCGCGTTCAATGTCTTCCTCGATGAGGTCAAGGATTGGGGCGTGGCTGCGCTTGAGAGAGCCGCAGAAGGACTGCGCGCTGAGACCGCCGTGCATATCTGCTACGGCTACGGGATCAAGGCGAACAATGACTGGAAGGCGACGCTCGGCTCACAGTGGCGGCAGTACGAGGAAACGTTTCCGCTCCTGCAGAACTCCAGCATCGACATCATCTCGCTGGAATCCCAGAACTCTCACGTGCCCATGGACCTCATCGAGCTCCTCCGCGGCAAGAAAGTCATGCTCGGGGCAATCGACGTCGCAAGCGAGACCATCGAGACCCCGGAGGAGGTCGCCAACACCCTCCGCATGGCCCTCCAGTTCGTCGATGCGGACAAGCTCATCCCCAGCTCCAACTGTGGCATGGCACCGTTCCCCCGGGACGTCGCACTGGCCAAGCTGAGTGCCCTCAGCGCAGGGACGAACATCATTCGCGAGGAACTCGCCCGCTCCGCCCCCAAGGTGTCATAAGGATGTTCCATGCTTACCCCACGGACACATGGCTCGAGGCTCCGACGCAAAGCTTCCCGTCCTCCCTCTCCGCCGACGAATTCAAAGCACTGTTCCGTGGCCATCCGGGAGGTGTCGCCGTCATCACGGCCGATGCCGGCGAAGGACCGGTGGCACTGACGGTATCTTCGGTCGTGTCAGTGAGTGCGGAACCTCCGTTGATGATCTTCTCGGTCTCGGCACTGTCCTCTGCGTCCGAAGTACTTTCCCGCGCCGAAACCGTCGTCGTGCACCTGCTGGACGCGCTCGACGTCGACTTGGCGAAGTTTGGAGCGACCCCCGGCGCCGACCGCTTTGACCAGACGCACCGCTGGTCGCCCCTTGCAACCGGCGAAGCGGTGTATGAGGATGTCCGCGCCTGGGTGCGCTGCGCCGTCATCGATCGCATGGAGGTGGGCACATCCACCATCATCGCCGTTCACGCCCTGGAGTCCCGCGTGCTGCGTGACGTCCAAGCGGGCGAACCCGGCGACGCCCTGGTCTACTACAACCGTTCATGGCACCGTCTGGGCGAGCATTCCAAGCTTGAAGCCTGATTGACGATGACACCGTTGCCCAGTTGGGCGAGACAACGTTCACGATCCGGAACGGCAAGGGCCGGGACGACCTTGCCGGCCATTCCGTGATTGCACGTCGACGCTACGATGGCGCCCCGGCCACCGGCGCAAATTCCATCTAAAACCACCAACAAGCATGTCCGAGGGGCGGTCATAGAGACCTCCCCTCACGATGAAAGATCCCTTAGACCATGACATCAGCTGTAGCCAGCTCAGGTACCAAAACCGCCTCTACCCCACAAGAAAATGCGTCGTCTCCGGAAAAGTTCCGACTGATGCTCATGATGGCCCTAACGCTCGTTACAGGTGTGGTTGACGCGGTCGGCTACCTTGGACTTGATCACGTCTTCACCGGAAATATGACCGGCAACGTGGTGATTCTTGCGATGGCGTTAGCCGGGGCGGCGAACCTGCCAACTTTGGGCCCACTGGTAGCACTTGGTGCCTTTCTCCTTGGCGCGGCGGTTGCCGGATCTACGCTCCAGTCAAGCCCGAAAGGCTGGAACCGCCGGGTGACGCTCCTTCTCACAGCGGGTTGTATCGCGTTGACGGGAACCGCCGCCATCTCTCTCATCGTGGAAGACGTCGGCCGGCAGTCCATTGGTGTCATTGTGGCCGCCGTTATCGCCATGCACATGGGCTCCCAAGCCCTGATTGCGCGGCATTTGGGCGTACGAGACATGACCACAGTGGTCATTACTTCCACCATGACTTCCCTCGCCGGAGAGTCACTTGTGGGCAAGCAACGGCCCCGGTTGCTCAACCGACGGCTGGGCGCTGTCCTGGCCATGTTCGCCGGGGCCGCCAGCGGAGTACTCCTGCTGCAAATCCATTTCAGCGTCCCGATCGGCCTCGGCGTCACCATCACCGCCGCTGTGACGATCCTGGGGAGTCGCCGCTGGCATTGATGCGGTGCATCCCCCGGCGCATCAATGCCGGCTCTTCATGCTCCTGACGCCGCGGTAGGGGCGGGGGCGTCACGCTCAGCCCCTACTTGGTCGCGTAGAAGGCGACCGCCGACGAGGCGGCCACGTTGAGGGAGTCGACGCCGTTCATCATCGGAATGGTCACGCGCGCGTCGAGCACCTGATCAGTCTCAGGCCTCAGCCCCTCTCCCTCCGTGCCGAAGACCAGGGCCAGGTTCGGGTGATCCTGGGCGACCAGCTCATCGAGTGTGATGGCACCTTGGCCGAGCGACATGCCGGCGACGAAGTAGCCTGCGTCCTTGAGTACCTCAAGGTCACCAGGCCACGACTCGATTCTGGTCCAGGGCACTTGGAACACAGTCCCCATCGACACCCGGATGGAGCGTCGGTAGAGCGGGTCGGCGCACTGCGGAGAGACCAGGACAGCGTCGACGCCAATGGCTGCGGCGCTGCGGAAAATCGCCCCAACGTTTGTATGGTCGGTAAGGTTCTCCAGGACCGCGATCCTTGATCGTCCCGGCGTACGAGCTCGATCAGGCTCTTGGATTTTGCGACCACTCACGTTGGTGTGGTCCGCGGTGTCCTCCAGCACGGCCACGCGGCGTGCACCGGCGAGGAGCTCCGGCAGGGGCACCGGGGCCGGGCGCTGCATCGCCGCCATCGCGCCGCGGTGGAGGTGGAAACCGGTGATTTCCTCCAGCAACGCGGCCGAGCCAATGTAGGCGGGAACGTCAGGGTAGGCCTGGAAGACGTCGTCGAGGTCCGCCATCCACTTCTCTGCTAGGAAGAAAGAGCGCGGCGCATGGCCTGCCGCCAGGGCGCGGCGGAGCACCCGCGACGATTCGGCGATATACATCCCCTCGGCAGGCTCGCGGAGCTTGCGCAGGTGGACATCGGTGAGCGTGGTGTAGTCGCTTACGCGCGGGTCATCAGCGGATTCGAGGTAGTGGAAGGTCACCGGGTGATTATTTCAGCAGGTTGGCGATCATGACGCCCAGGGCCACGATGCCCAGGCTGAAGATGACCGCCCGGAGGACGCGCGGCGAGAGCTTCCGGCCCACCTTCGATCCCATCAGGCCGCCGATGGTGGAACTGACGGCAATCAGCAGAACCACCAGCCAGTTGATCCGGTCAAAGGCGAAGACCAGGTAGGAGATGGCGGCCACCATGTTCACGCCGAGGACCAGGATGTTCTTCATGGCGTTGGCGTTCTGGATGGTCCCGGTGAGGAACACGCCGAGGATTCCCACCAGCAGGATTCCTTGTGCTGCGACGAAGTAGCCGCCGTACACGCCGGCCAGGTACACAAGCACCACCAGGAGGATCCCGTGGCGTTTGTCCCGTACGGCGTGCTCCGGATTGGCCTCGCGGTTGCGGACCCAGTCCTGGAGCCTGGGCTGGAACACCACCATCAGCAGCGCCAGTACCAGGAGCACGGGTGCGACGTAATGGAAGACCTGTTCGGGCAGGTGCAGCAGCAGCCAGGCCCCGGTGATCCCGCCGAGGACCGACGCCGGCAGGAGCCGGAGCACCTGGCGTCCCCGTCCTGCGAGCTCCCGGCGGTAGCCGAACGCACCGGCCGCGGTACCGGCGACGAGTCCCATGGCGTTGCTCATGGAAGCCACGACCGGGGCCACCCCCAGGGCGATGAGGACCGGGAAGGTGACCAGGGTCCCGGAGCCAACTACTGCATTGATGGTCCCGGCCCACAGGCCGGCGATGAACACAATGATGCTGCTGAAAAATTCCACAACGGTTGGGCAGGCGTGGCTTAACGGCGCGCGGTGGCGGTGTAACGGCCCGCGTTTTCGGACACGTCCAAGGGAAGGCCGAAAGTGGTGCTCAGGTGTTCTTCGGTGAGGACCTCGGTGATGGGGCCGGCGGCCACCACGCCTCCGTCGCGGAGCAGCATGGCGTGCGTGAAGCCGGGAGGCACTTCTTCGAGGTGGTGCGTGACCAGGACCATGGCCGGAGCAGCTTCGTCGCGGGCGAGCTCGCCAAGCTTGTGCACCAGTTCTTCACGTCCCCCAAGGTCCAGGCCGGCGCCCGGCTCATCCAGCAGCAGCAGCTCGGGATCGGTCATCAGGGCGCGGGCGATCTGGACACGCTTCCGCTCCCCCTCGGACAAGGTGGCGAAGGTCCGGTTGAGCAGCGGTCCCATGCCCCAGTCGTTCAAGAGCCGGAAGGCGCGCCGTTCGTCGTCGCGCTCGTACCCTTCCCGCCAGCGTCCGGTGACGCCGTACGCCGCGGTGACCACCACGTTGAGGACGTTCTCATGCTCGGGGATCTGGGTGGCCAGGGCTGCCGATGACAGGCCAATGCGTGGCCGGAGCTCGAAGACGTCCACCCGGCCAAGGACTTCGTCAAGGATGCCTGCGGTGCCGCTGCTGGGGTGGAGCCGGGCTGCCGCAATCTGGAGGAGGGTGGTTTTGCCGGCGCCGTTCGGGCCAAGGATGACCCACCGCTCGCCTTCGTTGACCTGCCAGTCGACCTTGTCCAGCAGGGTCTTTTTACCTCGGACAACGCTGACGGAGTCCAGTTCCAGAACATCACTCATAGGAATAGACACTAGGACAAAAAAGATGATGACTGATAACCGGTGTGAAGGTCCCAGGGAACCCCGAAGGCGGGTGCGCAACGAATGCAGGGGACCTTGTTGCCGCTCGATAAGATTGCAGGCATGACTTCGAACGTGACTGCGGTCAGCTATGGCCAAAATTTGACCCCCAACGGGCTGGAGCAGCTGCGTTCCGTCCTTGCTGCACAGGGCGCCGAGGTGCTGTCCGAGACCGGCCTGGGCGATGACCGCTACCAGGTGTCCTTGGCCGAACTGGACTTTCCAGACGACACGGCGGCCGGGCTCGCGTCCCTGCGGCGGGCCGTGGCGGAGGCCGCGATCGGGGGTTTTGACACCGCTCTGGTACCGGCTGGGCTGCGCGCCGCCGAACGGAAGCTGCTGATCATGGACGTCGATTCCACCCTGATCCAGCAGGAGGTCATCGAACTCCTGGCCGCGTACGCCGGCAAGCGGGAGGAAGTTGCCGCCGTGACCGAGGCCGCCATGCGCGGCGAACTGGATTTCGCGCAGTCCCTCCACGCCCGGGTGGCTGTCCTCGCGGGGCTGCCGGCCGACGTCGTCAATTCCGTCCGCCACGAAGTGAAACTCAGCGAAGGCGCCGCCGAACTCGTTGCCGCGTTCAAGGCCGCAGGCCACGTGGTGGCTGTGGTCTCCGGTGGCTTCAACCAGATCCTCGCGCCGATCGCCGCGGACCTTGGCCTGGACTACTGGCAGGCCAACGAACTGGAAATCGTGGACGGTGCGCTGACCGGCAAGGTGCTCGGCGCGGTGGTGGACCGGGCCGCGAAGGAGAAGTACCTGCGCGAGTGGGCCGCGGCGGAGGGCATCGCCCTTGAACACACTGTTGCCGTAGGTGACGGTGCCAACGACCTGGACATGCTCGGCGCCGCCGGCATCGGCGTAGCGTTCAACGCCAAGCCGGCCGTGAGGGCGGTCGCGGATGCCGCAGTGAACATGCCGTACCTGGACGCCGTCCGCTACATCGCCGGGGTCTGAGTCCCTGTTAACCAACTGATGGGCTCCGCCTGGCGGAGCCCATCAGGGGTTTAAGGGGTACAACAGCGGGCGGCTACTGGACGCCCTTGCCGAAGTAGTCTGCGCCGCCGGCGTACTCGGTGTGGCCGGACTCGACGTCGGCCGTGGCCATGCCGGCCACAACCTGGGCGAATTCCTCCACGGAATACAGCTTCCCGGCTTCGGCGCGGCGTGCCTCGATGGCACCTGGCGTGGAGCGGTCCAGGAGCGTGGCGGTGACGGTGCCTTCGATCATGTCCCCGGAGACCACCACGAGGGAGATGCCCTTCTCCGCGAGGTTGGGGATCAGTTCCCGGAGGGCGTCCTCACCGGCGCGCTTGCTGCGGGCAACGGGCTCGTAGGCTTCCATGGTGGGAACGGTGTTGATGAAGTGGGCCTGGTGGCTGGTGACAAACACCACGCGGGAGCCTTCCCGCATGAGGGGCACGGCGGCGTTGAGCATGTTGACCTGCGCGTCACGGTTCAGTTTGAGCGCGTAGTCCTCCCCCATTCCCGTTTCCATGCCGCCGGAAGCGTTCAGGACCAGGATGTCCAGGGACCCGAAGTTTTCCATGGCCGCGCTGGCCAGCGCCTGCACGCCTTCCTGCGTGGTGAGGTCGGCACCGATGGCTACCGCCCGGCCGCCGTCAGCCTCGATTCCCTGCACCACTTTGTTGGCGCGGGGCGCCTTCTGGCGGTAGTTGACGACGACGGCGGCCCCTTCCGAGGCGAGGAGCTTGGCTACGTCCGCGCCGATGCCCCGCGATGATCCGGTGACGATGGCCGTCTTGTTGTCCAGCAGTCCCATACGAGCTTCCTTTGTTCGAAACATCCAAATCGTTGTGGCCTGCAGTCCATCATGCCAGCGGCTGTTCCCAATGCCTTTGTCCGACCTCGACAAATAAGCGCCGCCGGCCTAGTTCGCTGCATGGCCGTGGGCAGGACCGGTCAGTGCCCCATGCCCAGGCCGCCGTCCACCGGGATGACGGCCCCGGAGATGTAGGCGGCTTCGTCGCTGGCGATCCAGCGGACCACATTGGCAACCTCTGACGCTTCGGCGAAGCGGCCGGCCGGAATGCTGGCCAGGTAGTCCTTCTGGGTTGCTTCGGGGAGTTCGGCGGTCATGTCGGTATTGATGAAACCGGGGGCCACCACGTTGGCGGTGATGCCGCGTGAACCAAGTTCGCGGGTGAGGGACCGGGCGATGCCCACCAGTCCGGCCTTGGACGCGGAGTAGTTGATCTGGCCCGGAGCGCCATACAGGCCGGACACCGAGGAGATCAGGACGACGCGGCCCTTGCGCAGCCGGATCATCCCTTTGGACGCACGCTTGATGACGCGGAACGCGCCGGTGAGGTTGGTGTCGATCACGGAGGTGAAGTCGTCCTCGCTCATGCGCAGCAGCAGCGTGTCCTTGGTGATGCCGGCATTGGCCACCAGGACTTCGACGGGGCCGTGGGCGGCTTCCACTGCCTTGAAGGCTGCGTCCACGGAGGCCTCGTCGGTCACGTCGGCCTTGACCCCGAGGATTCCCTCCGGCAGCTGCGATTCACTGCGGTAGGTCACGGCCACTTTGTCGCCGTTGGCCAGGAATGCCTGTGCGATTGCCAGGCCGATACCGCGGTTTCCGCCGGTGATCAGGACGCTGCGGGCTGCGGAAACTGCTTCAGTCATAGAGGGCTCCGGTTTTCTGCGGCAGGCTGGGCCGCGGTTGCAGTGAGTGGTTTGGGCTGCCTCCGATCTTAGCGGCAGCCCCGGTACGGGTTTGGGCAGCACTGCCGATGGTGCGAGAATTGAGGGAAGCCTTTGGAGCGTGATTATTCACCGTGACCCTTGAAAACCATGCGGGACATTCCGCGCCCGGAGAACCGGGCCGGTTCTCCGGCGATACCGAGGTACACAGCATTACCGAAGCTGCTGGAGCGCACTCGGAGGACATGCGACAGCGGATGATCAAGTACGCCCTGGCAATGGGCATCCGCATGGTTTGCCTGGTCATGATTTTCGTAGTGGACGGCTGGTTCAAGATCATTGCGGTGGCCGGCGCGGTGTTCCTTCCCTGGGTGGCGGTGGTCATAGCCAACGGCAACGACAAGGCCGAAGGGCACAGCGACCTGCTGATCGATTCCGCGCCCCTGGCGGAGCTCGAAAGCCCAGCTCCCCCGGCCGAGGACGAAGAAGCAGGGAGCGCGGTGCTCCAGGGCGAACTGGTAGCAGACGACGAGGAACAGGGAGAGGAGCGGCAGGCGCCATGAGCCTTTTCGATTTCGCAGCAGGATCGGACATGGCATCGGAGTCAACGGCTCTCTGCTCGCGGAAGGCCTGCAGGTCCGAAGCGTCCTGGCAACTCCTCTGGAACAATCCCAAGATCCACGCTCCCGAGCGGCGGAAGACCTGGCTGGCCTGCGCGGAGCACCGGGTATGGCTTGAGGACTATCTGCAAACGCGGGGACTCTGGAAGGAAACCCTTCCCCTGCAGGCGGACGCGGTCCCCCTGGAGCAGGACATCTGAATGTACCGCTTCCTCTTCTCCAGCAAGTGGCTGGGCTATCTCCTGCTGGCCGCCATCTTTGCCACGGCCTGCGTCTTCCTGGGCCGCTGGCAGATGGACCGCCGCGCCGAAACCCTTGCCGAAATCAACAGGGTCGTCAACAACTATTCGGCAACCCCCATCCCTTTCTCCCAGGCGAAGGACCAGTTCGCGCAGCTGGACCCGGCCAAGGAATGGACCCAGGTTGAGCTCAAGGGAACCTACGATGCTGCCGGCCAGCGCGTGGTGAGGAACCGGCCCCTCAACGGCCAGCCGGGGTACGAGGTTGTTGTCCCGTTCCGGCTGGACAGCGGCGAAACCGTGGTGATCGACCGGGGTTGGCTGCCCATCGGAAACAAGAATCCCGGCAGTCCGGATTCGGTGCCGGCGCCCCCGGCCGGTGAGGTGACCGCCGTCGTGCGCTTGAAGCACAGCGAGCCCGAGCTGCAGCGCGGGGCACCCACGGGACAATTGGCGTCCATCGACCTGCAAACTTATGCGGCGCAACTGGGCTATCCGGTGTTCACGGGGGCGTACGGCCAGCTGGCCTCGGAAACGCCCGCTGTTGCCGACATGCCCGTGGCGTTCCCCAAGCCGTCCACGGACGAGGGGACGCACCTGTCCTACTCCCTGCAGTGGTTCGCGTTCGGCGTGCTCATGTTCGTCGGCTTTGGCTATGCGGCGCGGCAGCAGGCGCGCAACGCCGCGATTGACGCCGAGGATGAGGAGACGCCCGCCGACGGGGCCGTCCACTCCGCCGTCCCGGCTGCCCGCCGTCGGCCGGCACCAGCGCGGAAGCGCACCAAGGCGACGGCCGAGGAAGAAGAAGACGCCCTCCTGGACGCGCAGGGGTTCTAAGAATGAGCGGGTACGACGCCGGCCCGGTCGCCTTGGTGCGCTCGGCACTGCTCGAAGCAGGGTTACCGGATACGGTGCGGACTTTTGCTGCCGGCGTCCCCACCGCCTTGGCAGCGGCGGAAGCGCTGGGGTGCGACGTTGCGGCCATTACCAACAGCCTGGTTTTTGAACTGGACGGCCGGCCGCTGCTGATCCTCGCCAGCGGCGCGGCGCGGGTGGACACGAAGCTGGTGGCCGGGCAGCTGGGCCACGGCAGGATCCGCCGGGCCTCCCCCGACTTTGTCCTGGAGCACACGGGCCAGCAGGTGGGCGGCGTGGCACCGGTGGGCCACCCCGCGCCCATCAGGACCCTGCTGGATACCAGCCTGCGGGAACACGAAGTGCTCTGGGCCGGAGCAGGCGACCATAACTCCATGTTCAGCATCACCTACCAGCAGCTGCTCCGCATGACCGCGGCCCGGGAGCTGACCGTCCGCTAGGCTAGGGTGATCAGGTCCAGGTAGTCCTCGTTCCAGAGGTCCTCCACACCGTCCGGGAGCATGACGACGCGTTCGGGGTTGAGGGCCTCCACCGCGCCCTCGTCGTGGCTGACCAGGACGACGGCGCCGGTGTAGTTCCGCAGGGCGCCCAGGATTTCGGCGCGGCTGGCGGGGTCCAGGTTGTTGGTAGGTTCATCGAGGAGCAGGACGTTGGCGCTGGAAGCCACGATGGTGGCCAGGGCCAGGCGGGTCTTCTCTCCGCCGGAGAGGACGCCGGCGGGCTTGTCGACGTCGTCGCCGGAGAACAGGAACGAGCCCAGGATGCCGCGGACCTCGGCGTCCTTCATGTCCGGCGCGGAGGAGCGCATGTTCTCCAGCACGGTGCGGTCGTGGTCCAGGGTTTCGTGTTCCTGGGCGTAGTAGCCCACCTTGAGCCCGTGGCCCGGGATGACCTCGCCGGTGTCCGGTGCGTCCACGCCGGCGAGCATGCGCAGCAGGGTGGTCTTGCCGGCGCCGTTGAGCCCCAGGATGACCACCTTGGAACCGCGGTCGATCGCCAGGTCCACGTCGGTGAAGATTTCCAGCGAACCGTAGGATTTGCTGAGCCCGTCCGCGGTGAGCGGGGTCTTGCCGCAGGGCGACGGATCGGGGAAACGAAGCGCTGCCACGCGGTCCTGCTCGCGGACCGCTTCCAGGCCGCTGAGCAGCCGTTCGGCACGCTTGGCCATGTTCTGCGCGGCGACGGCCTTGGTGGCCTTGGCCCGCATCTTGTTGGCCTGGTCCATGAGGACCTGTGCCTTCTTTTCGGCATTGGCGCGTTCACGCTTGCGGGCGCGCTCATCCGTTTCGCGCTGCTGGAGGTAGCGCTTCCAGTCCATGTTGTAGAAGTCGATCTGGGCACGGTTGGCGTCCAGCAGGAACACCTTGTTGACGGTGGCTTCCAGCAGGTCCGTGTCGTGGCTGATGACGATCAGGCCGCCCTGGTGGTTCTTCAGGAAGTCACGCAGCCAGGCGATGGAGTCGGCGTCGAGGTGGTTGGTGGGCTCGTCCAGCAGCATCGTCTCGGCATCGGAGTACAGGATGCGGGCCAGCTCCACGCGGCGCCGCTGCCCGCCGGAGAGCGTCTTCAGCGGCTGGTTCAGCAGGCGGTCGGGGAGAGCGAGGTTGGAACAGATCGACGCCGCTTCAGCCTCGGCCGCGTAGCCGCCCGCGGCCAGGAACTCCGATTCCAGCCGGTCGTAGCGGTTCATGGCCTTCCGCTGGACCTCGGGGTCCTCGCTGGCCATCTCATCGTGCGCCTTGCGGAGTTTGCCGACGACGATATCGAGGCCACGGGCAGAGAGGATCCGGTCCCGGGCCAGCTGTTCCATGTCAGGGGTCCGCGGATCCTGGGGAAGGTAGCCGATTTCGCCGCTGCGGGTGACCTTGCCGGCAGCCGGAAGCCCCTCCCCTGCAAGGACGCGGGTCAGCGTGGTCTTGCCGGCCCCGTTCCGGCCCACCAGGCCGATCTTGTCCCCTTTGTCGATGCGGAAGCTCACCTGGTCCATGAGGAGCCGGGCGCCGGCACGCAGTTCAAGATCCTGGACAGTAATCACAGCAGGTAAGGCCTTTCACAAACAGGGATAAGCCGCGGCCCGGAGCGTCTGTGGTTGGGCGGGGCGGTAAACGGCCGGAGAACGGCACAGTCCAGTCTACCGTCCAGCGGGCCACCGCATTTTCAACGTCCGGGCCAGTGGATTATCGGTGCCGGCACCGGCCGTGGCGTGCGGATGCCGGCTTCCTGCACCCATGGAGAATGGGGTGCATGGAATTTGACCGTCTCCTCCAGGTCCGCCGCATCTATGCCCAGCCTGAAGCTTTGGAGCTGCCCCGTGGCCAGGAGATCGTGGCACGCTGGCCGGATGCCGATGTCGTGCTGGTGGAGAACCATTGGAACATTCCGGACGTGCACGGTGACGAAACGAACGTCCCGCGCTGGTCACGGATCAAGACGGAGGCGCTGGTCCTCGGCGTGAAGAAGTCGCTGGCCGTCAAGCCCAACGGGCGTTCGGCGGACTTCATCGCACCCTCGACCGCGAACGGGTGCGCCATGGCGTGCGCCTACTGCTATGTTCCCCGCCACAAGGGCTACAGCAACCCGGTCACCGTGTTCGCCAACATCGGGCAGATCGCCGGAGCCATCGAACGGCATGCCGCCCGCCAGGGGATCAAGTTGGAGCCCAACCAGTGCGACGCTGAGCTCTGGGTCTATGACATCGGAGAAAACAGCGACTGCTCCGTAGACGCCCTGATCAGCGACAACGTGGAAGAGCTGGTCGCGTTGTTCCGCGAACTGCCCAACGCCAAGCTGTCCTTCGCCACGAAGTTCGTCAACCCCGCGATGCTGGAATGGGACCATGGCGGCCACACCAGGATCCGCTTTTCATTGATGCCCGCGGACCTGGCAAAGTCCATCGATGTCCGCACATCGCCGGTTGCCGACAGGATGGCCGCCATCAACGATTTTGTTGCAGCCGGCTACGAAGTGCACGTGAATTTCTCCCCGGTCATCATCACGGATACCTGGCTTGCGGACTGGGAACAACTGCTGCGCCAACTCGACGCAACCCTGACCTCCGAAGCCAAAGCCCAACTGGCGGCGGAGGTCATCTTCCTCACCCATAATGAGCAGCTGCACAACGTCAACCTTGGCTGGCACCCACAGGCAGAGGAGGTGCTGTGGCGTCCCGGCCTGCAGGAAGCCAAGGTCTCGTCGAACGGCTTCAGCAACGTCAGGTACCGCGCCCGGGCGAAGGCCGGTTACGTGCGGCAGCTCTCCACACTCGTCGCCGACATAGCGCCGTACTGCCGGATCCGCTACGCGTTCTAGCGGAGGCTGTTGTTCGCCGCGCGGCGTCAGCCCTGGTGATTCTCCGACTGCCGGCGGGCGGCCGCGTCATGACCGTCCTTGGCTTCTTTGGCCTTGCCAAACGGCAGCACTTTCATCAGCGGGCCCACGACGGCCAGGACCACCAGGCCCCAGGCAAGTCCCAGTACCGCCGAGCACAAAGTGTTGACGAGCCACGCGAGGAGGCCGCCGACGGCTGGAACGGATTCCACCGGGTGCTCCAGGGCGTGGACGAGGTCGTAGGGTGCGTGCCAGCCGAGATCGTGGGCCCCCTGCAGCATGATGTGGCCGCCAACCCACAGCATGGCAATCGTGCCGACGAACGTGATGGCCGCCAGGACGGCCGGCATCCCCCTGACGAGCAGTTCACCGATGCGCTTTGAACGTGACGAGTCCTTGTCCATCAGGTGCAGCCCGATATCGTCCATTTTGACGATGAGGGCCACCGCACCGTAAACCAGCACCGTGATGGCAAACGCCACCAGCACCAGAATGAACGCCCGGACCCAAATGGATTCCGTTGCCACCTCATTCATGGAGATGACCATGATTTCGCAGGACAGGATGAAGTCGGTGGTGATGGCGCCCTTGACCACTTTTGCCTCGGCATCGTGCCCGCGCTCCACGGCCGGAGCCTCCCCGGCGTCATGATGGCCGCCACGGAACTTGTGCCAGACCTTCTCCGCTCCTTCATAGCAGAGGTAGGTACCGCCGAGCATGAGGATGAAGGGGATGATCCCGGGAACGAACGCACTGATGAGCAGCAGGGCCGGGAGGATGATCAAGAGCTTGTTGCGAATCGAGCCCCAGAAGATCTTCTTGATCATTGGCAGTTCCCGGGCCGGGTCCGCACCTGAGACGTACTGCGGGGTGACGGCGGCGTCGTCGATGACCACGCCCGCGGCCTTGGCTCCGGCCTTTGCGGCGCCGGCCGCGACGTCGTCCACCGAGGCGGCCGCGATCCGGGCCAGCGCTGCCACGTCATCGAGCAGGGCGACGAGACCGCCGCTCACAGCCGGCCTCCGCGCAGTGTGCTATTGCGGCGGTGGGGATTTGGGGCAGGGTGCGTGATGGGCATGTTCGGAGTATATTGCAGGGCGCCGGGCGTCCTCAGCCCTTCTGCAGTTCCTCGGCGAACATCACAATGATTCCGCTTGGGCCGCGCACATAGGAGAGTTTGTAGACGTCGCCATACGTTGCGACGCCGCGCAGCGGGTGGCAGCCGTGCCTGGCAGCAATGCCAAGGGCATCCTCGATGCTGTCAACGGAGAAGGCCACTCGATGCATGCCGATTTCGTTGGGCAGGGTGGGCTCTGTGGGGATTGCATCGGGGTGGATGTATTCGAACAGTTCGAGGCGGCCGATGCCGTCCGGGGTCTGGAGGAGGGCAATTTTGGCGTGGTTGCCCTCCAGGCCCACAGCCGTGTCTGCCCAGTCGCCGCTGACCGTGTCCCGTCCCAGGACGGTGAGGCCGAGGTCGGTGAAGAACGCGATTGTTGCTTCCAGATCGCTGACGGCGATGCCGACGTTTTCAAGTTTGATGGGCATACGGCACAGGGTACCAAGCAGGCGCTTCCCGCAAACCCCTGTTTTGGCGCGCAGTCTGCTGCCTGAGTCCCGCTCATGGCGGCAGACAGATGTGCCGACATGTCGTGTGACAGTCCTTAAACCGGCGTAACCAGTATTCGGCTGGGTTGGGGTCGTCCAGCGGTCGAGCGATTGTCCGGCTGGAAGTCAGTGGCGAAGCCACAGCGGACCCGGGCGGGACGCCTCGGCAATGCGGCAGCGCCCAGCCCAGTTGCGGACCGCCGCTGGGATCTTGACCTCATACTTGCATCTTGCAACTATGAGCCGCATGAGCCTCTTCATCACCTGCCCGGTTGACAGCGTTGAACGCGCCACCGCTTTCTACGCCGCACTGGGGTGGACTCTTAAACCGGAAATGTCCAATCAGAACGTGTCATGTTTCGCGATCGCACCAGAGCAGTTCGTCATGCTCGGCAGCCGCGAGATGTATGCGAGCGTCGGCGGCGCCGAGGAGCTGGTAGGCGGACCCGATACGCCGTCAAAGGTCACTGTCTCGTTTGATGTCGGGAGCCGTGAGGCGGTCGATGAGCTCGTTGAGCGCGCCGGTGCCGCCGGCGGGCGGATCGGTGATACCGACGACTACCCCTTCATGTACCAGCGCCAGTTCGACGATCCTGACGGTTACCACTACTCGCCGTTTTGGATGAAACCGGACGCCGATCCGGCCGAGTGAGTGATCCGCCGCGGCCCGGCGTGGCGCGGGATCTTCCCTGCAGGCGAACTGACACTGATGAGCATCCATCTGATCTCAGCTTGAGCTAATACTGGTCCGGTTCAGACCATCTACGAACCCGTGGGCCCTGACAGCACAGTCGGGACGTATTCAACCAGCTGGATGCGTCCATCGAAGGTCCGGCTGCCGATCATGTCGAGGGCGACGTCGGGGTACCCGTCGTAGATCCTCTCTCGGCCGGTGCTCCCGGTGATGACGGGGAAGATGACCACGCGGAAGCGGTCCACGACACCTGCCTTCAGTAGCGACCGGCACAGCCTGAGGCTGCCTATCGTGCGCATTGACGTCGTCCCGGCTGCCTTCATCTCTCGCACGGCCTCAACGGCGTCCCGCGCGACGAGTTGAGCGTTAGCCCACGCGAGGGGTTCGCGCAATGTCTTCGAGAACACGATCGTCGACAGACCGGCCAGAGGTTCGGTACCGGGTTCGCCGGCAGCGGAGAGGCCTGACATGACGCGGTACGTCGTTGCCCCCATCAGCACGGTGTAGTCGACTTCGGGGGTATCTCCGAGCCATGCCAGGTATTCGGGCCCTTCAAGTCCCCACCAGCCCGGCCAGCCGTCCGCAGCCGCGTAGCCGTCGAGCGAGGTGATGAAGTCGATGAGGAGTTCGGGCATCGTCGGGTCCTTGTCCGAGAATTTCAGCTGGTGCGTTCATCCTCTCTCCGATGTAAGGCGGCTACAACGCCTGCTTGCCTGCCCACCAATGCAAAGCCCGAATGCCGGAAGCGTTCGCCATCCCCGAAACCGACGTTCGGGCAGCAGGTCAGCCCGCCAGGACAATGACCTTGCCGGGCACGCGGCCAACGCTCGCCTCCGCGTGGAGGGCAGGCAGTTCCGCGAGGGGAATGCGTCGGGTGACTTCGACGGTGAGTTGCCCGTCGTCGACCAGGGATACCAACTCTGAGAGGCGTTCGCGGTTGGGACGGACGTAGACGGTGGCAGCACGCACACCACGCGTCTCGTCGCCCGGCGTCTGCATGAATGCCGTGGTGCTGACCACCGCGCCGCCATCGCGTACCAGGGCCACCAGCGCAGCAAATTGCTCCGGCTCGATCGGAGCCAGGTTGAGCAGCACATCCACCTGCCCGTCGACGGCGCCGAGCAGGTCGACGGCCGTATGGTCGATGACCTCATCCGCGCCTGCCGCGCGGACAGCGTCGATACTGCGTGGACTTGCGGTTGCCACCACGTGCACGCCGGCGCGCTTCGCGAGTTGGATGGCGTATTTGCCCACCACACCGCCGGCGCCGACAATGAGCAGCCGCTGCCCCGCCTCCAGCTGCCCCTCGTCAACGAGGGCTTGCCAGGCCGTCAATGCCACAGAAGGCAGTGCCGCTGCATCAGCCAGTGGAATGGTCGCCGGGGCGGCCACGACCGCATCGGCGGGGGCAATGACGTAGTCCGCGGCGCCGCCGTCCTGTTCCATGGGCAGGAACCCGATGACCGGATCGCCTGCCGAAATACCCTCGACGTCTTTGCCTACCGCATCGACGATGCCGGATACGTCATAGCCGGGAACGTGCGGCAGCACCACCGGGATCGGCAGGAATCCCGCCCGCATTCCGTTATCGGCCGCATTGAAGGCGGACGCGGCTACACGCAGCCGGACCTCTCCAGCGGCCGGCACCGGCTGCTCGATCTCCGTGAGCTGAAGCACCTCGGGGCCGCCTGCCTCGTGAAACTGCACTGCCTTCATGATTGTCCCTTTCAGTTGATGCTTCGAATTTGAAGCAATGGAATGAAGGTAGCATTGCTTCGAACTCGAATCAATCCCTAGGATGGAACCATGGACGAAGCACCCTTGAACCTGACCCCCACCCAGCTCGGGGCGTATTTCGCGTTCACGGAGGTCAGCAGCCTGCTCCGCCACGCAGTGGAGAAACAGCTCCGCGATGCCGGTGACCTCAGCTACGTCCAGTTCCAGCTCCTGGCCCGCCTCGGAGACGCCCCGGACGGGCAGCTGCGCATGACGGACCTCGCCGACGGCGTTGTCTACAGCCGCAGCGGGCTGACCTACCAGGCGCAATCGCTCGAACAGCGCGGCCTCGTCTCCCGCTCCCCCTCCCCCGAGGACGAACGCAGCACCGTCCTGACACTCACCGACGCCGGCCGCACCGTGCTCGGGGCCGTGTTCCCCGGCCATATCAACGCCGTGCGGAGCTTGCTGTTCGCGGCCCTGTCAGACAGCGACGTTGACGACCTCGCGCGCATCCTCGGCCGGGCATCCGCGCACCTCCGCGCAGCTCCGCCGCGCTCAGCCGCACCCCGCCGTCGGAAGGCAACCTAGGAGCCAATTTGTGCCCAGCCCAACGCAGCCCGCACCCGGCGTAGTAGACCCCCTACAAAATAGGCACCGTTCCACCCCGGTAACGTCGGCGGTACATTAGATTCCGCTTGTACAACCCCGACAGGACCGCCATGAGCAACACCCGCACCACTACACCGAACAGCCAACCGACAGGACGCCGCCGCTGGAACGGCACCGACCTGGGGCTTATTGCCGTCTTCGCCGCCCTCGTCGCCGGCGCAGCACTCGTGCCGGGGTTGGCCCTGAACGGTTTTGGCGTCCCCATTACCTTCCAGACCCTCGCCGTGATGCTCACCGGCCTGGTGCTCGGTCCTGCCCGCGGACTTGCCGCCGTCGGGCTCTACACCCTCCTGGGGCTCGCCGGCCTGCCCATCTTCAGCCAGGGCCGCAGCGGCCTGGGCATCCTTGCCGGCCCCTCAGCCGGCTACATCATCGCTTTCCCCATCGCGGCGGGAGTGGTGGGCTGGCTGGCCACCATCATCATCAAACGCACCAGCAAGGCCCGCGCGCTTTGGTTCTTCCTCGCCGCCACGGCCACCAGCGTTGTGGTGGTCCACACCCTGGGCATTTTGGGCATCGCCCTGAACTCGAAGGCAACCCTGGAACAGGCCTTCGTGGGCGACCTTGTCTTCTACCCCGGCGACGTCATCAAGAACATCCTTGCGGCGGCCATCGCCGTCGCGCTGCACCGCGCCTTCCCCGATGTCCTGGTCCGCCGGGTACGGCGGCAGGCCGCCACCCCTGCAACGGCGTAGGACTGCAAGCCATGCCCACCGTGACATTCGACAAGGTAACGGTTGCGGTCCAACAAGAGGATTCCCCGCAGCCCAAGGTCCTCCTTGATGACGTCAACCTCCGGCTGGACGAACCACGGGTGGGCGTCATCGGCGCCAACGGCTCCGGCAAGTCCACGCTGCTGCGGCTGGTCAACGGGCTGGTCCAGCCCACCACGGGCACGGTGGCGGTCGACGGCGACGACACAGAACGTGCCGTGCGGAAAGTCAGGCGGAACGTCGGTTTCGTCTTCACCGACCCTCTCTCCCAGCTGGTGATGCCCACCGGCCGGGAGGACGTGGAGCTGTCACTGCGCCGCTCGGTGAAGAACGGAGCCGAGCGGCGCAGCCGGGCCGAGGCTGCCCTGGCGCGGCTCGGCCTCCTGACGCTGGCAGACCAAAGCATCTACGAACTCTCCGGCGGCGAACGGCAGCTGATGGCCCTCGCCGCCGTCCTGGCCATTGACCCCAAGGTCCTGGTCCTGGACGAACCGTCAACACTGCTGGACCTGCGCAACCGCGAGCTGCTCCGGAGGACCCTGGCGGGCCTGGACCAGCAGATCATCATGTCCACCCACGACCTGGACCTTGCCCTGGAAATGGACCGGGTGCTGGTTATCGAACAGGGGCGTGTGGCTTTCGATGGCGCACCGGCCGACGCCGTGGCAGCCTACCGTTCCTGGTGCATGGACGGGCTCAACAGGATCAACACCGCAACGGACACGCCATGAGGGGCCACGGATTCCTCCTGGCCAATTACGTGCCGGGGAGCTCGTTCCTCCACCGGTCACCGCTGGCGCTGAAGTTCCTCCTCGTGGTTGGGTGCGGCCTGGCATCCTTCGTCATCGTGGACTGGGGCGTCTCTGCTGCGGTCCTGGCAGTTCTCGGCGGACTCTTCCTGGCGGCAGGCGCCGGGGGGAAGAGGCTTTGGGGGGCTGTCCGGCCGCTGGTCCCCGTGCTCCTGGTGGTGGGACTCTTCCAGGCGTGGCAGCTGGGCGCACCCACCGGCGCAAGGATTGTGCTGAACATCCTGGTGTGCGTCGTTGCTGCGTCCCTGCTCACCGCCACCACTCCGGTGCAGCAGCTGCTTGACGGCGTCGTCCGGCTGGCACGCCCCTTCGAAAGGTTCGGTGCCGACCCTGAGCGTTTCGCGCTGACCATCGGCATCATGCTCCGCAGCATTCCGTACATCGCGGGAACATTCGCTGACGTACGGGACTCCGCGCGGGCAAGGGGCCTGGAACGCAATCCGCGGGCCCTGGTCCTGCCGGTGTTCATCACCTCCGTGGCCTACGCACGGCAAACCGGGGAAGCCCTCGCCGCCCGCGGCCTGGGCGAGGCCGAGGACTGACGGGGCACGCTAAAACCCGGCTCAGCAGCCCAGGCGCCGGTACTCCAGGAGCGCGGCCGTTCCCATGCCGCCCGCCATGCTGATCATCGCCATCGCCAAGGTGCCATCGACTCCCGATTTCCGTGCCTGCGCGAACAGCCGGGTCACCAGGACGGCCCCGGAGGCCCCGTAGGCGTGCCCCAGGGCCAAAGCACCGCCATCCAGGTTCACCCCCGCCGGATCGATCCCCAGCTCATCGAGGCATGCGAGCGTTTGCGAGGCGAACGCTTCGTTGAATTCCACGAGGTCCAGGTCCCCGGCCGCGACACCGGCCCCGGCCAGCACCTGCCGGGCCGCGCTCGCGGCACCGATCCCCAGCACCCCCGGAGCAACCCCGGCGGTGTGGGTACCGCGCACCAACAGCGCGTCACGGGCGCCCAGTTCGCGTGCACGCTGCAGCGATGTCATCACGACGGCGGACGCTGCGTCCGCGTCGAAGCACGAGTTCCCGGCGGTGACGGTGCCCCCGGCGACGAAGGCGGCAGGGAACCGCGCCATGATTGCCGGGGTGAGGCCGGCCCGCGGTCCGTCATCGGTGGCGACGGTGCCTCCCGGGGTGGGCAGGGCTACGATTTCGCCCTCAAAGGTCCCGTCCCGCCCTGCTGCCAGGGCTTTCCGGTGGCTGGTCAGCGCAAACGCATCCTGCCGGTCCCGGCCGACACCGTATTCCTGCGCCACCGTCTCGGCGGCCACGCCCATGTCCGGATCGCCGAAGCTGTGCGGCACAAACTGGGCGCGATGGTAGAACTCCGGACCGCCGTCGTCGTTCCGGTGCGCACGCAACGGTGCCGTACTGGTGCTTTCCACTCCGCCGGCAAGGTATACCGGGTTGCCGCCGCCGGCGACCAGCCGTGCTGCGAGGACGATGGCGTCCAGGCCGGAGCCGCACTGCCGGTCCACGGTGAGCCCCGGAACGGTGACCGGCAGCCCGGCTTCCAGGAGGGCAAGACGGGCCACGTTTCCGCCGCCCCCCACGGCATTGCCGATGACGACGTCGTCAACGGCGGACGGCTCCAGGGCGGCCTGGCCGACCAGCTCCCGCAAGACCGGGGCCAGGAGTTCATGGGAGCGCAGGGCCCGCAAAGGCCCATTGATCCGGCAGACCGGTGTCCGGAGGGCGGCGATGATGACCGGCTGCCGCTCCGCCGGGAGATCCTCAGCCACCAAGGCTGCGCACCCGCGGGTCCCTGGCGTTGATCCATTCCAGCAGCAGGCTGCGGCTGACCTTGCCGCGGTCCGTGGTGGGGAGTTCGGGCAGGACGTAGTACTGCAGCGGCCGTTTGTCCCTGGCCAGGAGCTCCTCCAGCCCGGCCCGCAGCTGGGTGGCGGTGATTCCGCCCTGGGACGGGACCACGCCGGCCACCACACGCTGCCCGCGCAGGTCGTCAGGCATGCCGGCAGCCACCGCTGCGGCCACCCCTGGAACGGCGGCCAACGCCAGTTCAACCTCATGCGGGTAGACGTTCCGCCCGGCGGTAAGGATCATGTCCGCACGCCGGCCCAGGATGTGCAGCTCCCCGTCCGCCAGATAGCCCTGGTCCCCCACCGTGAACCAGCTCCCGAACGAGCGCAGGGCCTCGCCGTCGTCCCCCCACAAATAGCCGTTGCTGACCATGCCGCTGCGGACGCAGATATTGCCGTAACTGCCCTCCGGCACCCCGGCGCCGGCGTCATCCCGGATGCTGACCTCGACGCCGGGAAAAGGCCGGCCTATGCCGGTCCCACCCGGCGTGCCGGACCGACCGGCCGCCAGTCCGAGTCCGGAGACGAAGCTGAGCTCGGACGCACCGTAGTACTCGTAGATCGTCGCGTTGGGCGCCCAGCGCCGGGCGGCTTCAAGGGTCCTGGCATCGAGTTTGGAACCGGCACAGATGATGGTCCGGATCCCCGATGCGTCAACGCATCCGGTCATGCCGCGTTCACTGAGCATCCGCAGCATGGTGGGCACCAGCACCAGCCGGGTTACCCGGTCGTGCGTAATAGCCGCATGGACGTCGCCGACGTCGAACGACTCCAGCGTTTGGAACTCGGAGCCGGCATAAAGGCATTCGGCCAGGGCATACAGGTTCAGGCTGGCCGCCAGCGGGCCGGGCGCGAGGGTCACATCATCCTGGCGCAGGCCGAAGAACTCGATGGACGCGTCAAAGGACTGCTGCCACGAGTCCCGGGAGCGGGTGAAGGCCTTGGGCACCGACGTGGTTCCCGAGGTAAGGCCAATGAGGAATCCGGTGTCCGGCGGCCCGTCGGCCAGGGCGTCGTCCGGGTCCACCTGGGCAGGAACCGCGCACGCCTCAACCCGGCGGACGATGTCCTCCTGCAGGGCGGCGGGCCAGGAGGGGTCGAGGACCGCGCACTGCCGGATGCCGGCGACCGCCGCAGCGAACCTGGCCGCGAAATCCACCGAATTGGCCTCGCAGAGGGTGGTCACCGACTTTGTCTCCGCCACCAGCTCTGCGGCAGCGTCCCGCAGCTCCGCCCAGTCCAGCCGGCGCCCGGCGACCACGACGGCGGTGTGGTGGGGCCGCTGCTCCGCCCAGCGCTGGATCTTGTTCAGGAAAGGCACGGACCAACTTTACCGGCAGGCACGGATTGAGCCTCCGGGCCGCGGGTATTGTGACGTTATGAGTTTCAACGACAACGCGCAGCTGGATCCGTCCCAGGTCCAGGACCGGCGGGGCATGGGCACCGGGGTCAAGGTTGGGGGCGGGATTGGCGGCGGATTGGTGCTGCTCATTGCGCTGCTCTTGGGCGTCAACCCCAACCTCCTTGGCGGGTTGACCGACGGCGGGACTGCCGGACAATCCCAGGGCACCGCACCTGCCTGCACCACCGGTGCGGACGCGGATGCCCGCCTCGACTGCCGGATCACCGGTACGGTCAACAGCCTCAACGCCTTTTGGCCCGGCTACCTTAAGAAGTACAACGTGCAGTATCCCCGCCCCGAAGCAGTGATCTTCAGCGGCGGCACCAATACCGCTTGCGGGGCCGCCACCTCGGAGGTGGGTCCGTTCTACTGCCCCACCGATACCACCGCGTACTTCGACCCAGGGTTCTTCCAGGAACTCGTGGACCGGTTTGGCTCCTCCGGCGGCCCGCTGGCGCAGGAATATGTGGTGGCCCACGAGTTTGGCCACCACATCCAAAACCTGCTGGGCGACCTGGGGCGGGCCCAGCAGGACCCCCAGGGACCCGAATCCGGTTCCGTGCGGACCGAGCTGCAGGCTGACTGCTACGCAGGATTGTGGGCCAAGTATGCCTCCAGCACTCCGGACCCGGCCACCGGCCAGCCTTACCTGGAACCGCTCACCCAGCAGGATGTCAACGATGCCCTCTCGGCGGCCGCGTCCGTGGGTGACGACCGGATCCAGAAGGCGGCCACGGGGCGGGTCTCCCCCGAGGGCTGGACGCACGGGTCCAGCGAGGAACGCCAGCGCTGGTTTGCCCGCGGCTACCAGTCCGGGGACATCAAGCAGTGCGACACCTTCAGCGCCGCCACCCTTTAACCGGGCCCACGCCTGGCCCTACGCCACCGAGGGGCGTAAAGGGCCGGTGGGGACGACGACGGCGGGCCACCTTCCCAGGGGAAGGTGGCCCGCCGTCGTCGTACTTATTCAGATGTTGAAGCCGAGGGCCCGCATCTGGTCCTTGCCGTCGTCGGTGATCCGCTCGGGACCCCAGGGCGGCATCCATACCCAGTTCAGGCGCCAGTCGTCCACAACGCCGTCCAGGGCCTGTCCCACCTGCTCCTCGAGAACATCGGTGAGCGGGCAGGCAGCAGTGGTGAGCGTCATGTCGATCAGCAGGGCGCCGTCGTCGTCGGAGTACTTGAGGCCGTACAGCAGACCCAGGTCCACCACGTTGACGCCAAGCTCAGGGTCGATGACGTCCTTGAGCGCCTCTTCGACGTCCTCCAGGGCCGTTCGGCCCGGCTTGATTTCGGTCATGACAAGTCCTTACTAGGCCTGTGCTGCGGCAGCAGCCGCGATGGTGGCTGCACCGGCGCCCGTGGCGTAACGGTCGTAGCCCTCTTCCTCGAGGCGGTCGGCCAGCTCGGGGCCGCCTTCCTCGACGACCTGACCGTCCACGAACACGTGGACGAAGTCAGGCTTGATGTAGCGCAGGATGCGCGTGTAGTGAGTGATCAGCAGGGTGCCCATGTTGCCTTCGGCGTGGGCGCGGTTGACGCCCTCCGAGACGATCTTGAGGGCATCGACGTCCAGGCCGGAGTCAGTCTCGTCGAGGACGGCGAACTTGGGCTTGAAGAGCTCGAGCTGCAGGATCTCCACGCGCTTCTTCTCGCCGCCGGAGAAGCCTTCGTTGACGTTGCGCTGGGCGAAGTCGGCGTCGATCCGCAGCTTCTCCATCGCGGCCTTGACGTCCTTGGTCCAGGTGCGCAGGGCCGGCGCCTGGCCGTCAATGGCGGTCTTGGCGGTGCGGAGGAAGTTGGTCATGGTGAGACCGGGAACCTCGACCGGGTACTGCATGGCCAGGAAGACACCGGCGCGGGCGCGCTCGTCGACGCTCATGGCCAGGACGTCTTCGCCATCCAGCGTGATGGTGCCGCTGGTCACGGTGTAGCGGGGGTGGCCGGCGATGGTGGATGCCAGCGTGGACTTGCCGGAGCCGTTGGGGCCCATGATGGCGTGCGTTTCGCCGGTCCTGATGGTCAGGCTGACGCCCTTCAGGATCTCCTTGGTGCCCTGCTCCGTGTCAATGCTGACGTGCAGGTCCTTGATCTCAAGAGTTGACATGCTCTTCTTTCTTCTTCGTTCGTAAGTCCGGTGCTGCGGGCGCTCAGTAGTTGTTTACTGCCGCGCCGTTCAAAACGTTGGTGACGTCCACGTAGACGTCGTCGCCATCGAGTTCGACGGCGAAGACGGGCACGGGATCGTAGGCAGGGAGCTGGAGGGGCTGGCCGCTGCGCAGGTCGAACTGGGAGCCGTGCCCCCAGCACTCGATGGCGCAGCCTTCCACGTCGCCCTCGGACAGTGAGATGTCCGCGTGCGAGCAGGTGTCGCCGATGGCGTGGATGTCGCCCATCGAGTCCCTGACGACTGCCACAGGATAGCCGTCCACCAGGATGCGCAGCGCCTGCTTGACCTTGATGTCATTGGCGCTGCACACCAGCTCGCCCTTGGGAGTCCCGTTCATGCGTTCGTGCCCGTCCGTCCTAGTAGTCGATTGCGGTGAGTTCGCGTTCCACAGCCTCGGTCAGGCGCTCTTCGAGGGCCGGAACCTTGATCTGCTGGATGATCTCGTTCAGGAAGCCGCGCACCACCAGCCGGCGGGCAACATCCTCGGGGATGCCGCGCGCCATCAGGTAGAACAGGTGCTCGTCGTCGAAGCGGCCGGTGGCACTTGCGTGGCCGGCGCCTTCGATCAGGCCGGTTTCGATCTCGAGGTTCGGAACGGAGTCCGCGCGGCAGCCCTCGGTCAGGACCAGGTTCTGGTTCTTTTCGTAGGAGTCGGTGCCTTCGGCCTGCTTCTGGATGAGGACGTCGCCAACCCAGACCGTGTGCGCACCCTTGCCCTGCAGCGCGCCCTTGTACAGGACGTTGGACTTGCAGTTGGCCACGTTGTGGTCCACGAAGGAGCGGTGCTCGAGGTGCTGGCCGGCGTCGGCGAAGTAGAGGCCCAGGAGCTCGGCCTCGGCGCCTTCACCGGCGAAGCGGACGTTGGAGTTCATCCGCACGATCTTCCCGCCGAGGGAGACGGCAATGTGCTTGTAGACCGCATCCTTGGCGACCTCGGCGTCGTGCTGGGCCAGGTGCTTGGCGTCGTCGCCCCACAGCTGCAGTGAAACGACAGTGAGGTGGGCGCCTTCGCGGACCAGGATCTCCACGTTGCCGTTGTGGTCGGCCGAGCCGTCGTGTTCGATGATCACCACCGCACGGCTGTTCACCCCGGCTTCGATCACATGGTGGGAGTTGGTGCGCAGTCCCGCCCCGTTGCCGGTCAGGACGAGCCGGACCGGGGCGTCCAGTTCGGTGTTGGCCGGGATCGAGATGAACTGGGCCTCTTCCGAGTTGGCGGAGCCGACGACGGCGGCCCGGTCGGCCGGGACCAGGGTGGCACCGCGGGGGGCCTCACCGGCCCGCAGGGTTCCCTGGCGGACAGCCTCGGGCGCTTCGACGGAGACGCCCAGGGCGCCGGCTTCCGCGGCCGTGTCGGAAAGCAGGTTCGCCAGTTCGCGCACCGGAGTGAAGCGCCACTCCTCTTCGCGGCCGTTCGGCAGCGCGAAATCGGCCACCTTGTGGCTGGTGAGGCGCTCGGCGCGGGAGGCCATGACCTGTACGCCATGGCTGTGGTGGCGGTCCACCTTGGAGGCAACGAGGTGTTCGCCCTCCTCGGTGAAACCGGCGATCGACGGTGCGCCGATGCGCGCCTTTTCAGTAGTAGCTTCGGCAGTCATTAACCGACGGATCCTTCCATCTGGAGTTCGATGAGGCGGTTCAGCTCAAGGGCGTATTCCATGGGCAGTTCACGGGCGATCGGCTCAATGAAGCCGCGCACGATCATGGCCATGGCCTCGTCCTCGGGCATGCCGCGGGACATGAGGTAGAACAGCTGCTCCTCGCTGACGCGGGAGACTGTGGCCTCGTGTCCCAGCTGGACATCGTCCTCGCGGATGTCGATGTACGGGTAGGTGTCAGACCGGGAGATGGTGTCCACCAGGAGCGCGTCGCAGCGCACGGTGTTGGCCGAGTGCTTGGCGCCTTCCCGGACCTGGACCAGGCCGCGGTAGGCGGCGCGGCCGCCGCCACGGGCAACGGACTTGGAGATGATGGAGCTCTTGGTGTTCGGCGCGATGTGGACCATCTTCGAACCGGTGTCCTGGTGCTGGCCTTCGCCCGCAAACGCGATGGACAGGGTTTCGCCCTTGGCGTGCTCGCCCACCAGGTAGACGGCCGGGTACTTCATGGTGACCTTGGAGCCGATGTTGCCATCGATCCATTCCATGGTGGCGCCGGCTTCGCAGATGGCGCGCTTGGTCACCAGGTTGTAGACGTTGTTCGACCAGTTCTGGATGGTGGTGTAGCGGACGCGGGCGCCCTTCTTGACGATGATTTCCACCACGGCGGAGTGCAGCGAGTCCGAGGTGTAGATCGGCGCGGTGCAGCCTTCGATGTAGTGGACGTAGGAGTCCTCGTCGGCAATGATCAGCGTGCGCTCGAACTGGCCCATGTTTTCCGTGTTGATGCGGAAGTAGGCCTGCAGCGGGATCTCCACGTGGACGCCCTTGGGCACGTACACGAAGGAGCCGCCGGACCAGACGGCGGTGTTCAGCGAGGCGAACTTGTTGTCGCCCACCGGGATAACCGTGCCGAAGTACTCCTGGAAGATCTCCGGGTGCTCTTTCAGGGCAGTATCGGTGTCCAGGAAGATGACACCCTGCCGTTCGAGGTCCTCACGCAGCTGGTGGTAGACAACCTCGGACTCGTACTGGGCGGCGACACCGGAAACAAGGCGCTGCTTTTCGGCCTCGGGGATGCCCAGCTTGTCGTAGGTGTTCTTGATGTCTTCGGGCAGGTCATCCCAGGTGGCAGCCTGCTTCTCGGTGGACCGTACGAAGTACTTGATGTTGTCGAAGTCGATGCCGGACAGGTCCGCGCCCCAGGTGGGCATGGGCTTGCGGTCGAAGTACTTCAGGCCCTTGAGGCGCAGGTCAAGCATCCATTCCGGCTCGCTCTTTTTAGCCGAAATGTCCCGGACAACCTCTTCGTTGAGCCCACGGCGCGCATTGGCGCCGACATCGTTCTTGTCAGCCCAGCCGTACTCGTAGTTGCCGATGCCGTGGAGCTCGGGATTCTTTTCCAGAATCTCCGAGATCACAGTGTTTTCGGCTACTGCTTTCTCTGATAGTTGGTCCGTCATCACGGCCTTTCTTGCTGATGGTTGATTACTTCGTCCAGGCCGGCGGGGGCTGCGGCCGGCACGGTGGCCGGTTTGGCAGGCAGCCTGCCTGTAGGAATGTGGGTGGTGCAGACGTGGCCGCCGCGGGCCAGGGTGGACAGGCGGCGGACGTCCACTCCGACCAGTCGTGAGAACACTTCGGTTTCGACGTCGCAGAAGACGGGGAAGCGGGCGGCGAGCTGCTGGATGGGGCAGTGCCCCTGGCAGAGCTGCACGCTGGACAGTGCGGCGGGCAGCGGCGCCTTCGCTTCGATGGCGGCGGCGGAAGCCACGAAGTTGTCCCGGCTCAGAGCGGCCGAAAGTGCCGTGGCGCGGTCCCGGATGTCCGGGCCTGCTTCCTCGATTTCGGGTGCGTAGCGCCGCTCCATGTCCGCGAATCGTTCTTCCGCGAAGGCGCGCACCGCGTCCGGGCCGGCAACCTTCTGCAGCTGCTGGAGGGCCAGGGCGGCGATGTCCAGGTAGTCATTGCCCAAGCTCGATTGGCCCTGTGAACTCAGGACGTAGCGGCGGGCGGGACGGCCTGCACCCGCGCCGGGCTTCGCCACCCTTTTGACCTCGATGACGCCTGCACGGGAGAGGTGGTCCAGGTGCCGGCGGACAGCCGCCGGGGTGAATCCCAGCATGTCTCCGAGCTCGGCGGCGCTGACGGGTCCGTGTTCCAGGACGGCAGCGAGCACCCGGTCACGGGTACGCTCGTCGGCATCAGCCACGGGAGCCGGCCCCGCCAAGGGCACAGCGGCAGCATTGGTCATGGAATACACAACACAATCATGTCGTAATTTAGTCCACGACTCCAGTAAGGGCAGGCTGACCTTGGGTCCTGCCGGAATGTGACCGCGCGCTTCCCGTGCCACCCGGGAGTGCCGCCCGGCGCCGGACGCGGGAGCCGCAGCAAGGACGGCACTGAATACTACATCCCGTAGAATACTGTGGTGCGATCCCCCAAGTCCCCTGTCCTGTCCATTAATGGGCTCATCAAGGACGTAGGCCCCCTGTCCAACCTGGACGGAAAGATGCTTCGGGTGGTGAGCGGCGTTTCACTCATCGCCGAGCGGGGGGAAGTGACCGCGTTGCTGGGCGCCAACGGTGCCGGCAAGACAACCACCCTCGAATGCGCCCAAGGCCTGCAGAAACGCAGCGGCGGCAGCATCTCGCTGCTGGGCCAGGACCCGGCCGCGGCCGGGTCCGGCCTCCGCGCCCGCGTTGGCGTCATGCTCCAGGATGGCGGGCTCCCGCCGTCAGCAAGGCCACTGCCGCTGCTGCGGCACATCGCCGGCCTCTACGCCGACCCCTGGCCCCTTGAAGACCTGGTGGGCAGGCTGGGTATCGATACCTTCAGCCGGACCAGCGTCCGCAGGCTGTCCGGCGGCCAAAAGCAGCGCCTTGCCCTGGCCGCCGCCCTGATTGGCCGTCCCGAAGTACTGTTCCTCGACGAGCCAAGCGCCGGCCTGGATCCCCAGTCCCGCCAGCTGGTGTTCGACCTGATTGCCGAACTTCGCGACGGCGGCATGGGCATCATCCTCACGACACACCTGATGGACGATGCCCAGCGCCTTGCCGATTACGTCTACATCATCGACGGCGGCCGCAACGTGGCAGAGGGAACGGTCCAGGAACTGCTGCAGCGCAGCCCGGTGGCGGACCCGGGCGCCGAACACGTCCGGACCCTGGTCTTCGAGGCACCGGCCGGCCTGGACGTGGCCGCCGTGCTGCCCGCCGGCGTCGACGTCTCCGAAGCACGCGCCGGGAGCTACACGGTGACCGGCACCCTGACACCGCGCCATCTGGCCGCCCTGGCGCAGTGGTGGGAAGCGAAGGGAATCATGCCGGCCTCGATGAGCCTTCAGGCGCGTAGCCTTGAAGACGTCTTTTTGGATATCTCGGGAAAGGACATCCGATGAGCGCCGCAGCACCGCAGGAGCACCAGCAGCCCGCTCCCCTGCTTCGCCGCGTGCTGCTGCAGGGCAAGTACGAGGCACTGACGATGCTCCGGAACGGAGAACAGCTGATCCTTGCAGTGGTGCTTCCGCTCCTTGCCCTGGTTGGCCTGACGGTGACCCCGTTCCTGGACGGCATGGGCTCCAGCCGCGTGAACGTGGCGGTCCCCGGCATCCTGGCCCTCTGCGCGATGTCAACCGCCTTCACCGGCCAGGGCATCGCCACCGGGTTTGACCGCCGGTACGGCGTTCTGCGGTTCCTTTCCACCACGCCGCTCGGCCGTGGCGGCCTGATCGCCGGCAAGGTCCTTTCCGTCCTGGCCGTCCTCTGCCTGCAGGTGGTTGTGGTGGGCCTCGTGGCGCTGGCCCTGGGCTGGCAGCCGACGGCGGCCGGCTGGCTTCCCGGCCTGGGACTGCTGGCGCTTGGCGCCGCAGCCTTCACGTCGCTGGGGCTGCTGGTGGCCGGAACGGTGCGGCCGGAAGCGACCCTGGCCATCACCAACCTGCTGTGGATCCTCCTGGGCGCCATGGGCGGCATCGTCATCCCTGCCGAACGGCTGCCCGCCGCAGCCCAGGCCGTCATCCACTTCCTGCCCTCCGGCGCGCTCGGCGAATCCATGCGCGCCGCTTTCCTGGGCGGGGCCGTCAATGGCGGCGCCGCCCTCATCCTGCTGCTCTGGACCGTCATCGCCGGGGCCGCAGCCATCCGTTGGTTCAAGTGGAATTGAGAAAATCGTGACCACGGCTTCCCGCCTCCCCCAGCTCGCCAGCCGCCTGGCGTCCCGGCTGCCCCGCACCGTGGACGTCCGCGTCCGCCGCCTCGCTGTCGCGTCGCTGATTGGCCAGACACTCCTGGTGGTCACCGGCGGCGCCGTCCGGCTGACGGCGTCCGGGCTTGGCTGCCCCACGTGGCCGCGCTGCACTTCCGATTCGCTGGTGAACACCCCGGAAATGGGCGTTCACGGTTTCATCGAATTCGGGAACAGGCTCCTGACGTTTGTCCTGGCCGCGGTTGCCGTGCTGTTGCTGGTGTACCTGTGGAACCTGCGGAAGGAACGCAAGGACCTCTTCCTGCTGGCCCTGGGCCTGCTGGCCAGCATCCCGGCGCAGGCCGTGATCGGCGGCATCACCGTGCTGACCAACCTCAACCCATGGGTGGTGGGCCTGCACTTCCTGGTGTCCATGGCCCTGGTGGTGTTCTCCACCTTGCTGGTGAACCGCGCTTTCGGCCGGACCGGCCGTTTCCTGGCGGCCCGGCCGGCCGTGCTCCCCGCGGTCCTGCGCCCGGTGACGGCCGCCGTCGCCCTCTTCTCTGCCGTGGCCGTCATGCTTGGCGTGGTGGTGACCGGGGCCGGGCCGCACGCCGGTGACGCCGACGCGCCCCGCAACAACCTCGACTGGGACCTTGTGTCGCACATCCATGCTGTACCCGCCTACCTGGTGACTGCCGGCACGGTGGTGGCCCTCGTCCTGGTGGTGCGCCGGCGGATCACCGGCCCGTTCCGGACCGCCGTGCTGGCCCTCCTCGGAGTCACGGTCCTGCAGGCTGTCATCGGGTTCACGCAGTACTACAACGGCATTCCCGCATTGCTGGTGGCGGCCCATATGCTCGGTGCCGCGTTGCTGATGGCTGCATCGACGAACGCCTGGGATCTCGCCCGCTCGAGCACAGCCACGTAGGTTCAGGCATCGCCACGAAGAAGGCGCCCCGGTCCGTCTATGGACCGGGGCGCCTTTTCTCTAGTCGCAGGCCGTGCCGCAGGTGCCCGGACTAACCGGACGCCAAGGCGCCGTCCTGCAGCCTGGACCCGAGCGCCGGGTCGAGGTCCGCTATGCCGTCCGGCGTCACTTCGAGGACCCGCGCGGTGGCAATGTCGTAGAACAGGCCGGTTGCTTGGACCTGCCCGCCGGCCAGGGCCGGCCCCGCGTGCGGATGGTTGTGGAGCTTGCCCAGCTGCACGGCGACGTTGACCATCGCCAACTGGTCCACCGTGCCGTACCCGGCGGCGGCGGCCTGCCTCCCCACCGGGTGGCCCGCCAGCAGTTCCGCATGGCTTTGCCGGGCGTGCCCCAGCCAACGCCCGAACGCCGGGCCCAGGGAAGCGTGGTCCGCGCCGTCCGCCTCGGCGATCAGCGCCTTCATGGCGCCACAGTTTGAATGCCCGCAGATCACCAGCGACTTCACGCCCAGGCCCGTGACGGCGAAGGACAGGGCCGAGTCGATCGAGGAATCCTGGCCGTGGTTGCACACAACGTTGCCGATGTTCCGCAGGGTGAGCAGATCGCCCGGACCACTGCTGGTGATCAGGTTGGGGTTGACGCGCGAGTCAACGCAGGCCACGAACAGGCTGTCCGGGTTCTGCACTTCGGCCAGGTCGTGCACCAGGGGACGCACCTGGTCCGCGAACCGGCGGTGATACTTGTTGATTCCCTGCAGCAGGGATTCCTTCCGGGGTGGCAGCGGCAGCTCGCTGGCTTCTCCGCGGCGGGGCGATTGGTGGGCCGCGTCCCGGAACAGGGTGTTCCCGTGCTCTTCGAGGTTCACGGTTCCGCCTGTGGCCTGGTGCTGGACCTGCCAGGCCAGCAGGGCTTCGCGGAACGAATGGTCCACGTAGTCCGCATTCAGCTCCACCACGACGTCCACGGCGGCGGGGATTGACTGCAGCGTCCCGTTCAGCCGCGGCAGGGCGAAGAAGCTGCAGGATCCGGCAACTGTCACCCGCCAGGGCGACGACGCGGCGGCGGGCGGGTGGGCCTGGATCGGGGCGCGCAGGACCCGCCACAGCACGCACGCGGCGGCCAGGGCGAGCCCGATCATGACGCCCTCCAACAGGTTCAGGAAAACGACGCAGCCAAGGGTCACGGCGTAGATCAGGAGGTCACCGGTCCGCAGGCTGGTGCGGATATCGGCCACCTTGATCAGGCGTGCACCGATGACCACCAGCAGGCCGGCGAGGACGGCCAGCGGGATGAGCTGGATCAGTCCGGCGAAGAGCGCCGAGAAGGCGAGGACCCAGATGCCATGCAGCACGGCGGACGTGCGGGTGGCTGCGCCGGCTTCCACGTTGGTGGCGCTGCGGACGATCACACCCGTGACGGGAAGGCCGCCCAGTGATCCGGAGACGATGTTTGCGGCGCCTTGGCCGACGAGTTCCTTGTTGAGGTTGGTTCGCGGTCCGGTGTGCATTTTGTCCACTGCAACCGCGGAAAGGAGCGATTCGATGCTCGCGATCAGGGCCATGGTCAGGACTGCGAAAGCGAACGCCCGCCAGTTTCCGTCGGGAAGCTGCGGCAGGGCGATCGCATCGAAGATCGAACCGTCGAGGGAGATCCGTTCCACCCCCGGGGCAAAGGCGACCGCCAACGCGGTACCGGCGGCAACTGCTGCCAGCGGGCCGGGCACCCGGCGGACAATGGCGGGAAGGAACCGCCAGCACAGCAGGATCACGATGACCGCCAGGCCCAGCAGGGCGGCATGCAGTTCCAGGTTGATAATGGCGGCGGGCAGTCCTGCGAGGTTCTCAAGCGCAGAGCCCGCGGGCCGCGATCCCAGCAGCACGTGCAGCTGCTGCAGGATGATGGTGACGCCGATGCCGGCGAGCATGGCTTTGACCACCACGGGGGAAACGGCCAGGGCTGCCCGGCCGACACGGCTGATGCCCAGCAGCAGCTGCACGACGCCGGCGGCCACGGTGATGGCGCACGTCACCTGCCAGCCGAACACCTGCACCAGGCCGGCCACGACGACGGTCAGCCCGGCGGCGGGACCACTCACCTGAAGCGGCGAGCCGCCAAGGCTGCCGGCCACGATGCCGCCGATGGCGGCGGCGATCAATCCCGCCATGATCGGGGCACCGGATGCGGCCGCAATGCCAAGCGAGAGCGGGAGCGCGACGAGGAACACCACCAGTGAAGCGGGAATGTCGGCACCGAGATGGGAGGCAAACCCGGAGATGCCGGGTTTTTTCCGGAGCGGATTCCAGTTTCCACCCGGTGGGCTGTGGCTGGGAGCGGGGACGGCTGTGGGACGGGCTTCCATGGGCTCTTTCCTTTGCTTGCGGGAAGGGTCCGGTCCACCGTAAGCAGCTGGTCATGTTCAATGACAGTTAACGTGACAGATATGACAAAGATGTCATATTGTTCGCCAAGGCAACGAATCATTGGCTTACCCCCCCACGCTTGCCGCCCAACAAGGCTCAACAACAAAAAGCGGCCCCCACCGTGAGGTGGGGGCCGCCGGCAGGTTGGTGCGGCGTTTGGGCTAGCCGCCTGCCACCGCCCGGCCGATGAAGGGATCGACGGCGAGGGCGATAAAGAGCAGGGTCAGGTAGCTGATGGAGCCGTGGAACACCTTCATGGCCCGCTTGTCGGGGATGTCCTCCCGCTGCGCACGCGCATACAGGGCATGGGATTCATAAAGGAACCATGCGCCCGCCAGGACGGCGGTGGCCGTGTAGACCCAACCGGCACCGCCTGCGGGAATCATCAGCAGCGAGCAGGCGACCATGGCCCAGGCATAGAGGACAACCTGGACGGAAACCACCTTGGCGCCGGCGATGGCGCCGAGCATCGGGACATTGGCGTTGCGGTAGTCCTCGCCGTAGCGCATGGACAGCGGCCAGTAGTGCGGCGGTGTCCACAGGAAGATCACCATGAAGAGGATGACCGCCGGCCACTCCACCGAATTGGTCACCGCAGCCCAGGCAATCAGGACCGGGAAGCACCCTGCGGCGCCGCCCCACACAATGTTCTGTGCGGTACGGCGCTTGAGGATCATGGTGTAGACCACCACGTAGAAGAAGATGGCGCCCAGGCCGAGCCAGGCTGACAGCGGGTTGGCACCAAACCAGAGGATCACGATCGCCGCCGCACCCAGCAGCCACGAGAAGACCAGCGCTTCGCGGGGCGTGACTTCGCCCGTCACCAGCGGCCGGTTTTCGGTGCGGTGCATCAGCTTGTCGATATCCCGGTCGATGTAGCAGTTGAATGCCCCGGCACTTCCGGCGGCGAAGGCGCCCCCCACCAGGGTGGCAAGGATCAGGCCGATGGGCGGGAAGCCCCGCTCGGCGTAGATCATGGTGGGCAGGGTGCTCACCAGGAGCAGTTCGATCACGCGGGGTTTGGTGAGGGCGAGATACGCCTTTGCCTTGCGGGCAAACCCGGCGCCGGAGGCCCGGGATGCGTTTAGCGGCGTATCTGTTGTGCTCACGGTGGCAGTCACCCGTTCTGTGTGGCAGTTGAGGCTGGCTGTGCAGCTCCGGTCGTGCGGCCCCGCCCCGGGCATGGCACGACGAAAAGAAATTGCCATGTGCCTGCATCTGCCGGGAGACTCCGGCTGCAGTGGTGCCCACCGGTGTTGGCCTCCGAATATCATACCGTGCCGGCACCCCCGCCCGGGGCCTGCCATATGCGCAGTTGATCGCTCGCAGGCCCATTCGAGCAGATTAACTCAGCCTTCCGCCGGAGCCTTTCACAAAAGGGGAAATTGCGTCCAAAACGTGAGATTCGGGCCGCCCGGACTATGGATAAGAGCTAAGCTGTCACCAGATCAGCACGCAGCAAGTAAGCGGTGGAAAACGCATTCCCACTTGCTGTTCGTGACTGAATGCAAAGATCAACGTTTCGATGGTGAACGGCTGGTACACACCAAAGCGGCGCCACAGAGCGCGCCCTTAGCCGGATCCGGTGTACCACTGCCACCAGCACAGAGAGGGGCCCGGTTTTCGTGCCACATTTGGAAGAGCAAGAACTGTCATGGACCAGCCTGGACCAGCGCGCCGTGGATACCATCCGCGTGCTGGCAGCGGATGCCGTAGAAAAGGTGGGCAACGGCCACCCGGGTACGGCGATGAGCCTGGCCCCGGCCGCGTACCTTCTTTTCCAGAAGCTGATGCGCCACGATCCGCGTGATCCGCACTGGCTGGGCCGCGACCGCTTCATCCTGTCCCCCGGCCACACCTCCCTCACGCTCTACATCCAGCTGTTCCTTTCCGGCTATGGGCTGGAACTGAAGGACCTGGAAGCGCTCCGCACCTGGGGTTCACTCACCCCGGGCCACCCTGAGTACAAGCACACGGCCGGCGTGGAAATCACTACCGGCCCGCTGGGCCAGGGCTTGGCGTCCTCCGTGGGCTTTGCCTACTCGCAGCGCCGCCAGCGCGGTCTTTTTGACGCCGACGCTCCCGCGGGCGAATCGCCGTTCGACCACACCATCTGGGTTATCGCCTCCGACGGCGACCTCCAGGAAGGCGTGACCTCCGAGGCATCCTCGCTTGCCGGCCACCAGGAGCTTGGCAACCTCGTGGTGATCTACGACGAGAACCACATTTCCATCGAGGACGACACCGACATCGCGTTCACCGAGGATGTCCTGAAGCGCTACGAGGCCTACGGCTGGCACACCCAGCGCGTGGACTGGACCCGCACGGGCGAATACAAGGAAGACGTCCAGGAGCTCTACTCGGCCCTGCTCGCCGCGAAGGCCGAAACCTCCAAGCCGTCAATCATCTCGCTGCGCACCGTCATCGGCTACCCGGCACCCAAGAAGCAGAACACCGGCAAGATCCACGGCTCGGCCCTGGGCGCCGAGGAAGTCGCCGCGCTGAAGGAAGTCCTGGGCTTCGACCCCGCCAAGTCCTTCGACGTGGACCAGGAAGTGCTCGAACACGCCCGTGCGGTGGTTGAACGCGGCGCTGCCGAATACAAAGAGTGGGAAGAGTCGTTCAACGCCTGGCAGGCAGCCAACCCGGAAGGGGCAGCACTGCTGCAGCGCATCGAAGCCCGCGAACTTCCCGAGGGCATCGACGACGCCCTGCCGGTGTTCCCCGCAGGCAAGGACGTTTCCACCCGCGCGGCGTCCGGCAAGGTCCTCAATGCGCTGGGCCCGGTCATGCCCGAACTCTGGGGCGGCTCCGCCGACCTCGCCGAGTCCAACAACACCACCATCGAGGGCTCGCCGTCCTTCGTGCCGGCCTCCAAGCAGACCGACGCGTGGTCCGGCAACCCGTACGGCCGGGTGCTGCACTTCGGCATCCGCGAGCACGCTGCCGCGTCGATCGTCAACGGCATCAGCCTGGCAGGAAACACCCGGGCGTTCTCGGGCACCTTCCTGATCTTCAGCGACTACCAGCGGCCCGCCATCCGCCTCGGCGCCCTGATGGGTGTGCCGTCCCTGTACGTCTGGACGCACGACTCCATCGGCCTGGGCGAGGACGGCCCCACCCACCAGCCGGTGGAACAGCTGGCCTCACTGCGCGCCATCGTGGGACTGGACGTGGTCCGCCCCGGCGACGCCAACGAGGTTGCTGCCGCCTGGAAGACCATGCTGGAAAACCACGCCAACCCCGCAGGCATCGTCCTGACCCGCCAGAACATCCCCACGTGGGAACGCGGTGCGGGCGACGCCGACGGCGACACCTTCGGTTCCACGGCCGGGGTTGCGAAGGGCGGCTACGTCCTGGCCGAGGCTTCGAAAGACGGCGCCACGGTACCTGCCGACGTGATCCTCATTGCCACCGGTTCCGAGGTCCAGCTGGCCGTCCAGGCACGCGAAGCGCTGCAGGCCGACGGTATCGCCGCCCGCGTCGTCTCCATGCCGTGCGTCGAGTGGTTCAAGAAGCAGGATGCCGCCTACCGCGAATCCGTCCTGCCGGCCGCCGTCAAGGCACGCGTCTCGGTTGAAGCCGGACTGGCCTTGGGCTGGCGGGAATTCGTCGGCGACGCCGGCCGTTCCATCAGCCTCGAGCACTACGGCGCTTCCGCCGACTACAAGCGCCTTTTCCAGGAATTCGGCATCACGGCAGAAGCAGTTGCTGCCGCCGCCAAGGATTCCCTCTCCAGCCTCCAGGGCTAAACCTCATCTTTTAGGAGATACAGAAATGACTACTCCCACCCAGCAGCTCTCCGACGCCGGAGTCTCCATCTGGCTCGACGACCTCTCCCGCGGACGCCTGGAAACCGGCACCCTCCGCAAGCTCATTGAAGAGAAGAACGTGGTTGGCGTGACCACCAACCCGTCCATCTTCCACGCAGCCATCACCTCCGGCACGGACTACGACGCCATCATTGCCGGCAAGGCAGCAGAGGGCGCCAGCGTGGAAGACACGATCTTCGAGATCACCACCACCGACGTCGCCGACGCCTGCGACCTCTTCGCCCCGGTGGCCGCAGCCACCAAGGGCGTCGACGGCCGCGTGTCCATCGAAGTCGACCCCCGCCTGGCCTGGGACACCGCAGGCACCATCGCCGAGGCCAAGCACCTCTACCAGCGGGTCAACAAGGACAACGTCCACATCAAGATCCCGGCAACCCTGGAAGGCCTCGAGGCCATCACCGCCACCCTGGCCGAGGGCATCAGCGTCAACGTAACGCTGATCTTCTCCCTGGAGCGTTACCGCGCGGTCATCAACGCCTTCCAGTCCGGCCTGGAGCAGGCCAAGGAGAACGGCCACGACCTCGCGAAGATCCACTCCGTGGCCTCGTTCTTTGTCTCCCGGGTGGACACCGAGATCGACAAGCGCCTGGACAAGATCGGCACCGACGAAGCCAAGGCACTGAAGGGGAAGGCCGGCGTTGCCAACGCCCGCCTTGCCTACCAGGTCTACGAGGAACTCTTCTCGACTGAGCGGTGGGCACTGCTCGCCGGGTCCGGGGCACTCCCCCAGCGTCCGCTGTGGGCCTCCACCGGCGTTAAGGACCCGGCGTACCCCGACACCCTTTACGTCACCGAACTTGTCGCTCCCGGCGTCGTCAACACCATGCCGGAGAAGACCCTGGACGCCACCTTCGACCACGGCGTGGTCACCGGTGATACGGTCACCGGCACGTACGCCGAGGCGAACGCCACCCTCGACGCCCTGGAAAAGCTCGGCATCTCCTACAACGATGTCGTCGCCCTGCTCGAAACCGAAGGCCTGGACAAGTTCGTGGCCAGCTGGAAAGAACTGCTGGCCGACGTCGAAGGTGCCCTCGCCTCTGCACGGAAGGCCTCCTAACACACAATGAGCACACTCAGCTTCGACGCCACCGGCGCTGCCCAGCAAGCCCTGGACCAGCACCTTCCCGCCCTGGTAAATGACCGGATCGCCACCCGGATCTTCGCGAAGGACCACACCCTGTGGGGTCCTGATGCGGAGTCGGAGTCGGCCATCCGCCTCGGCTGGGTGGAGGCGGCCACCGTTTCACAATCCTTGGTCAAGGACATCCTGGAACTCCGCGACGCCCTGCGCGCCGAAGGCGTCACCCGGATCGTGCTTTGCGGCATGGGCGGATCCTCGCTGGCCCCCGAGGTTATCGCAGGCACGGCCGGCGTCGAGCTGACGGTGCTGGACAGCACGGACCCCGACCAGGTCCGTGCTGCCCTTGAAGACCGGCTGGCCGAGACCGCAATCGTGGTCTCGTCCAAGTCCGGTTCCACCCTGGAAACCGACTCACAGCGCCGCATCTTCGAGCAGGCCTTCACCGAGGCCGGGCTGGACGCCAAGAGCCGGATCATCATCGTGACCGATCCCGGTTCCCCGCTGGACAAGTCGTCCCGCGAAACCGGCTACCGCGCGGTGTTCAACGCCGATCCGAACGTCGGCGGACGCTACTCGGCGCTGACGGCGTTCGGACTGGTGCCCTCAGGCCTGGCCGGGGTTGATATCCAGGCCTTCCTGGATGAGGCCGAGGAAGCCGCCGAGGTCCTCAATGACGACGCACCCGAAAACATCGGCCTCGCCCTGGGCGCCGCCCTCGGCGGTACCAGCCCGCTGCGGAACAAGATCGTCATTGCCGAGGACGGCTCCGGCATCGTTGGCTTCGCCGACTGGGCCGAGCAGCTCATCGCTGAATCGACGGGCAAGCTGGGGACGGGCATCCTGCCTGTCGTGGCGGGTCCCAACGCGCCCGAGGTGACCTCCGGCGCGCCGGACGTCCTGGTGGTGCGGCTGGTAGCCGCGGATGCCGACGTCGAACTCGGAGACAACCAGGTGGCCATCGCAGGAGGCCTCGCCACCCAGATGATGGTGTGGGAGTTCGCCACCGCCGTTGCGGGCCGGCTGCTGGGCATCAACCCCTTCGACCAGCCTGACGTGGAAGCCGCCAAGGTGGCTGCCCGGGGGCTGCTGGATGCCCAGCCGGAGCCGACCCCTGCCGCTTTCGTGGACGGTGCCATCGAGGTCCGGGGCGGCGACTGGCTCGGCGGCGCCACCACCGCCGCCGAAGCCGTCAAAGCACTCCTTGGCACGCTCGCTGCCGACAGCTACCTGAGCGTCCAGGCGTACTTCGACCGCCTGGCCTTTTCAGGCCTTGAAGGAATCCGTGACGAGCTCGCCGCGGCTTCCGGCCGGCCGGTGACGTTCGGCTGGGGCCCGCGCTTCCTGCACTCCACCGGGCAGTTCCACAAGGGCGGCCCCGCGATCGGCGTCTTCCTGCAGGTCACCGCTGCGGCGGCCGAGGACCTCGCGATCCCGGACCGGCCGTTCAGCTTCGGCGAGCTCATTGCCGCCCAGGCTGCAGGCGACGCCCAGGTCCTGGGCCAGCACGGCCGGCCCGTGCTGCGCCTCCACCTCACCGACCGTGCCGCCGGTGTGGCGCAGCTGCAGGACCTTGTCGCAGCGCTGTCCACCCGCGCATCCGCAACCGAGAGCTAAGGCGCAGAAGCAACCATGCCAGAAACTGAATACGGCAGGAAGGGCGCGGGCCGCGGGCGTAATCCGTTGCGCGACCCGCGTGACCGCCGTTTGAACCGGATTGCCGGTCCTTCGTCGCTTGTCCTCTTCGGGGTGACAGGCGACCTTGCCCGGAAGAAGCTCATGCCGGCGGTGTATGACCTCGCCAACCGCGGGTTGTTGCCTCCCAGCTTTGCGCTGGTGGGATTCGCCCGCCGTGAGTGGGACAAGGAGGACTTCGCCGCCGAGGTGAAGGCCTCCGTGCAGGAGCACGCGCGCACACCGTTCGATGAGGCGGTCTGGAACCAGCTGTCCGAGGGCATCCGGTTTGTCCAGGGCGAGTTCGACGACGACGCCGCGTTCGAGCGCCTCGGCGAGACGATCAAGGAGCTCGACGACGTCCGCGGCACCCGCGGGAACCACGCGTTCTATCTGTCGATCCCGCCCAAGGCGTTCGAGCAGGTGTGCCGGCAGCTCTCCAAGCACGGCCTGGCGCAGGCTGACGGGGACAAGTGGCGGCGGGTGGTGATCGAGAAACCGTTCGGCCATGACCTGGAATCGGCGCGGCAGCTTAACGACATTGTCGAGTCCGTCTTCCCGCCGGACGCCGTGTTCCGGATCGATCACTACCTGGGCAAGGAGACGGTCCAGAACATCCTGGCACTGCGTTTCGCGAACCAGCTGTTCGAACCGCTGTGGAACGCCAACTACGTGGACCATGTCCAGATCACCATGGCCGAGGACATCGGCACCGGTGGCCGGGCCGGGTATTACGACGGTGTGGGTGCGGCCCGCGACGTCATCCAGAACCACCTCCTCCAGTTGCTGGCACTGACGGCTATGGAGGAACCGATCTCCTTCAATGCCGATGACCTGCGGGCGGAGAAGGAAAAGGTCCTCGCCGCGGTCAAGCTCCCGGACGATCTCTCCACGCACTCCGCGCGCGGCCAGTTCACCGGTGGATGGCAGGGCGGCGAGCAGGTCCAGGGCTATCTGGAAGAGGAAGGCATCCCCGCCGACTCCACCACGGAGACCTATGCGGCGATCCGGGTGGACATCCACACCCGCCGCTGGTCCGGGGTTCCGTTCTACCTGCGTGCGGGCAAGCGCCTGGGCCGCCGCGTCACCGAGATTGCCGTGGTCTTCAAACGAGCCCCGAATTTGCTCTTCCGCGACCATGGCGAGGACGACTTCGGGCAGAACGCCGTGGTGATCCGGGTCCAGCCCGACGAGGGCGTAACCATCCGGTTCGGTTCCAAGGTCCCCGGCACCCAGATGGAAGTCCGTGACGTGACCATGGACTTCGGCTACGGGCACTCGTTCACCGAATCGAGCCCCGAAGCGTACGAGCGGCTGATCCTGGACGTTCTGCTTGGTGAGCCGCCGTTGTTCCCGCGCCATCAGGAAGTGGAGCTGTCCTGGAAGATCCTGGACCCGTTCGAGGAATACTGGGCCACCCTGGCCGAACAGCCCGAACCCTATGCCCCCGGCTCCTGGGGCCCGGCCAGCGCCGATGAGCTGCTGGCCCGCGACGGACGAACCTGGAGAAGGCCATGATCGTAAACCTGCCCGATACCACCACCTCGAAGGTATCCAAGAAGCTCATGTCCCTGCGCGAGCAGGGCGGGGTGATCGCCCTGGGTCGGGTCCTCACCCTCGTGGTGGTGACCAAGTCCGGGCTTGAGGAAGAAGCCATTGAGGCCGCAAATGACGCCAGCCGGGAACACCCCTGCCGGATCATCGTCCTGGCCGACGCCGGAAAGGACGCCGAGGACCGGCTCGACGCGCAGATCCGCGTGGGCGGGGATGCCGGCGCATCCGAGGTCATCGTGCTCCGCGGCTATGGCCAGCTCGCGCACGAGTCCGAATCCCTGGTGGCCGCCCTGCTGCTCCCGGACGCCCCGATCGTGGCCTGGTGGCCGCACGGGGCACCCGAGAACGCGTGCGAGACTTCCATCGGCGCGATCGCGCACCGCAGGATCACAGACTCTGCCAACGAACCGGACCCGCAGGCGGCACTGGAACGGATCCACCACACCTACAAAGCCGGTGACACCGACCTCGCCTGGACCCGGCTGACCAACTGGCGGATCCAGCTGGCCGCGGCACTGGACGAAGTCGATTCCTCCCCCGTCACCGCGGTCGCGGTCGAAGGCGCCTCGGACTCACCGTCCACCATCCTGCTCGCGGCGTGGCTCACGCTGACCCTGGACGCACCCGTGACCATCGTCGCGGACCCGGCCGGGACAGGGATCCGCCGCGTCCGCCTCAGCCGGCCCGGCGGCGACGTGCAGCTCTTCCGCCCCGGACTCTCGGTCGCCGAACTCACCCAGCCCGGCCAACCCGCCCAACGGATCACCCTCCCCCGACGCAGCCTCCGCGACTGCCTGGCCGAGGAGCTCCGCCGGCTTGACCCGGACGAAGTGTTTGGCGAAGTGATTACTATTGGACTGCCACGTACCAATCTAAGGAGCGTCCGACCCAGTGAGCGTTGACCCCAGAGTAAGCATCCATCCTGATTCGTCCGTCCTCATGGCCGCCATCGCGGCCCGCCTGATCACCAAGCTCGTTGATGTCCAGGACAAGTACGGCGAAGCCACAGTGGTGCTCACCGGGGGGACCGTGGGGATCGGTACGCTGAAGGCAGTGGCCGATTCCCCGGCGGCTCCCGCCGTCGATTGGTCCAAGGTCAACTTTTGGTGGGGTGACGAACGTTTCGTTGGTACCGCGGACCCGGACCGGAACACCAAGCAGGCGTTCGATGCCCTGCTCTCACACATTCCCGTGGACCCGGAACGGGTCCACTCCCCGGGCTCCGCGGACGACTTCGGTACCGCAGAGGAGGCGGCCGAAGACTATGCGCGGCAACTCCGGGAAGCGGCAGCAGCCGAACATGCAGCGGACATGTCCGATGACCGCCCGGATGAGCCGTCAGCGTTGCCGCGCCTTGACGTGGTACTCCTGGGCGTCGGTCCCGACGCCCACATCGCGTCCTTGTTTCCTGAGCAAGCCGGCATCAGGGAAAAGAACCTCACAGTGGTGGGCGTCCGCAACTCGCCCAAGCCCCCGCCGCTGCGCATTTCACTGACCCTGCCAGCCATTAATACGGCGTCAGAGGTCTGGATGGTGGTGGCCGGAGAGGACAAGGCCGGGGCGGTAGGGCTTGCCCTTGCCGGCGCCAACCCGGTTCAGGTACCTGCCGCCGGACCGCGCGGTACGTCCCGTACCCTGTGGCTGATCGACGAGAACGCCGCCTCACGTGTCCCGCAGCAACTCGTCCGAAAAGACGCCGCGGGCGCGTAGCTTTTCCAGCGCTCCGGCCAGGACGTCTTCCGCGTCCCGGTCGGAGCGCCGCTCTTTAACGTATTCCAGGTGGCTTTTGTATCCGTCGTCGAACGGATCAGCCAAGGCGGCCGCCTGGCCGTCACGGGAGGCGGGACCCCCGCAGCGGCGGCAGTCCCAGGTCACGGGAATCTGGTCCTCTGGGAGCTTAAGGAAGACTGGCTGGGTCTCGTGTCCCTTCGCGCACCAGTAGGACACCCGGATGCGAGGGAGGGGCTGGGCGGAAGAATCGGTGGACTGCAGGCTCGATCCGGACCCTGCCGTCACCCCGGCGCGGGTCCCCCGAAAGCCCGATGCTGGATGGACCATGACATCTCCTGCCTCGAAGCGGATGGCCGGTTTCGGCAGCTTAAACGCAACTGTGGCCGCCGGTAAACCGACAGCCACAGTTTAGATGCCCGATCCGGGCAGCGGGAGGGCCTCTGGACCCTAGTCAGCGGGACCCTTAGGAGTCGCCACCGCCGCTGAACCGCATAATCAGGCCGAGGGCAATGATTACCACGCCCCACGTAACGCCCAAGACGATGGTGAAACGGTTGAGGTTTCGTTCGGCTACCCCGGAGGAGCTAAGGCCCGAGCTCATGCCGCCGCCGAACATATCGGAAAGCCCGCCGCCGCGACCCTTGTGCAAGAGGATCAGCAGCGTCAGCAGGAGGCTGGTGATGCCCAGGAGGATCTGCAGGATGACATGAAGAACGTCCACGACGGCCTTTCGGAAGTTGGGATGGCGGGAGTTTGTACTGGCGCCGGACTAGTCCGTGACCAGGTGGCTCTCGAACCTGACAATATTAGCAAACTCGGCAGGATCAAGGCTGGCACCGCCCACCAGGACCCCGTCCACGTCGCGCTCCTGCAGGATGGCGGCGGCGTTGTTGGCCTTGACCGAACCGCCGTACAGCAGGCGGGTCTTGGCGGCAACGTCCGCACCGAAGAGGTTGCCGAGCTCCGCCCGGATCGCAGCGCACATTTCCTGCGCATCCTCGGGGCCCGCGACCTCGCCGGTGCCAATCGCCCAGACGGGCTCGTAGGCGACCACCAGTTCGGCGGCCTGGTCGTTGGTGAGCCCTGCAACTCCGGCGCGGAGCTGCTGGAGCGTGTGTTCCACATGGGTTCCCGCCTGGCGGATTTCCAGGCCCTCCCCGACGCACAGGACCGGAGTGACCCCATGCTTGAAAGCCGCCTTGACCTTGGCGTTCAGGACGTCGTCGGACTCGTTGTGGATGGTACGGCGTTCGCTGTGGCCCACCAGGACGTAGGTGCAGCCAAGCTTGGCGAGGAATTGGCCGGAGATGTCGCCGGTGTAGGCTCCGGAGTCGAACTGGGAAAGGTCCTGGCCGCCGTAGGCCACCTGCAGGTCATCGCCCTGGACCAGAGTCTGGACGCCGCGGAGGTCCGTGAACGGCGGGAAAACGGCAACCTCGACCCGGCTGTAGTCGTGCTTGGCATCGGAGAGGGTCCAGGCCAGCTTCTGCAGGAGGGTGATGCCCTGCACGTGGTCCATGTTCATTTTCCAGTTGCCCGCGATGAAGGGCTTGCGGTCGAAGGCGCCGTTCGTTGACGTAGTCACGTGATCTCCATAAAAGTCTTGATATGTGTGCGGCCGGCAGGCTGCCGCGGGCAACCTGCCGGCCGGAGGACTGTTCAGTCCGATACTGCTGTGGCAGTTGTGCTACCGGTCCAGGACGCTGAGGCCGGGAAGCTCCTTGCCTTCAAGGTATTCCAGGCTTGCACCGCCGCCAGTGGAAATATGGCCGAACTCGTCGTCTGCGAATCCCAGCGTACGCACCGCAGCCGCGGAGTCGCCGCCGCCCACGACGGTGAAACCCCCGGTTTCCGTCAGCGCCTGCGCGATGGCGCGGGTGCCGGCGGAGAACGCCTCGAATTCGAAGACGCCCATGGGTCCGTTCCAGAAGACCGTGCGGGCTCCCTTGATGCGCTCCGCGAACGCGGCAGCGGTGTTGGGGCCGATATCCAGGCCGATGCCGCTGGCACCGAAGCTGCTGCCTTCGATGGCCTCCGCCGGCACCGTTTCGTGCGCGGCGTCGGCAGCAAACTTCTCTGCCACCACGACGTCCGTGGGCACGACAAACTCGGTACCCGCATCCGCGGCCCGCTTGAGGTAGTCCTGGACCACGGGGATCTGGTCTTCCTCCAGGAGGCTGGAGCCCACCTTGTGACCGGACGCTGCCAGGAAGGTGAACAGCATGCCGCCGCCCACCAGGATGGTGTCGGCTTTGCCAAGCAGGTTGTCGATGACCGCAAGCTTGTCGGAGACCTTGGAACCGCCGAGCACCACGACGTAGGGACGCTGGGTGTCGGTGGTCAGCTTCCGAAGGACTTCCACCTCCGTACGGACCAGGTCGCCCTGGTATGACGGCAACCGGGTGGCGACGTCATAGACGCTGGCGTGCTTGCGATGGACGGCGCCGAAGGCATCTTCCACGTAAGCGCCGTTGTCGCCGGTGAGTGCCACGAGTTCGTCGGCGAAGGCGCCGCGTTCGGCGTCGTCCTTGCTGGTCTCCCGGGAGTCGAAGCGGACGTTCTCCAGGACCAGCACTTCGCCGTCCTGCAGGGCGGCAGCAGCCTCCTTGGCGGCACCACCCACGGTGTCAGCTGCCAGGGTGACCTTGAAGTCCGCCAGCTCGGCGAGGCGGTCCACGGCGGGGCGAAGGGAATACTTGTCCTCCGGGGCGCCCTTGGGGCGTCCGAGGTGGGCTGTTACCAGCACGCGGGCACCGGCGTCCGTGAGCTTTGACAGCACTGGAAGTGAGGCCTTGATGCGGCCGTCGTCAGTGACTGTAGAGCCGTCGAGCGGCACATTCAGGTCACTTCGAACCAGAATGTACCGCCCGCGGACACCTTCAGCGATCAGTTCGTTGAGGGTGTGAGATGTCATGTGTCTAACCCTAGCCCAGCTTGGATGCCACGAGCTCCGTGAGGTCGACGAGGCGGTTGGAGTAGCCCCATTCGTTGTCATACCAGGAAACAACCTTGACCTGGTTGCCGATGACCTTGGTCAGGCCGGCGTCGAAGATCGAGGACGCAGGGTCGCCAACGATGTCGGAGGAGACGATGGGCTCGTCCGTGTAGGTCAGGAAGCCCTGCAGTTCCTCGGACTCCGAGGCGCGCTTGAGGGCGGCGTTGACTTCCTCCACGGTGGTCTCGCGGGAGACGGTGACGGTGAGGTCGGTGGCGGAGCCGGTGGGCACAGGGACGCGGATGGCGTAACCGTCCAGCTTGCCCTTGAGCTCGGGGAGGACAAGGCCGATTGCCTTGGCGGCGCCGGTGGAGGTGGGGACCATGTTGATCGCGGCAGCACGCGCACGGCGCAGGTCCTTGTGCGGGCCGTCCTGCAGGTTCTGGTCCGCGGTGTAGGCGTGCACGGTGGTCATGAGCCCACGCTCAATGCCGAATTCGTCGTTGACCACCTTGGCCAGCGGGCCGAGGCAGTTGGTGGTGCAGGAGGCGTTGGAGATGATGTTGTGCGTGGCGTTGTCGTAGAGCTTGTCGTTGACGCCCATCACGATGGTGATGTCCTCGTCCGAGGCCGGAGCTGAGATCAGGACCTTCTTGGCGCCTGCATCGATGTGCTTCTGGGCGTCTGCTGCCTTGGTGAAGAACCCGGTGGATTCGATCACGATGTCCACGCCCAGTTCGCCCCAGGGGAGCTTGGCGGGATCGCGCTCGGCCAGGACCTTGACGACGTTGCCGTTGACGACGATGTTGCCGTCCTTGACCTCGATGGTCTCCTTCAGGCGTCCGCCGACGGAGTCGTACTTGAACAGGTGGGCCAGGGCTTCGGGGCTGGTGAGGTCGTTGACGGCAACGATCTCCAGGTCCGCGCCTTGTGCAAGTGCTGCGCGGAAGTAGTTGCGGCCAATGCGGCCGAAGCCGTTGATACCAATACGGGTCGTCACTTTTACAGTCTCCTTGGTGCTTTGAGAAGCACTACTAGTTGAGCGGGCGTTCAAGCCAACTAACAGATCCCGCACGCCATTGGGCAGAGATGATTAACACGGAGGGCGACCAGCCTCATTGCTGAAGGCTAACCGCCTTCCGTGACCCATCTTACGTTTAACTGGGTCCGCCCCCGCAAGTGCGGGGGCGGACCATCCACATCCCGGCCGGTTTAAGTCAGAATGTGAAGTTTGTTACATCGATGTATAACGCAGCTCACTACGGGAGGGTGATGAGTCCCGTGGCGTTGGCGCGTGCAGCTTCGAAGCGCTGGGCGACGTCGGCCCAGTTGACGATGTTCCAGAATGCCTTGACGTAGTCGGCCTTGACGTTGACGTAGTCCAGGTAGAAGGCGTGCTCCCACATGTCCAGCATCAGCAGCGGCGTGGTTCCCAAGGCAACGTTCCCCTGCTGGTCGTACAGCTGCTCGATGACCAGGTTTCCACCGATGGGTTCGTAGGCCAGGAAGCCCCAGCCCGAGCCCTGCAGGCCCAGTGCCGCGGCGCTGAACTGGGCGCGGAACGCATCGAAGGAACCGAACGCGTCGTCGATGGCAGCTGCCAGCTCGCCTTCGGGCTTGTCGCCGCCGTCCGGGGACAGGTTGTTCCAGAAGACCGAGTGGTTGATGTGGCCGCCGGTGTGGAACGCGAGGTCCTTGGAGAGACGGTTGATGTTGGCGAAGTCGCCCTTTTCCCGTGCTTCGGCAAGCTGGGCCAGTGCGTTGTTGGCGCCGGTGACATAGGCTGCGTGGTGCTTGCTGTGGTGCAGCTCCATGATCCGCGCAGAGATGTGCGGCTCAAGGGCGGCGTAGTCGTACTTGAGTTCGGGCAATACGTACTCAGTCACAAAATCCTCCAATATCGTGGACACGCGGTCCGGTTGGTGACTCTCGGATTGTGCATCCGGGCGTCTGGCGCCCGGAATCTTTTTGATTCTATGGGGCGCTTACTCGTCCAGCATTTCCGGCGTCACATTGGCGTCGGTTCCGGGAATGCCCAGGTCAAGGGCGCGTTTGTCCGCCATGGCCAGGAGCCGGCGGATCCGGCCGGCAATCGCGTCCTTGGTCATCACGGGGTCGGCCAGCCGGCCCAGTTCGTCCAGGCTCGCCTGTTTGTGCGCCACCCGCAGTTCCCCGGCGTATTTCAGGTGGTCCGGAACGTCGTCGCCGAGGATCTCCAGGGCCCGGTCCACCCGGGCGCCTGCGGCCACCGCGGCCTGCGCGGAACGGCGCAGGTTGGCGTCGTCGAAGTTGGCGAGCCGGTTGGCCGTGGCACGGACTTCCTTGCGCATGCGGCGTTCTTCCCAGACCATCAACGCGTCGTGGGCGCCCATCCTGGTCAGCAGCGCCGCGATGGTGTCGCCGTCGCGGATGACCACGCGGTCCACTCCCCTGACCTCACGCGCCTTGGCCTGGATGTCCAGGCGGCGGGCCGCCCCGACCAGGGCGAGGGCCGATTCGGGCCCCGGGCAGGTGACCTCCAGCGAGGACGACCGTCCCGGTTCCGTCAGTGAGCCGTGGGCCAGGAACGCCCCGCGCCATACGGCTTCGGCATCGGCCGCCGAGCCGTTGACGACGGCGGACGGCAGCCCCCGCACCGGGCGGCCCCGGCCGTCCAGCAGGCCGGTCTGCCGGGCCAGTGCTTCGCCGTCGCGGACCACGCGGACCACGTAGCGGCTGGCGCGGCGCAGTCCACCGGCCGAGACCACGATGATTTCGCTCTGGTGTCCGTAGACTTCGGCGATGGCGGCGCGGAGCCGGCGGGCCGTGGACGCCAGGTCCACTTCCGCTTCGATGACGATCCGGCCGGAGATGATGTGCAGTCCCCCGGCGAACCGGAGCATGGCGGAGACTTCCGCCTTGCGCACTGATGACTTCTTGATGTCCAGACGGGACAGTTCTTCTTTGACTGATGCTGTCAGTGCCATGGCACCTTCCTAACTGTTCCCAAAAATGTCCTGGTACGCCGTGGCCAGCCGCAGTGGCTCGTGGACTGGGCGGCGTCCCGACGCCCCTACTTTACCCAAGACCACCTCCGCTCCAATCATGGCGGCGGCCTTCTCGAACTCCTGCCGGTCGGGTACTGAAGCGGGATCGGCGAGGACCACGTCCACGCTGAACTCCGGAGCGTAGCGCCGGAGGACGTGGAGATGGTCGGCGGCGCTCATGCCCGACGTTTCTTTGGTATCGGTGGCAAGGTTCATGGTCAGGCAGCGCTTGGCCGGCGTGCTGCACAGTGCCTGGCGCATCTCGGGCAGCAGCAGGTGCGGCAGGACCGAGGTGTACCAGGACCCCGGGCCCAGGACCACCCAGTCCGCCAGCTCGATCGCCGTCAGGGCCTCCGTGCAGGCCGGCGCCGATTTCGGCAGGAGCCGCACTTCTTCGAGCGACCCGGCGACGGCGCAGCGCGCTTGCCCGTGGATGGTCTCCAGCCCCGTTCCGCCGCCGGGGGTGGTGACGCGGACGTCGCCTTCGATCGTGAGCGGGACGGTGGACATGGGCAGCACCTGGCCACGGGCGCCCAGCAGCGCACCGGCCCACTTAAGTCCGGCGACGGCGTCGCCCAGCAGTTCCCACAGGGTGACGATCAGCAGGTTGCCCATGGCGTGTTCATCGAGGGAACCGCCCGGGCCTTTGCCGGCGCGGAACCGGTGCTGCATGACGTCGCGCCAGGTGCGGCCCCAGTCGGTGTCGTCGCACAGGGCGGACAGGGCCATGCGGAGGTCGCCGGGCGGGAGCACGCCGTACTCCTCGCGCAGGCGCCCGGACGAGCCGCCGTCGTCCGCCACGGTGACAATTGCGGTGAGCTCGGAGGTGAGCAGGCGCAGGGCCGACAGGGAGGCCGCGAGGCCGTGTCCGCCGCCCAGTGCTACAACGTTGGGGCCCTTGTCCTGGCCGGGCGACGTACCGCCGGCCGGTGGCACCAGGGGCAGGGCGCCGGTGAAAAGGGCCATTATTCGCGGCCCAGATCCCGGTGCGCGGTGGTCACGGTGACGCGCGGGTACTGGGCGAGCTTCTTGGAAAGTTCGACGGCGACCGCGACGGAGCGGTGCTTGCCGCCGGTGCAGCCAACGGCGATGGTGGCGTAGTGCTTGTTTTCCCGCCGGTATCCTTCCAACACGGGCTCCAGGGCGAGGACGTAGCGGTCCACGAAGTTCTTGACCCCTTCTGCCTCAAGCACGTAGTCACTGACGTCCTTGTCCAGGCCGGTCAGGGGGCGCAGCTGGGGCACCCAGTGCGGGTTGGGAATGAACCGCACGTCGGCCACGTAGTTGGCGTCCACCGGGAGGCCGTACTTGAAGCCGAAGCTCATGACGTTCAGGCGCAGGGCCACGGGACCGGTTTCGCTGAACAGCTCCGTAATGGCCGTGGCGAGTCCGTGGACGTTGTAATTGGAGGTATCGAGCACGACGTCGGAGCTGTCGCGCAGCTCCTGCAGCAGCTCGCGTTCCGCGGCGATGCCGTCAAGGATACGGCCCCCGCCCTGGAGCGGGTGGGGGCGGCGGCCCTGTTCGAAGCGCCGGACCAGGACGTTGTCGCTGGCGTCCAGGAACAGCACCCGGAAGGTGACCCCGCTGGCGGCGAGTGCGCCCAGTGCGGACCGGATGTCGGCGAAGAGTCCCTTGCTGCGGACATCGATGACCACCGCGAGCCGGGGAATGGACTGGGGAGCGTGCGAGACGAGTTCGGCCAGGGTGCCGAGCATCTGCGGCGGCAGGTTCTCCACGACATACCAGCCGTGGTCCTCCAACGCGTCGGCGGCGGTGCTCCGCCCGGCGCCGGACATTCCGGTGACCACCAGCAGCTCCGCTTCGAGCGGCTTGACTGTCTCCAGCCCGTCCTGCCCGTCCTCGGATCCCGCCGTCGTGTCTGCCATGAAGTACGCCCCGTTTCGTTGTTGTGCCAGGGGCCGCCGCAGTGGCGCCGCCCCGTCACTTACCCTAGCTAAGTTTCAATGATTTCGCCGGTGGCCATGTTAATTGCCGGGACGGACACGGCGTCGTCCGTGCCGGTGGCGAAGTGGTTCACGATGGCGCCGGCCAAGGCGGGTCCGATCCCCTTGGCTTCGGAGAGCTCTTCCACGGTGGCGGCCTTGACGCCCTTGACCGAACCGAAATGCGCCAGCAGGGCCTTCCGTTTGGACGCGCCCAGGCCCGGGACGGCGTCAAGCGCGGAGACGGTCATGGCCTTGCCGCGCTTTTGCCGGTGAAAGGTGATGGCAAAGCGGTGGGCCTCGTCACGGATCCGCTGCAGCAGGTACAGGCCTTGGGAAGTTCGGGGCAGGATCACCGGAAAATCGCTGTCCGGCAGCCATACTTCCTCCAGCCGTTTGGCCAGGCCCACCACGTAGACGTCATCGATGCCCAGCTCGGCCAGGGCGCGCGCTGCCGCGTTTACCTGCGGCTGGCCGCCGTCCACCACCACAAGGTTCGGCGGGTAGGCGAATTTGGCCTTGGGCGCCGGCGTGGTGGTGTCCAGCACTGCGTCCCCGGCCACAGGGTCTTTCCCATCCGCGGCAAGGAGGGATTCATCCACCTGTGCGGACTTGTCCTGCAGGTAATGGCGGAAACGCCGGGTCAGGACGTCATGCATGGCCGCCGTGTCGTCGGAGGCGGCAGGCCCGGTGATGGAGAACTTGCGGTAATCGGACTTCTTGGGCAGGCCGTCCTCCACCACCACCATGGAGGCCACCACGTTGGTCCCCTGGACGTGCGAAACGTCGAAGCATTCGATCCGGAGCAGCGGAACGGGCAGGTCAAGGGCTTCCTGCAGTTCCTGGAGTGCCTGCGACCTGACGGTGATGTCACCGGCACGCCGGGTTTTGTGGAGCTTGAGCGCGTGCTCGGCATTTTCTCGCACAGTGGACATCAGCGCCGCCTTGTCTCCGCGCTGCGGGACGCGGATGTCCACTTTGGCCCCGCGGATGCCGCCAAGCCAGGTGGCGAGGTCCTCCGCGTTGCTGGGTGCGACAGGGACCAGGACCTCGCGCGGCAGCCTGCCGTGGGTCTCGCCGTCTTCGCCGTAGACCTGCTGGAGCAGGTGCTCCACGAGGTCCGGGGTGGTGAAGTCCTCCACCTTTTCCACCACCCAGCCGCGTTGCCCGCGGATCCGGCCGCCCCGGACGTGGAACACCTGGACTGCGGCTTCGAGCTCGTCCTCGTGCAGGGCGAAGACGTCGGCGTCGGTGTCTTCGGACAGCACCACGGCGTTGCGTTCGAAGACTTTGCGCAGGGCGGCGATGTCGTCGCGCAGCCGCGCGGCGTGTTCGTAGTCCAGTTTCGCCACGGCGTCGGCCATCTGCTTTTCCAACTTGTTGATGAACCGTTTGGCCTCGCCGCCCATGAAGGCGCAGAAGTCGTCGGCCAGCGCCCTGTGGTCGTCCGGCGAGATCCGGCCCACGCAAGGTGCGGAACATTTGTCGATGTAGCCCAGCAGGCACGGGCGGCCGCTGGCTTCGGCCCGTTTGAAGACGCCGGCACTGCAGCTGCGCACAGGGAAGACGCGCAGCAGGGTGTCCATGGTTTCGCGGATGGCACCGGCGGTGTAGGGGCCGAAGTAGCGGGTACCCTTCCGCTTGTCCCCGCGCATGACCTGGACCCTGGGGTATTTTTCGCCCATGGTGACGGCGAGGTAGGGGTAGGTCTTGTCGTCCCGGAACACGACATTGAACCGGGGCTTGAATTCCTTGATCCAGGTGTACTCAAGCTGCAGCGATTCCAGTTCGCTGCCCACCACGGTCCACTCGACGCTGCTGGCCGCGTGGACCATGGCGTAGGTTTTCGGCAACAGGCCCGCCGGGTTGGCAAAGTATGAGTTCAGCCGGGACCGGAGGCTCTTCGCCTTTCCCACGTAAATCACCCGCCCATGCGGGTCACGGAACCGGTAGACGCCCGGGTTGGTGGGGATTTCACCGGTTTTGGGCCGGTAACTTGCTGGATTTGCCACCTATCAAGTCTACTAAGGCGCGCCGGGCATCTGCGCCAGCACGGCTACTCGGCGGACTTGCTCTGGTTGTAGCTGGTGGAGCGCTCCTGGCCGGTCAGGGCAGCGATCGCGTCCATGATCCGGTCCGTGACTTCACGGCGCGCGGGCAGCGAGTGGTCCGGGCCGGTCTTATCGAAGTACAGCGGCTCCCCCACCTTCATGGTGAAATGCTGTGGCCTGACACCCTTTTCGCCGGCCCGCTGGAGTTTTTCGGTCCCGATCAGGCCCACCGGAATGACCGGTGCCCCGGTGGTCAGCGCGAGCCAGCCGACGCCGGTGCGTCCGCGGTACAGGATGCCGTCGCGGGACCGGGTGCCCTCAGGGTAGATGCCGATGCCGCGGCCGGATTCAAGGATGTCCAGGAGTGTCTTGAGCGCCTGGACGCTGGCTGCCTGTTCGCCGCGCTCCACGGGGATGGAACCCACTGATTCGAAGAAGGCCTTCATGACCTTGCCTTTGACGCCTCCGGTGGTGAAGTACTCGGCCTTGGCGAAGAACGCGACCGGGCGGGGCATCAGCGCCTGCACGATCACACTGTCAAAGAAGGACAGGTGGTTGGGGGCCACGATGAAAGGGCCGTCGGAGGGGACATTGTCCAGGCCGACGACGGTGGGGCGGCAGGTGCCGGAGATGAGGCTCCGCGTCGTCCAGCGAACGGCATCAAACATTTCCATTGTTGCTCACCCCGCTCATGGCCGCGGCGTGGACGGCTTGCAGCCGTTCGATGACTGTGACCAGTTCCTCACCAGTGCTGACGACGGCGACCGACCCGGCCTCTTCAAGTTCGCCGTCTGGCGCGAATCCCCAGGCCACGCCAATACAGTCCAGGCCGTTGGCAATCGCTCCCGAAACGTCCTGTGCCCGGTCCCCCACCATGATGGCGTGTTCGGTATCCAGGTCCCGCAGGGCTGCGGCAATGATCTGGGTCTTGCCCAGCGGAACGCCGTCCACGGCAGCTTCGTCGTCGGCGGACCCGTGGATGCCGTGGAAGAAGCCGTCGATGCCGTGGTGTGCCAGTACGGTGTGCGCAAGGCGCTGCGGCTTCTGGGTGGCCACGGCAACGGGCCGTCCGGCCGCTGCGAAGGATTCGAGGATTTCCTGGATTCCGGGGTACAGCCTGCTCTGGGCGATTCCGGTGGAGACGTAGTGTTCCCGGTAGCGGCGGACCACCTCTTCAAGGCGGTCCGCCGGCACCTTCGCTAGGTTGAGCAGTGAGTCGCTCAATTTGGGGCCGATCATCGCATCCAGCAGGTCCTGGGCGGGAACCGGCAGCCCCAGCCCGCGGAGGGCCGATGCAATGCCTTCTGTTATTCCACCGGCCGGGTCGACAAGAGTGCCGTCCAGGTCAAAGATCACGGGCACTGTTGTTGAAGTCACCGGGTTAGTTTCTCACGACAGCGCGAGTGCCTGAAACTCGCATTCCCGTACAGGAATATTTCCGGACAGATTCCTCTGCTGGTCAGCCCAGTATTTCTGCCAGGAACTTCCCCGTATGGCTGGTGCTGGACTTGGCGACCTGCTCCGGCGTTCCCGCCGCGACGATCTGGCCGCCACCCGAACCGCCGTCGGGCCCGAGGTCCACGAGCCAGTCCGCACTCTTGATCACGTCCAGGTTGTGCTCGATGGTGATCACCGTGTTGCCCTTGTCCACCAGCCCTTGGAGGACCATGAGGAGCTTGCGGATGTCCTCAAAGTGCAGCCCCGTGGTGGGCTCGTCCAGGACGTAGATGCTGCGCCCGTTGGACCGCTTCTGCAGTTCGGCCGCGAGTTTGACGCGCTGCGCTTCACCGCCGGACAACGTGGTGGCGGGCTGGCCCAGCCGCACATAGCCCAGTCCGACATCCACCAGGGTGTTCAGGTGGCGGGCGATGGGCGAGAATGCCGCGAAGAACTCGGCGCCCTCCTCGATGGGCATGTTGAGGACGTCAGCGATGGTCTTGCCCTTGTAGTGGACTTCCAGCGTTTCCCGGTTGTAACGGGCACCGTGGCAGACCTCGCAGGGGACGTACACGTCAGGCAGGAAGTTCATTTCGATTTTCAGCGTGCCGTCACCGGAGCATGCTTCGCAGCGGCCGCCCTTGACGTTGAAGGAGAACCGGCCCGGCAGGTAGCCGCGAACCTTGGCTTCGGTGGTCTCCGCGAAGAGCTTGCGGATGTTGTCGAACACTCCCGTGTACGTGGCCGGGTTGGATCGGGGGGTGCGGCCGATGGGGCTCTGGTCCACGTGGACCACCTTGTCCAGGTGCTCGAGGCCCTGGACGGTCTTGTGCCGGCCAGCCACCTGCTTGGCGCCGTTGAGCTTGTTGGCGAGCACCTTATAGAGGATTTCGTTGACGAGCGTGGACTTACCGGAACCGCTCACGCCGGTCACCGCAGTAAAGAGTCCCAGCGGGAAGGCGGCGTCGACGTTGACGAGATTGTTCTCCCGGGCGCCCACCACTTTGATTTCGCGCTTTTTGTCGTACTTCCGGCGCTTTTTGGGCACGGCGATGGCCTTGCGGCCGGACAGGTAGTCGCCGGTCAGCGATTGCTTGTTTTCCAGCAGCTCCTTGTAGGTTCCGGAGTGCACCACCTGGCCGCCGTGTTCTCCTGCGCCCGGTCCGATGTCCACGATCCAGTCAGCCACGTGGATGGTGTCCTCGTCATGCTCAACCACGATGAGGGTGTTGCCCATGTCGCGGAGCCGGGTGAGGGTTTCGATGAGCCGGCGGTTGTCGCGCTGGTGCAGGCCGATGGAGGGCTCGTCCAGGACGTACAGCACGCCCACCAGGCCGGACCCGATCTGGGTGGCGAGCCTGATGCGCTGTGCTTCGCCGCCGGAGAGGGTGGCTGAGGGGCGCTCGAGGTTAAGGTATTCGAGGCCCACGTCCAGCAGGAAGGTAAGCCGCGCCTGGATCTCCTTGAGGACCTGGTGCGCGATCTGCGCTTCACGTCCGGTGAGGACCAGGGTGTTCAGGAACTCCGCACAGTCCCGCATGGGCAGTGCCGCTACTTCGGCGATGGACTTGCCGTTGATGAGGACCGAGAGCGAGGCCGGGTTGAGCCGGGCACCGTTGCAGGAAGGGCATGGGACCTGGCGCATGTATTCTTCGTAGCGGTCGCGGGCCCAGTCGGAATCGGTCTCGCCATGCTTGCGGTGGACGTACTGGATGGCACCCTCGAAGCCGGTGCTGTATTTGCGTTCCCGGCCGAACCGGTTCCGGTACTGCACCACCACCTTGTGGTCCTTGCCGTGCAGGATGGTCTGGCGGACGTCCTTGCCGAGCTTCTCCCACGGCGTGGCCATGGAGAAGCCCACTTCCTTGGCGAGGCCTTCCAGGAGACGGTTCCAGTATTCGGTGGTGGCGGTTCCCAGGGACCATGGCGCGATGGCGCCTTCGGAGAGCGAGAGTTCCGGGTTGGGAACGATCAGTTCCTCGTCCACCTCCAGCCGGGTACCGATGCCGCTGCAGGCCGCGCAGGCACCGAAGGGGTTGTTGAAGGAGAACGAGCGGGGCTCGATCTCGTCGATGGCCAGCGGGTGTTCGTTGGGGCAGGCGAGGTTCTCGGAGAAAGCCCGGATCCGTCCGGGATCGTCGGCGTCAAGATCCACGAACTCGGCCAGGACGCGGCCTTCCGCCAGCCCCAGGGCCGTCTCGATGGAGTCGGTGAGCCGCTGGCTGATGCCTTCCTTGACCACGAGGCGGTCCACCACTACCTCGATGGTGTGCTTGAACTGCTTGCCCAGCTTGGGCGGATCGCTCAACTGGACCAGGTTGCCGTCCACCCGCGCACGGGAGTAGCCCTTGGCGCTGAGCTCTTTGAAAAGGTCAACGAACTCGCCCTTGCGGCCGCGCACCACCGGCGCCAGGACCTGGAATCGGGTTCCGTCTGCGAGTTCCAGGAGCTGGTCCACAATCTGCTGCGGCGTCTGCTTGGATACCGGCTCACCGCACACGGGGCAGTGCGGCCTGCCGACACGTGCCCACAACAGGCGCATGTAGTCGTAGATTTCGGTGATGGTGCCCACGGTGGACCGCGGGTTCTTGCTGGTGGACTTCTGGTCGATGGAGACCGCGGGAGACAGCCCTTCGATGAAGTCGACATCGGGTTTGTCCACCTGGCCCAGGAACTGGCGCGCGTAGGCGGAGAGCGATTCGACGTAGCGGCGCTGGCCTTCGGCAAAGATGGTGTCGAACGCCAGGGACGACTTTCCGGATCCGGAGAGGCCTGTGAAGACAATCATGGCGTCACGGGGCAGGTCCAGGTCCACGTTGCGCAGGTTGTGCTCCCGCGCGCCCTTCACGACGAGCCTGGAGAGGTCTGGCCGCTGCTGGACGGCAGCGGGGGCGGCGGTGAAGGAGGAGGCGGGGGCAGAGGTTTCTTCAGCTACGGCTTTAGGCACCCCATAATGCTAATCGAAAACTTCTTCGAACATGCGCGGTTCCGCCCTCAGGGAACATCGTAGGCGGCCGCCAGCAGCTTGACGGCCTCCGCGAAGCTGGCCCCTTGCGCCTTGGCCACGTCCGCGTACGCCGCCGCGGCGGCGGCCAAGCCGCCGAGCCTCTCATCCCGCGCCGAAACCACCGTGCCATTCCGCCCGCGGGTGGCTACAATCCCCGCGGCTTCGAGCTCCTTGTAAGCCCTGGCCACGGTGTGCGGGGCGACGTCGAGCTTTTCCGCCAGGGCACGCACGGCCGGGAGCCTGGTGCCCGGGGCAAGCGCGCCGTTGTCAGCAAGGTGGATGACCTGCAGCCGCAGTTGCTCGAACAGCGCCACGGTGCTGGCGGGATTCGGCCGCCAGGCGCCGGGGAAGTCCGCCGGGGCGCTCACAGGCCACCCTCCAGGACACCGGCGCGGCCGTCACGGGCGGCGAACTGTGCGTTGTAGAGCGCGGCGTAGTAGCTGTTGGCGGCCAGGAGGCTCTCGTGCGTTCCCTGCTCAACGATGCGTCCATGGTCCATGACCAGAATTAGATCAGCGTTCCGGACCGTGGACAAACGGTGGGCGATGATGAAACTGGTCCGGCCGTTCCGGAGCCGTTGCATCGCCTGGCGGATCAGGAGCTCGGTCCTGGAATCCACCGAGCTGGTGGCCTCGTCCAGGACCAGCACCGAGCGTCCGGCCAGCTGCGCCCTGGCTATCGTGATGAGCTGCCGCTGTCCTTGGCTGAGGGGCTCGCCGCCGTTTTCCAGTACGGTGCCGTAGCCGTGGGGCAGGGACCGGATGAAACGGTCGGCATGGGTGGCCTCCGCGGCGGCGACGACGGCGTGGTCCGAAGCCTCCGGAAGGCCATAGGCGATATTTTCCCGGATGGTCCCGGCGAACAGCCAGGCATCCTGCGGAACCACGCCGAACCGGGAGCGCAGCTGGTCGCGGGGAACGGAGGAGATGTCCTGCCCGCCAATGGAGATCCGGCCCGAGGAAGGCTCGAGGAAACGCATCAGCAGGTTCACCACGGTGCTCTTGCCGGCGCCGGTGTGTCCCACGATGGCCACCGCCTGCCCCGGATCAACCGTGAAAGTGAGGTCGCGGACCGCGGGGACCGAACCCGGGTAGCGGTACGTGACACCATCGAAAACGATGCGGCCGGCAACCGGCCCGGCCGGTGCCGTGCCGGCCGGTTCCGGGGGGTCCTCCACCGCGTCCAGGAGTGCGAAGACTCTTCCAGCCGACGCCGCACAGGACTGCATGACGCTGAGCAGGCCGCCAATCTGCCCCACGGGCTGGGTGAACAGCCGGCTGAACTGGATGAACGCCTGGACCCCGCCAATGGTCATGGACCCGGACAGGATCTGCAGGGCTCCCACGACCGCCACCGCAATGTAGTTGAGGTTGGACATGAGGACCATCAGCGGCTGGACCACCCCCGCGGAAAACTGGGCCTTGCGGCCGGCCCGGGCCAGCCGTGCGTTGCTCTGGCCGAACACTCCCGCAGCCTGCTCCTGCCAGCCAAAGGCCTTGACCACCTCGTGGCCGCTGATGAATTCCTCCACGTGCGCGTTGAGCTCGCCGGTCTCCTTCCATTGGCTGGCGAAATGCTCCTGCGAGCGGCGCGCCACCAGCACGGTGATCCACGTCGAGACCGGGACGGTGGCAACGGCAATGGCGGCGAGCAGCGGCGAGATCCACAGCATCATGGCCAGCGAGCCGCACAGCATGAGGACGGAGACGATCAGTTGCGTCAAGACCTGGTTCAGGGCCTGGGCAATGTTGTCGATGTCGTTCGTGGCGCGGCTGAGGACGTCGCCCCGGGATCGCTCCCGGAAGTAGGTGGACGGCAGGCGGTGCAGCTTGTCCTCCACCGAGGCGCGGAGCCTGAACATGAGGCCCTGGACGGCACGGGCCGTCAGCGCCCCTTGGATCCAGTTGAACAGTGAGGCGAGCACGTACATGCCGGCTACAACCGCGAGCAGGGTGCCGAGGCGCTGGTCCAGGCTGCCTTGGACGACGCCGTCCACCACCAGGTCCGTGGCGTCACCAAGATACTTGGGAGCGGCAACGTTGAGGCCGGCGAAGGCGCACGTGGCGCCGACGGCGCCCAGGACCCGCAGCCGGAAAGGGCGGAGGAGGCCAAGGAGCCTCGCCGCGGTGGGCCGGAAGGAGTGGGCAGCAGCCACGGCTTCGCCGGCCGCCGTCACAGGGGGCCGTCCAGCGCGAGCTGGGACTCGGCGATTTCCCGGTAGGTGGCCGAGTCCTGCAACAGCTCCGTATGCGTTCCCTGGGCGGCGACCCGGCCGTCGTCGAGCACCAGGATGAGGTCCGCGTCCTCGACGGCGGACAGGCGTTCAGCAACCACGACCACCGTGGCGGCCGCCAAAACCTGGTCCAGCGCCAGCCTCAGCCTGGTGTCGGTGCGGTAGTCGAGGGCGGAGAAGCTGTCGTCGAAAAGGTAGAGGGGCGCCTGGCGCAACAGTGCCCGGGCAATGCACAGCCTCTGGCGCTGCCCGCCCGACAGGCTTGCGCCGCCCTGCCCCACCGGCGTGGCAAGACCCAACGGGAGGTCGCGCATGAACCGCATGGTCTGCGCCGCCTCCAGGGCCGCCCACAGTTCCTCGTCGGTGGCCTCCGGCGCACCCAGCCGCAGGTTATCCGCAATGGTTCCGGTGAAGAGGTGGGAGTGCTGCGGCACGATCCCCATGGCTCCGCGCAAAAGGTCCAGGGGCATGTCCCGGACGTCGCGGCCGCCCACGGTGATGTGGCCTTCCGTGGGGTCGAGGAACCGCGGAATCAGGTTCAGCAGCGTCGACTTCCCGCTTCCCGTTGAGCCGACGATCGCCAAGGTGGTACCCGGTGCTGCGGTAAAGCTGATGTCCGCGAGCACCGGCGCTTCAGCTCCCGGGTAGCAGAAGCCAACCCCATGGAACTGGAGGAGGCCCGGCCCGGGTGCCGGTGCGCCCGCGTCCGTACTCCGGCCGCCCGGCCTGGCTGGTCCATTACCGGCGCCGGGAATCCGGGCCGCCGCGTCGCGGACCGACGGCTCGGTGTCCAGGACAGCCTGGATGCGTTCGGCGCAGGCAGCCGCGCGCGGCGCCGTCATGAGGACGTACATGGCCATCATGATGGCCAGCAGGATCTGCATGATGTAGGCGATGAAGGCGGTGAGGGCGCCGAGGTTCATCAGGCCGTCCTGGATGCGGTGCCCGCCGAACCAGACCACGGCGACCGAACTGATGTTGACCACCAGCATGATCATCGGCAGCATCCCCGCCACCAGCAGCGCAGACTGCAGGTTGTTCGCGGTCAGTCCGGCGTTGGCCCGGGCAAACCGCCGTGCTTCGTAATCCTGGCGGACGAAGGCGCGGATAACATCCACACCGATGATTTGTTCGCGCAGGATTCCGCCCGAGCGGTCCAACAGGTCCTGGCCCTCCCGGTAGAGCGGAATCAGGCGGCGCACGATCAGGTACATGATCAGCAGGAGCAGCGGAACGATGACGATCACCACCACGGACAGCGCCACGTCCTGCTGCACGGCCAGGACGATTCCCCCGACGCCCATGGCGGGTCCGGCAAAGAGCATGGTGAAAACCAGGACGGCGAATGCCTGGATTTGCTGGGTGTCGTTGGTGGCACGCGTGGTCAGGCTTTGGGTTCCGAACAGAGCCACGTCCTGTGACGACAACGACTGGATCCGGGCAAAGACTTCCGCCCGCAGCCGGCGCCCGATCCGCATGGCCACCACGGCTCCCAGGTAGCCTGCCCCGATGGCTGACGCCGCCTGTACCACGGCGATGACGGCCATCGCCGCGCCCAGCCTGGATATGGCGGCCGTATCCCCGGCCACAATGCCATCGTCAATGATCGCCGCGTTCACTGTTGGCAGAAGCAGGTTGGCCGCTGCCTGGACCAACTGGAGCAGCACGATGGCCCACACCTGGGCTTGCTGTCCAGCGAGTTGCCGCCTGATGAGACCGACCAGCAAAATACCCCCCGTAGATGCACCCGGTCGAAGCGGGCCGGCGACTCGACCCTAAACCACAGACCACATTGTAAGCCAGATCACTTTTCGCCGCTGTCACGCCTTGTGACCAATGCATCAAACAAGAGTCGTCGCCCGTTTCAGCCGTCCCTGCGCCCGACGGCGAAGATCCTGCGGAACGGGAAGACGGTGCCGTGGGGTCCCCGCGGATAGGCGTCACGCAGTGCTGCGGCGTATTCGGCTTCGAAGCGCTTGGCGTCATCCTCCGCCAACGCGGCCAGGACGGGACGCAGCCCCGTGCCCCGAACCCACTCAAGGACCGGGTCCGGCCCGGGAAGGACCTGCTGGTAGCTGGTTTCCCACACGTCCGCGGCGTACCCGGCGTCGAGCATGATCCCAAGGTAGTCCCCCGGCTCCCCCACGGACTCCCCGCCACGCAACACCCCGCCAAGCTTGTCGGCCCACGGGGCTGAGGACGCCAGTTCCCGCATCAGTGCGTGCGAGGGAGCGTCGAAATTTCCGGGAACCTGCAGGGCGAACCACGCACCCGGGCCGAGCGCCGCGAGCCATCCCCGCAGCATGTCCTGATGGCCGGGGACCCACTGCAGGGCGGCGTTGCTGACCACGACGTCCGTGTCCGGCGAGGGCGTCCAGTCGGCGATGTCGGCCTGTTCGAACCGCAACGACGGGTGCTCCTGCGCGAGGCGTGCAGCCTTGGCCAGCATTTCCGCGGAGGAGTCCACGCCCACCACGTCGGCCCCGGGCCAGCGGTCGCTGAGCGTCGCCGTCAGGTTGCCCGGCCCGCAGCCCAGGTCAACCACCTTGGCAGGGTGTCCGGCAAGGATCCGGGCGGTGAGGTCGAAGAAGGGCCGGTTCCGGTAATCGCCGAATTGGACGTACTTGACGGGGTCCCATTTCATGAGGTTCTCCAGGTTCTGCTGCGCACACGGCCAGGCCGAGCCTAACCCGGCCATGGGCGGGAGCACGGACATGACGTGGCACTAAGGTGGAAGTCAATGAAACTCCTTGACCAGCTGACCGATCTGTCCGTCCCCAACCAGGCCTCCGCCGTCGACCCGGACGCCCTCTACACCCTGTTCGTGGAGTGGACGGAAAGCCGGGGGCTCGCGCTCTACCCGGCGCAGGATGAGGCAATCATGGAGCTGGCCACCGGGGCGAACGTCATCCTGGCCACGCCCACCGGATCCGGCAAGTCCCTGGTAGCCATCGCAGCGCACTTCCAGGCGATGGCCCAGGGCAGGCGCAGCTATTACACGGCGCCCATCAAGGCCCTCGTATCGGAAAAGTTCTTTGCGCTCTGCGACATCTTCGGCGCGGAGAACGTGGGGATGATTACCGGCGACTCCGGCGTGAACCAGGACGCCCCCATCATTTGCTGCACGGCCGAGATCCTCGCCAACATCGCCCTGCGCGAGGGCTCCGCGGCAGAACTGGGCGCCGTGATCATGGATGAATTCCACTTCTACTCGGACCCGCAGCGCGGCTGGGCCTGGCAGGTGCCGCTGCTGGAGCTTCCGCAGGCACAGTTCCTGCTGATGTCAGCAACGCTGGGGGACGTGACCCGCTTCGAGGAAGGCCTGACGTCCTTGACGGGCCGGCCCACCACCACCGTGAGCTCTGCGGAGCGGCCCATCCCGCTGCACTACTACTACCACCAGAGCCCGGTCCACGAAACGCTGGAAGAGTTGCTTTCCACCAAACAGGCGCCGGTCTATGTGGTGCACTTCAGCCAGCTCGAAGCGATCGACCGCGCCCAGAACCTGATGAGCATCAACGTGTGCACCCGGGAGGAAAAGGACAAGATCGCCGAGCTGATTGCCAACTTCCGGTTCGCCGCCGGGTTCGGGAAGACACTGAACAGGCTGGTGCGCCACGGAATCGGCGTGCACCACGCCGGCATGCTGCCCAAGTACCGCCGGCTGGTGGAGCAGCTGGCTCAAGCCGGTCTGCTGAAGGTAATCTGCGGCACGGACACCCTGGGCGTCGGCATCAACGTCCCCATCAGGACAGTGCTCCTCACCGCCCTTAGCAAGTACGACGGCGTCCGGACCCGGCTGCTCAACTCACGCGAGTTCCACCAGATTGCCGGCCGCGCCGGACGGGCAGGGTACGACACCGCCGGGACCGTCGTGGTGCAGGCACCCGAGCACGTCATCGAGAACGTGAAGGCGATGGCGAAGGCCACCGCCAAGTTCGGCGATGACCAGAAGAAGCTGCGCCAGGTGGTGAAGAAGAAGCCGCCTGAAGGTTTCGTCTCGTGGGGCGAGCCGACGTTCAAACGGCTGGTGGAATCCGTGCCGGACCCGCTGACGTCGAGTTTCACCGTCACGCACGCCATGCTGATGAACCTGATGGAGCGGCCCGGGGACCCGTTTGCCGCTGCCAGGAGGCTGCTGACCGAAAACCACGAGCCACGGTCGTCCCAGCTGCGGCTGATGAAGAAGGCGCTGGGGATTTACCGGGAACTCCTGGCCGCCGAGGTGGTGGAACGCATCCCGCCGGAAGAACAGGGACCTGACGGCCGCACCGTGCGGCTGACCGTCCACCTGCAGCCGAACTTCGCCTTGAACCAGCCGCTCTCCCCGTTCGCCCTCGCGGCGCTGGACCTCCTCGACCCGGAGTCGCCGTCGTACGCCCTGGACGCTGTGTCCGTGATTGAGGCGACCTTGGAGAAACCGCGGCAGATCCTCTCCGCGCAGCAGAAGAAGGCCCGCGGCGAAGCGGTGGCCGCCATGAAGGCGGACGGTATCGACTACGACCAGCGGATGGCCATGCTGGACGAGGTCACCTACCCGCAACCTCTCGCGGAGATCCTGGGCGAGGCCTTCGAGGTGTACCGCAAGGCTGCACCGTGGGTGGGCGACTTCGAGCTCGCGCCGAAGTCGGTGGTCCGCGATATGTACGAGCGCGCCATGAATTTCGGCGAATTCGTGCAGTTCTACGGTCTGGCCCGTTCCGAAGGGATCGTGCTGCGCTACCTGGCCGATGCCTTCAAAGCGCTCCGCCAGACCGTGCCCCAGGACATGCTGCGGGAAGACCTTGAGGACCTGACCGCCTGGCTCGGCGAGCTGGTGCGGCAGGTGGATTCCAGCCTCCTGGACGAGTGGGAGGAACTGGCCTCCGGCGCGGCGCCCACGCCGCACGACGCGCCACCGCCTGCCCCGCCGTCGTTGACCTCCAACATCCGCGCGTTCCGGGTGATGGTGCGCAACGAGATGTTCCGCCGCGTGGAACTGTTCGCCGACGAGGACGCCGCCGCGCTGGGTGAACTCGACGCCGGATCCGGGTGGGGTGCCGAGCGCTGGGAAGACGCGCTGGACGACTACTTCGACGAACACGACGACATCGGTACGGGCCCGGACGCCCGCGGGCCGGGCCTGCTCATCATCACCGAGGAGCGCGGCACGTGGAAAGTCCGCCAGATCTTCGACGACCCGGCAGGCAACCACGACTGGGGGATCTCGGCCGAGGTGGACTTGGCCGAGTCGGACGACACCGGGACCGCCGTGGTCAGGGTGACGGACGTGAACCGGCTCTGACGCGGGACCGGCGGTAAGCTCGAGCAATGAGTGTTATCCGCCCCGCCACCCCGCACGACGTTCCCGCCATTCTCCGGATGATCCACGAACTGGCCGATTACGAGAAGGAACCGGACGCCGTCCGGAACACTCCCGAACTGCTGGAGCGGGCCTTGTTCGGCGGCAACCCAAGCGTGTTCGCGGCCATGGCTGAGAACACGGCCGGTGAAGTGCAGGGTTTCGCCCTTTGGTTCCTGAACTATTCCACCTGGGAGGGCGTGCACGGGATCTACCTGGAAGACCTCTACGTCAGCCCCGGAGCGCGGGGCGAAGGACACGGCAAGGCGCTGCTGCAGCACTTGGCCGGGATTGCCGTCGAGAACGGCTACGCGCGGGTGGAATGGAGCGTGCTGGACTGGAACGAGCCGTCCATCAACTTCTACCGCCGCGTCGGCGCCGTCCCCATGGACGGATGGTCAACCTTCCGGCTCACCGGCCAGGCACTGGACCGGTTCGGCCGGGCGCAGTCCGGCACCTCCGTCCCCGCAGCCGCGCGTGGCTGAGCGGCACAGCGCGGCACTTGCCGCCAGGCATCGCGTTGGCGCCAGCCACGCCTTCCGGGGTATGCGGACCGTCGAACACTGGTTCACCGTCCCCCTGGACCACTTCGCTCCAGATGATCCTTCCGCCCCGGCGGCTGAGACGATCACCGTTTTCGCCCGCGAGTACGTCTCCGCCGCGTACAGCGAGGAGGCGGCGGCCGCGCTGCCCTGGCTCCTCTTCCTTCAGGGCGGTCCTGGCGGCCGCGGCAACAGGTGGGCTTCCCTGGGCGGCTGGGGGAAGGCTGCGGCGGCAGAGTTCCGCATCCTGATGCTGGACCAGCGGGGTACGGGCCTGTCCACCCCCATCGACAGGCATACGCTGCCGGCGCGGGGGGATGCGGCCGCACAGGCTGCCTACCTGGAGCACTTCCGGGCCGATTCGATCGTGGCGGACGCGGAACTGATCCGTGCCGCCCTCGAATCAGCGCCCTGGACCATCTACGGCCAAAGCTACGGCGGCTTTTGCGCCCTGACCTATCTCTCCTTCGCGCCGGAAGGACTCCGCGAAGCACTCATCACCGGTGGCCTGGCGCCGCTCGCTGGCAGCGCCGACGAGGTCTACCGTGCCACGTTCCAGCGCGTCGCCGCCCGGAACGGGGAATACTTCGGCTGGTACCCCGAGGACCGGGAGACGGTGGAACGGATCGCCCGGCACCTGCGGTCCACGACCGAGATCATGCCCGACGGCGCGCCCCTCACCGTGGAGCGGTTCCAGATGGCCGGGTCATTCCTGGGCGGCAACACGCGGGTGGACAGCCTCCACTATCTCCTGGAAGATGCCTTCGTCGCCGCTCCCGGTGGACCCCGCCTGTCCGATGCCTTCCTGGAACAGCTCCAGGCCGTCGTCTCCCGCCGCTCCAACCCGCTGTATGCGCTCATGCACGAATCCATCTATGGCCAGGGGCAGGCGACCAACTGGTCCGCGTGGCGGATGCTGGGTGAAAACCCCTGGTTCAGGCCCGACGCCGAGCCGCTGCTCCTGACCGGCGAGATGGTGTACCCGTGGTACTTCGAGCAGGATCCCGCCTTGCAGCCGCTCCGGGACGTGGCCGAACTGCTGGCAGCCAAGCGGGACTGGAAGCCGCTGTACGATTCGCGGGCGCTGGCTGCCAATACCGTTCCCGTGGCAGCGGCCGTCTACACCGACGACATCTACGTTGACCGGGACCTCTCCCTTCAGACGGCGGCAGCGGTCCGCGGACTGCAGGTGTGGGAGACCGCCGATTTCCATCACGATGGAATCGCCGACGACGGCGAGCGGATCTTTGCCCGCCTGCTGGGGATGGCGCGTTCAGGCGGCCGCTGACCGGCGGCGTGAGGCGCGGGCGAGAATGGCCGCCGCCAGCACCGCGGCACCGATGGCGGCACCGATGAGGTTCAGGCCGAGGTAGCCGGCGGCGCCCAGGACGAGCCCCGACACCGCACCGCCTGCCGCTCCGGCAGCGCCCATCAGCATGTCCGAGACGCCCTGCACCGCGACCCGGGCGTCGCGTCCCACGCTTTCGGCCAGCAGCGTGGACCCGGAGATGGTCGCAGCCGACCAGCCAACGCCCAACAGGACAAGGCCTGCCGCAACAGCGGGGGTGGAAGACTGTCCAAGGCCTGCGACCACCACCGCCGCGACCAACACTGCGAAACCGATCACGATGGTCTCGATCCGGCCGGCCCTGTCCGTCAGCCAGCCCATGACCGGCGACAGGGCGAACATCCCGGCGATGTGCAGCGAGATGGTGAAGCCAATGATCACCAGCACGTCCCCCTCGGCGACGTGCCCTGGGTGGAACGCAGGCCCTTCCACCAGGTGCTGCAGATGCAGCGGCGTCATGGACATCACGCCCACCATCACTGCGTGGGCGGCGACGACGGCTGTCACCGCCAGGACCGCCGTCCGGGAGTCCCTGATGGCATGGAGCCCGCGGATGAGTGAACCGCCGGCACGCCCGGCCGCCACACCGTCCGGGCGTGCCGGGTCATGGTCTTGGGCGGTGTTGGCTCCCGCAGCCGCGAGCTGGCGTGCCAGCAACAGCGGGTCGGGGCGAAGCCCGGCGAACATCAGGCCGGAGGCAATCAGCAATCCCGCCGCGGCGATGACGAATGGTCCGGCCACCGGCGGCAGGCCCAGTGCCGTGCCCACCACCGTGCCGGGCTGGATGAGGTTTGGCCCCGTCACGGCGCCGACGGTCACGGCCCAGACCACCGTCGACAGCGCCCTCCCCCGGTGTTCGGGGGCTGCAAGGTCCACGGCGGCGAACCGTGCCTGCAGGGTGGCCGCAGTGCCGACGCCGATGCCTGCGGCACCCAGGACCAGGAGGATAAAGAGCCCGGACACGACGGCCAGGACCATAAGAAGCGCACCTGCCAAGGCCGCTGAAAGACCCGCCACCTGGCCCGCCCTGCGCCCTCGGTGGTCGGCCAACGACGCCAGCGGAAGTGCGGCTGCCGCGGCCCCCAGCGTCATGACCGTTGCCACGGCCCCCGCCCACGCGCTGGAACCGGACAATTCCACGGCCAGGATGGAACCGATCGACACGGTTGCCCCGGTGCCGATGCCGCCGAAGACCTGGGCTGTCCCCAGGAGCACAACGGTGCGCCGCTGCACCTGGCGCACGCGCTGGTCCGCTGCTGTGCTGGCCATGATCCGAGCATAGTCCTGCGCTGCCGCCTGATGCAGGGGCTTAAACAGGTAATCCCGGCGGGGCCGGGATTACCTGTTGCAGAGGTGCAGCGGACGCCTAGTCGACGTCGCTGTGGCTCTTCCGGGCGTCTTCCTCGAGCCGCGGATCGATCGCCGCCGCCTTGGCCTTGGAGCTCAGCAGGCTGGCCACCACGGCAACGATGATGGTGCCCACGATGACTGCCAACGACACGAAGGTCGGAATCTCGGGTGCCCACTCGATGTGGCGTCCGCCGTTGATGAAGGGCAGTTCGTTGACGTGCATGGCGTGCAGGACGAGCTTGACGCCGATGAACGCCAGGATGAAGGAGAGTGCGTGCTTGAGGTAGATCAGCCGGTTCATCAGGCCGCCGAGGAGGAAGTACAGCTGACGCAACCCCATCAGGGCGAACAGGTTGGCGGTGAAGACGATGAAGGGGCTTTGGGTGAGGCCGAAGATCGCCGGAATGGAGTCCACGGCGAACAGGAGGTCCGTGAGGCCGATGGTGATGAAGACGATCACCATGGGGGTGAACACCTTCTTGCCGTTCACCGTGGTCCGCAGCTTGCCGCCGTCGAACTTCTCCGACATGGGGATGACTTTGCGGATCCTGGCGATCAGGGGGTTCTCGCGGTCTTCTTCCTCTTCGCCTTCGTCCTGGGCCTGCTTCCAGGCCGTCCACAGCAGGAATGCGCCGAAGATGTAGAACACCCAGCTGAACTGTTCAATGACAATGGCGCCGAGCAGGATGAAGATGCCGCGCAGGATGAGCGCGATGATGATCCCCACCATCAGCACTTCCTGCTGGTATTTCCGCGGTACGGAGAACCTGGCCATGATGATGATGAAGACGAACAGGTTGTCGATGCTGAGGCTGTATTCCGTGACCCAGCCCGCGACGAACTGGCTGCCGAACTCGGGGCCGGTAAAGGCGAACATCGCTCCGGCGAAGGCCATGGCCAGTGCGACATAGAAGGCAACCCACAGGCCGGCTTCCTTCATGGAGGGTTCATGGGGCCGGCGGACCACCAGGAGGAGGTCGGTCAGGAGGATCAGGCCAAGGATGACAAATGAGCCAACCTCGAACCATACGGGCAAGTCGAGCACAGGGACAGCCTTTCGCAGGGTACACAAAATGGTGTAAGTCTCTCCGGCCTGCCAGTGCACTTGGTGCTGAAGCGGCGGCCCGCTACGCCCGGCGGGGCAACCATGCCCTGCGTGTTGACGATCGTAGCGCTTTGGGATACTCCCCTACGTGCCTTCAACTCTACCCCAGCAACGCCGTTGGATAACGGTTTCCCGGAACCATTGACCCCCGGCAGACGCTGCTGTCATAATCACATCCAGCGAGAAAGCGGTTTCTCGCCCCATCTGTTAGACCCCTCCAGAAAGTCACGGTCAATGAAGACTTCGCTTCGCACCAGCACGATGGTCAAGTCGCTCGCAGCTGCGGCCACCCTCGCCTTGCTTGCCACCGGCTGTTCTCCCTCCTCGGCCGGCGACAGCGGCGGGAACGTCACGGTCCGCTTCACGTGGTGGGGCAACGACCTCCGCAACAAAGAAACCCAACAGGTGATCGACGCGTTCCAGGCCTCCCACCCCAACATCAAGATCCAGGCCGAGCCCGGAGTGTGGAGCAGCTACTGGGACAAACTGGCCACAACCACCGCCGCCAATGATTCCCCCGACGTGATCCAGATGGACCAGGCCTATATCGCTGAGTATGGCGGCCGGGGCGCCCTCCTGGACCTGTCCAAGCAAAGCAATATCGACACCTCCAAGATCGACCAGGACGCCCTTGACTCGGGCCAGGTCAGCGGTAAGCAGTTTGGCCTCAGCACCGGGCAGAACGCCAAGGCCGTCATGATCAACGCCAAGATGTTCCAGGACTACGGTGTGCCCATCCCGGACGACAAGACCTGGACGTGGGCTGACTACACCAAGACCGCCGCCCAGATCGCAAAGGCCGCTGCCAAGGCGGGCCAAACCAACTACGGCAGCTCCTACTCGCTGACGGACTCCGACCTGAACACGTGGGCGATGCAGCACGGCGAATCGCTCTACTCGGCGGACGGCGGCCTCGGCTTCGAGGAAAGCACCGCCACGTCCTTCTTCCAGAACCTCGTGGACCTGCGCAACGCCGGGGCTGCCCCGCCGGCCAACATTGCCACCGAGGACATCAGCGCCCCGGTGGAACAGACCCTCTTCGCCACCGGCAAGACTGCGATGTCGTGGTGGTGGACCAACCAGGTCAATGCGCTTCAGTCGGCGCTGAAGACCGACGTCAAGATCCTGCGCGCGCCCAGTTCCACAGGCAGCGCGAAGGACAACGGAATGTCCTACAAACCATCCATGTTCTGGTCCGTGTCTTCGCGCAGCAAGCATCCCAAGGAAGCTGCTGAGGTGGTCAACTACATGCTCAACAACCTGGACTCAGCCAAGACCATCCTGACCGAGCGCGGCTTCCCCACGAACTCAGAAGTCCAGGCGGCAATCGACCCGCTGCTGACCCCGGCGGACAAGTCCGCGGCGGCATTCCTGAAGGACATCAAGCCTGACCTGCAGAGCGGCCCGCCGGTGCCCCCAACCGGCTCCTCCGGGGTTCAGGCGCTGATCCAGCGGTACTGCACGGACGTCTTGTTCGACCGGAAGTCCCCCGCTGACGCAGCCAAGGGCCTGATGGACGAAGCAAAGGGAATGATCGACTCGGCCAGGAAGTGAAACCCCGGCACCACATGCGTTAACGACGGCGGGCGCCTCCCCACGGAGGTGCCCGCCGTTCCATGGGCAGCCCATCCAGTCCTCCGGGCAGGCCTGGAACGAGACCGCCTAGGCGTGGCCGGCGGCCTGCATCTGGCGCAGTTCTTTCTTCAGTTCGCTGACCTCGTCGCGGATCCGCGCCGCCACTTCGAACTGCAGTTCGGCGGCGGCTCCGTGCATCTGTTCGGTAAGCTGCTCGATCAGTCCCACCAGGTCCTCGGCCGGACCTGCCGCCAAACCATCCGCACGGACCTGGGCCGCACCCTTGGCTCCGGACTTGGCCCGCTTGGCGCCCTTGGCGAGCCGGTTGTTCTTGAGCAGTTCCTCGGTGTCGGCATCTTCCTTGGCCAACTGGTCCGTGATGTCGGCGATCTTCTTGCGCAACGGCTGGGGATCGACGCCATGGTCTTTGTTGTAGGCGACCTGGATGGCGCGGCGGCGGTTGGTTTCGTCGATGGCGAGGGCCATGGAGTCGGTGATCCGGTCCGCGTACATGTGCACCTGGCCCGAGACATTGCGGGCTGCACGGCCGATGGTCTGGATCAGCGACGTGGACGAACGCAGGAACCCTTCCTTGTCCGCATCCAGGATGCTGACCAGGGACACCTCTGGCAGGTCAAGGCCCTCACGGAGGAGGTTGATGCCCACCAGGACATCGAAGGAGCCCATCCGCAGCTCGCGCAGGAGTTCCACTCGGCGCAGGGTATCGACGTCCGAGTGCAGGTACTCCACTTTCACGCCGTGACCCAGCAGGTAGTCTGTGAGGTCCTCCGCCATACGTTTGGTCAGCGTGGTCACCAGGACGCGTTCGTCCTTCTCTACCCGGGTCTTGATCTCACCGAGGAGGTCATCGATCTGTCCCTTGGTGGGCTTGACCACCACCTCGGGATCCACCAGCCCGGTGGGACGGATGATCTGCTGGACGAATCCGTCCGCCTTGCCAAGTTCGTACTTGCCCGGGGTGGCCGAAAGGTAGACGGTCTGGCCCACCCGCTGGAGGAACTCGTCCCATTTCAGCGGCCGGTTGTCCATGGCGGACGGAAGGCGGAAGCCAAAGTCCACGAGGTTCCGCTTACGGGACATGTCACCCTCGTACATGGCGCCGATCTGCGGAATGGTTACATGGGACTCGTCCACCACCAGCAGGAAGTCGTCCGGGAAGTAGTCCAGGAGGCAGTGCGGGGCGGTGCCCGGTTCCCGGCCGTCGATATGGGCGGAGTAGTTTTCGATGCCGTTGCAGAAGCCCATCTGCTGCATCATTTCGAGGTCGTAGGTGGTCCGCATCCGCAGCCGCTGGGCTTCGACGAGCTTGTTTTGGCTTTCCAGCACCTTCAGCCGGTCCGCGAGTTCATCCTCGATCCGCTTGATGGCCCGCGCCATCCGCTCCGGTCCAGCCACATAGTGCGATGCCGGGAAGACGTACATCTCTTCCTCGTCGCGGATGACCTCACCGGTCAGCGGGTGGAGGGTGTGGATGTTCTCGATTTCGTCGCCGAAGAACTCGATCCGGATGGCCAGTTCCTCATACATCGGAATGATTTCCACGGTGTCCCCGCGGACCCGGAAGGTGCCGCGGTGGAAGTCGACGTCGTTGCGCGCGTACTGCATGGAAACAAACTTGCGCAGGAGGTCGTCCCGGTTCATTTCTGCACCCTTGCGCAGGGTGACCATGCCGGAGATGTATTCCTCCGGGGTTCCCAGGCCGTAGATGCAGGACACGGTGGCCACCACGATCACGTCCCGGCGGGTCAGCAGCGCGTTGGTGGCGGAGTGCCGGAGCCGTTCCACTTCCTCGTTAATGGAGGAATCCTTCTCGATGAAGGTGTCCGTCTGCGCCACGTAGGCTTCGGGCTGGTAGTAGTCGTAGTAGGAGACGAAGTACTCCACCGCGTTGTTGGGCAGCAGTTCGCGGAATTCGTTGGCGAGCTGGGCGGCAAGGGTCTTGTTCTGGACCATCACCAGGGTTGGCCGCTGGACCTGCTCAATGAGCCACGCGGTGGTGGCGCTTTTGCCGGTACCGGTGGCGCCGAGGAGCACCACGTCCTTCTCCCCGTTGTTGATGCGTTCGGTCAGCTCCGCGATGGCGGCCGGCTGGTCACCCGCGGGCTTGAATTCGCTGATGACTTCAAAGGGCGCTACAACACGGTTGATCTCCTGCGCAAGGCTCATGGATCTAATTTACAGCCGGGCACCGACAGTGAAGCGTCCAATCCGTTACGGGCGAACAAGCGCCGGGACGGGGCGGCCGTTCACGACGCGTACGACGGCGGCGCCCACCCGGCTGTCCGGGCCCATGCGGACATCGCCGGCCAGGCAACGTCGGTGAACCACGGTTCCTTCGCCTCAGCGTAGGATCCGGTTCCGGCGGAGTCGGAAAAGCGGCGGGCGAGGTCCGCCTTGTGCGCCTGGTAGAGCGCAAGCGCGGAAGGATCGTTCCGCAGCCAGTCCCGGAACATCAGCGCATATCGCCATCCGGCCGAGCCGGCCGGCCGCACATGCACGTTCACCGCCCGGCCTGGATCCGCGTTGGCGTGGAATCGTTTGAGCCATGACGCGGGATCCGGCGTACCGGGTTTCGGCGTGTCCGATTCGATCCCCCGCACAGCCGGGTATCCGGCAGCGGCCAGGAGCGGCGCGATCGCAGCTGCGGCCGCCATGTCAGGCACGGCCACCTGGAGGTCGATGACGTCCTTGGCAGCCAGGCCGGGGACGGCGGTGGAGCCTATGTGGTCCACCGCCAGGATGGCGTCAGGGGCGGCCGCCCTCAGCCGCGCCGCGATCAGCGCGGCCTGCCGGGACCAGTCCCGGCTGTGCGGGGCAAGGACCGGCCCGCCGGTACGCGGGGCCCGGGTCCCGGCGGCGAGGTTGCGGGCGTAAGGCTGCAACCGCTGTTCCCAGAGCCGGTCCACCTGGTCCAGGAGCTGCTCCACGGTGCCGGAGTTGTCCAAGACGACGTCGGCGGCTGCCAGGCGTTGCTCGCGGGTGGCCTGGGCGGCCATCCGTGAACGCGCCGCTTCCGGGGTCATTCCCCGCAGCGCCTGCATGCGCTGCAGCCGAACGTCATCGGGAGCGTCCACCACCACGACAAGGTGGAAGCTTCTCCCCTGCCCGGTCTCGACCAGCAGGGGAATGTCCTGGACCACGACGGCGTCATCCGGTGCCGCTGCCGTCAGCTCGGCCGCGCGGGCCCGCACCAGGGGGTGGACGATGGCGTTCAGGGCCGCCAGGCGCTCCGGCTGGCCGAACACCGCTTCGCCGAGGCGCGCGCGGTCAAGCCGCCCGTCGCCGTCGAGCATGTCCGCGCCGAACCCGGCAGCGATCTGTTCCAGGCCTTGGGTCCCGGGCTCCACAACCTCCCGGGCCAGTGCATCCGCATCCACCAGGATCGCGCCGCGCTCCTTCAGCCGGGCCGCCACCACCGATTTTCCTGAGGCGATTCCGCCCGTCAAGCCGATTTTCAACACCCTCCCACCCTACTGAACCGCGTGTGAAGCCGGCGTCCGTGGCGTCACGGAATGTCCACCGAACCCCGAAAGCGCCGGTTCCCGCCGCCGCTAGACTGGGCCGGGTGCAAGCGCAAGACAGCAGGACCACTACTTACACCACGTTGGCGGCCGGCCATGACGTCCGGCACGAGCTGGAGATCAAGCGGTCCAGGTTCATCACCGTCCTCCGCAGGGCCGGAACGGAGGAGGACGCCCGGGAACTGGCTGCCGGGCTTCGCCGCGAGTTCCACGATGCCCGGCACCACTGCTCCGCGTTCGTCATCGGCCCGGACCGCAGCATCCAGCGCTCCAGCGACGACGGCGAGCCCGCGGGCACCGCAGGGATCCCCATGCTCGAAGCGCTGGTGAAAAGGGAAACGGCACCCGGGGTGGCCGACCTCAGCGACGTCAGTGCCGTCGTCGTGCGCTATTTCGGCGGAGTGCTGCTGGGCGCGGGCGGCCTGGTCCGCGCCTACTCGGAATCTGTCTCCGCGGCACTGGAACAGGCACCCCTGATCCGGCGCAGCAGGCTGCGGATCTGCTGGACGGCGGTGCCGCACGCCGGGGCCGGCCGGCTGGAGAACGACCTGCGCGCCGCCGGCCTGGTAATGGCGGAAACGTCCTACCAGGACCGCCTCACGGTCCTGCGCATCGCCGTACCCGACCATGCCGATGCCATTGCGGCAGCAACTGAACGGATCCAGCAGCTCACCGCAGGCTCCGCTGCGCTGACTCCCGAAGGAACGGAGTGGGTTGATGAACGCCTTGCCTGAGGTCACCATCGTGGATGTGGACCGGGCTGTCGCGGACCAGCTGCTCGAACTGGCCAAACGTGATGCCTCCCCTGACGAAGTGGCTCCCCCGCTCGGCGGCCCCGGCTGGAACCTTGAGCGCACCGCCTGGTTCTTCAGCTACCACCACGCGGCAGCCGCCGGCCTTGACGGCCCCGCGGCGGAGAAATCCTGGGCCGTGTTCAGTGGCGGTGACATAGCCGGTTCCGTCCGGCTCAAACGGGAAGCCCACACCGATGTGCTTTCGGCCGAAACCGGCATCTGGCTGGGACGGAGCTTTCGCTCCCGCGGGGTCGCCCGCGCCGCCCTGGGGCTGGTCCTTGAGGAGGCCCGCATGGCGGGCCTGCACCGCGTCACTGCCCGCACTTTGGCCGGTAACCTCAAAGCCCAGCGGCTCCTCGAGGCGGCCGGCGCCGTTCTGACGCCCGACGACGATGGAACGGTCCACGCCGTCGTCCACCTGTGAGGGCGGGAGGCGCTGTCGCCGCAGCAGCGCCCGGGACCCGCAGCAACGAGAACAGGCCCCCTGCCAGAGGCAGGGGGCCTGTTCGCGTTGGTGCCGGGATGAACCCGGCACCGGTGGCAACTAGTTGCCGGTCAGCTTCTCGCGGAGAGCAGCAAGTGCCTCGTCCGAGGCCAGGGTGCCGGCACCGGTGTCGGTGGCAGCAGGCTCGGAGGAGTAGCTGGTAGCGCCGGAATCGCTGTCACCGGACGTTGCAGCTGCAGCGTCGTCGGCAGCGTGCTGGGCAACCTGCTTCTTGTGTGCTTCCCAGCGGGTCTGGGCGTCAGCGTACTGCTGTTCCCAGGCGGCGCGCTGGTTCTCGTAGCCCTCGAGCCATTCGTTGGACTCGGGGTCGAAGCCCTCGGGGTACTTGTAGTTGCCCTCTTCGTCGTACTCTGCGGCCATGCCGTACAGGGCGGGATCGAATTCGGTGCTGTCGGCGTCGACGCCCTCATTGGCCTGCTTGAGGGACAGCGAGATGCGGCGGCGCTCGAGGTCGATGTCGATGACCTTGACGAACAGTTCGTCGCCAACGGAGACAACCTGCTCGGCCAGCTCAACGTGGCGCACGGCGAGCTCGGAGATGTGGACCAGGCCTTCGATGCCGTCTTCGACGCGGACGAACGCACCGAACGGAACCAGCTTGGTGACCTTACCCGGGACAACCTGGCCCAGGGCGTGGGTACGGGCGAAGGTCTGCCACGGATCTTCCTGCGTAGCCTTGAGCGACAGGGAGACACGCTCGCGGTCCAGGTCCACCTCGAGGACCTCGACGGTGACTTCCTGGCCAACCTCGACAACCTCGGACGGGTGGTCGATGTGCTTCCAGGACAGCTCGGAAACGTGAACCAGGCCGTCGACGCCGCCCAGGTCCACGAAGGCACCGAAGTTGACGATGGAGGACACGACGCCGGGACGGACCTGGCCCTTTTCGAGCTTGTTGAGGAAGGTGGAGCGGACCTCGGACTGGGTCTGCTCGAGCCATGCACGGCGGGACAGCACAACGTTGTTGCGGTTCTTGTCCAGCTCGATGATCTTGGCTTCGATCTGCTGACCGATGTACGGAGCCAGGTCGCGCACGCGGCGCATTTCGACCAGGGATGCGGGCAGGAAGCCGCGCAGGCCGATGTCGAGGATAAGACCACCCTTGACGACCTCGATGACGGTACCGGTGACGACGCCGTCTTCTTCCTTGACCTTCTCGATGTCGCCCCAGGCACGCTCGTACTGAGCGCGCTTCTTGGAGAGGATCAGGCGGCCTTCTTTGTCTTCCTTGGTGAGCACCAGGGCTTCGACCTGATCGCCGACGGAGACGACGTCTCCGGGATCAACGTCGTGCTTGATGGACAGCTCGCGGGAGGGGATGACACCTTCGGTCTTGTAACCGATGTCGAGCAGGACTTCATCGCGGTCGACCTTGACGACGGTACCTTCGACGAGGTCTCCGTCGTTGAAGTACTTGATGGTGGCGTCGACTGCTGCGAGGAAGTCCTCAGCGGTACCGATGTCGTTAATTGCGACTACGGGGGTACCGGGCTTCTCGGTGGAGGTGATGGTCATGTAGTAGGGGCTCCGTTGTGGATAGTTAGTCGGTCAGGCAAACCGGCGCGCCCGCGTTATGGAACGCAGGCGCGATTCACGGTGAATCCGACGGATCCTCCGGGTCATCCTGATTTTGTGGATTACTTTCAATGCGGCCTGGGACCGCAAGGACGTGCACGTGGTACACGCCCGTTTATTCTAGTCGGTGCCGGCAACGCGGGTCAAAGCGGCCGGGAGCGGGGACGGGGACTCAGAAGTGGGTCAGGCAGTGCGTCGCCCGTTCCACCGCAAACATCTGCCGGGCCTCGAGGGCGGCGCCCGGCCGTGGCTCGCCGATGGCGCCGGCAGCTTTCAGGGTCACCGGGCACACAGCACCGAGGAAGATCGAGGACAGCGCGGAGACGCCCAGTTCGAGGTCGGCGGCGGTGCCTTCGGGCAGGCGTTCGACGCCGGCCTGGCCGCCCTCCACGGTCAGCGCAAAAATCCCCGGCGTGAGGCCGAGCGGATCATCGACTTTGAGGACCAGCCGGCCATCGGCAGGGTAGTGGCGCGCAGCGAGGGCTTGTGGAACGTCGAGGATCCTCAGCCAGAGCATGTCGCGGCTGTCCGAGGCGTCGATGCAGCGCGGGTCAGCCAGGGCCCAGGCAAGGGGATCATCCACCGGCGCCTCGTTCCAGGTGACCCGCTCCACGAGGTCGATGGCCGCCAGGTACTGCCACAGTTCGAGGTAGGCATGGTCGGTGGCGGCGACAAGGTCCACCACTTCCACCGTGTAGGGGGTGGTGTCCCAGCCAAGGAACTTGTAGGAGACATAGCCGTCGATGGTTGCGTCCGGGCCGTAGTGCAGCGCCACCTTGATGGCGGGATCTTCCTTGCCGTCGCGTCCCAGCGACCCGGAGGCCAGGTGCCGGTACCATTCCTGCCGGCCGAGGGACCCTGGCGTGTGCCGGTGGACGCGTTCGAACACGGCGGGGGCCACGTCCAACAGGGTCTTGGGGTCCGCCACTTCCACGGCGCCCGTGGCCGTGTGCCGCAGGGCAAACCGGGCCGTCGTGTCCACTTTCACGGTGCGCTCAAGGCTTGCCACGCCGTAGCCGAACCTGCCGTAGATACTGCCCTCCGAGGCCGTCAGCGCTGCCATGGCGATGCCGTCATCCTTGGCGGCCTGGAGGTCTTCGGTCATCATGCGGCGCAGGAGGCCGCGCCGGCGGTGCGATGTACGGACGGTCACGGCCGTAACCATCTGCGTTTCCAGCATGCGGCCGAAGCCAATGTTCAGGGTTTTGCGGAAGGTCCCGAAGGTGGCAACGGGCACCTCGGCAGGCAGCGACGAGGGGGCCACGGGACCGGTCTGGTAAACCCCGGTGAAGATCCGGCCGTCGACCTCATAGGTGGCAAGGGACCGCTCCCGGTGCTCGGGGGTGCGGGTGGAGTCGTGGAAACCGAACCCGACGGCCTTGGCCCAGGTTTCGGCCTCCGCGTACCCTTCGTTGCCTTTGGACACGGCGGGAAAGCGCCGGATTTCATAGTTTCCGCTCAGATCACCCATTTACCCGAGCCTAGCCAATGAATCCGGCGCTTGACCAGCACAAACACGCCGGCCGTCTGCTGGACCGGCAGGAAGCCTAGTGGCCGGCGTCGTACCAGCTGGGGCCGACGCCGATCTGCACTTCCAGGGGCACGCTGAGGTCGGCGGCGGCTGCCATCTGCTCGGTGACCAGCTTTTCCACGGCGGCCCGCTCCCCCGCCGCCACCTCGAGGACAAGTTCGTCATGGACTTGGAGCAGCATCCTGGACTTCAGCCCCTGGGCCTTGAGCTCGTCATGAACACCGAGCATGGCGCGCTTGATGATGTCCGCGGCGGAGCCTTGGATGGGGCTGTTCAGGGCAATGCGTTCGGCGTTTTCGCGCAGCTGGCGATCCGTGCTGGTGAGATCGGGGAGGTAGCGGCGGCGGCCTTCGATGGTGGCCGTGTAACCATCCACCCGGGCCTGGTCCACCACGCCCCGCAGGTAGTCGCGGACGGCGCCGAAGCGGTCGAAGTAGTCCTTCATCAGGGTACGGGCCTCGTCGACGGAGATCTCCAGCTGCTTGGACAGGCCGAAGGAGGTCAGCCCGTAGGCCAGCCCGTAGGACATGGCCTTGACCTTGGAGCGCATGGCGCTGGTGACCTGGTCCGTGGGCACGTGGAAGATGTTCGAGCCGACGAAGCGGTGCAGGTCCTCGCCGTCCTTGTAGGCCTGGATCAGCCCTTCGTCGCCGGACAGGTGCGCCATGATGCGCATTTCGATCTGCGAGTAGTCCGCGGAAAGCAGGCATTCGTAGCCGTCGCTGACCACGAAGATGCCGCGCACGCGGCGGCCTTCCTCGCTGCGGATGGGGATGTTCTGCAGGTTGGGGTTGTTCGAGGAGATGCGGCCGGTTGCCGCGACGTTCTGGGCGTAGGTGGTGTGGATGCGGCCGTCCTCTGCCACCGATTTCTTCAGCGACTCGAGCATTTGGCGCAGCTTGGCGGCCTCGCGGTGGGCCATGAGCTGGACCAGGAACTCGTGCCCGGTTTTTTCCAGGAGGTTCTTCAGCGATGCCGCGTCCGTGGTGTAACCGGACTTGATCTTCTTGGTTTTGGGCAGCTGCAGTTCGTCGAACAGTACCGTCTGGAGTTGCTTGGGCGAGCCCAGGTTGACCTCGTGCCCGATGGCGGCAAACGCCTGTTCCTGGGCCTGGTCGATCACTCGCGCCAAATCGGCGAGCTGTTCGTCCATTTTGTCCATGTCGATCGCGATGCCGGCGAGTTCCATGTCCGCGAGGACGCGGCCCACCGGCAGCTCAAGGGTGGACAGCAGGTCTTCGGCCTTGCGCTCCTTGAGTTCATCCTCGAAGAAGCGGCTGAGGGCGAGGACGACGGCGCCGGCCTGGACCAGGGCATCGGCGGCGGCGGTGTCCTCGCCGTCGAACGACAGCTCCAATTGCCCGGCCTTGGCCGTGGCAGCGGGGATTCCCACGTTGAGGTGGTGCTGGGCCAGTTCGGCGAGCTCGTAGGTGCGCCGGTCCGGCTCGATCAGGTAGCCGGAAATGGAGGTGTCGTCCACCACGCCCTCCAGCTTGAGGCCACGGGCGGAGAGTGCCTTCAGCGCGGCTTTGAAGCCGTGTATCACCTTGGCCGCCTCCCGGTCCCGAAGCCACCCGGCCAGGACATTCTCTGTCTCCGCGTCCTGGCCGGCGAGGTCGATGTAGACGGCGGCGTCACCACGGACGATCGCCAGCGCCGCGGCGTCCTCGCCGATCCGTCCGGGCACGAGGTCGACGGCGAGGGCCGAGCGGTGGCCCACTCCCGCGGCCAGGAAGGCGGCAAGTTCAGAGGCATCCGCGGGAGTGCTGTACTCCGGGGTGTCAATGCTGTCCCGCTCCGCTGCCGGGGTGTCGGCGTCGCCGTAGAGGGCGAAGAGGCGGCCGCGGATGGCCTTGAATTCGAGCTGGTCGAAAAGGTCCTCAAGGACGGCCTGGTCGGGCCGCGGCTGGTAGAGGTCGTCGAGCGTGACCGGCAGGTCGAGGTCGGTGTGGAGCTGGTTCAGCCTGCGGTTGCGCTTGACGGCGTCCACATTCCCGCGCAGGGCGTCACCTACCTTGCCGCCGATGGAGTCGATGTTTTCCAGCACCCCTTCGAGGCCGCCGTAGAGGTTGATCCACTTGGCTGCCGTCTTGGGCCCGACACCGGGTACGCCGGGCAGGTTATCCGCCGTCTCGCCCACCAGGGCGGCGAGGTCGGAGTAGCGGGACGGGCTCACGAAGTACTTGGCCTCGATGGCCGCGGCGTCCATCCGGGGAATGTCGCTGACGCCCTTCTTGGGATAGAGGACGAAGACGTTGTCCGTGATCAGCTGGAAGGCGTCTCGGTCGCCGGAAACGAGGAGGACCTCGAAGCCGGCCTTTTCGCCCATGGCGGCAAGGGTTGCGAGGATGTCGTCGGCCTCGTAACCGGGCATCTTGATGGTCTTGATCCCCCAGGCTTCCATCACCTGCCCGATGAGGTCGATCTGCCCGCTCATCTCGCGGGGTGTCTCGTTGCGGCCGCCCTTGTACTCGCTGTACTCGGCCTTGCGGTGCGTGGATTCGTCCGAGACGTCGAAAGCAACGGCGATGTGCGTGGGCTGCTGTTCCTTGATCAGGTTGATCAGCATGGACGTAAACCCGTGGATGGCGTTGGTGTGCTGGCCGTTGGCGGTGGAGAACTTGTCCGCCGGAAGGGCGAAGAACGCCCGGAAAGCCATGGAGTGCCCGTCAAGCACCAGGAGGCGCGGCTGGCCGGTGATGGGGACAACGGGGGCAACGGTAGCGGAAACCGACCCGCCGGCAGCAGGGGAAGCGTCACTGGCTCCCGGGTCCTGGGGGGTGGAAGCAGGCTGCGCCGAGGGCTCTTCCTCCAGGACCTGGGACGGGAAAGGGGCCGGTTTGGTTGTTTCACTCACAGGTGCCAGCCTAGTTGCCATGACAGACAATTTCACGCCGGGCCCCTTCGCCGAAGAGCTGGCAGCGGCCGGAATCCCCGACCATATGCACGGCTGGCTGGGCGCGTTTGGCGTCGGCGCACTCGTGGTCAAAATGGGGATCCATTTCCTGGAGATGAGCCCGGAACGGACAGTCGCCACCATGCCGGTGGAGGGCAACACGCAGGTCGCGGGAATCCTCCACGGCGGCGCCCACGTGGTGCTGGCGGAAACCCTCGGTTCGTTCGCCGCCGGAATGCACGCGGGTCCGGGAAGGCACGCCGTCGGCATCGAGGTCAACGCCACCCATCACCGTTCGATTGCGCAGGGGCTGGTTACGGGTACGTGCACCGCGATCCATTTGGGCCGCACGCTCACCACCCATGAGGTGGTCATGACCGACGCCCGGGGGCGGCGGCTGTCATCTGCCCGGATCACGAACATGCTCCGGGACAACGCCGGCTGAATCAGGCAGCGCCGGGCGGTGTTGTTTGCGCGGCCAGCAGGTAGCGCAATTCAACGATCCCCCTGCCGAGGGTGCGGGAGGCGGCCAGTTCGAGCGGGGCCGTCGGCCCCTTCAGCGGCAGCAGCCGCTTTCCCTCCCCCAGCACCACGGGAATCAGGGAGAGGATGATCTCATCCAGCAGCCCGGCGTCGGCAAACTGGGCGGCCAGGTTGCCGCCGCCCACCACCCAGATGTTCCGGCCCTGCGCGGATTTCCGGAAGTCAGTTATGAATTCGGCCACGTCGCCGCGGACGAAGGTGACGTCGGCCCCTTCGGCGACCGCGTACTCATGGTGCGTGAAGACGTACGTCGGAGTGCCCGCGTAGGGCCAGGTGCCGGCGTCGTGCTCCTGCAGCCAGGCGTACGTCTCCCCGCCCATGACGATGCACCCCACCCCGGCCATGAACGCGTCGTAGCTTTCCGCCCCGCCCTCGAATCCGTCGAACTGCAGGAGCCAGCCGAGGTCGTCCGTTGAGGTGGCGATGAATCCGTCCAGGGAGGCGGCTACGAAGTACTGGATGCGCGGCATGGGCCCAGCCTAGCCAACCCCGGCCGTGCTGCCCATGGTCGGGTCCAGCCGGAGGAACCCGCTACTTGGTGAAGTACGGGATGATCAGGTACAGCCCGAAGAGCACGGCCACGCCACACAGGGAGAAGCACAGGTAGGCCACCGAGCGCTTGATCCCCGGGGAGGGTTGCTGGGCGTCGGCGGCGATTGCCGTAAACCTGACGCCGAGCGAGTAGAGCGTAACCACCAGTGCGGCGGAAATGAGCGTGGTGCCTGCGACGGTCAGGAGTTCCAACCACTTCATCGCTGATTCTCCTTAGGGGTGTTGGCAGCAGCGCCATTGTCAGCTTTGGCCTGTTCCTTGGCCTGTTCCTTCGCTTTGGCCCGGGCGCGGGCCATGGCCTTTTTCTTGGCGAAGCGGACCGCTTGGCCGGCCTCCTCGACCTCGACCGCATTTTGGTGGCCCACAGAAGACTTGCGCGAGTAGAAGAACATGAACAGCACAGCGCCGCTGCCGGCCACGGCAGCAATCAGCACGCCCACCGCGCCGGTCTTGACCAGCAGGGCAGTCAGGGCACCGACAATTCCCGCTGCCGGCAAGGTGAAGAGCCAGCCGAGTGCGATCTTGCCCACCATGTTCCAGCGGACGGTGGTACCGCGGCGTCCCATTCCGGAGCCGATGACCGAGCCGGACGCCACCTGGGTGGTGGAGAGGGCGAAGCCAAGATGGGAGGAGGCGAGGATCGCGGAGGCGGTGCTGGTCTCGGCCGCGAAGCCCTGCGCGGGCTTGACCTCCGTCAGGCCGGAGCCCATGGTGCGGATAATGCGCCAGCCGCCGGCGTAGGTACCGATCGCAATGGCCAGGGCGCAAGCTGTGATCACCCAGAGTTGCGGGCCCGAACCGGGAGCCTGGCTGCCCGCGGCGATCAACACCAGGGTGATGATGCCCATGGTTTTCTGGGCATCATTGGTGCCGTGGGCGAGGGCTACCAGGCTGGAGGTGAAAATCTGGCCGGTGCGGAAACCGCCGCGCTTCTGGGTGAGCTTGCTGCCGGTCTCGGGATCGTGGCGGGCGGTGAGCGCATAAGCAAGCCGGGTGCAGACGTAGGCCGCGAGCCCGGCGATAACCGGGGCGAAGACAGCGGGAAGGATGACCTTCTGGAGCAGGCTCTCGAAGTTGACGGAACTGAACCCTGCACCGACAACGGCGGCACCAATCAGGCCGCCGAAGAGTGCGTGCGATGAGCTGGATGGCAGCCCCTTGAGCCAGGTGACCATGTTCCACAGGACGGCCCCCATCAGGCCGGCGAAGATAATCTCCGGGGTAATCTGCACGCCACCGGATCCTTCGCGGATGATTCCACCCGACACCGTCTTGGCCACTTCGGTGGACAGGAAAGCGCCCACAAGGTTCAGGACGGCCGCCAGGGCCACCGCTGTCCGCGGCTTGATGGCGCCCGTTGCGATGGGTGTGGCCATGGCGTTCGCGGTGTCGTGGAACCCGTTCGTGAAGTCGAAAAATAGTGCCAGTGCGATGACCAGCGCCACCATGAAGGTGATATCCACCTGTTGCCCAATCTGCAGAGTCGACGTTCAGCAGTTTCTCCTACCAGGCTGCCTTGCACAGCATAGTTCACCAGCTGTTTGCGTGGAATGACTTGCGGTGGGGGCCGGGACCGGCGGGAAACCTTATCGATCGTACGCGTCCCCGGCATGAGGACAAAACAGTGGCGGGCGCCGCCAACGGGTGTCCGCCGGCGTTGGTCCGCCTCGTTTCCACGCCATCGCGGCGGGGACCGGGGCTGTCTCCTGTCGCGCGGCTTCAGCCCTGGTGGAACTGCGCGGAACGGGGCGGCGCATCCAGTTCCGGCGCGATCTTCTCTTCGATCGCGGCGACGGTTACATCGGGCAGGACAATCAGGCCGTCCAGTTCGCGGCGGGCCCGTTTGTAAGCGGCCTGGCGTTCAGCGGGCGTGGCGGCCTGGTTTTCCGCGATCATCAGAAGTTTCCGTGCCGTGGCAAGCCGTTCGCGCTCGGGACCGCTGAACCTGCTGTCCCTGATCCGCTTTGCTTCTCGTTCCGCGACGTCGAGCGCCACCGCAAAGTTGTTGACTGCCTGCCGGTACGACTCAAGTCCGGTCACGGAAGTCAGGTCCGCGGCAGATGCCGGCCGCTTGCCGTCTGCTTCCCGTTTGGCTCGCAGGAAGGCGACCGTGAGCGGCTCACGGACGTCGGTCATCAGCGGAAAGTCGATGAGCTTGCCGACATCGAGTTCGTACTCGAGCCACCGTTTGTTGGTGGTGTCATGGGCATCCATCAGCGCCTGCACCTCTGCCAGGGAGGCGCTCTCGACTTCACGTGCCTGGTTCTTCAGGTTGTACAGTTCAACCCGGCGCCGGTGGCGCCGTTCGGCGGCACGCCGCCAGCCGCCGGCCCAGCGGCCGGCGAAAGCCATCAGCGGGAAAACCAGCCACCATTTGTCGGAAAGAAATTCCATGAGGGGACTCACCCCTCCATCCTCGCAGCACGGCGGGCCCGCCTCAAGGAGTGGGCAGGGTGGATTCGTCCGGGTCGCGGCAGGAACTGCAGTGGCCGGCCGTCCCCGCCACGTAGGCCCGGGCAGGTTGCGGTCAGGGAGCCTGCGTGGCTTGCGCGCCGTTGACGTTGACCAGCCAGGACACTCCGAAACGGTCCACGCACATGCCGAAAACGTCGCCCCACGGCGCTTTTTCCATGGGGACCGTGACCGCACCGCCCTCACCGCTGAGCTTCTCGAAGTAGCCCCGGAGCTCCCCTTCGTCGTCCCCGCTCAGGGACACCGAGATCGATGAACCCGGGTGGTATTCCATACTGTTCGGGGTGTCGGCACCCATGAGCACCAGGCCTTGGGTGGTGGTGAGCATGCCGTGCATGATCTTCTCGGCTTCGGCAGGATCGTCGCTGGCCTGGAAGTCGGCGAACGTGCTCAGTGTCAGTTCGCCGCCAAAGACAGACTGGTAGAAGTTCATTGCCTCCCGGGCGTTGTCCCGGAAGCTCAGGTAGGGGTTGAGGATGGTGGGCATGGCGGGGTCTCCTTAACATGGCCGGAACGGGTGCAGAAACCATCCTGCCCGATCCGGCGCCGGCCCGGTAGGGGATGCCTCCCCTGTTCATCCCGTGTTTGAGCGGTCGAAAGGGCAGCCTCAACGTGCCCCGGGTGATGGTGCGGTGCGGCCCAGGGAACGTAGGCTCGGGTGATGGCCAGATTCTTTGATGTTCATCCGCACGACCCCCAGCCGCGCGCCATTGCGCAGGCAGTCAAAATCATTCGCGACGGCGGACTGATCGCCTACCCCACGGACTCCTGCTATGCCTTGGGAGCCCAGATGGGCAACAAGGATGCCTTGGACCGGATCCGAAGCATCCGCCACCTGGATGACAAGCACCATTTCACCCTCGTGTGCCGGGATTTCGCTCAGCTGGGCCAGTTCGTGAACATTGGGAACGATGTCTTCCGCAGCATCAAGGCTGTCACTCCGGGCAGCTACACGTTCATCCTTCCTGCCACCAAGGAGGTTCCGAAGCGGCTGCTCCACCCGAAGAAGAAAACGGTGGGGGTGCGCATTCCGGACAACCGGGTGGTCCAGGCATTGCTCGCCGAACTTGGTGAGCCCCTGCTCTCGAGCACGCTCCTGCTGCCGGATGAGGACGAACCGCTGACCGTCGGCTGGGAAATCAAGGAGCGGCTGGACCACCAGGTGGATGCGGTGATCGACGCCGGAGACTGCGGCGCCGAGCCCACCACTGTGGTCGACTTCTCCAGCGGGGTGGCCGAGGTGGTCCGGCGCGGCATGGGCGACCCGTCCCGCTTCGAATAGCCTCGCCGCACCTGCGGTGGCGTGGCCCTGTGGCGGCGCCGCCGTCGTACTGTCCGACGACGACGGCGCCGCCACAGGGCCAACGTGCCCGTCGTGTCGGGCCCGGGTCAGTCGTTGTTGGCGTCGGCCGGCTTTCTTGCCCGGCTGGGCTGCACCCTGGGCGGTTCGCCCGGCATCTTGGGGTAGTCCGGCGGGAAGGGCATCTCCCCGAGTCCGTCCTTGCAGTCCCGGTCCCACCATTCCAGGAGCGTGTCGATGGTGCCGGGCTTGGCGCTGAAGTCAGCCCAGGGATCTCCCACCGTCTTCAAGCGTTCCGGCACCGTCAGGATGGTGAAGTTCTTTGGATCCGCTTTTTCCAGTTCCGCCCAGGTGAGGGGGCAGGACACGGGGGCGTGCGGGAGGGCCCGCGGGCTGTAGGCGCCGGCGATGGTACGGTCCCGGTTGGCCTGGTTGTAGTCGAGGAACACCCGGCGGCCGCGTTCTTCCTTCCACCAGGCCGTGGTCACCTTGTCCGGGATCCGGCGCTCCACCTCCCGGGCGGCGGCGATGACGGCGTGCCGGACATCAAGGAACTCGCGGTTTGGCTCGATGGGAGCGTAGACGTGCAGGCCGCGGTTTCCGGAGGTCTTGACGAAGCCGGTGAGCCCTGCCTCCGCAAGGACGTCCTTGAGCACCAGGGCAGCGGGGACGGCGTCGCCGAAATCTGTCCCGGGCTGCGGGTCGAGGTCGATGCGGAGTTGGTCCGGATTGTCGGTGTTTTCCGCCCGGGACGGCCAGGGGTGGAAGACCACGGTGTTCATCTGGACGGCCCAGACGGCAGCTGCCGGTTCGTCAAGGACCAGTTGGGGATGGGACCTGGCGCTGGGGTACACCACCTTGACGGACCTGACGAAGTCCGGCGTGCCCTTTGGCGGGTTCTTTGAGAAGAACATCTCGCCTTCGATGTTGTCCGAGTACCGCTGGAGGGACACGGGCCGGTCCCCGTTGGCGGCAATGAAGGCCTCCCCCACGTCGCAGATATACCTGGCGAGGTCCAACTTGGTCAGGCCCAGGTCCGGCCAGAGGACGCGGCTGGGGCTGGAGATGCGCATTTCGCGCTCGCCGTTGGGACCTTGGACGGTGATGGTGGTCTGTTCGCTCGCCATGGGGACAACGTACACCCGGCCGCCGGCAGACACCGGCATATGCGGCCGCCCTCGGGCATGATGGATCCATGCCCCACCCCGACCATCAGCTCGTCATCGCTGCAGGTGACGCCACGTTTTCGGCCATCTACGCGCGCCCGCACCAACCCACCGCAACAGTGGTGGTGGCGCACGGCGCAGGAGCCGGGATGGACCACCCGTTCCTGCGCGGATTCACGGACGCCCTTAACGGCCTGGGCCTGGCCACCCTGCGCTTCAATTTTCCGTACCGGGAGGCAGGGCGGAAGTTCCCCGACCGCCCTCCGGCTGCCATCGCCGCCTGGCGGGCCGCTATGGACACAGCCCGCGCCCAGGCGAAGGCCAACGGCGACAGCGGCCCCGTCTGGGCGGCGGGCAAGTCATTCGGCGGCAGGATGGCATCCATGGCCGTTGCCGACGGCATGGCCGCCCAGGGCCTGGTGTACCTGGGCTACCCGCTGCATGCCCCCGGCAAACCGGAGAAACTCCGGGACGGGCACCTGTACGGGATCACGGTGCCGATGCTGTTCCTGCAGGGAACGCGCGACACGTTTGCCACCCCCCACATTTTGACGGACGTCGTGGCCCGGATCGGCTCCAATGCGGTCCTGGAGTGGGTGGAGGGCGGTGACCACTCCTTTGCCGTGGCGGGAAACAAGCGCCCCACCGACGAGGTGGGTGCGTCGCTGGCGCTTCCAGTGGCCCGGTTCATCGCCGCGCACGCTTAGGGCGCCTGGCAGCGTCGCCCGTTCATCTGATACCTCACGGGCAGGCCGCGGGTGCTGCCCGCCGCCCCCTAACGGCCCTATGTGCGTGGCTTGGCGCGTGCGCTCGCCGGGGCTGACCACGGATCCTCCGGCCAGGGGTGCTTGGGGTAGCGGCCGCGCATTTCGGTACGCACCTGGGCATATGGGCCGGACCAGAAAGAGGTCAGGTCGTCCGTGACGGCCAGGGGGCGGCGTGCCGGGGACAGCAGGTGGAAGAGCACCGGAACCCGTCCGCCGGCAAGCCGGGGTGATTCAGCCAGCCCGAAGCATTCCTGGAGTTTCACCGCCACCACGGGCGCCGCGCCGTCGTCGCCAGGCTCCGGGTACTCGATCCGGACCCGCGAACCGCTGGGCACTTCAAGCCATTCCGGAGCGAGCTCGTCGAGCCTGGCGGCCTCGGGCCACGGGAGCAGCCCGCGCAGCGCCCCGGCCAGGTCGAGGGAATCCAGCGGCGCCCCCGCGGCGAGGGCTTCCAACCCGGTTCCCAGCCACTCTTCCAGCCGGGCCAGCAGGGCCGTATCCGAGACATCGGGCCACGGCTCCCCTGCCTGGCGGTGCAGGAAAGCGAGCCGGCTCCGGAAGGAGGCCGCCGCCGTCGGCCAGGAAAGGGCTGCCAGCCCGCCCGCCTGGAAAGCGGCTGCCACCGCGGCCCTGCCTTGGGCGGCCGTGGGACGCACCGGTGTCGAGGCAAGTACGACCGCCCCCAGCCGCTTGGTCCTGCGGGCCGTCAGCCGCCCTCCGCTGAAGCGCGTGTCCACGGTTTCAGCCAGCAGGTGCGCGGCCGCAGTTTCGGCCATGGTGGCGGACAAGGGTGCCGCGGCGCGGATCACGGCACCGGTTCCGGCCGCGTCCCGGCCACCGGCCCGCGAAACGTCGGCCACGGCCAGCCATTCGTTGCCTGAGAGGGTACTGCCGCCGGGGAGGCCCGCCCGGGTGCCCGACGTGAACAGGTACTGCCCCGACCCCTCGCTGCCGGGGACGCGGCGTGCCACGCGGTCGGGATAGGCGAGGGCGACGACGGCGCCCACAGCTTCGCCCCGGCCCGGGGGCAACGCCGCGGGAACCGGGGCATGGCGGTCCGGCTGCCGGCGGGCCAGGGACGCAAGGCGTTTGGCTTCCTCGGCCCAACGCCGGCCGGCAGGCCCGGGATCTGCCCGCAGCTGGGCCAGGAGCCGGGGCAGGTCCGCCCCGGGCGCGCGGTGGTCCCCGGAGAGCGCAGCCACCACCTCGGCGGCCAGCCGGGTCCCGGCGGATGCGGCACCTTCAAGCAACGCCCGGGCGAGCCGGGGGTCGGCGGGTACGGCCGCGAGCAGCCGGCCTTCGGCCGTCACGTGGCCGTCGTCGGTTACGGCGCCGAGCTCCCGCAGGACCTCGACGGCGTCATCCATGGCCTGGCGGGGTGGCGCGTCCGGCAGGGGCAAGCCCTCCCCGCCGGGCGAGCCCCAGCGGGCCAGGGTCAACGCCGCGCTGGTCAGGTCCGCCACGTTGATCTCCGGCATGACGTGCGCCGGCGCGGCACCGTAGGCCTGCTGGCTGTAACAGCGGACCACGGTGCCCGGGCCTTGCCGGGCCGCGCGTCCTGCGCGTTGCTCAGCGGATGCCCGGGAACAGGAAACGGTGACAAGCCCGCTCATTCCGCGGCCCGCATCGCGCCTGGGCTCCCGGGCCAGGCCGGAATCGATGACCAACCGCACGCCGGGCACGGTCAGGGACGACTCGGCAAGGTCCGTGGAGACGACGATCCGTGGGCCGTCCCCGGGGTGCCGGCCGGACACGGCCCTGTCCTGTTCGGCCGCACCAATCCGGCCGTGCAGTTCCAGGACATCCACGCTGCTGCCCAGCCTGCCGCGCAGGGCCGCGGCCACGTGCGAGACCTCCCGGGCTCCCGGAACGAAGACCAGGGCGTCCACGGAGCTGTCTGCCGCGGCGTGGGCCTCCGCAGCCGTGGCGGCCACTTCGTCAAGGAAGGCGCGGGTCACTCCCCCGGCGTCAAGGCGCGGCGCTTGTGCCGGGAGCCACTGCACCTCGAGCGGGTAATGCACCGCCGGGCAGTCCACCACGGGGACCGGGCGGCCGGATGTGCCCAGCAGCGCAGCGAACCTGGGTGCGTCGAGGGTGGCTGACATGGCGACGACGGCAAGGTCACCGCGCAGCTCGCGGACCTCGGCGAGCATCCCGACCAGGAGGTCGGTTTCGAGGCCGCGTTCGTGCACCTCGTCCAGGACGACGGCGGCCGTCCCGTCCAGGCCCGGGTCCGCCAGGAGCCGGCGCAGGAGGATGCCGGGGGTGACGAACTCAATCCGGGTGTCCGGGCCTGCCCGGCGTTCGCCGCGGACCGTGTAGCCCACCCGCCCGGCAGCCGGGCTGCCAACAAGTTCCGAGAGCCGCCGGGCTGCTGCGCGGGCTGCGACGCGCCGCGGCTGGGTGACGACGACGCGGCCCGAGGTGCCCACAAGGTTGGCCAGCAGGGGCGGGACGAGGGTGGTCTTTCCGGTTCCCGGCGGGGCCTGCACCACGGCGGCGGCCCCGGGGCCGGTTTCCAGTGCCTGCCGCAGCCGGGGAACGGAGGCTGCGAAGGCAAGGCCGGCGCCAATGGCGCGGAGGTCAAAGCCGTCGTCGGCTTGGCCTGCAGGAGGAATCATCCATCTATTCTCCCCTGACCGGGACGAGTTCTTTGGCGCCCTGTCAGGGCTTGCCTTGGCCTTTGGCCTTGCCCTTGGCTTCCTTCGCCGCATTCGAACGCCCCGCGCCCGGCGGATCGACGGCGGGCGCCGGTTCAGGCGCCACGGCCGCCACGGCCGGTTCACCCGGAACGCTTACGGTGTCACCCGGCGCCCCGGAGAGGCCGCCGCCGGCCGGATCAGCCTGTGGTGCCTCGGCGGGCGCAACTGCCGCCACGTGCGCTGCGATGTCTGCCCGGACCGAGGCCAGTGCGCTTTCGATCCCGTTGTACCGCTCGGGTGAAAGCCGCCCGTCCGCTGCCGCCTCGCCCAGGTCCTTCTCCAGTGCCGCAAGCGCTGACAAGGCGCCGTCCATCCTGTTTTCGGCCGCCGCCTGGCTGATGCCCAGCACCCGAACCTGGAAGCCCCGCAGCAGGCCCTGGTCGGTGCGCCCGGGGCCAACGGCAGCGGCGCCGGCAACCAGTGAGGCTGCGACGGCAATGCACACGAGGATCAGGGCACGCGTTCCGCGGCGCCGCAGGCTGCCACGGGTGCCGGGCGCTGTTACACGGTCATTGTCCGTGTCGCGTCCGGCTTCAGGCCGCATGCCGGCCACGGAGCGGGACGACGGAGGGTGCGCGCAGGGGCAGCACGGTAACGGTGGCGGGGTCCGCGGGCTCCTGGGCTGCCGGCGTCCTCCGCGAACCGAAAGTCGACCGCGCCAGGATATGGCGGACAGCGGTGCGGATCCAGGTGGTGAGGAATAGACCGATCCCCATCCCGAGGAGCACGTGTCCTGCAACGTAATGTTGCCCGGCTCCCGGACCCCCTTCGGCTGCCATCGCCACGCCGCCGACGGTCAACATCATTGACAGGGCCGTTCCTGAGATAACGCCCATGGCTCCTGCTCCATCCCATTTAGTCAGCACGCTTACTGGTATTGCTCAGCAAGCTTACTACTTGGCGGGACTGATTCAAGAGCCCGGAGGGTAAAGGGCGGGACGGTGGGCTGGCCGAAATACCGGTGCCGGTCAGCCGGCAGCTTCGAGCAGGCGCTCGGCCGGCGAGATCCCCGCGTAGCGTCCCTTGAAGAACAACAGCGGCTCAGCGTCCACCCGGGCATCCAGGTGCCGTACCGCCGCCACCACGATGGTGTGGTCGCCGCCGTCGTATTCCGCGTGCAGTTCGCAGTCGAGCCATGCCAGGGCGTCATCCAGGACCGGATTGCCCAAGGGCGACGAGGTGTGGCTGACGCCGGCGAATTTGTCCGCCCCCGAGCGGGCGAACTGACCCGCGAGGTGCTGGTGTTCAGCCGGGAGGATGTTGATGGCGAAGGTGCCCGCATTGCGCAGCACGGGCCAGGTGGTGGACGTACGCGCCGGGCTGAACGTGACGAGCGCCGGTTCCAGGGACAGCGACGCGAACGACTGGCAGGTGAAGCCTGCCGGCCCCTGTGGCGTAGAGCTCGTAATTACCGTCAATCCGCTGGCAAAAGTTCCAAAAATGTCCCGCAGCCGGCGGGGAGCGAGATCTGATGTGGCGGTCATAATGTGGCCTCTCGTTTGGATCGTTACCTCACCAAACCATCAGCGGATTGCTTTCGACAACCGCCAACGCAATGCACTGACGCGGACCGCAATGGAGCTTCATGCCGGTACTTTCAGCGTCATAACAAGAGTTTATGACGCGTTGAATGACCTTCTTTTACTGCGCATTTATTCCTGTGTCCCGTAATTTCGATTTGTTTATCCCGGTGTCATTGGCATTCGCCGCGACGTGCCGGACCCGGCTAATTTTCCATGGAACCTCATCGGAAATTGACGGCATCCGGAATGCGCATTTCCCTGCGCCGCCATAATTTCCGCCTCAACTGCCTCTGAAAGGGACACGGCATGACATCAGCAGAACCCGAAGCGCCAGCACGCACCCTTCAACCGTCGAGGGCAGCCGATCCCTTCGTCCTCGAACTGGCTGCCCGGTTTCCACACATCGAGGTTCTGGCCCCGGCGCCCGGTACCCGGCCATACGGCCACGACGCCGCGACGGCGAAGTCCGCAGGCACCGGGCACGGCGATGGGCCCGCCGTCGTCTTTCCCGCCACCGCGGAGCAGGTGCAGCAGGCAGTGCGTCTGGCCGCGGACCTGGGCGTCACAGTGGTTCCACGGGGAGCCGGGACGGGACTTTCCGGGGGCGCAGCCGCCGGAGCCGGCCAGGTGGTGGTGTCCACGGAAAGGATGAATGCGGTCATCGAAATCTCGCCGCTCGACGAAGTCGCCGTGGTGGAGCCGGGCATCATCAACGCCACACTGAATACACTCGTGGAGCCGTACGGGCTGTTCTATGCCCCCGATCCAGCCAGTTTCGACATCTCGTCCATCGGCGGCAACGTCGCCACCAACGCCGGCGGGCTGCGCTGCGCCAAATACGGGGTGACCAGGGAATCGGTCCTCGCCCTCGACGTCGTCCTGGCCGACGGCAGCCTTGTCACCGTGGGGCACCGCTCCATCAAGGGTGTCACCGGGCTCGACCTGACCTCGCTGTTCGTAGGCTCCGAGGGGATCCTGGGCATCGTTGTCCGCGCCACCGTGCGGCTGCGGCCCCTCCCCGTGGCCCGCAGGACCGTCACTGCATCTTTCGACAGCACGTCCGACGGCGCAAATGGACTCTCAGCCATCACGCTATCCCCGGTGCGGCCCGCCGCCATCGAATTCTTCGACACCCCGAGCCTCGAAAACATCGACCGGCACTCCGGCACGGTGCTCCGCGAGCGCGGCGCGGCCCTGATCCTGATTGAACTCGACGGCTACGGCATTGCGGAACAAACGGCGGACCTGGCTGCCGCACTGGCCGCTGCCGGCGGCCGGGTGAGCGTGGAAGGGGACGACGACGGCGCACGGCTGTGGGAACTTCGCCGCAACGGCCGCGGCCTTCCGCAGGACCAGTGGTACATCGGCGAGGACATCGCCGTCCCAAAATCCCGGCTGCCCCAGGTCTATGCTGCGTTTCCGGCGCTCGAGGACCGGTTCGGGGTCAGGATTTCGGCGGTTTCCCATGCAGGCGACGGCAACCTCCATCCCCTGATCACGCTCGACAAGCGTCCGGGCGACCATCCGACACGGCCCCCACAGGCGTTGCAGGATGCCGCCACGGAACTGGTCAGGGTTGCTCTTTCCCTGGGCGGCACCGTCACCGGGGAACACGGCGTCGGCAGCATCAAGCAGGACTGGGCCGCCTTGGAACTGTCCCCCCGCGTCCGCCAGGCGCAGCACGCCATCAAATCAGCGCTTGACCCGCGCGCACTTCTTAATCCCGGCAAAGCCATCTAGCCGGCCACCCTTTATCCAGGAGACTTTCCCATGAACCCCACTGAATTCCGCCGCCGTGTGTTCCTCGCCGGCCTCGCGTCCATTACCGGTTCCGCCGTCCTCACCGCATGCGGCGGAGTGGCCGCGAGCAGCACGTCCGACGCCGGCCCTCCGGTCGAGGGCGGCAACATCACCTTCCTCATCCAGGGGTACGACACCGGCTGGGTTTCGAGCAAGACGTCCATTTCCAGCTACGAGGGCAACCTGTGGGGCCAGATCACCGACAAGCTGGTCTATGTCGATGACAAAGGGCAGCTCAGCCCCTGGGTTGCCGAAAGCTGGGAGGAACTTAACGGCGCCAAGGACTTCGTGCTGCACCTCAAGGATGGGGTCACGTTCTCGGACGGCACGCCCCTGGACGCCGCCGCCGTGGTGGCCAACCTCACCGCCTGGGCCAAAGGCGCCCCGGACCGCGGCATCAGCAAAGTTGGACTCTTCCCATCAGGCAACTTCGTCGCAGCTGTTGCGACCGACGCCAGGACGGTCAAGGTCTCCTTCTCCTCCCCCGCCCTGGGCTTCATTGCCACCCTCTCCTACCACGGCTGCATCCTGTTGTCGCCCAAGACGCTTGCGTTGCCGGTCGAGGCCCAGGCGGACCTCGCCCAGGAAATCGGCAGCGGCCCGTTCGTCCTGAAGTCCTGGAAGCAGGGCGACTCCTACGTCCTGGAGAAGCGAAAGGACTACAACTGGGGGCCGGCGGCCCTGGGCCACACCGGCCCTGCCCGGCTGGACACCATCACGTACAAGGTCATCAAGGACACCTCCGTCCGTACCTCAACCGTGGCTTCCGGCCAGGCGGAAGTGGCCTTCAACGTGGAACCGCAGGAAATCGAATCCCTCAAGGCACAGGGGTTCACCGTGGGCACCCCCAAGTACCTGGGCTTCGTGGACGGCTTCCAGGTCAACACCCAGGCCTTCCCCACCAACGACCCCAGCGTCCGCAAGGCCATCCAGCACGGCATCGACCGCGAAGAGATCCGCAAGACCGTCTATACGGAAGACTGGGACGCTGCCACGACCTTCATCCAGGGAAACGTCCCCGAGGCCGGCGACTACAGCAGCGCCTTCGCATTCGACGACGATAAGGCAAGGAAACTGCTGGATGACGCCGGCTGGAAACCCGGCCCTGACGGCTTCAGGGTGAAGGATGGCAAAGTCCTGGAATTCCCACTGACCCCCAACCCGTACGTTCCGTCCACCAAGGCCGAGGACGAGCTCATCGCCCAGCAGCTCGGACGGATCGGCATCAAGGTCACCCTGAAGGTGGTAGACGTCGCCGGATACGCCGCCATCCAGGCCGCCCGGCCGCCGCTGTTCCAGACCTCCCGGAGCTTCGTGGACGTCGGCACCGTGGCAGGGGTCCTGACGAGCCAGAACAATGGCGAGAACTGGTTCAACGTCGGCACCAGCGACCAAAGGCTCAACGACCTGTCCACCGCGATCGCCAGCGCCTCGGACCGAGAATCCCGCGCGAAGACCGCCGGCGAGCTTCAGCAGTACGTCCTGGAACAGGGATACTTCATCCCGCTGAACCAGCTGGTCCAGCGCCTTTACCTCATTTCGCCCTCAGTCCGGGGCGTCCAGTACAACGGCCTGGCCTACGCCAACTTCTACACCGCCTGGATCGCCAAATGACCACCGGATACGGCCGCTTCGCCCTGGCCAGGGCCGGCCAGGCGGCGGTCGTCGTGCTCCTCGCCTACGTCCTGACCTTCCTGGTCATCACGGTCCTGCCCGGCGACGCCATCAGCAACTCGCTCCGCGACCCGCAGTCGGGACTCGGCGAGGCCGACATCCAACGGATCGTGGCCTACTACGGCCTTGACCAGCCGGTGCCGGTCCAGCTGGCGCTATCCCTGGGCCGGTTCCTGACCGGGGATCTCGGCTTCTCCCTGCAGTCCAGCCTGCCGGTGGCGCGGATCGTTGGCGACGCCCTGCCGTCGACGCTCACACTGGCCGCCAGCGCACTGGCCATGGCCGTCGTGTTCGCCGTCGCCATCGCCTACGGCGCCCATTACGCACCCCGGCGGTGGGCCGGGCTGCTGCGCTCCATCCCGTCTTTCTTCCTGTCCGTGCCCAACTTCGTGATCGGCCTGGTCCTGATCGAGCTCTTCGCGTTCCGGCTGCACTCCTTCACCACCACGGACCCCAACAGCGCCACCGCCACAGCGTTCGCCGCCGTCACCCTCGCCATCCCGGTCTCCGCGCCGCTCGCCGAAGTGCTGATTGCCAGCCTGGACCACGAATCCCGGCAGGAGTACGCACTCGTGGCCCGCTCCCGGGGCCTCGCCGAAGCGCAACTGTTCACCCGGCACCTGGTCAAGCCCTCAGCCCTCCCGTCCGTGGCAATGGTGGCCCTCATCGTGGGCGAACTGCTGGGCGGCTCCGTCATCACCGAGACCATCTTCGGCCGCGACGGCATCGGCACCGTGGTCCAGAAAGCCGTCACGGGCGAGGACCAGCCGGTCCTGCAAGCGGTGGTGTCCCTCTCCGCCGTCGTCTTCGTGGCGGTCAACCTCGCCGCCGACCTCCTCACCCCATTGCTCGACCCGCGGGTCAACGTCAGAAAGGCAGCCAACGCATGAGCGCCAACCTGGACTTCGCCCGGCTCCGCAGCGCCGCCGCCCCCTTCCGCTCCCGGACATCCGTACCGCCCACGGTGCTGCTCTCCTTCCTGGTGGTCCTCGTGGTGGTGCTGTGGTCACTGTTCCCCTCGCTGTTCACCGGCTACGGCCCTGCCGCCGGCAACACGGGAAGCAAACTCGCACCGCCCAGCCTGCAGCACTGGTTCGGGACCGACTACCTTGGCCGCGACCAATTCGCCCGGGTGGTCTACGGCACCGCGTCCTCGGTCACGAGCGCCCTGGTGGCTGTGGCCATCGGCCTGCTGGTGGGGAGCGCGATCGGCCTGGCGAGCGGTTTCCGCGGCGGATGGCTGGATGCGACCCTTGGCCGGTTCGTGGACGTACTGCTCGCCATCCCCGGCTTCCTGCTGGCCGTGGTGATCGTCAGTTCACTGGGCTTCCAAACCATCAACGCCGCCATCGCCACGGGAGTCTCCGCCGTCGCCGTCTTTGCCAGGCTAATGCGCGCGGAGGTGATCCGGGTCCGCCGCGCGGCGTTCGTCGAGGCCTCCTACCTTGAGGGCGGCAACCGGCTCCAGGCCCTGCTGACGCACGTCCTGCCCAACGCGTACCGGTCGGTGCTGGTGCTGGCAGTGCTGCAGTTCGGCACATCGATCCTGGTGATTGCCGCCCTGGCCTTCCTGGGCTACGGTGATCCGCCCCCGGCATCGGATTGGGGCCTGCTGGTCGCGTCGGGCAAAACGTACGTCACGGCCCCGTGGCTGGTGTACGCCCCGGCCCTGGTGATCGTGGCCACCGTCCTGTCGATTAACCGCATCAGCCGCTGGCTGAGGAACACCAAATGAGCCCTCAAGGTCTCCGAGGAAAGGACACACCGGTGCCGGACAATCAAACGTCCCCGCTGCTGGCCGTCGACGGCCTGAATGTCGCCTACGGCCACAGGGAGGTGGTCCGCAACGTCGGCTTCACCCTTGACCGCGGCGGAAGCCTGACCTTGATCGGCGAATCGGGGTCCGGGAAATCCACCATCGCCAAAGCGGTCCTGCGGCTGCTCCACCCGGCCGACGCCACCGTGAGCGGGAGCGTCCGGCTGCGCGGCGAGGAAGTCCTTGCCCTGCCGGAGCGTTCATTCCGCCCCCTCCGCGGCCGGAAGCTCGGGTTCATCCCGCAGGATCCGGGCTCGGCCCTGAACCCGGTGCGAACCATCGGCGCGCAGGCGCACGAGGCAGCCGCCCTCACCGGGGAGCGGAACGCGACCCTACGGCGCCAGGCCATCCTGGACGTCCTTGGCCAGGTGGGTCTGCCGGACCCGGCCCGCGTCTACGATTCCTACCCCCACCAGCTCTCCGGCGGGATGCTCCAACGGGTCCTCATTGCCCTGACCGTCCTTCCCCGGCCATCGGTCATCGTGGCCGACGAGCCCACGTCGGCGCTCGATGTCACAGTCCAGAAGCTCATCCTGGACCTGCTCGGGGACCTGCGCCGGGAACTGGACATCGGCCTGCTCCTGATCACCCACGACCTCGCCATCGCCGCCGAACGGGCCGACACACTGGTGGTACTCAAAGACGGCACGGTCCAGGAACAGGGGTCCTCGGCACAGGTCTTTGCAGCGCCCCGGACGGACTACGCGCGCCGCCTGCAGGCCGATGTTCCGGCATTGAACCCGGACCGCTACCGCCTTCAGCGCACGGACGGGCAAAGCCCGACGCCGGACCGGCCCGTCCAGGTGGCCGTCACCGGCGTCGCCAAAAGCTTCCATGTCCGGGGAAACAAGGTACGCGCCGTCGATGGCGTTTCCTTCGCCGTCGAACGCGGCCGCACCCATGCACTGGTGGGCGAATCCGGCTCTGGCAAAACCACCGCAGTGCGGCTGCTGCTCGGCCTGGAAACGCCGGACACGGGAACCATCAGCGTGGGCAGCCAATCAACCGCCGGCCTGTCCCGGGAGGGGCTTCGGGACCTGCGCCGGCACCTCCAGTTGGTATACCAAAATCCGTTCACCTCGCTCGACCCCACGTGGCGGGTGGGCAGGATCGTCCGGGAGCCGCTGGACAGGTTCGGCGTGGGCACCGCTGCGGAGCGCGAGGACCGGGTCCTGGACGCCCTGCACTCCGTTGGACTTCCGGAGGACGTAACGGACCGCAGGCCCGCCCAGCTGTCCGGGGGCCAGCGGCAGCGTGTGGCCATCGCCCGGGCACTGGTGGTCCGGCCCGACGTCGTGGTCCTGGACGAGCCGACGTCTGCGCTGGACGTCAGCGTGCAGGCGGGAATCCTGGAACTGCTGGCCCGGCTCCAGCGCGACCTCGGGCTGACCTATGTCTTCGTCTCCCACGATCTTGCCCTGGTGCGCCAGGTGGCCGACACGGTCTCTGTCCTGCGCCGCGGGCGTGTGGTGGAACAAGGCACCGTAGACCAGGTCTTCGACCACCCGAAGCATCCCTATACCCGGGAGCTCCTGGCGGCCATCCCGGGCACTTCCGGCCTCACCATCCCTGCTGCCGTCGTGGCACCCGCCGACCGCAGCCGCATCCCGAACCCAGAGAAGGCAGCACTGTGACAGCTACTCCGACCGCCTCCGCCCGCAAACCCACCCTGATCGCCGGGTTCACCGCACCCCAAGGGTTCGGCGACGCCACCTTGCGCGACAAGCGCCCGGACGCGATCGAGCTGCTCGGCGGTATTCCCGATCCCGGCGTGCTGCCGGCCGCCGAACTGGCCTCCGCCACCGCCCGGGTGCTCGCCAGGCCCGGCTTGCCTGCCCTCCAGTACTCACGCACGGAAGGCATCTCCCCGCTGCGTGAGTGGATCGCAGCACGCGAGGGCGTCCCCGTGGAACGGATCGTCATCACCAACGGCGGCTTCCACGGCCTGTCCCTGGGCATCCAGGCGGTGGTGGAGCGCGGCGACCTCGTGGCGGTGGACAACCCGATCTTCCCGCTCTTCCTGCGCGGGCTGCAGCTCTCGGGTGCGCAGACCCTACCGGTGACCGTAGGCGCCAACGGCATCGATGTGGACGAACTGGATGCCAGGCTGCGCCGAGGGGCGCGGCCCACTGCCCTCTATACGGTGCCGGACTTCCACAATCCGTCCCAGGGCACCCTCCCCGCAGCCGCAAGGAGCAGGCTGGTGGAGCTGGCGGAACACTACGGCTTCGTGATCCTGGCCGACAACCCCTACCGGGAGCTCTGGTACGCCGGCGGCCCGGAGAGCGTGGATGCCTTCAATACCTCTGACCACGTCATCCACATCAATACCTTTACCAAGACCTTGGGTCCGGGGCTGCGGCTGGGCTGGCTGGTGGCGCCGGAGCGGCTGCTTCCGGACCTGGTGGCGCTGCGGAGCCGGCAGGATTCGCACAGTTCAACCTTGGTTCAGGCGGTCGTGGGTGAGGCGTTGACGGCGGACCCCGGACTCTTTGAAGCGACGCTGGGCCGTGCCCGCGAACTCTACCGGACACGGGCGGAGGCGCTGATCGCGGCGCTGGAGCGGGAGGCGCCGGGAGCCTTCGAGAGCGTGCGGCCGGCGGGAGGCCTCTTCCTCTGGCCACGGCTGGCCGATGCCGCAGTTGACCCGGACCGCCTGGCGGCCGCTGCCAGCGCCGAAGGGGTCGAATACCAGCGCGGTTCGTTCTTCGCTTCCGGGCCAGGCACCGATGCCCACCGGCACCTGCGCTTTGCGTACGGCGACGTGCCGGCTCCCCGGCTGGAGGAGGCCGCGGTGCGCCTGGGCAGGGCACTGGAGCGGCTGTAACCAGCCGTGGCAGCACGGGACGAACGCCGCCTGTCCCGCCGATACTGTTGGCCAGCCAGGGTCGGTCAGGCCCGCTGGTCCAGTGCGGCGAGCAGCCGGCGGACCGAGCCTCCGAGGTTCCAGTCCCCGGCCGCCTGCTCAAGCCCGGCGCGCCGACTGCCGGTCACGGGCCGGAGCCGGGCCCCCGCCTCGTCCAGGGTGGGCAGCTCCAGGTTGCGGACCAGGCGCACGACGGCGGGGGCGGCTTCCAGGTATTCGGCGGCGGCGTCCAGCCTGGCCCGGACCGGGCCGGATACCCCGCCGCCGGGCTCATCGGCTGCTGCCAGCAATCGTTCCAGGGTGCCGTACTTCAGGAGCAGTGACGACGCCGTCTTCTCACCGATCCCGGCAACGCCCGGCAGTCCGTCCGAGGCGTCCCCGCGCAGGGTGGCGTAATCGGCATACTGCTGCGGCAGGACCTTGTATTTGGCCACCACGGTTTCCTCCGTGACCACCTCGAGGTTCTTCATGCCGCGCGCGGTGTAGATCACCCGGACGCCGCGTTCGTCGTCGCAAACCTGGAACAAGTCCCGATCTCCTGTGACCACGTCCACCGGGAAGGCGGCGTGGCTGGCATAGGTGCCCACGACGTCGTCGGCCTCATGGTCTGCGGCCCCCACGATGGCAATGCCGGCGAGCTCAAGGGTCCGGCGGATCATGGGCAGTTGGGCCTCGAGGCCCTCGGGGACCACCTCGATGTCGGTCCCGCCCGGTACCGCCTTCGCCACGCGGTGTGCCTTGTACGTGGGGATCAGGTCAACCCGCCACTGGGGCCGCCAGTCGTTGTCCCAGCACGCCACCAGATGGGTGGCCTGGTAGTCGGTGGTGAGCCGCGCGATCATGTCCAGCAGGCCGCGGACAGCGTTTACCGGCGTACCGTCCGGCCGCCGGATGCTGTCCGGAAGGCCGTAGAAGGCACGGAAGTACAGGGAAGCAGTGTCAAGCAGCATCAGGCGCTGGGGCATACCTGATCCTGACACGGATTTCCCGCCTGCGGCTGCACCGGGCAACCGACGCCGCGCTGCCTAGAAGGACGGCATGGTGAATTCCATGCCCAGCAGGCCGCGGCCCGCCTGCTCCAGGATGGGGTCGAGGCCCAGCGTGGGGTGGCTCAGGAGCACGCCGACGTCGCGCTGGATCCGCTGCAGCGGATGGGACAGGCGGTGGGCACCGGCGCCCGATCCGGCGACGGCGAGCCGGACCGCCTCCTGGGCGGCCTCCGCGCTTAGGGCCAGCGACAGCCGGAACGAGGCCCACTCCCGTGCGGCAGGCCCACTGGGCGCCGGCCCGTCCCCCGGCAGCAGGGACAGTGCCGCCTGCCAGTGCAGTTGGGCGGTGGCCACCAGCCCGGACGCCTTGGCGTAGCGGGTTTGCGCCGGGACGTAGTCTGCCTGCCGGGTGATGGTGCCGTTCTTTTCCTTCCGGCGCAGCAGCTGGTCCCGGAACAGCTCCAGGGCATACTCTGCGGAGCCAAGTGCCGCCGCCGGGGCCACCAGGTTGAGCAAGGTTGACATCGGCGCAGAGATCAGTGGTTCGGAGTGGAGCTCTGCGCCGGGATTGTCGGGGCCGCTGAGCACGGCCCAGTCCATGACCCGGTCCGCCGGAACGAAGAGCGAGTCCGCGCGGAGGTCGTTGCTGCCGGTTCCCCTGAGCCCGTCCGTATGCCACGCGTCCACCAGTTCCAGGTCGGTGAGCGGAACCAGCGCCTGCAACCGGATACCATCATGCTGCACAGCCAACAGGGCCCATTGCGAGTGCATGATGCCCGAAGCGAAGCTCCAGTGGCCCGAAACCGCATATCCGCCCGGTACCTTCCGCGCCGAACCAACCGGGGCACTGGTTGCGGCGGCGAGCGGCATCACGCCGCCGGAAAAAACGTCGTCCTGCACCTTCCGGGGCCAGCGTGCCAGCATCCAGGCGTGCTCCGCCAGGTGCCCGGCGGTCCAGGCCGTGGAGGCGCAACCCCGTGCGAGGCCCCTGATGGCTTCCCCGTACGTCTGTGCGCCCAGGCCATACCCGCCGACACCCGCGGGCGCCAGGAGACGGAAGATGCCGGCGGCCCCCAGGTCCCGCATCGTCCCCTCCGGGAGCCGGCGCAGCTGCTCGGCCTCCTCCGCCCTGGCGCGCAGGGCGGGGATCAGGGCTTCCACGCGGCCCAGCATGTCCGCGTGACCGGGGGCGCGGCCCGAGCCTTCCGGGGCGGCGCGGACGACGGCGGCCTGGCCGAGCTCCAGCGTATGTCCGGTCCGGTCCCGCTTGGCGGCGAGGTAGCGGGAGTTGGCCTCGGAGAGGTGGACACCGGTGGGGATCTTTTCGGCGGTGGCGATGCCGAGTGCGGCCAGCTGCGAAGCTTTGTCGGGATTGTTGCTCAACAGCCTCACCGACGTGGCGCCCAGGGCATTGAGCATCTGGGCTGCCGCCGTATAGTCGCGTTCATCCTCGCTATGGCCGAGGGCAAGGTTGGCGTCATAGGTGTCAAGGCCCTGGTCCTGCAGGGCGTACGCGTCGAGTTTGGGGTAAAGGCCAATGCCGCGGCCTTCTTGGCGGAGGTAGAGCAGGAAGCCTCCGGCGGCAGCAATGCGTTCCACGGCTTCCCGGAGCTGCGGTCCGCAGTCGCAGCGCTCGCTGCCAAAGACGTCCCCTGTCATGCATTCGCTGTGCAGCCGGACCAGGGGCGCCGTTGCGCCGCCGAGGAGGGCCTGCTCCCAGTTGCCCAGGGCCAGCAGCAGGTGTTCGCGGCCGTCCACCAAGCCATGGAACGTCATGACGACGGCGGTGGTGGCGTAGCCGTCGACGAACCGGAGCGGGACGCTGACCTGGCTGCGGACGGTGGCCGCGGGCAGGGCGGACGAATGCGGTGCGGAATGGGCAATTGCTGTCATTGCGGGCCTCGGCGATCATCATAAATGGTTGAAGATTAAAGTAAGGGTATCCCGCATTAGTTCAAGCTTCAAGCATTGTGTCCGGACAAGTCGGGGCTGCCTGAACGTTCGAATCCGACCGGTTTTGGCCACACCCTTGACCACCGCACCCGGGCCCGCCGATACTTCCATATGGTCCAACCACACAGCCCATGACGGCTCCGTGGCCGACGCCAGGCGGCGCACCCACGGGTGGAACCCACCCCACAACGAGAGCAGGATTCTGATGCCCGGCATGCAGACCACCATCAATGACAACGGCGCATGGTGCTGGTTCCAGGACGAGCGCGCCCTGGTGGACCCGGCCAACAACACGCTGCTGGTGGGCTCCGTGGCAGCCTCCGGGGGCGCAGGGGGCGACAGCCGGGGCGGAAACATCGAGGTTGCCGTCCTTGACCTTGCTACCGGTGACAGCCAGGTCCACGTTGTCCACACAAGGCTGGAGCCGGACGACCACAACGCCCCGGCGCTCCTGATCAGGCCCGATGGCCGCTACCTGGCGATGTACGCCAAACACAAGACCGACAACTACTCCCGCTGGCGGATCTCCACCCGGCCACATGACGCCTCCGAATGGGGCCCGGAGGAACACTTGGACTGGACGGAGCTGGCCGGCGGCCGCGGCGCGACCTACTCGAACCTGCACCGGCTCGCTGCCGAGTCCCGGGTGTACAACTTTGTCCGTGCCATCAACGACGACCCCAGCCTTCTGGTGTCAGAAGATGACGGCACCACATGGCGGTTCGGCGGAAAACTCTTCACCCGCCCCAAGATCGGCTACGTCAACGGCTACACCCGCTACTGCGGAAACGGGACGGACCGCATTGACCTCATCACCACCGACCACCACCCGCGGGACTTCAACAACAGCATCTACCACGGCTACATCCGCGACGACGCACTGCACGACGCCCGGGGCCAGGTGGTCAGCAAGCCGCTGATCGGCTCGCCGGGGATCAACCAGGCTGCACTGACCACAGTGTTCGCGGCGGGAACGGACATTGACGGTGACATCCTTACCCACGGCTGGACCGTGGACCTGCGCCGCCAGGGGCAGGACCTGGCCGCCATCATCAGCTGCCGCGCCAACGACGTCAACGGCCCGCTGCGGCGGGAGCAGCCGCTCGACGTCGATGATCACCGGCTGCTGTACGCCCGGTTCGACGGGAGGCAGTGGAACCTGCATCCGCTGGCGGCCGCCGGCCCGGCCCTGCTGCCGCACGAGCAGGACTATACGGGCCTGGGCGCGGTGGACCCGCATGACCTCAACCAGGTGTACATCTCCACTCCCATCGACCCGCGGACCGGGCAGGCCACCGGCCACCACGAGATCTACCGGGGCAGGACGCGGGACGGCGGCGCCACCTTTGGCTGGGAAGCGATCACAGAAGGCTCCGCAGTGGACAATCTCCGGCCTATGGTGCCGCCCGGGGATCCCTCCACCCACGCTGTCTGCTGGTTCCGCGGCAGCATGACCTCGTCCCAGGTCTATGCGACAGACGTGGTGGTCCTGCATTGATGCCGGGCGCCCGGACCATCCGGGCCCGGTGACCGAGTGTGATCGAACCGGCGCCGGCCGTTGACCCCGCCGCACCCCGTGCGCCAGTGTTGAAACGTTATTAGCGACGGCGAACGGCCAGGACGACGAATGCACCACCCAGCGGAGCTCGAACCAACACTGACGGTGTCAACACTGGGGGCGCCCGGCGAAAGCCTGGACACGGTCCTGTCCTGGTTGGTGGCGCACGGTGCACGGGGAGTGGAGCTGCGGCTTGGCCGCGGCGAAATCGCCGCCCCGGCCATGACCCGGCGCGAACGCTCCGAACTCCGGTCCCGGATCGAGGGGGCAGGCCTGGCGGTCACCGGAGTGGCCAGCTACATCAGGATCGCTGAACCGGCTGACGATGTGCTGGTGGTGGGAGCACTCGAAGCGGCATTGATCCTCGCCCATGATCTCGGCGCACCGGCCGTCAGGGTATTCCCGGGAGCCCCTGCCCGCCCCTGCGGATACGACAGTGTTCCCGAAACCATCCAAGCCAGGCAGGAAGCCAACGCCCTGGCAGCCGGCCGGCTGACCGCCGTCGCGCGCTTGGCCCGGGACCTGGGAACGTACCCGGCGCTTGAAACGCACGATTCGCACCCCCGCGGCAGCGACATCGCCGCCATCCTGGACATGGTGGATGGGCCCGCAGGCGCCGTCTGGGACCTCATGCATCCGTGGCGGGTGGGTGAGACCCTCGGCGAAACGTGGCGGGCCCTGCAGCCCTGGCTCACCGGCGGAGCGGGCAGCGTCCAGGTCAAGGACGCCCGGTTGCCCGCCAGCCGGACCCCGGCCCTCGTCGGCACAGGCACCCTCCCGGTCGATGCCTTTGCCGGGCTGCTCCGGGACGCCGGCTACGCCGGTCCCGTCTGCCTGGAGTGGGAGAAGGCGTGGCACCCCGACGCACCGCCACTGGACGAGGCACTCGGTTCCGCGGTGCGGTGGTTCCGGCGCCACTGGCCTGCGCGGCCAGGAGCCGACACCGCCGCACCTTTTTAGCCCCAGCCCTTCCCTGGAGACATCATGATGGAGCCGTGACCTGAACTCACCCTTGGAACTTCCGGGGACAACAGCACCGCCAACGCCTTCACCGCGCGGCGGCTGCCCACCTCTGGATTCAGCCTGTCGTGGGCTCTTCGCCGTTGGCGACAGCTTCGATCCAATCCACGGCCCCATCAGTAAGCTGGGGACCGTCAGCTGATTCTCCAGCCCACCATTCAGGATCGGTCGAGCCGCCGGTGACGGCCATGATGTCCGTGATGACAAGGGGCGCCAAGGGCTCGCCGTTGTGCTCAATGAGCCACGTGCGTGTTTCGTCGCCTACCAGCGGCCACCAGGCGGATATCTTCATGAACGCAGTATCGCACCGACGCTGGCCCGTGCCTACGCTCATCTGCGGGCGCGATTTCGCTTCCACAAGCCGGTGCAGAAATGCTAAGCCCCTGTTAGCATTTTCCCCACGTGCATGTGACCCGTGCCACAGGCATGTCGATTCGACGACCAAAGGGGTGCCCCATGGTGAATCCGCTGCAATGGCCAGTGCTGCGCCAACTGCTCGAGAACGATCCCACGGGCAGGCATCATGCCGTGAAATCATCCGCCACCGAAAACCTCACGCCCCGGATCGCCACCGCAGACCACGTGGTCCCTTCGGTGTGCCCCTACTGCGCTGTGGGATGCGCCCAGCGGGTCTACGTCAAAGACGGGACGGTCATCCAGATCGAGGGCGACCCGGACTCCCCGATCAGCCGGGGACGGTTGTGCCCCAAAGGCTCGGCCTCGCTGCAGCTGACCACCGGTGAGTCCCGCGAAAAGTACGTTCTCTACCGCCGGCCCCACGGTACTGACTGGGAGCGGCTCGACCTTGAAACAGCCATGGACATGGTGGCCCAACGCGTGGTGGACACCCGCCGGAAGACCTGGGAATGGGAATCCGGGGGCCTCCGCACCCGCCGCAGCATGGGAATCGCCAGCTTGGGCGGCGCCACCCTGGACAACGAAGAAAACTACCTGATCAAGAAGCTGTTCACCTCCCTGGGGATCGTCCAGGTGGAGAACCAGGCGCGGGTCTGCCACAGCTCCACGGTGGCCGGCCTTGGCACGAGCTTCGGCCGGGGCGGCTCCACCACCTATCTCCAGGACCTCCAACGCGCCGACTGCATCCTGATCCAGGGATCAAACTTCGCCGAAGCACACCCCGTCGGATTCCAATGGGTCATGGAAGCGAAGGAACGAGGGGCAAAAATCATCCACGTGGATCCCCGGTTCTCCCGCACCAGCGCCATGGCCGATACGTTTGTTCCAATCCGCGCCGGGACGGACATCGCCTTCCTGGGCGGCCTGGTCAACTGGGTCATTGGCCACGATGCGTACTTCCACGACTACGTCGTCAACTACACCAACGCCGCTACCATCCTCGGCAAGGATTTTCGCGATACCGAAGACCTCGACGGCCTCTTCTCCGGATTCAACCCGGACGATTCCTCCTATGAAACCGAAAGCTGGCAGTACGAGGGAGGCTTCGCGGCTGCGTCCTCCGGTGAACGGGACGCGGACGAGCAGGAAGGCAGCAGGCTGGGTGAATCCTCGCACGCCCAGTCCCATGGTTCCGGCGGGCCCGGCGTGGCCGGGAAGTGGCACCGCGACGAGACCTTGCAGGATCCGCGCTGCGTGTTCCAGGTCCTGCGCCGGCACTACTCGCGGTACACCCCGGAGATGGTGGAAGAGGTGTGCGGGGTACCGCAGGCCTTGTTCGAGGAGGTGGCCGAGGCGCTCACCAGCAACTCGGGCCGGGACCGGACCACGGCCTTCGCCTACGCCGTGGGCTGGACGCAGCACACCACAGGGACGCAGTACATCCGGGCCGCATCGGTTTTGCAGCTCCTGCTGGGCAACATCGGCCGGCCCGGTGGCGGGATAATGGCCCTCCGCGGGCATGCCAGCATCCAGGGCTCCAGCGACATCCCCACCCTCTTCGACCTGCTGCCCGGCTACCTGCCCATGCCGCACGCCAAGCAGCACCTGGACTTGGCCGGCTACGTGGAGGCGGACTCCGCCAAGCAGGGCTTCTGGGCCAACATGTCCGCCTACACCGTGAGCCTGCTCAAGGCCTGGTGGGGGGACGCCGCCACGGCAAGCAACGACTACTGCTTCGACTACCTTCCCCGGATCACCGGCAGCCACAGCACCTACGACACCGTCATGGCGCAGCTGGAAGGAATCTGCAAGGGCTACTTCCTCATGGGCGAAAACCCCGCCGTCGGATCCGCCAACACCCACCTGCAACGTGCCGGGATGGCCAACCTCGACTGGCTCGTGGTCCGCGATTTCTCCCTGATCGAAAGCGCCACCTGGTGGAAGGACGGCCCGGAAATCGCCACCGGCCAGATGCGCACGGAGGACATCGGCACGGAAGTCTTCTTCTTTCCGGCCGCAGCCCACACGGAAAAGGCCGGCAGCTTCACCAACACCAACCGCCTTGTCCAGTGGCGCGAGCAGGCCGTGGAGCCTGGCGCCGAGCGCCGCAGCGACCTCTGGTTCATCTGGCACCTTGGCAACCGCATCCGGAAGCTGCTCGCGGACTCGCGCGACGACGTCGACCGTCCCATCCTGGACCTGACGTGGGACTACCCCACCGTCGGCACCCAGGATGAACCGGACGCGGACGCCGTTTTCGCCGAGATCAACGGCCGCGGCCCCGACGGCAACCCGCTCTCCGCCTACACCCAGCTCAAGGACGACGGCTCCACCTCATGCGGCTGCTGGATCTACTGCGGCTGCCGCGCCGACGGCGTCAACCAGGCGGCCCGGCGGAAACCCCACACCGAGCAGGATATTTCCAGCCGCGAGTGGGGCTGGGCATGGCCGGCCAACCGGAGGGAACTGTACAACCGGGCCTCCGCCGATCCGGAGGGACGGCCGTGGAGCGAGCGGAAAAAGCTCATCTGGTGGGACGCGGACGCCGGGACATGGACCGGCGACGACGTCCCCGACTGCGAGCCCGCCAAACCACCGTCCTACCGTCCCGCCGAGGACGCCACGGGCACCGACGCCCTCTCCGGCATCGACCCGTTCATCATGCAGTCCGACGGAAAAGGCTGGCTCTTCACCCCCGCCGGCCTGACCGACGGGCCGCTCCCCACACACTATGAGCCGCAGGAATCCCCCTTCGACAATGCCCTCTACGGGCAGAACCGGAACCCGGTCCGGAAGCTCCTCAAACATGACGGCAACCGGTACCAACCCAGTGGCCGCGAACCGGGGGCGGAGGTGTACCCGTTCGTGCTGACCACCTACCGGCTCACGGAGCACTTCACCGCCGGGGCCATGACCCGTTGGCTGCCCTACCTTGCCGAGCTGCAGCCGGAGTCGTTCTGCGAAGTGTCACCGGAACTGGCGGCCGAGCGGGGGCTCACCAACAACGGCTGGGCCACCCTGGTCTCGGCCCGCGGAGCCATCGAGGCCAGGGTCCTGGTGACCGGCCGGATGAAACCGCTCACCGTGCAGGGCCGCACCGTGCACCAGATCGGGATGCCCTACCACTGGGGCCCCAACGGACTCAGCCGCGGCGATGCGATGAACGAGCTCTCCTCCATCGCCATGGACCCGAACGTCCACATCCAGGAGGTCAAGGCATTGACAGTGGACATCCGTCCCGGGCGGAGGCCGCAAGGGCCGGCCTTGCCATCCCTGGTGGCGGAATACCGTCAGCGGGCAGGCATTGATGAGCACACCGGCCAGGAAGGAATCAAGGCATGAGCGTCACGCAGTTGGGAATGCCCGCCATCGGAGCACCCGGTGAAGCACGCAAGGGCTTCTTCACGGACACCAGCCTCTGTATCGGCTGCAAGGCTTGTGAGGTGGCCTGCAAGGAGTGGAACTCGCTGCCTGCGGAGAGGCCGTTACAACTCACCGGTGAGTCCTTTGACAACACTTCCCGGCTCAGCGCGGACACCTGGCGGCACGTGGCCTTCATCGAGAAGAAGGTTCCGGCTCCGGCGGCTGGCGGAACCGAGGGCATCAAGTGGCTGATGTCCTCGGATGTCTGCAAGCATTGCACCAACGCCGCCTGCCTGGATGTGTGCCCCACCGGGGCGTTGTTCCGTACCGAGCATGGCACGGTGGTGGTCCAGCAGGACATCTGCAATGGCTGCGGGTACTGCGTTTCGGCGTGTCCGTACGGCGTGATCGACCAGCGGCCCGACGACGGCCGCGCCTTCAAGTGCACCATGTGCTACGACCGCCTGGGTGTCGGCGAAGAGCCGGCCTGCGCCAAGGCATGCCCCACCCAGTCCATCCAGTACGGTGAGCTTGATGAGCTCCGGGAACGGGCCGACGCCCGGGTCGCGGAGCTCCACGAGCGGGGCGTGGACGAGGCCAGGCTCTACGGCAGGGATCCCGACGGCGGGGTGGGCGGTGACGGGGCCTTCTTCCTGCTGCTGGATGAACCCGAAACCTACGGGCTGCCGCCGGACCCGGTAGTGACCACCAGGGACCTGCCTGCCATGTGGCGGCGGGCCGCGGGTGCTGCTGCCGGGCTCCTGGCGGGGGCCGCCGTCGTCTTCTGGGGAGCCAGGAAGTGAGCCGCCGCCGGGAGCGTGAGGAATTCACCTCATACTATGGCCGGCCCATTCTCAAGGAACCCACCTGGGAGGCGGCGGACATCGCGGGGTACATTTTTGCCGGCGGCGTGGCTGCGGCCTCCTCCATGCTGGCGGCCGGCGCGCAGTACTCGGGGCGGCCCGCATTGGAACGCCGGGCCAAGCTCACGGCGCTGACCGCGATCTCGGTGTCCGCAGCGGCGCTGGTGCATGACCTGGGCCGGCCGGAACGGTTCCTCAACATGCTGCGGGTGGCCAAACCCACCTCGCCCATGAGCATGGGTTCGTGGATCCTTTCCGTGTACGGCCCGCTCGCCGGCGCGAGTGCGGCCGCCAACATCACGGGACTGTTCCCGGCGGCCGGGCGGGCCTGCGGCCTCGGCGCAGCTGTCAGCGGTTCCGCGGTGGCCACGTACACGGCGGTGCTGCTGGCCGACACCGCGGTTCCCACCTGGCATGACGCCCACGAAATCCTGCCGTTCGTGTTTGCCGGTTCGGCCGCCGCTGCCGGCGGCGGCATCGCAGCCGCCCTGGCGCCCGTCCCGGAGGCCGGTCCTGCGCGGCGCATGGCAGTGGCGGGTGCGCTGCTGGAAACGGTGGCGAGCCTGCGGATGGAACGCAGCGGCCACCTGAGCACGGAGACACTGCGGGAGGGCCGGGGCGGTACGTTGATGCGCCTGTCCAAGGCCTTCAGCATCGGCGGCGCCGTGGGGCTGGCCCTCGGCGGTCACCGGTCGCGCACCGTCAGCGTCGTGGGTGGCCTCGCCGTGGCTGCGGGGTCGGCCCTGCTGCGGTTCGGTGTCTTCGAGGCCGGAAAAGCGTCGACGCGCGACCCCAAGTATGTGGTGGTCCCCCAGCGGGAGCGCCTCAACGCTGCCGAAGCCGCCAGGAGGGAAGCCGCCGGCATCGACGCGGCAGCCTGAGCCGGCCGCCTGAACGGAAGCCGCAGCCCGGGCCGGGACGCTGCGGAGCGCCCGGCCCGGTCAGAACCAGTCGCCGTCGGCGTAGGCGCTGCGGACGTGCGCCCGGAGGTATTCCCCCACCACGGCTGCGCCCAGGTCGCCGACGTCAGGGGCCACCACGCGGCCGTCCACCCGGCGTGCCAGGCGCTGGATGAAGCGCTCCAGCCCGGGATCGTTCCCAAGCCGGAAAAACGTGGTCTGCGTCCCAGCCCTTCCCAACCGGTCCAGCTCGGCAACGGTGGCCCGGATGGTTTCCGCGTCCGGCGGCCAGTTGAACCAGGAGTCTCCGTCCGGCAACAGGTGGGCGGTCGGTTCCCCGTCCGTCACCACCAGGAGAACAGGCTGCATGGAGGGGTGCCGGCGGAAGAAGCGGCCGGCCAGCAGCAGCCCGTGGTGGAGGTTGGTGCCCTGTTCCCGCAGGGCCGGCAGGGCCGTCAGTTCCGCAATGTCCATGGACTGGGCGTAACGGCCGAAGGTCACCAGCTGCAGCCGGTCACCGCGGAACCGGGTGGACACCAAGTGGTGCAGGGCCAGCGCCGTGCGCTTCATCGGGACCCACCGCCCCTCCGCGGCCATGGAAAAGGAGACGTCCACCAGCAACGCGACGGCGGCCTGGGTCCGGGCCTCGGTTTCGGTTACCTCGATGTCCCCGACGGCGAGGCGGAGTCCGCGCGCCGGATCGCCGCCGTCGGCCATGGTGCGGCGGATGGCGTTGGTCAAGGTGCGCGTCACGTCCCACGGCTCGGCGTCGCCGAACTCCCACTGGCGGCTGGAGCCGGACTGTTCACCGGCGGCCCCTGCCGTCCGGGTATCCCTGTTCCCCTGCCGCCCGGACAGCTGTTTGGCGGTGTCGCGCAGCAGCGACTTGCCGAGCCGGCGCATGGCCTGCGGCGAGAGCCGGAGGTCGCCGTCGGCGCCGCGGCGCAGGTAGCCGCCCTCCTGCATGGCCCGCTCGATTTCGGCAAGAGTGCGGGCGCTGACGGCCGCACCCTCACCAAGTTGACGGGCCAGCGCGTCGAGGTCAAGGTCATCGAGCCGGGATCCGTTGTAGGACTGGGACAGCTGTTCGGAGAGCTCATCAAGTTCCGCGATGTCCTGCAGGACGCCGGTTCCGTCGCCCAGGCCGAGTCCTTCCTGCCCCTCGAACCGTTCCGAGCCGCTCCAGTCCTCCCCTGGGCGCAGTGCCTGCAAGGAGGCGTCGAGCTCGCTGAGCTGGGCCATCAGTTCCGGCGAGCCGAATGCCTGGGCGGACAACTGCATCAATTCCGCGCGCTGTTCGGCGGACATGGACTGCAGGAGCCGCTGGGCGGCGGCGGCACGTTGCGCCAGGGCATCCACGAGCTCTTCCACTGATTGCGGGTCTTCCGGGAAGAACTGGCCGTGCTTGGCCATGAACTCCTGGAAATCGGCCTCGGTGTCTTCGCCGCGGCGGTGCTTCGCCAGCAGCCCGTTGAGGTCCCGGAGCATGGCATTGACGGCCTCGCGGTCCTCATCGGTGGCGCTCTCCAGCGCCTCTTTCATTCCGGCAAACCGCTGTTCCAGGACCTCCCGACCCAGCAGGTCCTTGATCCGGTCGTACGCTTCCTTGGCGGTTCCGGACTGCCAGTCGTAGGAGGCGAGCTCGTTGACCGCTGCGGCGGTGGAGGCCGGCAGGTTCTGGAGCTGCATCTCGCGGAAGTCGCGTTCGGTGTTGTCCATCATGGCGTCCCGGGCCAACTGCTTGCGTTCCTCCAGCACGGCAGTATCCAGGAGCTTCCTGACTTCCTCCAGCGTGCCGTCCAGCCGGTGCCTGCTGAGCAGGTCCCGCCGCCGCTCCTGCACGCGGCGGGCAAGGTCGTCCAGGCCTTCGCGGTTCCGTACACCTCGCCGCAGGAACTCTTGCAGGGCATGCCGCGGCGAATAGCCTGCCATCACGTCCTCGGCGACGGCGTCGAGCACTTCCGCCAGGTCCACCGGCGGAGCCAGGGGGTCCGGGCCGCCGGTGTACCGGCCGTACCTGGCGGACCTTTTGTGGATGGCCATGCTGCCTCCTGCGCCTAGCCGTAGATGGTTTCCTCGTCGTCGGACTCCTTGGAGATCCGCCGGCCCAGGTAGAGCCCTTCCAAGGCCAGTTCGACGGCGGCAGCCCGCTGCCCGTCGTTCGTCGCACCCAGGCGGCGGCCGATTTCGTCGTAGAGACCGGAGCCGTTGAGGGACGGGAGGTTAGCGAGGAACTCCTGTGCCGTGACTTGCTCCCCGGTGGTGACGGTTCGGTGGCCGTCCAGGGCCGATACGAGCGGTCCCATATCGAGGCCTTGGAAGTGGGCCCTGACGGCCTCTGCGGTGGCGGTGCGGAGGAGGTGGTCGAGGATGCCTTGTTCGCGGCCTTCCTCACCCGATTCGAACTCGATCTTGCCGGTCAGGACTTCCACGGCAGGTTCGAGGTCGATGATCCGGGCCACGGCGTGGTCCTCCCCGCGGAGCCGGGCCCGGCGGAGCGCCGCCGCGGCCACGGTTTCGGCACCGGCGATCGCGAACCTGGCCGAAACTCCGGAGGCCTGGTTGATGGCCGGGGACTCGCGCAGCGCCCGGGTGTAGCGGGCAAGGATCTCCAGGATGAAGGGCGGGACGTCAGCCACCAGCCGGCCCTCCTGCCGGATGACGGAGACCTCGTCCTCGAGTTCGATCGGGTAGTGGGTCCTGATCTCGGCACCGAAGCGGTCCTTCAGCGGGGTGATGATCCGGCCGCGGTTGGTGTAGTCCTCCGGGTTGGCGGAGGCCACAACAAGCACGTCGAGGGGCAGCCGCAGTACGTACCCGCGGATCTGGATGTCACGTTCCTCCATCACGTTCAGCATGGACACCTGGATGCGTTCGGCCAGGTCCGGGAGCTCGTTGATGGCGATGATGCCGCGGTTGGAGCGCGGAATAAGCCCGTAGTGGATGGTCTCCGGATCCCCGAGCCTTCGGCCCTCGGCCACGCGCATGGGGTCGACGTCGCCGACGAGATCCGCCACGGACGTGTCCGGCGTTGCGAGCTTCTCGACGTACCGTTCGGAACGGTGCCGCCAGCCGATCCTCAACCGGTCCCCCTCGGCCCGGACGCGGGCCAGGGACTGTTCGGTGATCGGCTGATAGGGGTGTTCGTTCAGTTCCGAGTCCTCAATCACCGGGGACCATTCGTCCAGCAACCCGGCCAAGGTGCGGAGCAGGCGGGTTTTGCCCTGTCCGCGTTCTCCCAGCAGCACGAGGTCATGGCCGGCGATCAGGGCTCGCTCAAGCTGGGGCAGGACGGTCCGGCTGAACCCATAGAGGCCAGGCCACGGGTCACGACCTGCTGCCAGGGCGGCGAGGAGATTGTCGCGGATTTCGTGCCTCAGATCCTTGAGGACATGGCCCGCTGCTCGGAGTTCACCAACGGTGTAGATTTCGGGGCGGTCAGTCACTCCTCTACCGTAATCCCCGCCCTGAAGGTAATCGATAGATTCCTCCAGATTCCTGGACCGACATGCCGGCCGCCGGCAGGAGCCGGCGTATCACTGGGGTTCGGGGCGTCCTTGCACGGCCGCCGCGGCAGCCGGCGCCGCCTGCTCAAGGTAGGCGCCGATGTGTTCCAGGAGGTAGTGCTGTCCGGCCACGGTGGGGTGGTCGCCGTCGGGGCCGATCAAGTCATCGAAGTCGCCGCTGATCCAGCCCTCGGCGATGGGGTCCACGAATTCGCCTCCGGCCCGGGCCGCGGCGGCCTTGAGCTGGCTGCTGATCTCCAGGAGCCCGGGGTCCGGGTCCGGGGAGTACGACGGCGGTCCCACCACAATGATTTTCGCTTCCGGGGCGAGCGTCTCGGCCCGGTCCATCGCCGCCAGCGCGGCGTCGCCAATTTCATCGGACGCGTAGCCGAGGTCGTTTTCCGAGCCGAAGAACACCACAATCCCCGTTTTGGCGTTGACGAGCTCCTCAACCTGGGTGCCAAACGTGCCGTCAAAATCGCCGGGGCTGACGTATCCACTGCCGTCTTCTGCTGCGTTGACCACTTCCAGGCCGGCGCCTACGGGGTCGTTGCGCATCAGGGCCGGCCAGGCTTCCTGCGGCGAGGTGCCGTGGCCGGTGCTGAGCGAGTCCCCCACCACTACCACCCGGACCGGGGCCTCCCCCGTGGCCGGCGGCTGGGTTTGCGCCGCGCTGCCTGACGTAACGGCCAGCAGGACGCCGAACGTGCCGGCAGCAACGAGCCTGGCCGGGTGCCCGCGCAGCGGCACGGTGTGTTGCATGGGTGCCGCCTCCTGCCTGGAATCCGGCGGCGGCTAAGTCGCCGGCCGCCACGTTATTGTCGTTTGTCCGTGTCCCATCGTAGGCATTCAGTGAGGATACTGTAGTGCCGGCGGGGCCAATGCGACAGATCGCACAGCAACTCCACAGCCAATTCACACCTTCTGCATCGGTTGCCTGCCGGGCGGCCGGACCCGTCCGGCAGGCCTGGAGTGGCCGCCCGGGACCGGCCCCGGGTGGTCAGCCCTGGTGCGGGACAACCACCGCGCGGGCGCTCAGCTTCCCCTCCGCCAGCCGGCGGTAGGCGTCCAGGCCGTCGTCAAGGGAGAAGGTCTCGATCTCCGGTACGATCTGGCCCGCCCGGTACATGTCCACCACCTCGTGGAGCTCCTCGATGGTGCCCCAGTACGTGTTGGTGATGGTGGATTCGTAGGGCGTGTTGAAGAACGTCCATTCGTGGACTCCGCCGGCGATGCCCACCACGGTCAGCCGTCCGCCCTGGGCCATGGACCCGGTGGCGGTGGCGATGGTGGGGGTGACGCCCACGAAGTCGAAGGCCGCGTCCACGCCCCGGCCGCCGGTAAGCTCACGGATTTTGGCCACCTGGTCCGGGCCGCCGGGCACGGTGACGGCCCCTGCCGCTTCAGCCTTGGCCATGGCCTCCGGCTTCATGTCGGTGGCAATGATGGTGGCGCCCGTGAGTGCCGTGAGGATCTGGACTGCGATCTGTCCCAGCCCGCCGAGTCCCACCACCAGCGCGAAGCGGCCTCCGCCGTTCAGGTGCGGAAGGGCAGTCTTGATGGCGTGGTAGGGCGTCAGGGCGGCGTCGGCCAGCGGTGCCGCGGCAATCGGATCCGCCGCACCGAGCGGAATGAGGTTGCGCACCGGGACGGTGACGTATTCGGCCATGCCGCCGTCCCGTCCAAGTCCGATACCCAGGTAGGGGTTGGTCGCCGCATTCTCGCAGTAGGTGTCCTGGCCGCGGGAGCATGCCTTGCAGTGCCCGCAGCCGATGGGCCCGTACACCAGGTAGGCGTCGCCGACGTTGATGCCGTCGACGCCGGGGCCGAGCGCTTCAACCCACCCGGAGTTCTCGTGGCCCAGGATGAAACCTTTCGACATGTTTCCGGGCACCTCAGCCGTGAAATCCTCGAAGATGCTCACATCCGAGTGGCAGGCACCCGCGCCGGCCACCTTGAGCAGGACTTCGCCGGGCCCGGGAACGGGCCGGGCCACTTCCTGAAGCTCGGGAAACTGCTTCCATTCGTTGAACACTATGGCGCGCATGCTGCTGCCCTCTTCTTTCTGTTGCATTGTTGTGGGTTTCTGCTTCAGCGGGCGGTGTAGCCGCCGTCGAGCACGAGTTCGGACCCGGTCATGAACGCGGCGTCGTCGCTGGCGGCGGGCAGGATGCCGCCGCCACGTCCTCAGGGCGGCCCAGCCGAGACCTGGGAATGGTGGTGCTTCCTTTCAACCGTGAGCCGAAGGTACAGTGGCCCGATCGAACTATCCAACAAATGTTGGATAGTTAGAACGCTACGCCCGCGGGGGCGGTATATCCACCGCCGGCGGCCAAGATCACCAGGGAGTGTGACCGGCATGACAAAAGGACCGGATCAGGGCACGGAGGTACCGGCTGCCCGCGATCCCCGCGCGGCCAGGAGCCATGCCAGGCTCGCCGCCGCCATCCTGGCACTGGCAGCGGACCACGACGCCGGGACACTGGGGGCCGCGCAGGTCGCCGCTGCCGCGGGGGTCAACAGGTCGACGTTCTACCAGCACGCGGCATCCCCCGCCGCCTTGCTGCGGCAGGTCCTCTCCGCCGAACTGGATGCCCTGCGGGACGAGCACCTCTCCGTGTCCGGCGGCGACATTGGCCACGCCGTCGCAGCCGTAACCGCCGGGGTGGTCCGCCACGTGGATGCGCACCGCCGGATCTACCGCCACGGCCTGGCCGCCGAGCCGGGAACTGCGGGGTTGCACGGCATGCTCGGCGCCCATTTCGAAGGTTCGGTCCGCCTGCTGATCGAACGCCGGGCCATCGCCGTTCCGGCACCGGGTGGCCGCGACGTCCCGCCGCCCATGGTGGCGCGGTTCATTGCCTACGGCGTGGTGGGGGCACTGGAGTCACGCCTCCTGGAGGATCAGCCCCGGCCGGCGGAGGAATTCCTGGCGGACCTGTGGCAACTGCTTCCGGACTGGTGGCCCATCGGCTGACAAGACCGCTCCCTAGAACTTGCCGTACCGGGCCCGCGCCATGGAGTACACGCCGTAGCAGATGAGGCCGGCGGCGATGGCCGCGAGCAGGAACACGCCGTAGGGCTGTGAACCCAGTGCCTTCAGGCCGCCATCCAGTCCCGAAGACTTGGACGGATCGGCAGTCGCAGCCGCCACGATAATCAGGACACCAACGACGGCGAGGACCACTCCTTTGGCGATGTAGCCCACGGTGCCGAGCCACTCGACAGCGGTGCGGGCGTTTCCGGGATCCTGCAGGTCTTCCATGAACTTTCGGGTGAAGCCCCGGTACGCGTAGTAAACGCCGGCGGCAACGATCGCCAAGCCGACAACGACCAGCAGCACCACTCCAGCGGGCGCAGCCATGAGCTTGGCCGTGAAGTCACTGGCCGACTGGCTGGAACTCTTGGAACCGCCCGTCGCGAACACGGCGAACGTGAAGGCCAGGAAACCGAACACCACGGCCTTTCCGGCAGCGGATCCTGCCTCTTTCAGCTTCTTCTTCGAATCACTTTCGGAACGCGCACCAAACACGGCTTCGCCGACCATCCACAGAGCGAGGGCCGCGCAGGCAACCGCCCCTGCCCACAGGAGGATTCCGCCGCCGGGTTTTGAGGCAAGGGATCCGATCGCCCCTGACTGGTCCGCTTCCCCGCCCTGGCCCCTGTCCAGCTGCAGGGCGATCACGCCGATCAACACGTGGACCAGGCCGATGAACACGAAGCCGGCACGGGCCAGAATGCGTAACGCCGGGCTGCGGCTGGCCGATGCCGCTTCCGAAACTGCCCGGTTAGCTCCCTGCGACGCGTTGCCCATGGTCCGCCCTTCCAGCTATGTAGTTGATCCTCTGTTCCCACGCCAGCTTTCCCCGGCCGCAACGTGTCGCGGGATGCTTCAGTGTAGATCCGCGGGGACCATCCGGACAGGCCCCGGGTGCGGCCTTAGGCGCGGCTGACCGGCGCGTTTGTGCTCAGCGGGCAGGCTGGCAGAGCCTGTCCAGCGCCTCGTTGAGGGTGGACTCGATCTGGCCGTTGAGGAGGTCCCGGCGGCCGGTGCTGGCGGGGTCTTCAACCTCGCCGGGCATGGGCGGCGCCGTGACCGTCATTGCGGCTTGGTAGCGCCCGTCGTCGCTGCTGACGGCAACGGTCTGGAAGTCCCGGAACGAGCCCTTGCCTTCCTGCCGCATGGCCGGTGAACACTGATCCGCGAAGCGCCACAATCCCAGCCCGAAGCGGCCAAAGCCGGGGCTGGTCTTCATCTCCCGCAGCGAGGACGGGGAAACGGCCCGGCCTTGGAGGAGTGCGGCCATAAAAAGGTTCAGGTCCGCCACCGTTGACACCACACCGGATGCCGGGGAGCCGGCGACGGACGCGTCGTCGGTGGTGTCGATACGCTCGCCGTGAAGGGTGACGTAGCCATGGAGGATGTTTGGTGCCCGCGCGTCCGGCCGGTCCAGGGTGCTGTCCTTCAGCCCCAACGGGGAGAACACCTGTTCCAGCATGACCTGCGCGAATGGCTTATGGCGCAAGGCTTCCACCACGAGGCCCAGGACCACGTAGTCGGTGGTGGAGTATGTGAACAGTCCGACGTCGGAGGCCCGCCAAGGCAGCGTCCCGGCGGCCTGCACCTGCTGCTCGAGGTCCAGGGCCTGCGACAGTGCCGGGCGGAAGTCCACGTCATGGGGCAGTGCCGTGGCGGCGTCCGGCATCCCGGAAGTGTGACTCAGCAACTGGCGCACAGTGAGCGGTCCGGGCGGCCGCAGCAGGCCCGCGAGTTCAGGGACGGCGTCGATAACAGGGTCATCAAGGCCGATGAGATGGTCATCGACGAGCCGAAGCACCGCGACGGCGGTCATCGCTTGGGTGACGCCTGCTATCTCCACCCTGTCCGTGGGCTGCGCCGGGTCCAGGGAGTCGAGGTCGCGCACGCCAAAGGCCTGTGACCATTCGCCGCCCGGCCACCGGACCTGGACAACGGCCGAGACGGCGCCTTGGTTCAGGAACAGCTGGATCTGCTGCACCATAGGCTCCAAGGCAGGGGGAAAGGTACCGGGCGGAAGGGGGTCGTCCGTGTAGGTGCAGCCGGAGACGGAGAGGGCCACCGCGAGCGCCGCCCGCCTCACGATGCGGTTTTTCGAGCCCACACCTCATGGTAGGGCGGCCCGCGCCTTATTGACATGCCGGGGCCGCTGCCCATAATTGGTGGCAGCACTTCAGTGAGACCGGAGAATGGCATGACGCGTTTGGTGAGCTCACTGCTGAGGCCCCGCAACAATTCAGAGCAGCGCGGACACGACCTTCTGGTCCACACCGACGTCAACCAGCGGCAGGCCGTCCTGGTGGAACTGCAGGTGGGGCACGGGACGTTGGCCACATCCGCGGGGGCCCGGTTCGCCACGCTCTTCAACGACACCTTTTCATCGGTTGCGGATCCGCCTGCCCCGCCGCTGCAGGTCTCAACCCTGTACCTCCAGTGCCGGCTCCGGCCCGACGAGCTCACCGACCTCCTGGCCGCAGATGCGGCACACGGGGTTGCGGAGCGCACCATCTACCGTGTGTGGCCCGACTACATTGTGCGTCCGCACATCGACAGGTCGGCCGCCACTGTGCAGGCCGATGCCGCCCTGCGCACATTCGGGGCCTCGGGCCGCGGATGTGTATGGGCCGTCATCGACTCGGGCATCGACGGCACGCACCCGCATTTCCTTCCTGTCCTCGCGGGAAAAGCGGACAACCTGCATGACCCGCGGGTGGCGGATCTCCACCGCGACTTCACGGCTCTGGTCTCCGGCCCGGATGCCGACGGCTCGGCTCCCCAGGACGCAGGAGCCGTCCGCTCAGCCAAGGACCTGGTCCCGCAGGACCCGGCACCTGCCCTGGTGGACGACGTCGGACACGGGACACACGTGGCAGGGATCATCGCCGGCTCCGCTCCCCCGGCGGCAGTCATCATGATGAGCCGCTCCACCCCGGACGGGCTGCCTGAATGGACACCGCGGGAACTGGACCCCGGCCGGTCTCTGGCCGGCCTGGCTTCCGAGGCCCTGCTGGTGAGCCTGAAGGTCCTCAACAACCAGGAGCACACGCTGTCCAGCGCCGTGATCGCCGCACTGAACTACGTCAGGGCGGTCAACTCCTACGGCCGCAACATGGTGATCCACGGCGTCAACCTTTCGCTCGGCTGCGATTGGTACCCCGGTGACTTCGCAGCCGGCCAAAGCCCCCTGTGCCGGGAGATCGACCTGCTGGTGGGCTCCGGCGTCGTGGTGGTGGTCAGCGCAGGCAACGGTGGCGACGCCCGGGACGATAACGGCGACTTCTACGGCCGGCTCTCCACCATCACCGACCCGGGAAACGCAGCCAAGGCCATCACGGTCGGCTCAACGCACCGGGACCAGCCGCACGTCTTCGGGGTGTCCTATACATCCTCCAAGGGGCCCACCCTTGACGGGCGCCTGAAGCCGGATCTTGTAGCCCCCGGCGAGCGCATCACGTCAGCAGCAGCCGGAAAGACCCGCAGCCAGGTCCCGGGCTTCAAGGACGCGACCGCTCCCATGCCCTGCTACGTCGAGGACAGCGGAACCTCGATGGCTGCCCCGCACGTTTCAGGAGCCATCGCCGCGTTCCTCTCGGCCCGGCCGGAATTCATCGGCAAGCCTGAGGTGGTCAAAGACCTGTTCATGCAAAATGCAAGCTCGCTGGGCCGGCACCCGTTCTTCCAAGGCAGCGGCCTGGTGGACCTGATGCGGGTCCTGAACTCGATCTGACCACCCACCAGCCAGGAGCAGCCATGACCGGTCGCATCGGGGACCTCGACTACTACGAGCTGGCCTTCGCCGCCGATGGCAACCCAGACCCTGGAAACCCGGCAGACGGTGCTTCCCTGGCCGCCGCCGTTGCGGACGGCGGCATCCGTGACCTTTTCGTCTTCTCCCACGGCTGGAACAGCGATGTCCAGTCCGCGCGCAGCCTCTACCAGTGGATGTTCGGCAATCTGTCCGACCAGCTGGGACAACAGGCGGAAGGCTGCGCCGCCGTCGGAATCATCTGGCCGTCCCTGCTCTTTCCCGAGGACCAGGCAACCGCCGCGCCGGCAGCCCCGTCCACGGGGGCGGCACTGGCGGCGCACCTGGCTCCGGCGTTCCCCCGGAACGAGCAGGACCTCGGCGCGATCGGAGACCTGCTGGACCGGCAACCGGAAGATCCGCAGGACCTCGAACGCTTCCACCACCTTGCGCTCCGGCTGGTCAGCTCCCCCGTGCCCCCGCCCGAATCCGAGGACTCGAACCTGCAGGCAGCGTTGGCAGCCACCACAGCGCCCCTCCTGACCCACGCCGCCGCGCTCGCCGCCCCGTCGCAGTCGAGTGCGCAGGACATCGGGAACCCCTTCGGCATGCTGTGGAAAGGCGCCCGTGAGGTGCTGCGCGCGTTCAGTTACTACGAAATGAAGAACCGTGCCGGTGTCATCGGCAGTCAGGGACTGGGCCCGTACCTCGGTTCCCTCGCAGGACCCGGCGGCCAACCGCGCATCTACCTGATGGGGCACAGCTTCGGGGCCCGGCTGGTGGCCAACGCGCTCGCCGGGCTGCCGGCCTCCGCTGTTGGCCCTGGCAGCCCCGTCAAGTCGCTCTACCTCATCCAAGGGGCCTTCTCACACTTCAGTTTCGCGTCCCCGCTGCCCACCGACCCCGCACGGTCGGGCCTCCTGGCATCCTGTGCCGGCCGGGTGGACGGGCCGTTCATCGCCACCTTCAGCAAAGCCGACCGCGCGGTGGGGACCTGGTATCCGACGGCAAGCTTCCTCCAGCGCCAGGACAACGAGGACGTCCATGACTTCATGTACCGCTGGGAGGGGATGGGCCATGACGGCTACCAGCAGGCCGGCGCAACGACGGTCCCCATGCGCCGGCCGGGTGAGTCCTACGGATTCAGCGCGGGCGGGTTCTACTGCCTTGACGCCAATGCGGTGATATCCCAGGACCAGAACCCCTTCGCCGGCGCCCACAGCGATATCCGGCACCCCGAGGTACTATGGCCGGTCGTGGACTCCTTCACTGCCGCCGCCGGACGGTGAGGCTCGCCGGCCAAGACCGGACAGCCGCCGACTCCCCCGCAGGCCGCCCCGTTTTCTGTTGCCGCAGGCAAATATCAGCCCAGCTCTGGACTCTTGGGCGGGGCCCAACCAGACTGTCTACAACAGCTGGCCGGGCGCGCCGACGGCGAGGTTTATTTCTACGGCGGAATTCCCGACGGCTGCATTTATTGGGGCTTTACCGTGATGCCTGTTCCACGGCATCGAAAGGACCTGGTCATGCCGGATTTCACCGCATTCTTCCCGCTTATTGCCACCATTCTGGCGGTGCTCGTCGCCATCGGATTCATTTGGACGGCAACAAAACTGATGTGGAAGGTGGCCGAACCCAACGAAGCCCTGATCATTTCCGGGCTGACCCGCGGAACCCTCGAAACCCGGGCCGGAATGGACTTCAAGATCGTCACCGGCAAGGGCGCCCTGGTGCTGCCCGGACTCCAGACGGTGCGGACCCTCTCGCTCACGCTGAATGAGACTGAGCTCAAAGTGTCCTGCGTTACTTCCCAAGGCATCCAAGTGATCGTGGAAGGGGTTGTCATTTACAAAATCGGCGATGCCCCGCCTTTTATTGCCAATGCGGCCCGACGTTTCCTGGGCCAGCAACCAAAAATGGAAAGCCAGGTCTATAACGTTTTTGAAGGGCACCTGCGCTCCATTATTGGCAGCATGACCATGGAGGAAATCATCCGCGAACGCGACAAGCTGGGTTCGCAGGTCCGCAGCGCCAGCGGCGTGGAAATGGAGAAGCTGGGCCTCGTGGTGGATTCGCTGCAGATCAAGGACCTGCAGGACCCCACCGGGTACATCCAGAACATCGCCAAGCCGCACATCGCGCAGGTGAAGATGGAGGCCCGCATTGCCGAGGCCACCCGCAACCGCGAGGCGGCCGAAAAGGAGGCGGAGGCTGCCGCGCTGATTGCCGACGCGCAGAGCGTCTCGGCGATCAGGCAGTCAGTGGCGCAGGCGAACGCCGAACGCGCCAAAGCCAACGCTGCGCAGGCCGGCCCGCTGGCGGAGGCCACGGCCCGGCAGCAGGTGGTGGTTCAGGAGACCGAAGTTGCCAAGCTGGAGGCGGACCGGGAAGAGCAGAAGCTGCAGACCACCGTCCGGAAGCCTGCCGATGCGAAAGCGTACGCCAAGCGCACCGATGCGGAGGGCCAAAAGGCCGCCGACATCTCCGCCGCAGAGGCCCTGGCCCGGCGCACCGAGCTTGAGGCCACGGCCAATGCCCGCCGAACGGAACTTCAGGCGCAGGCCAACGCCAACGCCGCAGCTGCTGCCGCCGGCGCCACCAAAGTCACCGGTGAGGCCGAGGCCGCAGCCACCAAGGCCAAGGGCGACGCGGCAGCGTCGGCAATCAAGGCCAAGGCCCTTGCAGAGGCGGACGGCATCAAGGCCCGGGCCGAGGCTTTGGGAACCAACCAGGACGCCGTCATTTCGCAGCAGCTCGCCGAAAACATGCCCGCGATCATCGCCGCAGCGGCCGAGCCCTTCTCCCACGTGGGGCAGATGACGGTCCTGAACGGCGGCGATGGGGTCAACAAGATGCTGGGCGGGATCCTGGCCCAGGTGGGTGACTATCTGCCGGCCCTCTCGTCAGCGCTCCGGAAGGGCGGCGAGGATAAGCGTGCGCCCAAGGCTCCGGGCGCGTAGGGACAGCCGATGCACAAAGAGGTGGACCGGAGCCTGACGGGAAAGATTGGGCGGGTGACCGGCCGCATCGGGCCGGGCACCATCGGGGAGGTCATGCTGCCGTACCTGGGCGGCATCATGGCGTTCCACGCCTACCCGTATGACAAATCAAGCGGCTTCGCGGTGGGCGAGGAAGTGCTGGTGATCTACTACGACCCGCCGCAGACGGTGTACGTGGACCAACTGCCCGATGTGCTGAAGCACCCGGCGTAAAGGCCCACGCACCGCCGCCGTTCCTAGCGGCCGCCCTCCATTTTGCGGCTTCGCTGCTCCTGCGCCATCGGCCCATACGGGTAGACCCCCGTCTGCGGCAGGCTGGCCTCGGTCAGCCTGCTGACTTCTTCACTGCTGAGCCGCAGGTCGGCAGCAGCCATGTTGTCGGCCAGCTGTTCGGTGGTTCGGGCTCCCAGGATCACCGAGGTCACGGCCGGCCGGTCCGCGAGCCAGGCCAAGGCCACCTGGGCGGGGCTTACCCCGTGGCCGGCGGCGATGTTTTCGACGGCGTCAATGACCGCCCAGGTCCGGGGGTTGTCATTGCGTGCCTTCCACGCCTCCATGCCGCGTTCGGGGTTTTCACCGAGGCGGGTTGCGCCGGCCGGACGCTGGTCCCGCTTGTACTTGCCGGACAACCAGCCGCCGCCCAACGGGGACCACGGCAGCAGGCCAATCCCTGCGTCGAGGGCCGCGGGGACAATCTCGAATTCGATGTCCCGGACCAGCAGGCTGTACTGCGGCTGCAGGCTCACGGGCGCGCTCCAGCCCTGGTTGCGCGCCGTGTGGACGGCCTTGGTCAGCTGCCAGCCGAGGAAGTTGGAGAAACCGTAGTAGGCGATCTTGCCCCGGCTCACGGCGTCGTCGAGGAAGCGGAGGGTCTCTTCCAGCGGCGTGATGGGGTCCCACGCGTGCAGCTGGTAGAGGTCGATCTGGTCCACCCCCAGCCTGCGGAGGGAATCGTCCAGGGCGCGCGTCAGGCGCCGCCGCGAGGTTCCGACGTCGTTCGGTGCCGTTCCCATGGGGAAGCGTCCCTTGGTGGCGATGACCGCCGTGTCCCGCAGCGCGGGACGCTGGGCCAGCCAGCGGCCAATGATCTCCTCCGACGTGCCCGAACTGTAGACGTCGGCGGTGTCGATGAAGTTTCCGCCCGCGGCGAAGTAGCTGTCCAGGATGGCGTGCGAATCTTCCTCAGTGGCTTCCGCGCCGAACGTCATGGTTCCGAGCGCGTAGTTGGTCACGACAGTGCCGCTGTGGCCCAGGGTTCTGTACTGCATGGATGTCCTTACGTTCAGGGATGGGTTGATGGAATGTTCCGGCCGGCCGCATCGCTTGTGCTGGTGCGGATCCGGTACAGGCTGGTGGTCGCGGTGAGATAGAGGTCCCGGCCGTCCGGGCCGCCGAAGCACAGGTTGGAAACCGTCTCCGGGACGTCGATGGAAGCCAGCAACTCGAAAGATGCGGAGTACATCCTGACGGCTGGGCCTGCGGAGGTCCAGATCCTGCCCTCGACATCGACCCGGAGTCCGTCGGCTGCCTGCCCGTCGGGGAGTTCCACCACGACGCGGCCGGGCCCGCAGGCGGAATCGCGAACGTCGTAGGCCACGATCCTCAGCGGCACCCCGTGGCTGGGCCCGGCGGTGTCCGCCACGTACAGGACAGTCTCGTCCGGGGAGAACGCCAGCCCGTTGGGGTGCACGAGGTCGGGGATCACGGCGTCAAGGTTTCCGGACGCCGGATCGAGACGGAACACGTAGCAGCCTCCGTATTCCTGCTCGCCCTCGTGCCCTTCCGTGGTGCCGGGAAGGATGCCGTAGGGCGGGTCGGTGAACCAGATGGACGCGTCGCCGGCAATGACCACGTCGTTGGGCGAGTTCAGCCTGTGGCCCCGGAAGGAATCAACCAGGCCGGTCACGGTGCCGTTCCTGTCCCGTTCCACCCGGCGTCGGCCGTGGCTGCACTGCACCACGCTGCCGTCGTGGTCGAGCGTGCGCCCATTGGTGAATTCGACGTTCTGCGCGTAGTCGCGGACGGCGCCGGTGGCGGGGTCGAATTCCAGGATGCGGTTGTTGGGAATGTCGCTCCAGCGCACGGTCTGCGTCGAGGGCACCCACACGGGCCCTTCAGCCCAGACGGTTCCCGTATATAGGCACTCCAAGGCGCCCGTCGTCAGTCCATCAGCCATCGGCGCACCTTCGCATAGGCACCACCATAGCCCCACGGCCGGGGCGGGGCGCCTGTCCCGCGCCGACGCCGTGGATCAGGCGGGAGGCCGTGCAGCCCGGGTGGCTGCGGGGTTACCAGACGGAGTCGCCGCGCAGGACGGCGTCGCTGCCGCCGTCGATGTAAACCACTTGGCCGCACAGGTGGGTATTTTCCTCGCCGCCGAGCCAGGCCAGCAGGCGGGCCACGGCGATCGGTTCGGCGATGCCGTTCAACGGCATCGGGACCATCGCAAGCAGGGCTTCCCGGCCTTCGGCTGTGTCAATCAGGCCCGCCGTCATGGGGGTGGCAATGATGCCGGGGGCGACGGCGTTGAGCGGGATGCCTGCGCCGGCCCATTCCGGGGTGGCTGCCTGCCGCCGGACCCAGCGTGAGAGCGCCAGCTTGGTGGAGGCGTAGATGAGTCCCCCTGTGGTTTCCGGTTCCCGGGCCAGGACCTCGGCGCGGGCAAGCGACGCCGCTTCGTCCCCTGCCGTGAGCAGGGAAACGAGGTCGGGGTCGCTGGGCATCAGGGCGGCCATCGAGGAGACCAGCACGGCCCGCGGGGAAGGGGATCCGGCCAGGAGCGGGCGCAGGCCATCAAGGGTGGCGACGGTGCCGAAGAAATTCACCGCCACGGTAGCCGGCGTGGGGGTGGCCAGGCCGGCCACCGCGTACACGGCGTCCACCTGCTCCGCCAGGTCCCGGACTCCCTGCACCAGCGCTGTCCGCCCTGCGGGGGTTGAAAGGTCGGCGGTCACGTCAGTGCCGTGGATGTCCACGCCAATGACGCGGCCGCCCCGCTGCTCCAGCAGCTCTTTGGTTGCCTTGCCAATGCCGGAGGCGGCGCCGGTGACGACTGATATCCGGGTCATTCGATCCCCTTAAGCGTTGCTGCGGTGACGTGTTCGGTTTCACAGTAGAGGGGGTGTTGGCGGGCAGGACAGGGTCCAACGGCCCCTGCGGCCCGGACCGGGCCGATGGCACCGGCGCTCCCTTGACCCCGCCAGAGGCCAGGCGTATACCGAAAGAATCATCATGCTGGCCCCCGCTGGGCCCTGTATGGAGCCGGCTGCCCCTGGTCTTCGACACAAATATCTGGAGTTGTGATGGGTAGCGAACGTTTCAACGTGCTCCGCGAACAGGTCCGCGGGCAGGTCATCGAAGAGGAGGACGCCGAGTATGAGGCCGCGCGCCTTGTCTACAACGGCATGATCAGCCGCCGTCCGGCAGCAGTCCTGCGGGTCTCGCAGGTGGCGGACGTCCTGGCGGCCGTCCGGTTCGCCAGGGGCCTCGGGATCGAGGTCGCCGTGCGTGGCGGCGGACACAGTGCCCCGGGATTTGGGACGGTCGACGGCGGCCTGGTCCTTGATTTCTCGGCCCGCCGCGGCGTCCGCGTAGACCCCGCGGCACGGCTGGCCCGGGTGGAGCCCGGCGCCACGTGGGCGGACTACAACCACGCTGCGCATGCGTTCGGGCTGGCCAGTACCGGCGGGATTATCGGTTCAACCGGGGTCGCCGGCCTCACGCTCGGCGGGGGCATCGGCTACCTTTCCCGGAAGTATGGGCTGAGCTGCGACAACCTTGCTTCAGCGGACGTGGTCCTTGCCGACGGGACCTTCGTCACGGCCAGCGACGCGGAAAACGTGGACCTTTTTTGGGCGCTGCGGGGCGGAAGCGGCAACTTCGGCGTGGTGACGTCGATGGAATTCCGGCTGCACCCGGTGGACATGGTGCATGTGGGGATCATGTTCTTCGATGCATCGGCCGGTGCCGCGGTGGGCGCTGCCTACCGGGAGTGGATCGCCGCCGAGCCCGACGAGATGGGGGCCTTCCTTGGATTCCACCAGGGACCGCCGGTCCCGTTCCTTCCCGAAGAATGGCACGGGAAGCCGGTGGCCGTGATTGCCGGCATGTGGACGGGCGATCTTGACGCGGGACCGGCACACTGGCAGAAGATGCTTGACGCGGGGACGGTGCTGGGCAGCTTTTTCGCACCCATGCCGTACCCGGCGCTGAACGTCATGTTCGACGGACTCAGCGGCGTTCCGGGACTGCAGGGTTACTGGAAGGCTGACTTCCTCCGCACCCTCAGCGACGAGGCGTTGCGGACCGCCGTCGAGTACGCACCGGGTATTCCCAGCGTCCACTCGGCCAACCACTTCTATCCGATCGACGGGGCGGTCCAGAGGGTGGCGCCCGAGGCCACCGCGTTCGCGTACCGCGACGTTGACTTTGCGCCGGTCATCGCGGCGCAGTGGCCCGACCCGGCGGAAAACGAGCGAAACATTGCCTGGGTCCGGGAATATTGGTCCGCGCTGCACGAGTTCTCCGAGCCCGGCGGCTACCTTAACTTCCAGGACGCCGACGACCAGTCCCGGATCGAGGACACCCTCGGATCGAACTATGCGCGGCTTGCCCACCTGAAGGCGAAGTACGACCCCGACAACTTCTTCCATGTGAACCAGAACATCAAGCCCGCCGCGGCAGGGGCCACGGCGCCATCGGAGGCGGCGCCGCACGAGGCCGCTGCGCCGCCCGCGGCACCTCCGGCCGAGGGCGCCGCAACGTCCTGAGGTGCAGTGGGCCCGTGCGGAAGGTGCCGGACCTACGGCCGGAGCTGAGCCCACACGGCGGCGGGGTCCACGGCAGTGCCGTCGGCAAACACGAACAGGCCGTCCCCGCGGAAGCCGGCGGCGTCCAGTTCGGTGGTGAGTCCGTTCCCGCCGAGTCCGACGACGGCCGCGTAATCTCCGTCAGCCGCCGGACCGGCGGTGCCGGCCCACGGAATGGCCACCTGCTCCCCCACCGGGTGCGGCGCCTCCGACTGCCACGTGCCGGCGTCGTCAAGGTCCTGCCCCCAGCCCACGGGACGGACCACACTGCTGAGCGTGGACCCGGCGGGGACCGGCCACCCGCCGATCCGCAGCCGCGCGGCCGCCCCGGACGCCCCGCGCACACGCACCAGGCGAAGCTCGACGGCGCCGCGCGTCACCGAAACAACCGTCACTTCCGGACCGGGCGTGGCAACCCCGGCAGCTCCGCTGCCGTGGTCCGGACCGCCGTCGGGATCGATCGCGATCCAGTGCGTGGCCGCACGGGAGGCGCCCACCTGCACCCCGCCGGCGCCGAATTGGCCCAGGAAATCAAACCCGGTGCGGTGCGTCAGCCGCCCGCCGGCATCGGCGAACACCACCGCGTTGTCCAAGGACTCGGACGCCAGGTCCGGGAAGGTGGCCGTGGAGTAACCCAGGCGTGCGTACAGCGGTGAATCAGCCACCCGGGTTCCGGGGTTGGCGTGGTCGGTTCCATGGTTACGGACCCGGACCACGCCGTCCGCTGCCGTGCCATCCACCTGCCAGCCCGGGGCCGGGATGAACAGCCGGGTGTCTGCGGTCTCCACCGGCAACGGCTCCTCGACGGCGGTCCACGCCGGGTGGTCCGCCGGAAGGGCCAGGCCCAGCATCCCCTTGGCCGCCCAGTAGGGCGAACCTGCGCCGGAGTAGGACTGCTTCATGCCCGGGAACTCGCCGTGGAACCCAATGGTGAGCAGGCCGTCGTCGTTCGTCGCCCCACGGCCCATGAAATAGGCCAGGACACCGGACGCTGCCCGCCGCGAGACACCGGGGCTCAACCGGTTATGGCCCAGCAGCTGGCCGCTCCAGAACGGGGCTGCCGCCGCAAAGCGGTAGATCAGGCTGCGGCCCTGGACCAGGGGCGCGCCGTCCGCCCCCACCAGGTGGATGGCGTCGTCGAGGAAGTCCGCCAGCCGGCCGCCGTCCAGCGCCGCCCGCGCCTGCACCCGGGGATCCCCGGGCGCCATGAGCTGCAGCAACTGCGGATACACCTGGAAGGCCCAGCCCACGTAGTGGTCGTACGCGCGCTCCGGCCCGTCGGCGAACCAGCCGTGGCCGCGGTGGAGGGAGTCATGGACGGCCAGGCCGGCGTCGATATCGGCATCCGAAGACCTGCCGCCAACGCCGGCGAGGAAGATCTCCACCATGATCTGGAACCACACCCAGTTGATTGGTGGGTAGGTTTCACCAATCACCGTCTCGAACCAGGCGATCAGTTGTTCCTGCACCCGGCGGGGCAACGTGTCCCAGAGGACGTCGCGGGTCAGGGCCAGTCCAACGGCCAGCGATGCGGCTTCCACCTTGGCCTGGTCCAGTTCGCCCGGCGTGGGCCAGCGGTCGGGGTTGGCGGGGTCGGTGCCGGCGTCGAGCCCTTTCGCGTACCAGTCCGCGAGCCAGCGGGTGCCCTCCGGGTCTCCGGCGATCCGGAAGGAGGCGAGCAGGAATGTGCGGGCGAAGGCTTCGAGCGAGTCGCTTCGGCGACCGTAGGCGCTGGTGGCGCCCGGCAGGAACAGGTTGGCGTGGTCGTCGGTGGCGAATCTGTGCGCCGAGCGCAGCAGGTGGTCCGCGTAGGCGCACCAGTGCTCACGGGTGAGGCCGGTGTAGGGCGACAAGTCCCGGTCCAGCGGGGGAAGGACAAGGGCGAGGGGACGTGCAGGGACAGGCATGGATTCCTAGGGGTGTGTGTTGCCCGCGGGCCGGGCAGTGGGCGGCCCGCGGAGCGGCATCGTGATTACGGCGAGTCCAGCAGCGCACCCGTGGCAGCGCGCGGCGCCCCCACCGATGAATCACGCAGGATCAGGTCGGGATTCAGTTCCACCCGGTGCACGGGCCGCATCCGGCCCTCGGCGAGCCGGGCGGCCACGAGCTGGACCGCCACCTTGCCCACGTACTGCTTGGGCGGGCGGACGGCTGAAATGGCGGGTTCGCCGAGGTAGGCCACCTCGTCGTCATATCCCACCACAGCGATGTCCCCCGGCACGGCAAGTCCACGGTCCACGCAGTGCTGGACGAATGCGACCGCCTGGGTGTCCGAATGCACCAAGATGGCGGTGGTACCGGTTGCGGAGCAGAGTGCCAGCACCTGGTCGAAGTGCTGTGCCCGGTCACCGTTGACCTGTTTCACGGAGTCTTCGAGGACGGCTCCCTGGACTGGAATCTTGAGCGCGGTGAGGGCCTGCTGCCAACCCCGGACGACGTGCGGGCTGGTGGGGCTGGAGGAGTCCGTCAGGCAGCCGATCCGCCGGTGCCCTTCCTGCCACAGGTGCCGTACGGCCATGCCGGCGCCAAAGGCATGGTCCGTGGCCACCCACTCGAGCCGGTGCGCCGGAACCTCGGGCGGCGAGCGGCGTTCGGCCAGCACCACCGGGATGGGCAGCGCGTTAAGCCACCGCAGCAGCTCCTGCCCGTGCTCCCCGCCCATGTCCGGTGCCACGATCAGTCCGTCGATGTTTTGGGTATCCAGGAGGGCCTGGACCTGCCGCCGGTTGTCTGCGGCGTCGTAGGCGGAGCCGCGGACCAGGATCCGGAGGTTCTGGACTTCCGCTTCGGCACGCGCCCCGCTGATCACCTGCGGCCAGTAGTAGTCCAGCGACGGGACCACCATGCCGATCGAGTAGCTGTGGTTGGCCGGCCGGCCCGCCGCGGTGCGGTCCAGCGGGCTGGGCAGCGTGGCGCCGCCGTGGACCCGGGACACCAGCCCTTCATCCGCCAGGGTGTTCACGTCGCGGCGGATGGTCAGCTCACTGACCCCGAACCGCGCCGCAATGTCCCTGACGGTGATGGCGCCATGGGCGCGCAGCTCCTCCATGAGCCGTTCCCGGCGCTGCAGGGAAAACAACGATTTTCCTTCCGCGCCGGCGGATGGATCCGGACTCATGGTGTTGCCTCCATAGTGAGGGTGAATGCGCCTGGGGCGCCGGGCGGGGTTGGCGCGCGGAAGCGCAGGCGGGTGAGTTTCGGTCCCCAGACGGCGGACAGCAGCGGGTCTTCCAGGTGCCATTCATCCACGAGGACGACGGCGGATCCAGGCTCCCAGCGCAAGGCGGCTCCCCGCCCGGTTGCCGCGGTGCCTCCGGGGTCCGTGCCGGGAATACCGGCCGGGTGGACTTCCGCGCTGCCCGCCGGACCGACGCGGACGGTGCCGGATGCCAGGAACGTGATGTCGACGTCGGACGCCGCTCCGTCCGGTGCTGGAGCGTGCGGGCCTCCACTGTGCGGGCCGGCCCGGAGGTCCCAGTGGTCGGCAATAGTGACCCGGCCTGTGGCCCGGTCCAGGGTGGACGTGCGGATCCACTGGTGCGGCTGCAGCCCGTAGGCTGCCCCCAGGGCGAGTCGGAGTCGTGGCTGCTCCGCCGTGGGCAACCCGAGGACTTCGGCGGCGAACCCGCTGCCTGTTCCCTGCTCCATGCCGAACGGGGCAGGGACGTTGTGCCAGCTGCTTTGCATGGCGCGGATATCGTAGCGGTCCGGACCAAACGTCTTTGCGGTGTACGTGGGCTGGCCGGCGTCCACCAGCACGGGGGTGCCGTCCACGGCAACCACCACGGATCCGACGTCGCGGTGGTTGTGGTGCTCGCCGTTGTGGCCGCCCTTGGCGGCGAGGAGGAGGCCGCGGGTGGAACCTGCCGTTTCCCGGGCAACCATGATCTGGACCGACGGCAGGTAGGTGAACGGCACCAGCGGGAAGGCGCCATTGACGCCTTGGGGACGCCCGGGCGCCGACGCACTCCGGAACAGGGAATGCAGGACGCGGCCCAACCCGGCGGCCGCATCCGGCGCCCCGGAGAGCATCGAGGCCGCGTGCCGTGCCGCGTCATCGTCCCCCAGGCGCACTGCCCAGCGGTGGAGCATGTCCCACGGAAGGGCCGTGGCGGCGCGTGCGGGCCCGTCCGCTACGTTCAGGAACCAGGGGCCGCCGATGTGCATCCGGTGCGGGAAGGCAACGAGCTCCCGGATCACCGGCAAGCCGGCACCGAGGACGCCCGCGGTGGCCTCCTCCAGCAGCGCCAGGCCCTCCAAGGCGCGGCCCGCCCCATTCCACCAATAGGCAAAACCTTCGTCGATGGCGCCGTCCGCCGGAATGGCGGCCAGGAAACGGTCCATCCCCTCGATGCAGCGGGCCAGGACCCGGGCCTGCAGGCGGGAATCGTCCACCAGGAACAGCGCCGCGACGATGAGGTTCGAATGGATCCACGGATTCCAGTTGTGGACGTCACCGTCCAGGCCCAGCCAGTGCCAGTCGAGCCGTTCCAGGAAGGGCTCGATCACGCGTTGGTGGGTTTCCTCGCGCAGGCGCTTCCGCAGGCCGGGCGCCCGGCTGTCCAGGCGGGCACCGAGGACGTGGTCAAGCCAGGCCAGCTGGGCGGCCACCTCGCCGGCGCCCAGGTCGAGGAACGGCCGCCCCCGGTCCGGAACCACGTCCCCGGAGCAGCGGAAAACGTCGTCGTGTGCCGCCCAGGACCAGGAGCTTTGCTCGCAGAGGAGGTAGGCGCCGTCCACAACATCGTCAAGCCACCCGTCGGCTTTATCACGGTCGGCAGCGGTCAGGGCCATCACCACGGCTCGGGTGAGTCTCTGCTGCCTGGCAGCCACCAGATCCTCGTAGGCGGTGCGGTTGCCGTCACGGAAGTAGCTCGCGTAGTGGGAAACCAGCGGTTGCGGCCAAGGCGTTCCGTGTTCCAGGACCGCCTGATGCTGCAGCGCCGCCAGGCTGGTTCCGGACACAGCGCGCCAGGCTCGATCGCCTGACGGGCGGACGGTGATGCGGGCCTCCGCGCCCTCGAGGGCGCGCAGCAGCTCATCCGGCCGGGCGTGCGTCCCCCACGCCGATGCAAGGGGGGCGCCGGGCGGCGTTGCCGCGCCGGGGATTAACGGAATAGGCATCAAAAATCGATTCTGTTGTTCGATCATGATCGTTTGAGGGTGATCTAGATCATCTTGGTTGTTCTGTCTTGTTCATGAGTATGTACTGATTGTTAGATGTGATGCAAGACATGAACAGCGGCCCGATCCGCTCTCCAACCAATGAAGAAAGGAGGCCCGAATGTCGCGTAAACCCAAGGCCCTGCTGGTCATGAACCAGGGAACCTTTGCCGACCAGTTCGATTCCCTGCGGCTCGACCGGCTGGCGGGCCTGGTGGACCTGGGCAAAGCGCCGTGGACCGATTCCCTGGACAACCCGGCGATCACCGGCCACCTGGCCGACGTCGAAATCCTGCTGACCAGCTGGGGGGTGCCCCGCCTCGACGCGCCTGCCCTGGCACGGATGCCCAACCTGCGTGCGGTGTTCCATTGTGCCGGTACAGTTCGCAGCTTCGTCACCCCGGAGCTGTGGAAACGCGGCATCGTGGTGACGAACGGCGCCGACGCAAACGCCATCCCGGTAGCCGAGTTCACTTTCGCTTCGATCGTGCTGGCCGGCAAGAAGGCCCACGTGCTCGCGAACGACGCACGCATCCACCGCGAGGACTGGGGCTACGCCACGTCACGCGGGGAGTTGGGCAACATCGGCCGGGTGATCGGCGTGATCGGGTTCTCCCGCATCGGCCGCCGGGTGGTCCGGCTGGTCCAGCAGCTGCAGGACGTGACCTGCCTGGTCAGCGACCCCCATGCGGACTCCGCGGCCGTGGCGGACGCCGGCGGGAAACTGGTGTCCCTGCAGGAGCTGCTGGAGTCCTCGGACATCGTCACGGTCCACGCCCCGGCCCTGCCGGAAACCCGGCACATGATCGGGTCCGCCGAGCTGCAGGCCATGAAGGACCACGCAACACTGATCAACACCGCGCGGGGTTCACTGGTGGACACGCAGGCCCTCGAAGCCGAGTGCGCCACGGGCCGGATCCAGGCCTTGTTGGATGTCACCGAACCCGAACCGCTCCCGGCGGACTCGATTCTCTACGACCTTCCCAACGTGGAGATCACTCCGCACATCGCAGGCTCTCTGGGAACGGAAACCCGGCGGATGTCCGATGCAGCACTGAACGACCTTGAACGCTACCTGACCGGGCAGCAACTCGCGGCGCAAGTGGTCTCAGCAGACCTCTCCCTCAGCGCCTGAACAACCTCACGCCGCACACAACCAAAACCTCAAAGGAGAACGCAATGAAGCGCAGGACTTTCACCGCCATGGCGCTGGCCGTCACCGCAGGTCTCGGCCTGTCCGGATGCGCCGGGGCCGCAGGCACGGCACCGCAGGCCCAGGACGGCAAGACCACGTTGACGGTATCCGTGTGGAACTACGCAGGGACACCGGAATTCAAGGCCCTCTTCGACGGCTACGAAGCCAGCCACCCCAACGTCCACATCGAACCCGTTGACATCCTGGCCGACGACTATCCGCAGAAAGTCACCACCATGCTGGCCGGCGGCGACACCACCGACGTCCTGACCATGAAGAACGTCATCGACTATGCCCGCTACGCGAACAACGGCCAGCTCCAGGAAATCAACAACGTGGTGGACGCCGTGGGCAAGGACAAGCTGGCAACCCTTGACGCATTCAACATCAACGGCAAGTACTACGCGGCCCCGTACCGCCAGGACTTCTGGCTGCTCTACTACAACAAGGACCTCTTCAAGGCGGCCGGCATCGACGACCCCAAGGACCTGACCTGGGACAAGTACGCCGAGATCGCCAAGAAACTCAGCGGCACCGCCCCCGACGGCAAGAAGGTCTACGGTACCTACCAGCACATCTGGCGCTCGGTGGTGGAAGCCATCTCCGCGGCCCAGAACGGCAAGGACCAGAACAGCGGCGACTACAGCTACTTCAAGGACCAATACACCATGGCCCTTGACCTGCAGAAGAGCGGCGCCTCCCTGGACTACGCAACGGCCAAGAGCCAGAAGACCAGTTACCGGACCATGTTCGAAAGCGGCCAGGCTGCCATGATGCCCATGGGCACCTGGTACATCGCCGGCCTGCTGCAGGCCAAGAAGGACGGCAAGACCAACGTCAACTGGGGCCTTGCACCCATGCCGCAGAAGGACTCGAACGGCAAAACCACCACTTTCGGCTCCCCCACCGCCTTCGCCGTGAACAAGAACGCCACCCACTCCGACGAGGCCAGGAAGTTCATCGAGTGGGCCGCCGGCGAAGAAGGAGCCAAGGCCATCTCCAAGGTGGGCGTGGTCCCGGCCCTCCAGGACGACGCCGTGACGGACGCCTACTTCAAGCTCGACGGCATGCCCACCGATGCCCTGTCCAAGAAGGCATTCGCGCCGGACAGCACCGCCCTGGAGATGCCGGTCAGCGACAAGTCCGCGGCCACGGACAAGATCCTGAACCAGGAGCACGACCTCATCATGGTCGGTGAGAAGTCGGTTGCCGACGGAATCGCCGAGATGGGCAAGCGTGTCAAGAGCGAAGTCCTGGGCCAGTAACAGGCAGCCATGACAACCAAAACCATCACCCCGGCCGCCGCGCCCGCTGCAGCCCCGGCTCCCGGCCGGGGCAACCGGAAACAGGCGCGGCGCAACACCCTGATCGGCTGGACGTTCATCCTGCCGAACTTCCTGGGATTCCTGGCCTTCACGCTCATCCCGGTGCTGGCCGCCTTCGCCCTTTCCTTCATGGAATGGACCTCCTTCAGTGCCCCCAAATGGGTGGGACTGGCGAACTTCCAGCGGATGCTGGCCAGCGACTCCTTCTGGGTGGCCCTGCGGAACACCGTGGTCTACGCGATCGGGCACGTGCCGCTGACCATGGCCCTGGCCCTGCTGCTGGCCATGCTGCTGAACCGCAAGCTCAAAGGCATCGGCTTCTTCCGGGTGGCCATCTTCTTCCCGTACATCACCTCCCTGGTGGCCGTCGCCGTCGTCTGGAACATGCTTTTCAGCCCGGACAACGGACCCATCAACCAGTTCCTGCACGCGATCGGTATCGCCAACGCGCCGGGCTGGACCTCCAGCTCGGACTGGGCACTTCCCGCCGTCATCATCACCAGCGTCTGGCGGGACATGGGCTATTACATGGTGCTGTACCTGGCGGGCCTGCAGGCTATCCCCTCGGAACTTTACGAGGCCGCGGAGGTTGACGGCGCCAGCGCCTGGCAGCGGTTCTGGAACGTCACCATTCCGTCGCTGCGGCCCACCACGTTCTTCGTGGTGGTCATGCTGACGGTTTCCAGTTTCAAGGTCTTCGACCTCATCGTGGTGATGACCAACGGCGGTCCCGGCCGCTCCACCACGGTCCTGTCCCAGCTCATCTACCAGGAGGGCATCGGCGAGGGGAAGTTCGGCTACTCGTCCGCGATCTCGCTCGTGCTGTTCCTGATCGTGCTGACGGTCACCGTCCTGCAGTTCAAGATCCAACAGCGGAGGGAACGCTGATGACCAACATGGCCGAAGACCTCAAGGCCGAGTCCCGGCTCCTGGGAATCGGGCTTCCCCCGAACACCGCCGAAGAGGACCGCCGCACCGAACGCCGCCGTTCACCGCGGGAGCAGAAAAAACGCACCACAGACCTTGTCATCTACGCCGTGCTGGCCGTGCTGGTGGTGGCGCTCATGGTGCCGTTCATCTGGATGGTCTCCTCCTCGCTGAAGGAAAACAACCAGGTCCTCACGGTGCCCATCCAGTGGATTCCCAGCGAGTTCGTGTGGAGCAACTACACGGACATCTGGACCCGGATCCCCATGATGGGGTACCTGCAGAACTCGCTGTACCTGGCCGTGATCATCACCTTCCTGCAGGTGCTCACCGGATCGCTGGCAGCCTACGGCTTCTCCAAGGTCCGTTTCCCGGGCCGGGACGTCCTGTTCCTCTGCTACATCGGCACCATCGCCGTGCCCTGGCAGGCCTACATGGTGCCGCAGTACATCATGATGCAGAACCTGGGCCTGACCAACAGCTTCAACGCCCTGATCCTGCTCCAGGCGTTCGGCGCATTCGGTGTTTTCCTGATGCGGCAGTACTACATGACCATCCCTGATGAACTGTGCGAAGCCGCCCGGATCGATGGCTTGAGCGAATACGGGATCTGGGCCCGGGTGATCCTGCCGCTGTCCAAGCCGGCGCTGGCCAGCCTGGCACTGCTGACGTTCGTGAACACGTGGAACGACTACATGGGCCCGTTCATCTACCTCACCTCCAACCGGCTCTGGACCGTTCAGCTGGGGCTGCGTTCCTTCGTGGGCCAGTTCGACGCCGAGTACGCCATGATCATGACCGGGTCCGTCATCTCGGTGATCCCCATCCTGGCCATCTTCCTCATCGGGCAGCGGTACTTCATCCAGGGCATCGCCACGAGCGGGATGAAGGGATGACCTCCGTGGCGCAGGACCACACGTCCCGGCCGGGTGGGCCCCCGCGGCGCGGCCTGGCCGGGCGCATCCCCAGCCCCGGGTTCGACGCGTTCGGCAGCATTTTCGGCTTCATCTACACCTTCCTGGCCGGTAATGTGCTCGTGGCGCTCGCCAACGCCCCGCTGGTGCTGTGCCTTGCCCTGGTGGCGGATCCGGCCGCGGCATGGCCTTTCTTCCTGGCGCTGTGCGTCACCGTTGCGCCGTCGCTCGCCGGACTCTTCGCCTCCTTCCAGGCATTGCGCGACGACGGCGCCGCGGCCAAGCCGGTGGCCTCCTTCCTGCGGGGCTACCGGCGCGGTTTCCGTCGGGCGGCCCTGCTCGGAGTCGCGGCCGTGGCGGTACTGCTCTTCCTTGGCGTGGACCTGGCGATCGTGCAGTCCATGCCGGCCGCCGCACTCCTGGTGCCCGTGATCGTGGTGGCCGCCGCGATGACCGTGAGCGTGGCCGTGATGGCGATTGCCGGCGTCGTACTCCTTCCCGGCAGCGGGCTGAAAAGCCTGCTCAAGGCGTCCCTCTACCTGTCCGTCCAGCGCTGGTACCTGAGCCTGGCCATGCTGGTGCTGCTGGGGATCATTGCCTCCGCGGCCGTGCTGCAACCGGTCCTGGGCGTGGCCCTGGCACCGGCACCGCTGCTGTTTGTGGCTTGGAGCAACGCCGCCTATGCCTACTCTTCCGTCCTGCGTACTTCCTAGGATTCCCTCCGTGCACACCTTTGCCATCGGCAGCCGCGACTTCCTGCTGGACGGGGAGCCGTTCCGCATCCTCTCCGGGGCCATCCACTACTTCCGCGTCCACCCGGACCTTTGGGCAGACCGGATCCGCAAGGCGCGGCTGATGGGCCTGAACACCATCGAAACGTACGTGCCGTGGAACGAGCACTCCCCCGCTCCCGGAGTGTTCCGGACCGGCGGCGGCCTGGACCTTGCCCGGTTCCTGGACCTGGCAGACGCGGAAGGAATGCGGGCCATCGTGCGGCCGGGGCCGTATATCTGCGCGGAATGGGACAACGGCGGACTGCCGGCGTGGCTTTTCACCGATCCCTCGATCGGTATCCGCAGCAGCGAACCCCGTTACCTGGCGGCGGTGGATGGTTTCATGGAGAACCTGCTGCCCATCGTCGCGGAGCGGCAGGCCACCCGCGGCGGGCCGGTCATCCTGTTCCAGATCGAGAACGAGTACGGCGCACACGGCTCGGACAAGGCGTACCTGCAACACCTGGTGGACGTCGCAAGGCGGGCAGGCGTGGACGTTCCCCTTTTTACCTGCGACCAGCCGTTCGGGACCATGATCGAGGACGGCTCACTGCCAGGGCTGCACAAGACCGGCACTTTTGGTTCCCGCGCCGCCGAGCGGCTTGCGTTCCTGCGGGAACGGCAGGCGGACGGCCCGCTCATGTGTGCAGAGTTCTGGAACGGCTGGTTCGACACCTGGGGAACGCACCACCACACCACGGACGCCGCCGCGTCCGCCGCCGAGCTGGACACCTTGCTGTCCGCCGGGGCGTCGGTGAATATCTACATGTTCCACGGCGGCACGAACTTCGGATTCACCAACGGCGCGAACGACAAAGGCATCTACGAACCCACCATCACCTCCTACGACTATGACGCCCCGCTGTCCGAGGACGGACACCCCACCGACAAGTACTTTGCGTTCCGCGAGGTCATAGCCAAACATTTCCCCGTTCCTCCGGAGGTCCCTTCGCGGCGCCCGGCCGCTGCCGAGGCGGCGGTGGTTGTGGGGTCGAGCGCCGCGCTGCTGGACGTTGCCGGCGCCCTGCCCGCCGCAGCGGTCCCCGGCCCCGTGCCACCGGGCGAGGCCACCGGCCAGTACCGGGGGTTCGTCCTCTACGAACGGCACATGCCCGACGCCGGAGTCCTCACGTTCAGCGACGTGCGAGACCGCGCCCAGTTCTTCCTGGACGGCATCCCGGCGGGTGTCCTGGCCCGCGAACTCGGCGAGCGCACCATCGTCCTGCCGTCAGGTGGGAAACTGCAGATCCTGGTCGAAGACCAGGGCCGGGTCAACTACGGGCCAAGGATCGGCGAAGCCAAGGGCCTGATCGGGCCGGCGCTGCTGAATGGCGTTGAGCTTGCGGACTGGACCATCCGGCGTGTGGACCTTTCGTCCCTTGCGGCTTTCCGGGCCGCTGCAGTGCCGCTGCCCGGTTCCGGGGGCGGTGCGCCGCACGGCTCCGGCGGCGTGGCCGGACCTTCCGTCTCCTTCGCCACCTTCACGGCCGACGCTCCCGGCGACCGGTATTTGCGGCTGGACGGATGGACCAAGGGCAACGCCTTCATCAACGGCTTCAACCTGGGCCGTTACTGGAGCCGCGGGCCGCAGCGCACTCTCTACGTGCCAGGGCCCCTGATCCGGGCCGGCAGCAACGAACTCGCCATTCTCGAACTGCAAGGCAGCGCCACCCGCGCAGCGCAGTTCGTGTCCGGCCCGGACCTTGGGCCGGACGAAAAGTAGGCTCCCCGCGTCTCAAAGCGGCAGCGGCTGCCGCGGTCCGGCGCTCTTAAAGGATGCGCTGGTACATGCGGTGGTCCTGCCACTGGCCGGCGATCCGCAGGTAGGCCCGGGCGGTGCCGTACTCCTCGAAGCCGTTCTTCTCCAGCACCCGTTGCGATGCCGTGTTGTGCAGGAGCGTGGCCGCCTCGAGGCGGTGCAGGCCGAGTTGGGCCTTGGCAATGATCATCGCCGCGGCCAGCGCCGACGTCATGAGCCCTCCCCCTTGGGCGTCCTGTGCGGTCCAGTAACCCACGTGGGCGTTTTGGAAGGCGCCGCGGACGATCGAGCTCAGGGTCAGCAGGCCGACCACTGCCTTGTCCGCCACGAGGACCATCGGGAGTGCGGTGCCGTCGTCGAGGTCCTTCAGCCGCCGGGTGAGGACGTCATGCTGGCCCTGGACCGTGTAGAACTCCTCGGGCCTGACCGGTTCCCACGGTGCGAGGTAAGCGCGGTTGGCCTGGAACGCGGCGGCCAGCGGCGCGGCGTCAGACAGGTGGACGGGACGGAGCACGATGCCGTTGGCGAGTTCGCAGGAGAAGTCCACGCGCCCAGACTACCTGCCGTGCGGGTGTGGCGGATTGCCCTGGCAGGTGTCTAACCACGCCCTTAATTCTGTGCTACTCGGCCGTGCCCGTCTTCGCGGCATAGGCAGTGGCCTGGGCGCGCACCTGCCGGATGTAGGCATCTGACTGGTTGTACGAGTAGATGGCATTAGTCCACCCCTGCGCTGTGGTCAGGTCGCGGCCGTGGCCGCACAGGTACGTCGCGGCGGTGAGGGCGGCGTCGTCCAGGTTGAACGGATCCGCCAGGCCGTCGCCGTTTCCGTCCAGGCCCGCCATCTTCCAGGTGGAAGGGATGAACTGCATCGGTCCAACGGCATGGTCCCAGCGGGCGTCACCATCCAGGGCACCGCCGTCCGTGTCAGGGATGGCGGCGAAGCCGGCGCCGTTGAGGCTTGGGCCCACAATGGGGCCCGTTGCGTGACCGTCCTTGTCCAGGCTCCCGCCGCCGTAAGTTCCGTGCGCCGATTCGACGAAGCCCACGGCCGCCACCGTGTTCCAGCCGATCCCGCAGCCAGGATTGGAATCGTTGGCAGCAGCAGCTGCGGCAACATACACGCGCAGCACGGTAGCGGGGATCCCGGTCTGCGCGGCCGCCTGCGCGAGCCACCCACCGTCCGGGGTCCTGGTCACCTTCACCGCCGTCGTCATGCCGGCGGACAACGCATCCATCTTTACGGCCGCCCGGGGCGGCGGCGAAAAGGCCCCGTGTGCGTCAGCGCCCGGCTGCCCGATGGCCCAGAACGAGAACGCGGTCATAACGCCCACCAGGAAGAGGCAGAGAACCAGGTAGCGTTTGAAACGGAGCACTGACCAATCAAACCATTTCCGGCCGCAGCCGGTTGACGGCTGGGTACCATCAGGCATGGGCAGAAGGAATTACCTGGTGGAAGGTGGTTCAGGGACCGGAAAGACCGCCGTATGCAACGAGTTGCGGCGGCGCGGCTTCCAAGCCATCAATGGCGACCGGGAGCTGGCCTACCAGGGTGATCCGGAAACCGGCGAACCACAGGCGGGCATCACCGGCGCCGCTGCGCATCATCACCACCTCTGGCGGGTGGGCGACGTGGAAGCCCTCGCCTCGGACCGGAGTGAGGCAGTGACCTTTTTCTGCGGCGGTTCAAGAAACCTCGGAAAGTTCATCCACCTGTTTGACGGCGTCTTCGTCTTGGAGGTGGACCTGGAGACGCTGAAACGGCGGCTTGACGGGCGCCCCGATGAGGAATGGGGTGGGCGGCCGGCGGAGCGGGCACTGATTGAGCAGCTGCACAGGACACGGGAGGACATCCCGCCTGGCGGCATCGCCATCGACGCCACCGCGCCGCTCCATGACGTGGTGGACGAGATCCTGCGGCAGGTCCAGGCGACGGGCGGAGCCTGAACCTCCCCGCGGTGCCAGTCCAGGGCGGCCCCTTGAGGCGGCCGGTCCCGGCATGCGGTGCCCGCCGGGAAGTCACCCTGGTCCGGCGCCGGGGACTTTAAGTGCGGTCTTCCATCGAGCGCGCGGCGGGAGCAAACTGCGAGAACGCGGGTGCCCGCGTACACACCATCCAGCAGAAAGGCGTTCCAATGACCACTTTCGAACCTCTCCTTGGGATCGGCGTCAGCGAGATGCAAAGCGCCGCGGGGAGGGAAGTCAAGAGGATCATGGCCGAGGCAGGCGGCGACCGTCTCAAGGCCGACAAGATCGTCCTCAACAAACTCCTTGAGCTTCAGTTCGTCACCGAATCGGAGCTGCCCGTGCTGACGCGCATCTGCGAACTGGGATACGCCGTCACGGGCGGCAAACACGACGCTGCCGCGGCCCACACCGAGGTCAAGAAGGCGTACGAAGAGCTCTTGGTCCGCGGCAACGCCACCCCCGTGGCGCTGTCCTATGCATCCGGCGCCATGGGCTCCTACGTGCCAACCAGTTCCGGTGGACAGACCACAGTCGTCTACAAAAAATCAGGCGGCAACTGGCAAGGGACCCTGGCCGGGGCGGGAGCCATCATCGGAGGATACTTCGGGGGCCCGGGCGGCGCGGCCGTCGGCGGCGCCATCGGCGGTGTCCTCGGCAAGATTGTCGACGACTGCTGACCGTGAAACACCCGGGCCTTCAACAGGTGCACCATCACGAGATGCGGCGTGAAGATGTACCCCGAGAACGCGATAGGAAACTATCCGAAATGCGGCGGATCGATTCCGGGCAAAGAAAAATGCAGCGCGCCATTGGCGCGCTGCATTTTGTGGCCACTCCTGAGGTAGCCCTAGCCGTCGCTTCCGGCAGCGGACGTGCCGGCGGATGACGTGCCCGGCCTGGGGTGGCCGAGGGCCGAGGAGCCTGCGGCAGGGGAAAGGCCCAGACGGCGGACGATTTCGGCTGCTTCCTCTGCGGGAGTGCGGCCCACGTCGATGACGACGGTATTTTCCTCCGGTCCCGGAGGTTCCAGGGTGGCGATCTGTGAATCCAGCAGGGTGGCCGGCATGTAGTGGTCCATGCGGCTCGTCAGGCGCCGTGCGATCTGTTCCTTGGAGCCAGACAGATGCACAAAGACGACGTTCTTCTCACGGAGCCGGTCACGGTAGATCTTCTTCAACGCTGAGCAGGTAATGATGCCTGGTATCCCGGCCATGGTGTGTTCGATGATCCAGGAGGCGATCGTGTCGAGCCAGGGCCAACGGTCGTCATCGGTCAGCGGGATGCCGGACGCCATCTTTTCGATGTTTTCCGGTGAGTGGAGGTCGTCGCCTTCCTCAAGGTCCCAACCAAGCTGGCCGGCGAGGATGCCTGCCACCGTGGACTTGCCGGAACCTGAGACACCCATGATGACGAGGACGGGCTGTTGGTCCTGCCCTGGTGCGGGCACTGGATCCTGCGTCATGGAATCACCACGGAAAGAAGCATCACCAGGCCGAAGCCGACGAGCGAGATCAGCGTCTCCATCACTGACCAGGTCTTGAAGGTCTGGCCCACGGTCAGGCCGAAGAGTTCCTTGACCAGCCAGAATCCGGCGTCGTTGACGTGGGAGAGGAACAGCGATCCTGCACCCACCGCGAGTGCCAACAGGCCTGCGTGCCCCGGGGAAAGGGACGTGGCCAATGGAGCGACGATGCCGGCCGCCGTGACGGTTGCCACCGTGGCCGAACCCGTGGCCAGCCGCATGGCCACGGCGATGAGGAACCCGAGGACCAGCACCGAGATGTTCGCGCCGGTGGCCCATTTCGCGACGGCGTCTCCGACGCCGGCGCCGATCAGTGTCTGCTTGAACCCGCCGCCGGCGCCGACGATGAGGATCACCGCGGCGATCGGTCCCACGGAGGCACCGATCTTGCCGCCAATCTTGTTGCCGGAGAAGCCGACGGCGTAGCCGAAGGTCACCAGGGCCAGGAGCACGGCGAGGGTCATGGCGACGAGCGGTTCACCGATGAAGTCGAAGAACACGCGTGCCGCGCTGGGGTTCTTGGCGTCCGGGGAAATGATGTCAACGATGGCCTTGAGGAGCATGAGCACGACAGGGAAGACGATGGTCAGCAGGGTGACGAGGAAGGACGGCTGGCGTTTGGCGTCCGGGTCCGCCTGCGTGTGTTCGGTGTCGATACCGCCGGCCAGCTTCGGTGCGTCGACGGGGACCCAGCGGGCGGCGTAGATCGCGAAAAGCGGTCCGCAGATAATGACGGTGGGGATGGCGATCAGGAGGCCGAGGGCAAGTGTGATGCCGAGCGGGGCGTTCAGGCTGGAAATGGCAACCAGGGGGCCGGGGTGCGGCGGGACCAGTCCGTGGAGCACGGAAAGGCCGGCAAGGGCTGGTATGGCAACGCGCATCAGCTTTCCGCCGGACCGCTGGGCGACCAGCACGATGACCGGCAACAGGAGCACCAGGCCGATCTCGAAGAACATCGGCAGACCGATGATCACCGCCACCAGGGCCATGGCCCACGGCAGGAGCTTCGGGGAGACCTTGCCAAGCAACGTGTCCACCACGCGGTTTGCCCCGCCGGAATCGGCAAGCAGTTTGCCCAGCATCGCGCCCAGGGCAATCAGCAGGCCCACTTCCTTCAGGGTGTTGCCCACGCCGTCTTCGAAGTTGCTGATGACCTTGTCCAAGCCGACGCCTGACGCCAGCCCGACAAAGGCCGAGCCGAGCACCAGTGACAGGAAGGGATGAAGCTTGAATTTGACGATCAGCAGCACGATGAGGGCGATGCCGATCGCGGCGACCACCACGAGTTGGGTGTCGTGGCCGTTCCAGGGCTGCGCTGCCGCAGGAAGGAGGAGGGGTGTCATGGGTTTCCTTGGGTTGGGGCGGAACCGGGATCTGTTTGTTTTTGACCGGACCGCCAAATATGCTGTGGATCACCGTACACACTAAATACGATTTATGGAACCCGGCGGCGCTGCCAGCAAATTGACGTGCGCCTCCGGCCCAAAGGGGGACGCTGCGATGACTGATCAACCAGGGACCGCCCGGCACGTCAGCAGGCATTCTGCGATCGTCGAGCGGCTCGGGAGTGACATTACGTCCGGCAAGCTGGCCACCGGACTGGTGCTCCGCTCCGAAGACATGGAGCAGCAGTACGACGTCACGCGATCCGTGCTCCGCGAAGGCCTGCGCGTCCTGGAAACGCTGGGAATGGTGACCTCCCGCCGCAGCGTGGGCGTATCCATCCGCCCCCAATCCGAATGGAACGTTTTCGATCCGCTCGTGGTCAGGTGGCGGCTGAATGGTTCAGGCAGGGCAGCCCAGCTTCGGTCACTGACTGAGCTCCGCTCCGCCGTCGAACCGCTGGCCGCAAAACTCGCTGCCACGCGGATAGCGGCGGAGGACGGCCGCCTGCTGCTTGAACTCGCGGCAGGACTTGAAGTCACGGCCGAAGCCGGCGACCTCGAAGCCTTTCTTCCCCTGGACATCCAATTCCACGCGTTGATCCTCAAAGCGTCCGGCAACGAGATGCTGCTCAACCTGGAATCGGCGATCGGAGAGGTCCTGACCGGCCGGACCCACCACGGGCTGATGCCCGACCGGCCCGAACCAGAGCCGCTGCGCCTGCACCTCGAAGTCGCACGGGCCGTTGTCGCCAGCGAACCCGCGGCGGCACATGCGGCCATGCAACGCATCGTGGACATCGCGGGCCGGGAAATGGACGCAATTTTGGGATAGGGATCCGGAGTACAGGCATGAACCCAGGATTCCCTCCCCGGAGGCAGGGGCGTTAGGCCCTGTCGGCGCCCACAGGTCAGGTATCTACTGAAAGGACGGCGGGCCCTGCGTGGCCCTTTACGGCCAACGAGTCGAGCGCAGGGTTGAGTCACCCAGCCAGGCGGATCAGGAGCACGTATGAGCGGGCAACATCCACCAGCGCTGCAGTTCCTGGGCGCTACGGACACGGTGACAGGTTCCCGATACTTGGTCCGTTCGGAAAATCACCGGATCCTTGTTGAGTGCGGACTTTTCCAAGGCTATAAGGTCCTCCGTGATCGAAACCGCACTCCGTTGCTGGTCAGCCCGGCGAGTGTCGATGCGGTGGTCCTCACCCATGCCCATTTGGATCACAGCGGGTACATCCCCGCCTTGGTACGCGATGGTTTTCGCGGTCCTGTTTACTCGACACCCGGTACCGCGGAGCTGTGTTCCCTCCTGCTCCCGGACAGCGGTTATCTCCAGGAGGAGGAGGCCCGGTATGCGGACCGCACCGAATCGTCAACGCACCATCCGCCCATGCCCCTCTATACCGCTGAAGACGCCGTCCGGTCGCTGGACAGTTTTCAAACCCGGACCTTCGACTCCCCTTTCCTGCTGCCAGGGGGCATCGAGGCAACATTCCTTCCGGCCGGGCATATCCTTGGGGCAGCACAGGTACACCTCGCACTCGCAGGCCACACCGTGCATTTCACCGGCGATCTGGGACGCAGGAACGACCCCCTGATGTACCCGCCTCGAGACCTTGGGACCACTAACGTCCTTGTCACGGAATCCACGTACGGCAATCGGACACACCCAGGAGGAAACCCGGAAGCTGAACTCGGCGAAATCATCAGCCGCGTGGCCAAGCGACATGGAGTCATCATGGTCGCCGCGTTCGCCGTCGGCCGGGCCGAGACCGTCCTGCTGTACCTCTCCCGCCTCCTGGCCCGGCATGCGATTCCCGCCATCCCCATATACCTCAACAGCCCGATGGCGATCGACGCCTCCGGTATGTATCAGCGCCACCGCGAGGAACACAGGCTGGCACAGCACGACTTTGAAGCCATGTACAGGGTCGCGAAGCCCATCCGCAGCGCGGACGAATCGAAACTGCTCAACCTCCGCGGCGGACCCATGATCATCATCTCCGCCAGCGGCATGCTCACGGGCGGCCGGATCCTGCACCACCTCGCTGCCTACGGCCCAGACAAGCGCAATGCCATCATCCTTAGCGGATACCAGGCCGGAGGCACGCGCGGCGCAGCACTCGCCGCAGGTGGAAAACACCTCCGCATCTACGGGCAGGATGTCCACATCGAAGCAGAAGTCATCCAGATGGAAGGCCTCTCCGCGCACGCGGACTCCAATGAATTGCTCCAATGGATGCAGGCAGCCCCGCAGGCACCAGACATGACCTACATCACGCACGGGGAGCCGGACGCCGCTGACGCTCTCCGTGTCCGAATCAAGCGTCAACTTGGCTGGAAAGTCCGCGTTCCTGAACACCAGGAGACTGTTTCAATCGAAAACCCCCGCTGACACCCGGCCTGCCACGTCCGCCGTGCTGGTTAGCTCCGTGGCAGACGCGCGCAGCCGGCCACTCCACACACTCATTCGTTTGGGGGGCCGGCGGCCGGTTGGCCTCGGCGTTCGATTCTCCGGTGCCTGCTTGACCGTCCCGCACTGTCGCGTACCAGGCAGGGGCCCCTACAGTCCGGCGGCGATGGACCGGAGCGCTTCGAGGTGGTGCTGGTAGGCAGTCCGCCCGGCAGGCGTGAGGGAGAGCCAGGTCCGCGGGCGTTTTCCGACGTAGCCTTTTCGGATTTTGATGTAGCCGACAGCTTCGAGTTGGGCAGCCTGCTTGGAGAGCACCGGGGCCGTCACCTCGATCGTGTCGCGGACGTGGGCGAACTCGGCTTCGTCGACCTGCGCCAAGGCGGCAACGATACTGAACCGGACGGGTGCGTGAATGTGCTCATCCAGCCTGTGCCGGGCATGCTGGCCGGCACTGCTCACCTGGAGATCCAACGGATAGCTGCAGCGGCCGCCAAGGCTGGGGCGGCGGCGAGGACGGCGCCCAGAGCGACCATGGGCCACGTGTTGTCGGCGGATTGGGACGCATGGTTGAGCCAGGGCAGAACGGCGATCAAGGACAGGACGAAGGATCCTGCAATGCCTGTCCTTGACCACAACCTCGCCCTTCGAGGGACCGTTTTCGCTGCCCGTTCGATCCACCAGGCAACGAGCAGCCACAAGGCAATGAAGGCAACGGTCTTCACGGCATGGGCCATGCCGCCGGCGAGGATATTCTGACTCGCCATGTAAAAGGCCGTGGTAGCACCGAACACAGCCGTTGCCAGGGCGTGGACCGAACGGTCCCGCTCTGAGGTGATGCTGCGGGCCTGGACGGCAGAGAGCTGCTCACGGGCTTGCTCCGGGGTTGGATGGTTTGTCACGGAAACTCCTCGCTCAGTTGAATGTCTGTCCATCTAAACAAGTAGTTTCCAAATTGGCAACTACTTTCCATTGGGCGTTCGCAGCTCATATGCGGGCTCTAACCAGGAATCAGAGGACGGGCGACGCAGGCACCTCCTCTAATTGCAGCCCTTAAGGGTGCGGGCGATGGAATCATGCTCGGCCGGAGTGACCCAGAGGCTGTACTTGGCCTTGACGGTAGTCTGGCGGGCGACGTAGTCGCAACGGAAGGCTTTGTTCGGCGGCAGCCACGTTGCCGCGTCGCTGTCACCCTTGGCGGCGTTGGTCGGTCCGTCCGCAGCCATGAGGTTAAGCGGGTCGTTGGCGAATTCCTTGCGCCGCTCTTCACTGAGCTGCTGTGCACCTTTCTGCCATGCATCACTGAGTGGAACGATATGGTCGATCTGGACCCTGGAACTCGTGTCCTGGCCGCGGACGAAGCCGATCCTCGTGCCGGTGTACTTGTCGGCCAAGGTGCCGCTGGCAACGACACAGCCATTGGTGCCGGGCTTGAAAGTCTTGTCCAGGAGATCACGCCCAAGAATGTCATTGCGGGTATCACAACCGTTGTGGTCGACGTCCGCCCACGCCGGCCCGAACTCATCGCGGGTATAGCCGGTCTTGGGCGCCCGACCTTTTACTTGGATGGTTTCCAGTTGGGCGAGAGCTCTCGCGGCGTCAACGGAAGCTTCGAACCACCGCTGCCGCGCGCAACGGCGCCCGTGGTGCCTGCCACACTCGTCGGACCCGCGGTCCCCCGGCAACATCCGCCCAGACACCGTGTTCTCGCTCCCCTGGGCAAGAAACGCCGTGTACGCTGTGGGCCATGACGGCGCCGCAAATCTATGTCATGTTCCCCGGCACGGCGCGTGAAGCACTTGGTTTCTACGCGGACGTTTTCGGCGGCGAACTCTCCTTGTTCACGTACCGGGAGTTCAGCCGGAATGACGGACCACCGGATGCCATAGCCCACGGCGTCCTCTCAGGCCCGGTCGCCGTGGCCGGGGCGGACGCGGCCACCGGCGAGAATGCCGTCCAATCTGAGGGGCTGATGCTCTCGCTGCTGGGAACCGCCGTACCTGCCGTTCTTCACCAGTGGTTCGACAAGCTCGCCTTGGGCGGCAGGGTGGTCGATCCCCTTGGCCCGAAGCCATGGGGCGCGGCGGACGGCCAGGTCATCGACCGCCACGGGCTCCACTGGCTCATCGGCTATGAGACGGCACCCTGAAGCACGCACACCTGTGACCTCGCCTCGTCGTCAGCAGATCGACGCCGCGGATGTCGGTCCGGGAGTTCCACCGCAGGCCGGTGGGTCGAGACGCTCTGGACACCCGCGCGCCCTGCGGCCAGGCCCCAGTACACTGATCCACACACGATTAATCGGGACAGTACCTGAAGGATGGCCAAGAGATGACGGACAAGCTGCGCCTCACCCCGGACGACGACTTCCCGGAGGATCTGGAAGTGATGACCGATAACGATGTTCAGGTACTGGACAGCAGGATCCAGCGACAGCTCGATCATGAAATCGTCACTACGGGCGAATCGGATCCCGAAACGGAATTCCGCCACTACGAACTCGATGATGAGTTCACAGAACGCGGCAAATAAACCCGGTAGGTAGACATGCGGGGTTTGCGCTTTAACCAGGCGGTCTCGAAGGCGGCGGTTCTGGTGCCCAGGCATGTCGTCGTCACCGACGACGACCCGTGTCACGGGTGCGGCAAGCCCGTCATTCGTAGTCGATGGCGCGGCCTTTGGCGAGGGTTTCGGCCCACCACTTGAGCCCTTCGGCGAGAGCTTTGAGCCGGGGCTCGATAGGCTCGAAGACGCTGAAGTCAGCAGGGTCTTTGGATTTCAGTGCCGGGCGTATGACGTCAGGCAGGATGTGCACGGCCTGGCGGATGGCTGCCATGTCAAGTTCCACGGCCACCAGTCGGAGTTGTTCGATCACCCGGGCTCCCCCTACGCCGCCCCAGCCGACGAAGCCAACAGGTTTGCGCTGCCACTCGATGAAGGTGTGATCGATGGCGTTCTTCAACACTGCGGGGTAGCCGTGGTTGTATTCACCACTCATGATGACGAACCCGTCCGCTTCATCAAGTTTGCGGCCCAGCGCCGCGATTGCCTCGGTTGGGTAGTCACGCCCGGTGACGGACGGCGGTTTTTGGTCGAAGAACGGCAGCGGATAGTCGCGGAGATCCAGCAGTTCCACGTCCAACCCGTGCTCCCGCAGCCGCTGCTGCACCCAAGGGGCGACACGTTCGCTGAAGCGGCCCGTCCTGGTTGTTCCCATGATGACCTGGATCCTGGTCATTGGCGCCTCCTGGCCGTACTCCCACTCATTGAAGAAACGCCGGCGCGGATGCCGTTATTTCATCACGGTTACCACCGCGCCGGCCAAGTGGTGAACCCTCCCTCGGATGCCACCGCCGACGGCGCCCTGGAGAGACGGCCGTCTTCGGCGTGCCCGAGAAGCGCCAGGCGGTGTTCATTCCCGATGGGCTGATGCTTCGAGACAGGGCTGTTGTAGGTATCGGCGCCTGTCAGGACTCCGCCCGCGTGTCAAACCCGGAATTGTACGGAGATCTCCAGTTAGCTCCCCCAAAACAGATTAGGGAGGCAGGACAATAGCTATACGCGCTAAATGATCCTTAGAATTGGCGGACCCAAACGCGGCCTTTCATGGCCCCAATATCCAGGTTTTCCCATCCGCCGCAGGGAGTGCAGGGGCTCCCCACCGAATTCAGCTCGTCATTAATTGCCAGGAGGCAACAATGAATTCGCTCCCCCGCAAAACCGCAAAGTTTCTCTCGATGACCGCATTTTTTGCCCTGGTCATATCCGGCTGCAGTTCGCAGCCCGCCACACCTGCCAACCAAGGGCCACCCGCCGGCCCAGCAACCTCTGCCGCTCCCACAACGGATTCTGCAACGATCCCAGCGACCATCACGGCCCAACCGCAATTTGAAACTCCCACGCCGGCCGCCACCCCTACAGCGCAAAGGCAAACCGTCACCCCCACGGCTCAACCGCCAACCGCCACAGCAACTGTCAGTTGCTCAAGCACCGACAGGCTTAACCCGGGCCATTGCATCGAGAGCGACCCATTGGGTGATGCACCGCTCGGTGCTGCGCCTCCGCAAAGCCAGGTCATCCCGGGTAGCGACTACTCGTACACCGTGGAGCAGTACCTGAATTTCGTTATGGACGATGTAGGAAACCAATGGGCGAAGTGGTTCCCTTCAGTTGGCCTGCCTCAACCGTCCGTATACTTCATCCTCATCGAGCCAAATACGACAACCACGAGCAAATGCTTCACCGTGCCCCTCACCAGTGATCATCCGAACTCTTATTACTGCCCCAAGGACAGCGACAGCCAACATGACGGGACAATTATTCTCCCCGTCACGACCTTCCAGAAGATGTGGACAGGGGACGTCTTCGAACGCAACAGCAAGACCAAGGGTGACTTTGCTGCCGCCATCCTTGTGGCCCACGAGTTCGGCCACCACGTTCAGAATGCGATCCAGCTGGGTTACAACAAATTGCATCCGGAATCGCCAATATCGGCCGCACCGCAAGGAAAAAACATTGAACTCATAGCCGACTGCTTCGCAGGCAATTGGATGGCCACCGCCTATTACGAAGGGCTGCTGGAGCCAGGTGACTACGAAGAAGCCATTGCCGGCCTGGAGTCCATTGGCGACACACTCCCCGGCGGAACGGCCCCGCACGGCTCGGCAGACGAACGGAAGGCGGCGCTCTTGACCGGCTACAACGGCACGGCGGAGACGAAATCGGGCGATCCCCTCGCCTGCATCTCCACCTACTGGAAATAGGGGGCTCCCTCGGCTGCTCGCCACCGTGTCGTCGAGGGTGCCTGGACTGGGAGGATCCGGTCCCCCAGTGGAACCCAGTAGATCGTCAAAGCCTGGGACTGGAGTGACGGCGCATCTTGTAATACAAGTTGTCAGCTTGTATTATATGTGAGCGGGGTAACGTTGCCCCCTTTCCCAGGAGTATCAATGAGTACTGTCGATCTGATCCGGCACGTCAAGCTGTCCACCGCGCGCCTGCCGCTCACTGTTCCCATCAGCGACGCCAAAGTCTTTACCGGCCGGCAGAAGCCCATGACCGAGGTGGTCTTCCTGTTCGCCGAGATCACCACCGAACTCGGGCATTCGGGCATCGGCTTCAGCTACTCCAAACGGGCCGGCGGACCGGCACAGTACGCCCACGCCAAAGAGGTCGCCGAAGGCCTGATCGGCGAGGACCCCAACGACATCGCCAGGATCTACACCAAACTCCTGTGGGCCGGGGCCTCCGTGGGCCGCTCCGGCGTCGCCACCCAGGCCCTGGCCGCCATCGACATCGCCCTGTACGACCTGAAGGCAAAACGCGCGGGCCTGCCCCTGGCCAAGCTCCTGGGCTCGTACCGCGACTCGGTGCGGACCTACAACACCTCCGGCGGCTTCCTCAACGCCACCCTCAAAGAAGTCAAGGACCGGGCCAGCCGGTCCATCGAGGAAGGAATCGGCGGCATCAAAATCAAAGTAGGCCTGCCGGACAGCACGGAAGACCTCCGCCGGGTCGCCGGCATCCGGGACCACATCGGCCCCGACGTCCCACTGATGGTCGACGCCAACCAACAGTGGGACCGCGCCACAGCCCTGCGCATGGGCCGCCGCCTCGAAGACTTCAACCTGGCCTGGATCGAAGAACCGCTGGACGCCTACGACTTCGAAGGCCACGCCCACCTCGCCCACGTCCTGGACACCCCCATAGCCACCGGCGAAATGCTCGCCTCCGTCGCCGAACACAAAGCCCTGATCAACGCCAACGGCTGCGACATCATCCAACCCGATGCCCCACGCGTCGGCGGCATCACCCAATTCCTCCGACTCGCCGCCCTCGCCGACGAACGCGGCCTGGGCCTAGCCCCGCACTTCGCCATGGAAATCCACCTCCACCTCGCCGCCACCTACCCCCGCGAACCCTGGGTAGAGCACTTCGACTGGCTCGACCCGCTGTTCAACGAAGGCCTCGAAACCAAAGACGGCCGGATGATCGTCCCGGACCGCCCCGGCCTCGGCATCACCCTCAGCGACCAAGCCCGCGCCTGGACAACCGAAAGCGTGGCCTTCGGCGCGTAACTGCCGCTCCGGGCGCGCACGGTTGCCGGCGCCCACAGAATCCACGCTTGCCGCCGTTCGCGCCCACGGCGACACGGCCGAAGCACACAATGCTCCGGCTTCCCCCTGCGGCACACAGCGCAGCACCGACAACTAAACCCACGAGTGTTCGGATGTCCCGGCCCGGCCCACTGACGCCGCAGTGAACCCGACCCCCGCGCTTTTTTCACGATAAGGAACGTCGATGTCCAATCCCATCATCCAATCCACCACCCAGGAAGCCGGACCAGCACGTCCTGCACGCACCAAGTCCCATACACGGTTCCTTGTGCTGGGGCTGATCTTCTTCGTCACGGTAGTGAATTACGCAGACCGCAGCAGCATGTCCATCGCGGGAACAGACATGACCAAAGAACTCGGGATGACATCAGTCCAGCTCGGGTTTGTTTTCTCAGCCTTCAGCTGGGCCTATGTCGTCGGACAGCTTCCGGGCGGATACCTGCTGGACCGGTTCGGAGCCAAAAAGACCTACGGGCTCAGCCTCGCGCTCTGGTCCGCGGCCACTCTCGTGGTGGGCTTCGTCGGCCTGATCTCCACACCGGTTCTGGTATCGGTGGGCATCCTGTTCGCCCTACGTCTGTTCCTCGGGCTTGTGGAAGCCCCTGCCTTTCCTGCTAACGCACGTATTACCACCATGTGGTTCCCCACCAGCGAGCGCGGTCAAGCCACGGCAGTGTTCAACTCCGCTCAGTACCTCGCCACAGCGATGTTCGCCCCCATCATCGGTTGGATGACCTTCAGCTTCGGCTGGCGCATCGGGTTCTACGTCCTGGGCGCACTTGGCCTGGCCATGGCCGTCGTCTGGTTTCGCTGGATGAACGTCCCCTCAAGGCACAAACGCGTCTCCGCAACAGAAATCGAAACCATCCGGGCAGGAGGAGGCCTGGTCGACCTCGACGAATCGGCAACCCTCTCCCAGCGGAAGGCGACAATCACCCGGTCCCAGTTCAAGCAGCTCTTCACCAGCCGCATGTTTTGGGGTCTCTACGTGGCACAATACGCCGTCAACGCCCTTACCTATTTCTTCATCACCTGGTTCCCGATCTACCTGGTCAGCAGCAGGCACCTGAACATCATGCAGGCCGGTTTCATCGCGGCCATCCCCGCCCTCGCAGGGTTCGTTGGCGGCATACTGGGTGGATTCATCTCCGACCTCCTCCTACGCAGGGGAGTCCCCCTCACGGCGGCACGGAAAATTCCGTCGGTTGCCGGCATGGCACTGGCCATGCTGATCATGCTCTGCCCATTCACCGACAGCACTCCCCTCATCGTGACGCTCATGACTCTCGCATTCTTCGGTAAGGGGGTTGCGGCACTGGGCTGGGCATTCGCCACCGACATGGCCCCCAAGGAAGCCAACAGCGTCTCCGCCGCCATCATGAACGCCTTCGGCAACATCGCCGGCATCGTGACCCCCATCGTCATCGGATTCGTCATCGCGGCCACCGGGAACTTCGACGTCGCCCTCTGGTTCGTCGGCGCCCACGGAGCCGTCGCCCTGCTCGGCTACCTCATCATGGGCAAGGTACAGCGGCTCGAATTCACCCACGACAAAGCACAGAACTAGACTCCTCTGGCGCCCAAGCCCGACTCGCCGAAGAGAATGCCGCAAGATGACTCTCGTGCCACGGGGTCCTCTTCGCCGATGCTTCCTTCAGGGTTCGACTGGACCGCTCACCCAAATCACCTGGCTGCCTTCAGAGAACGCATATGACTATGCCTCCACGACAGGCATGAACACTGAGGTCACGAGCTCGGCTTCGGGCGTTTGGCTCGGATCGTTGCGATAAATGTTGAAGTGGTGCGTCGCGAGGTCGTCATCTTCCCTGGCCGGCCGCCAATCGTTCTCGGCCATGAACGCTGCGATCGCTTCATGTGCCCGGGGAATCGCATCCGTGTACGGCCCGGTGACTGTAGCGGCCACCACGCGACGTGCGGGAAAGTGCAGCACGCTCAGTGGCTCCGCGGCCTCGGTATCGGGCGCTACCTCAAGGAAGACCGACTCGTCGACGTCATGCTCGCGGTATTCACCGTCGTGTTCGATGCACCCGCCAGCCCCCGTGACGCGAGTCCCTTGGGCTGAGATCTCAGGCGTGAACCGGGCCCATAGTTCGCCCTCGGCAGTGTAGTCGGGCACCCTCCCGCGAAGGGTGATGAGGGTTTGCTCGGGCAACGTGGTGAGTTGGGCCGAGATGGTAGACATGGCGTCCTCCTGACGTTGTTGGTCCAGCATTCGTTCAATGATTACGAGCCGTCGCAGGGCGGCTGACGATTCCTCGGCAAGGGCCGCTCGCTGAGCGGACAGGGCTTGTGCGTAAGCGGGGGTCCCCCGGGCAGCAAGGAGCGCCCCTATGGCAGACACACCAAAGCCCACGTCCCTGAGCCGCCGGATTTCGCTTGCCTCGCGGAGCTGGTCGTGGGCATACCAGCGGTAGCCGTTGGCTTGATCGACAACAGCCGGAGCGAGGACTCCGTTCGCGTCGTAATGCCGCAGCATCCTGACACTGATCCTGCTGAGCGAGGAGAAGTGGCCGATGGGCATGAGCTTCGAGATATCGGTCATGCCTCTGATTCTCCGCGCTGACATCGTGTCAGAGTCCATTTTCTCGAAGACTCATGTGACGGCGCGCTGCGACCGACCAGCCGGGGTGCCGACCAAAAGTAGCCTAAGCCCATCTCTCTTGGGCTACCCGCGCCAATGCTGCCACTGCCAGGCGTGCCGGAACATGAGGCCCATCGAGGTTCTCAGGGCTACAGGCTATAGCGACGAGCCGCCGGGACGGCCCGTCCAGGGCTGTACGCGACCCCGTTCCAGTCAACGACAGGCTGGCACGTATCTCACGAATACGGTGCCGGGATTGGGAAATCTGCCATTCCCGGCAACGCCCCCCATGCAGTGGGCGACGGCGCACATGTGGAAAAACCCTTTGACACCAAACAGCTAACGCGGGTAACCTAGATCACGCACCAAGGTAACGCGAGTTACTAATAGTAAGACCAGACGACTAGCGGCCAAGGTCCAGTTAGAGAGAAGACTTCTGGAGCATCCAATGGCGGACACCGCCTCCCAAAGCCGGGCACGGAACTTCTCAGACATTGCTTCGCCAGGCAGCTATTGCTGCACACGGGGCGCCAAGGAGCCTCGTAGACGTGGGTCTTTAGGAACAAACACTTAGGAAGTTCATCAACCTATGCAGCAGGACAGCCGACCACTGCCATCCGGCAGTAATCGACTGTCCGGTACTAAAACGCTCTTCGGTCTGACCGCGAAATCAACATCGAAGAGCAAAACCCAACCCACCCTTCACCTTGCTGATGAAGAAAGGAAGAGACAGCTCATCATGACACAAACCAGATTCTTTCTTCAGGTCGAGCCAGGCGCTCTCCCCACGCGATGAAACTGAGAGCACCCCGACTCCTGCAATTGCAGCCAGTTCGATTTCGCGGTGCTCCCTTTACGCCAACACACGCCCGCTCCACAGGTCCGCGGACCGCGTCACGGCCATGAAAAGAGAACAATGAACAGCATTACCACCACCGTTGAGACCTACAGGCCGGCAATGCACTTCGCCGCCAAAGACACGTGGCTCAACGATCCGAACGGGCTTGTCTTCCACGAGGGCACCTACCACCTGTACTACCAGAACAACCCCTTCGGAAACGTCCATGCCAATATGTCCTGGGGCCATGCGACTTCTGCTGACCTGGTCAGCTGGACGGAGCAACCGGTAGCGATTCCCTGTGATAACGACGAGGAAATCTACTCCGGCAGCATTGTGGTTGACGCCGAAAACACCAGCGGATTCGGCGCGGACGGTAAGGCTCCCCTGGTGGCCATCTACACCAGCGCGTACAAGCCGGGCTCCCTCCACGAGGGCACGCAGGCGCAGTCCCTCGCGTGGAGCACGGACGGCGGATACTCCTGGACGAAGTACGCCGGCAACCCGGTCCTGACCCGGAACTCGCCGGAATTCCGGGATCCCAAGGTCTTCCGCTACGACGGCCCTTCGGGCAGCTATTGGGTCATGGTGGCGGTGGAGGCCCATGATTTCACCGTCCTGCTCTACCGCTCACAAGACCTCAAGAGCTGGGAATATCTCAGCACCTTCGGCCCCGCCAATGGCACGGGAGGCATCTGGGAATGCCCGGACCTTTTCGAGCTGCCCCTGGACGGTGACTCCTCAGCCATGAAATGGGTCCTGACGGTGAACATGAACCCCGGCGGCCCCAACGGCGGGTCCGCCGGGCAGTACTTCGTGGGAGAGTTCGACGGCGTCACGTTCAGTTCCGAGACAACCCTCACCGCGGGGATGCAGGACCCTGAGCGCGTACCCGACTACCAGTGGCTGGACTGGGGCCGGGACTACTACGCCGCGGTCTCGTTCAGCAACGTCCCGGGCGGCCGGCGGCTGATGATCGGCTGGATGAACAACTGGCAGTATGCCAACCACATCCCCACCTCGCCCTGGCGCAGCCCCATGAGCCTGGTCCGGGACGTGTCCCTCGTTTCCGTGAACGGGCAACCCCGGCTCCTGCAGCGCCCCGTACCGGAGGCGAGGGCAACTTCGACACCCGGTCCCGAGCAGCGGCTGGCCCTGAACGGCCCCGCAACCGTTGAGGGCGGCACTGCGGTACAGCTTATTGACATCACCTTCTCCCCTGGTGACGCCGAGGAGTTCGGGCTTGTGGTCAGAGGGTCAGCGGACGGGACGGTCGGGACACGAATCGGGATCCACGCCGGCAGCGGGGACCTGATCGTGGACCGCACCCACTCCGGCGACACCGACTTCCATGAAGCCTTCGCCTCCACCAGCCGCGCCCCCATTGCCGCAGCCAAGGATGGCAACTACCGCCTGCAGATCTTCGTCGACCATTGCTCAGTGGAGGTCTTCGGCAACGATGGGCTCGTCTCGGTGACCGAACTGATCTTCCCGGATCAAGCCCAAACTTCCCTCACTCTCTACTCCACCGGCGGCACAGCCGACGCAGTGCTCCAACTCACCAACTTCGAAAAGGCTGATGCCTAATGGAATACCGCAAATTGGGAGCCTCCGGCCTGTACATCAGCGAAATCGCCTACGGAAACTGGGTCACCCACGGCGAGCAGATCGACCAGGCCGCCGCGACGGAATGCGTCAAACAGGCACTGGAGTTGGGCATCACCACCTTTGACACTGCCGATGCCTATGCCGGAACCCGGGCGGAGGAAGCTTTGGGTGTCGCGCTCAAGGGAACACGCCGTGAAAGCGTGGAGATCCTTACCAAGGCCTACTTCCCTACCGGGGATGGCCGGAACGACCGCGGCCTGTCCCGCAAGCACGTCATGGAGTCCATTAACTCCTCGCTGCGCCGGCTCCAGACTGACTACGTGGATCTCTACCAGGCGCACAGGTATGACTACGAGACTCCGCTGGAAGAGACCATGCAGGCTTTTGCCGATATTGTCCGGGCGGGGAAGGCGCACTATATCGGGGTGTCGGAGTGGACGGCGGACGAAATCCGCTCCGGCGTTGCCCTTGCCAGGGACCTTGGGGTCCAGCTCATCTCCAACCAGCCGCAGTATTCCATGCTGTGGCGCGTCATCGAACCGGAAATCGTTCCCCTGAGCGGGGAACTGGGCATTGGCCAGATCTGCTGGTCTCCGCTCGCCCAGGGAGTCCTCACCGGCAAATACACCCCCGGCGCGGCGGCCCCGGAAGGCTCCCGCTTCCGAGGCGACAACGGCAAGCTGAAGAATGACCACCGCTTTCTCAACGAGGACATCCTCATCCGCGTCCAGGAATTGAAGCCCCTGGCCGAAGAGACGGGACTGTCCATGGCGGCTTTCGCGGTTGCATGGGTACTCCAAAACCCCAACGTCTCGGCAGCCATCGTGGGAGCATCCCGGCCCGATCAGCTCGTGGACAACGTCCGTGCCGCAGGAGTGAAACTCGACCAGGAAATGCTCCTGAGGATCGATGACATCCTCGGCCCCGTCATCGAAAGAGACCCCGGGAAGGTCGAGTCCTTCAAGGACCGCCCCTAACAGCAGCAGCTAAAGAAATGTATTGACACCATCTAGTAACGCGGGTAACTTAGATCACAGCCCGAAAGTAACGCGAGTTACTAGGCTTAGATTCACCCCATTGCCTCCGTATTAGCACGGGCAACCCCAGCTCAACGAAGACCTCTGGAGCATTCAATGGCGAAGACCACCTCCCCCGACAAACCCGGCACTGCCCGGCAGCGTGGCGTCACCATGAATGACGTAGCCAAGCATGCCGGAGTATCCCGGACAGCTGTTTCATTCGTGCTGAACAACCGTGAAGACGCCAGCATCTCGGAGGAGACCCGGGTCCGCATCGCTGAGGCGGTTCAAGCTTTGGGCTACCGTCCAAATGCCGGGGCGAGGGCGCTGGCATCCCAGCGCAGCGATTGGTACGGGATCGTCACCGAGATCGTCACGGCCCCATTCGCCGTGGACATCATCAAAGGTGCCCAGGACCAGGCCTGGAGTGACGGCCGGTTCCTCCTGATCGCCCCGTCGGACCAGGGTGATGCGGCCGGCCCCAACCAGGGGATGGAGGATGCTGCTGTGGAAAAGCTGCTGGAGCAGCGGGTGGAAGGCCTGCTGTACGCCGCAACCCACCACCGTGGCGTCCATGTGCCCCCCAGCGCGCACGAAGTGCCCACGGTGCTCGTCAACTGTTTCGACCTGGACGGGAAGCTGCCCTCAATCGTCCCTGACGAACGCGCGGGCGGACGGGTCGCCGTCGAACGCCTCCTCAAGGCCGGCCACACCAAGATCGGTGTGATCAACCTGGACCCCCGCATCCCGGCAGCTGTTGGGCGTTTGCAGGGCGTCCGGGAGGCCTTGGCCGACGCCGGCCTGGAGCTTGATCCGGAACTCGTGGCGGCCGGGTATGCGACGGCAGACGGAGGCTACGACGCTGCCTGTCAGATCCTTGACCGGTACCCGGCCAAGGACCGGCCCACCGCCCTGTTTTGCCTCAATGACCGTATGGCCATGGGGGCTTACGACGCCATCAAGGAACGTGGCCTGGCCATCCCCGGTGACATCGCCGTGATCGGCTTCGACAACCAGGAACTCATCGCGGCCTACCTCAGGCCCAAGCTGACCACTGTTGCGTTGCCGTTCGAAAAGATGGGCGCTCTGGGAGTCCAGACGCTCGCCGCCCTTACAGCCGGACAGCCGATCACTGCCAGTCAGCAGTTGGTCGACTGTCCGCTGTTAGAACGCTCTTCGGTCTGACCGCGAAATCAACGTCGAAGAGCAAAACCCCAACCCACCCTTCACCTTGCTGATGAAGACAGGAAGAGATAACCCCATCATGACACAAACCAGGTTCCTCAAGTCCGCCCGCATTGCCGCGGCCGGACTGGCGGTAGGCGCGATGCTGCTGACCGGCTGCGCCGCCACCGGCAACAAGTCCGGCGGCACCGACGCCGCAGCCAACGCCAGCGCGTTCCTCACCATTCCCCGTGAAGACATGGGCACGTTCGTGCAGAACTTCAACCCGTTCGCGCCGACCGTCAACCCTATGGTCCAGCAGTCCATCTACGAGTCCCTCCTGGTCTTCAACCCGGCCAAGGGCAATACGGTGCCGTGGCTGGCCACCGACTGGAAGGCCGCGGACGACGGTAAGTCCATCACGTTCACCCTGCGTGATGGTGTGAAGTGGTCCGACGGCCAGCCGTTCGTTGCCGACGACGTCGCGTACACGTTCGAGCTGCAGAAGAAGCTGAAGGGCGGCTACGAGTATCTCGACGGCGTGACGGCGCAAGGCAACCAGGTCACCTTCAACTTCAACAAGCCCTGGTCCCCCGCCCTGTACGACGTCGGCCAGCTCAGCATCCTGCCCAAGCACATCTGGTCCGCGCTGGCCGATCCGGAAAAGGACGCCAACGCCAAACCTGTGGGCACCGGACCGTACACCGAGGTGGACAACTTCCAGGCCCAGTCCTTCGTGCTGAAGAAGAACCCCAACTACTGGCAGCCGGACAAGCAGAAGATTGCCGGCATCAAGATGCTCGCGTTCGCCGGGAACGACGGCGCCAACCTCGCCGCCGCCAACGGCGACGTGGACTGGGCGCCCCAGTACATCCCGAATATCGAAAAGACCTTCGTCTCGAAGGACAAGGACCACCGGCACTACTGGTTCCCTCCGACCGGTGCCATGATCAACTGGCAGCTCAACACCACCAAGGCGCCCTTCAACGATGTAGATGTCCGCAAGGCGCTGAGCATGGCCGTGGACCGGGACCAGGTCACCAAGATCGGCATGAGCGGCTACGCGCAGCCGGCCGACTGCACCGGCCTCTCCGGCAACTACGAGACCTGGAAGAACGCCCAGGTCAAGGACAACTGCACGTGGACCAAGCACGACGTCCAGCAAGCAAACGACCTGCTGGACAAGGCGGGCTACCCCAAGGGCCCCGACGGCAAGCGCACGCTCAAGGACGGCAAACCGTTCGAGTTCAAGATTTCCGTGGGTGCTACCTCGTCCGACTGGCTTTCCGTGGCCAACGTGATCTCCCAGAACCTGGCGGAGGTCGGCGTAACCGCGAAGGTGGACTCTCCGGACTGGGCTGCCGTGGTGGCAGGGTACGAAAAGGGTGATTTCGACTCCGGCATCGTCTGGAGTGCCAACGATCCCAGCCCGTACAAGTACTTCAACACCACCATGGGCTCCGCATCGGTGAAGCCGGTGGGCACCAAGGCCTCTGATAACTACCACCGTTTCGGCGACCCCAAAGCTGATGCCCTGCTGAGCGACTTCGCTGCAGCGACTGACCAGTCCAGGCAAAAGGATATTGCCAACAAGCTGCAGGAAGAATACAACGACGCCGCACCAGTGGTGCCGCTGTTTTCCGGCCCGGAATGGGGTGCATACAATGACACCCGCTTCACCGGCTGGCCCACGCAGGACAACCCCTACGCCACCCTCTCGGTTCGCGCACCCACCACGGTTCTGGTGCTGACCAGCCTGGAACCGCGCAAGTAGTCCCCCGCCCCTGAGGCCCATCTGGCCCTCAAGGCACCACACGCCCGACGGCCTGGCACATGCCATCAGCCGGCCGTCGGGCGTACCCACAATCTTGACCACTCCCGAATTGGAGGGAAACCGTGCGCTTCATCCTGCGCCGACTGGGTTTCTACCTGATCGCCTTCTGGGCATCCATTACCCTGAATTTCCTGCTCCCCCGCTTCATGCCCGGGGACCCCGTATCACGCATGTTTGCCCGCACCCAGGACAGAATGCAGCCCGAACAGCTCGAAGCCCTGCGCAAGCTGCTTGGCGTGGACGACCGGCCCATCTGGGAGCAGTACGCCGGCTACCTCCAGAACATCCTCACCGGACAGATGGGGGTATCGATTACGCGCTTCCCCACCCCCGTCACCGAAGTCATCTCATCCCAAATCGGCTGGACCCTCCTGCTTGGCGGAACCGCGCTGGTGATTGCCGCCGTCGTGGGCAACCTGCTGGGCATCCTGGCAGCCTGGCGCCGCGGCAGCGCCCTCGACTCTGCCCTGCCTCCCGTGCTGGTCTTTATCGGATCGTTCCCCTACTTCTGGCTGGCAATGGGCGCTCTGTACCTGTTCGGCGTCGTGCTCGGCTGGTTCCCCATCCGCCACGCGTTCACCGACGGCCTGGAGCCGGCGTTCACTGCCGAGTTCATCGGTGACGTCGGCGCCCACCTCGTGCTACCGGCGCTGACCATCGTGCTGGTCTCCATCGGTGGCTGGATGTTGGGCATGCGGAACACCATGATTGCCACGAACTCCGAGGACTACATCACCATGGCCGAAGCCAAGGGCCTTCGCCCCGGACGGATCATGCTCCGCTACGCAGCCCGGAACGCGATGCTGCCCTCGGTGACCAGCTTCGGCATGGGCCTGGGCTTCGTCGTCGGCGGCGCCCTTCTGACCGAGGTGGTCTTCGCCTACCCCGGCGTCGGATACCAGCTCCTCAACGCCGTCCAAGGCCTCGACTACCCGCTTATGCAGGGCCTGTTCCTGACCATCACCGCCGCCGTGCTGCTGGCGAACTTCCTGGTGGACATCCTCTACGTCCGCCTCGACCCCCGCGTGCGCAGCAACTGAGCAGTGCGTACCCAGTAACCAAGGGACCGACCATGACCAGCGTTATCCTCCAGCAGCCAACTGAAGCAAAAGCTGCCCGCAAAACCAACCGTGGTTTCATCCACGGACTCATCACCAACAAGAAGGCCATGACCGGCATGGCCATCATGCTCGTCTTCATCGTCCTGGCCCTGGCCGCGCCGGTACTGTTCCCGGACGACCCCTCCCGGATCACCGGGATGGCCTCACTGGAACCAGACAGCGAACACTGGCTCGGAACCACCGCCAAGGGCCAGGACGTGCTCGCCCTGACCATCCACGGCGCCCGAAGCTCCCTGCTCGTAGGGCTTACCGTCGGGTTCGCATCCACCTTCATCGGAATCCTCGTTGGCCTGGCATCAGCCTATTTCGGCAAATTCATCGACGAAGCACTGTCGCTGCTGACCAACGTCTTCCTCCTCCTTCCCGGCCTGCCGCTGCTCGTCATCCTGGCCGCCTTCCTGCCCCCGGGGCTGGGCACGGTCATCCTGGTCCTCACCGTCACGGGATGGGCCGGATCAGCGCGCGTACTCCGGGCACAGGCCCTGTCCATCCGATCCAAGGACTTCGTCGCTGCCGCCGTCGTCTCCGGTGAGCGCGCCGGCCGCATCATGTTCCGCGAAATCCTGCCGAACATGGCATCGATCGTGATGGGAACACTGCTCGCCTGCGTCATCTACGGCATCGGGGCCCAGGCCGGCCTCGAATTCCTTGGACTGGGTGACGTCAGCACTGTCTCCTGGGGCAACAACCTCTTCTGGGCCGGAAACGAAGGCGCCCTGCTCACCGGAAGCTGGTGGGTCTTCATCCCCTCCGGCCTCTGCATCGCCCTGGTCGCATTCGCCCTGGCCCTCATCAACTACGCCGTCGACGAAGTAACCAACCCCCGGCTGAGGAAGATCCGCAAACCCGCCACCACCGAAAGGGGCGCCGCACAGTGACCGTCTCCCAAACCTCCTTCGGCTCCCATGAACCGGTCCTCGACGTCAAGAACCTCACCGTCAAATACGTCGGCGACTCCCGCTCGACCACGGCCGTGAACGACGTCTCCTTCAGCATCGGCGCCGGTGAGGTCTTCGGGCTGGCCGGCGAATCCGGTTGCGGAAAATCAACCATCGCCAACTCCATCATGCGGCTGCTCAAGGACCCGGCGAAGATCGCCGCCGGCAGCATCTCCTTCGGCGGCAAGGACGTCCTCGCCATGAACCAGGACGAGCTGCGCCGTTTCCGCTGGCAGGACGTCGCCATGGTGTTCCAGTCCGCCATGAACTCGCTGAACCCCGTGCTCACCATCGGGGAACAGATGGCTGACATCTTCACCACCCACGCCGGCTACCCGCGCAAAGAATCCCTTCGACGCGCGGCGCAGCTGCTGGAACTGGTCCGCATGGACCCCGCCCGCCTCAAGTCGTACCCGCATCAACTCTCCGGCGGCATGCGGCAACGCGCCGTCATCGCCATGGCTGTCGCCCTGAAGCCGTCACTGCTGATCCTTGACGAGCCCACCACCGCACTGGACGTGGTGGTGCAACAGGAGATCATGGCCCAGATCAAGGATCTGCAGCGCGAACTGGGCTTCTCCGTCCTCTTCATCACGCACGACATGTCCTTGATGGTGGAACTCTCCCACCGGATGGCCGTCATGTACGGCGGCCGGATCGTGGAAACGGCCAAAGCCCACGACATCTACACCGCCCCAGGACACCCCTACACCCAAGCCCTCATGGGCGCGTTCCCGCCGCTCACCGGCCCGCGGATCCCGCTTAAGGGCCTGCCCGACGGCGTGAAGTTCCGGAACATCCCGGACCTCGCCAAAATTGCGCCCGGCCACTTCGTGGCACCGTTTGATGCCGACGCCGAAGCCGCCGTCCTTGAAGGAGCAGCACAATGAGCCACGCCGTCCACTCCCCGGCACGGCCGGATGTTTCGTCCCTGACTCCTGCCCTGGAGGTGCGCGGACTTGGTAAGTCCTTCCACATCGGCGGCCTGTTCTCCAGCCAGGCGGTCCGGGCGCTCCACGGTGTCGACCTGACCATCGGTCGCGGAGAGATCGTGGCACTGGTCGGCGAATCCGGTTCAGGCAAGAGCACCCTGGCCCGCTGTGTCGCCCGGCTCGAGAAACCGAGCGAAGGGGCCATCCTGGTCGACGGGGTCGACGTACTCAAACGTGACCGTTTCCAGGCCTCACGGGAGTTCCGGTCCCAGCTGCAAATGGTCTTCCAGGACCCCTTTGGCTCGCTGAATCCCGCCCACCGAATCGAGCACTTCCTCCGCCGGTCCCTCACCATCCACGGCAAAGGCGGCACCCGCCAACGCGGTTCCGAAGAGCAGACCAGGCGCCGTCTCGAAGAGCTCATGACCACCGTCGGGCTTCAGGCCGACATGCTCGACTCCTACCCCCATGAGCTCTCCGGCGGGCAACGTCAACGGGTCGCGATCGCGCGGGCCCTGGCCGTGGAGCCAAACGTCATCCTCGCCGACGAACCGACTTCCATGCTGGACGTTTCGGTCCGCATCGGCGTGCTGAACCTGATGCGGAAACTGCGCGATGAGCAGGGCATTTCCATGCTCTACATCACCCACGACCTCGCCTCCGCCCGGTACCTGGCGGACCGGACGGCCGTCATGTTCGCCGGCGAAATCGTGGAAGAAGGTGAATCACTGGACCTGCTGGCCAACCCGGCCCACCCCTACACCCAATTGCTCGTCTCAGCCGTCCCCGACCCGGCGCGGGCCGGATCCTACGACCCCATCCACCGCGCCCAGCTCCGGCAAGCCGTCATGGCTTCCGCCGGCTGCGCCTTTGAGAACGACCCGGAGCAGCGCTGCTCATCCAAGGAACCCGTCCGGCACCAGGTGGGCGACCCCCTGAACCGCCACTGGGTCCGCTGCCACCTCTACCGCCCGCGCGCCGGCGCCGGCGGCCATGCATTGGCGACAGAACCGGAGCCTGGAGACTGACGTTCCCGTTTCCACGTCCAAACATCAACATTCACGCCCTGGCAGCACCGTCGCTGCCCGCCGAAAGGTAACTGATGGAAGATTCACCCGCCGTATCCCGGCGTGCCCTCCTGACCGGAAGCGGGGCCGCTGCCCTCACCGGATCGCTCGCACTGGCAACACCATTCGCCCAGTCAGCGGCAGCGGCACGCCTGAACGCCCCAGACAACGCACCGGCCAAGCCGCCCTACAAAGGACCAACCCGTATGCGCCCGACCTATCACTTCAGCGTCCCCGACAACTGGAAGAACGACCCCCAGCGGCCCATCTACATCGACGGCGAATACCACTACTACTACCTCTACAACGCCGATTACCTCCAGGGCGGCGGCGGCACATCGTGGCGCCGTGCCACCACCACCGACCACGTCTCCTTCCGCGACCGTGGCGTGGCCATCCCCAAGTTCAGCAACGGCAACGGCGACTGCTGGTCAGGCTGCCTTGTCATCGACGAACGAAACACTGCCGGCTACGGTGAAAACGCCGTCATAGCCCTCGTGACCCAGGCACCCCAAGGCCGCCAGGCGCAATACCTCTGGTACTCAACTGACCGTGGGCGTTCGTTCAAACCTGGTGGGACGGCGCCGGTACTTCCAAACCCAGGCGTGCAGGACTTCCGCGACCCGAAAGTCATCTGGGACGAAGACCGCAGGCAGTGGTTCATGGTCAACGCCGAAGGGCAGAAGCTCGGCTTCTACACATCTGCCAACCTGCGTTCCTGGCGGCGGGTCGGCGAGTTCGTCCGGACGGACCTTGGGTTGCTGGAGTGCCCGGACCTTTTCCGCATGACCGCCGACGACGGTACTTCGCACTGGATCCTGGGCACCAGCGCCAACGGCAAAGGCCGAGGACTGCCGGCAACATACGCCTATTGGACAGGAGCCTTCAACGGAATCACGTTTGCTCCGGACCATGCCGAGCCGGAGTGGCTGGACTACGGCTATGACTTCTACGGAGCAGTGACTTACCCCCACCACGACGCCTCCGGCGCGGAGGATGCCACCCTGCGCAGGGCGCTTGGCTGGGCGAACTTCTGGGACTACCCCCACAACACCCCCACCCTGGCGACCGACGCGTACAACGGTGATGACATGATCGTGCGCGACATCCGGCTCAAGAAGGCAGGCGGAAGCTACAGCCTCCTCTCGACCCCCACCACCGGCCTGGCCAACCACATCGAACGCACCCACCGCCTCGGGGACGTCGAGGTCACGGGAACCCATGACCTCGATATCAGTTCACTGGCCTATGACCTGACCTGTGAACTTGTATGGGACCCGGCGGCCCCTCCGTCCAACATCGGCCTTGAGGTCTGCCGTGCAGCCGGTGGGGGCCGGCACGTCGCCGCCGGTGCATTCCTCCGCGGCCCCTTCGCTTACGTCAACCGGCGGCCCACCATCAACCCCACCGGCGGGGAAAGCCAGACACCCATCGATCCCTCGGCAGGGCGCCTTACACTCCGTCTCCTGGTGGACCGGACCAGCGTCGAAATGTTCGTCGGAGACGGACGGGTGGTGCACTCACACCGGGTGTTTCCCCTGGAAGGTGACAACAACATCCGGCTCTACGCCAACGATGGAACGGCCACCTTCAGTGACCTCACGATCAACGAGATCAACGCGACGACTTAGCCGCTCCCCAATCAACACTGCCCGAGAGAAAAATATGGATTACCTCAAAGCAGCCTGCCCAGACGCCGAGCAGCCATTTGACGCCGTCGTTGTCGGCGAAGCGCTGATCGATGTGGTCACCGCCCCGGACAGCCAGGTTGAGCATCCTGGCGGATCGCCCGCCAATGTCGCCTATGGCCTCGGTCTCCTGGGGGTCACCACGGGCTTGCTCACGGCCATTGCACCCGATGAGCGGGGAAGAACTATCGAGAACCACCTCCACCGGGCAGGGGTAACACTTCTGCCTGGATCAAAATCCCTCACCCGCACCGCAACAGCGACCGCAACCCTCGGACCCGACGGATCCGCCGCATACGACTTCGACATCCGCTGGCAGCTGCCACGAGCAACGCCTGCCTGTTTCCCCCAAGTCCTGCACACCGGTTCCATCGCCACCTTCCTCAACCCCGGGGCCGGTGCCGTCAAAAGCCTGCTCGAACAAGCCCACAAGCATTGCACCATCACCTACGACCCGAACATCAGGCCATCGCTGCTTGGCAGCCACGCCGAAGCGAAGGCAACCTTCGAAGCAATCGGCGCACTGACCGACGTCGTTAAACTCAGCGACGAGGACGCCCAGTGGCTCTACCCCGCGAAAACACTGGAAGAAACCGCTGAGCACATCCTCCGCCTGGGCGCCAAGCTGGCGGTGATAACCAAAGGTGCTGCCGGCTCCCAATTCACCTCGCCGTCCGCGAGCATCACCATTCCCGCCGTCAAAGCGACGGTGGCGGACACCATCGGCGCCGGCGACTCCTACATGGCCGCACTGATCCTGGGCCTGCTCACCCGCGGCGCCGGGGGCTTTGCCCCCGCCGTCATGGAGCAACTGGGACGCACGGCAGCCGCAGCAGCGGCCATCACCGTGCAGCGCGCCGGGGCCAACCCACCCACCCTTGACGAACTGACAGCTGCTGTCGAAGCACACGCCTCCGCACCACGGGCTTTCGCATGCGACCAGGCATAAACAAAACGACCCCGCGGGCAACAAACGTAAAGGACGCCGTCTACCCTGTTAAGAGGAGCCAACAATGACGTCTGAGAAGACACCGGAGCACCAAGCCCCTGCGCATTCGCTGCGGTCCAGCAGCAGGTTTGCGCAACTCACCCGGCGTTCCATGCTGGGCCTGGGCGGGCTCGCCGTGGCGGGGGCCACTGTGGGGGCCTGGCCCCGACTTACCGGCGCCGACATTCCGGGCCGCGGCAGCAAGGCCCTGAACATCGCCATTCTGGGAACGGCAGCGGATGCGGCGGGACGCCAGGGCCTGATCCAGGCTTTCACCACCGCCCATCCCGACATCCCAGTGCGGCTGCAGGCGATTCAGGGTGCGGACTGGAAGGACTTCTTTTCCAAGATCCTGACCATGGTGGCCGCGGGAACGCCACCGGATGTGGTCTATGTCGCCACCGAAGGCGCCCAGTTGTTCGCCGACAAGCTGGCCGAGCCTCTGGATGGATATGTCCGCCGGGACGCCGCGGCGATGAGCGACTACTTTAATGACGTTCATCCGAGCCTGCTGGAAGCCTTCATGTACCAGGGAAGCCTGTACCAGCTTCCCCTGGACTGGAACGCGGCGAACATGTACCTGAATACCACCACCTTCGCGCAGGCCGGCCTTGACCGGCCGAGGGACGACTGGACCAAGGACGACTTCAGCTCCACCCTACGGGCCCTGCGTAAAGCCCGCCCCTCCGATTTCACCCCGTACTACTGGACCAACCGGCTTTTCGGCGGGGTGGTCCCGTGGCTTTACGCCAATGACACCAGCTTCCTGTCCGAAACGAAGGCGCCCGGCGGGGACTGGCTCTGGGACCGCTTCTACCCCACCGACCCTGCCCGCGGCACCCGTGGTGGCGGGTACCAGTGGCTGGCCCCCAACGCCGAGGACGGGCGCGTCATTGAAACCTTCGACTACCTGCGCGAGCTCGTAGCCGAAGGACTCGGCGTACGTCCCGAATCAGGTGGCGGCAACGCCCTGGTGGGCCTGTTCGGCAACAACCGCATCGGCACGACGCCGGCCGGTGGCTATTGGGCGCAGGGCCTGCACGAGGCCGGGATGACCGCCGATCAGTTCGACGTGCAGTTCTTCCCGCGCTGGCGGACCCAGCGGCACCAGTTCGGTGCTGCCGGCTACGCGATCATGCGCACCGCGAAAGACAAGGACGCGGCCTGGGAATGGGTGAAGTTCTGCTCCAGCCGCGAAGCGATGCAGCTGGCCATTCCCAAACCGAACACCACCCCCACACGCCGTTCGATGGTCAACGAGTCCTTCTACGCCGCCACCGGGCCGCGGCACTGGAAAGTCTTCTACGACACCCTGGACAGGTTCCCCACCTCCGGTCCGATCCCCGCCCCGCCGCAGCAGGCGGCCGTCGAAACTGCCCTGATGAAGAACGTCTCCACCGCGGTCAGCGGCAGCTCCGCCGATGTACGGGCCGCGATGGGCAACCTTCAACGTGACCTCGAACTGGCCCTGAGGAGGAATTCATGACCACCACGTCCACCGTCCCGCGGCCATCAGTGAAGCCACCGGCCGTGCGCCGGTCGTTTGTCGAGCGGTGGCTTGCAAGGATTTTCCTTGCTCCTACGGTGATCGGGATGGCCCTTTTCACCTTCCTGCCGATCATTGCTTCGCTGGTCCTCGCGTTCTTCCGCTGGGACATCGTTTCGGCACCGCAGTTCGTCGGGTTCGCCAATTTCGCCTCACTGGCACAGGACCCCACCGTCCGCGTGTCCTTCCTGAACACCATCGGGTTTGTGATTGTGGCGGTAGTCCTTCAACTCGGCATCGCCCTTGGCCTGGCCTCCATGCTTCAGGCCAGGATGCCCTCCTGGCTGAGGGTATTCCTCCGTTCCACCTTCTTCTTTCCCCTGGTCCTGTCCGCCGCGTCGGTGTCCATCTTCATGCGGTACATGTTCAACGAACAATTCGGCGTGGTGAATTGGCTCCTGTCTCTCGTCGGGATCCCCGCTGTGCCGTGGCTGACAAGCCCTGCGGCGTCCGCCGCCGTCGTCGTCCTGGTCTACGTGTGGCAGAACTTCGGGTTCTCCTTCCTGCTCTTCCTCGGCGCCCTCACCAATATCCCGAAAGAACTGCATGAAGCAGCGAACCTGGATGGTGCCACGGGCTGGAAACAGTTCAGCAACGTGACCCTTCCGCTGATCAGCCCGACGGTGCTCGTGGCCTCCGTCATGGCCATCATCAGCGCCCTGCAGGTCTTCGACCAGCCCTATGTCCTGACCGCCGGCGGCCCCGGCGACTCCACCCGGACCGCCGTCATGGTCATCTTCGAATCCGCCTTCCAGCAACTGGAGTTCGGCAAAGCCTCCGCCATCGGCCTGGTACTCACCGTGCTGATCCTTGCCGTCACCGCCCTGCAGTTCCGCCTTAGCCGCCGCTTCGTCTTCTACCAGTGAGGTCCGCCATGTCCAGCCAGACCCTGCACACCGGGACCGGCTTGCCTTCCGGTTCCACCGCCGAACCGGCCGCCACCCGTACGCCCCGCCGCTTGCCATCAGCCGGCACTGTCGGCAGATACGCAGCCTTGGCCGTGGCAGCGGCGCTGACCCTCGGCCCTGTCCTGTGGACCTTGTCCACGTCGCTGCGCACGCCGTCGGAATCGTTCAACCTGCCGCCCTCCTTCCTGCCCATCAACCCTGACTTCACGGCCTACCAGGAAGTGTTCAAGCAGATCAACGTCGGCCTCCTGGTCCTGAACAGCGCCCTGGTGACCGGCCTGATCGCACTTGGCCAGATGGCGTCGGCCACCCTGGCCGGCTACGCCTTCGCCCGCCTGGACTTCCGCGGTAAGAACGCCATCTTCTCGCTGGTGCTGGCCACCATGATGGTCCCGGTGCAGGTCACCATCGTCCCGGTGTTCATGCTGATCCGTGGAATGGGCCTGTCCGACACCCTGCTGGCCCTGATCCTGCCGGCCATTCCCACAGCATTCGGCACCTTCCTGATGCGCCAGTACTTCCTTGGCCTGCCGAACGACTTCGCCGAAGCAGCAGCCCTGGACGGTGCCGGGCCGTGGCGGATCTTCCGTTCGGTCTACGTCCCCCTGGCGGTCCCCGGCATGGCGATCGTCGGGATCCTCGCCTTCAACTTCCATTGGAACGAGTTCTTCCGGCCACTGATCCTCACCATCAGCGAACAGAATTTCACCCTTCCCCTCGGCCTGGTCACGCTCCAGGGCAACCTCGGCACCGGCAGCATCTCGGTGGTCCTCGCCGGCGTGATCCTGTCCATGCTGCCGGCACTGGTCGTGTTCATCTTCGGCCAACGAACCCTGCGGGAAGGCCTCACCGCCGGCGCCAGCAAATAGCGGTGGTGCAGGAAAGAAACAGGTCCGCGCAGTGGGGCGCATCATCTCGGGAGGGCACGGCGGGCCAGAGCGAAGACACTCAAAGTATCTGAACAGGTTAAAGCAAAAAGCCCCTCTGACGAGGGGATCTGCTGTGCCCGAGGTGGGACTCGAACCCACACACCTTTCGATACCGCATTTTGAGTGCGGCGCGTCTGCCAATTCCGCCACTCGGGCGCGGAATACATGGAGTGAAACGCTACGCCCACAGCTGACTGTGAGCAACGCGATCGCTTCACGTACGCGGAATTACTCTACATGCAGATAGGCTGAATTCCAGAATCGCGCCGCCGTCGCCGCAAACAAACCCTGCAAGCCAAGTACAGCCGCGGTGGCACCTAAGATAGTGATGTCCCGCCGTACCTTTTCAAGGAGATCCCGTGACTGAACAGACGGAGTCCAAGCCCACGTCCCAGCCGGCGCGCCGCGTCATTGTGGCGGAGGATGAAACCCTCATCCGCCTCGACATCATCGAGATCCTGCGCGGCGAAGGCTATGACGTTGTGGGCGAGGCGGATAACGGCGAGAAGGCCGTCCAGCTCGCCGAGGAACTGAAGCCGGACCTGGTCCTCATGGACGTCAAGATGCCCGTCATGGACGGCATTTCGGCGGCCGAGAAGATCGTCAAGGCACGCATCGCCCCCGTGGTGCTGCTGACCGCCTTCAGCCAGAAGGAACTGGTGGAGCGTGCCCGCGACGCCGGCGCCATGGCCTACGTGGTGAAGCCGTTCACGCCCGCGGACCTCATCCCGGCCCTGGAGATCGCGCTTTCCCGGCACGAGGAAATCAAGGCCCTCGAGAGCGAGGTTTCCGACCTCCAGGAGCAGTTCGCCACCCGTAAGCTCGTGGAGCGCGCCAAGAGCCTGCTGACCACCAAGATGGGCCTGACCGAGCCGGAGGCCTTCCGCTGGATCCAGAAGACCTCCATGGACCGCCGCCTCAGCATGCGCGAGGTCGCCGAAACCATCATCAACCAGGTCAACTAGCGCTCCGGCCGGGGCCCAGAGAATTACGACGGCGGCCCGGCCCCCACGCGTAAAGTCCCCTAACGCGCACAGCACCAAAGCAAAGGACCCCTGCCAACCGGCAGGGGTCCTTTGCTTTATCCGAAGACCAGGCTAGGCCTTCTTCTTCTTTTCCGGCCAGGGGCCGAGCTTTTCCTTGTTGCTGCTGACTTCACCGGCGCGGGTGGAGTCGGCCAGGTCGCCTACCTTGTGCACCTTCAGCGAGTTGGTGGAACCGGCCTTTCCGGGAGGCGAACCGGCGGCGATGACTACCAGGTCACCATCTTCCACCAGGCCCATTTCCTCAAGGCTGCGGTCCACCTGGGCGGTCATGGCGTCTGTGTGGTCCACCATCTGCACCAGTACCGGCTGGATGCCCCAGGTGAGCGCCATCTGGTTCCAGACCTGCTCCACCGGGGTGAACGCGAAGACCGGCTTGATGGGCCGCAGGCGGGACAGGCGGCGGGCGGAGTCGCCGGACTGGGTGAACGCACAGATGTACTTGGCGTCCAGCTGGTCGGCGATTTCGACGGCGGCACGGGTGATGGCGCCGCCACGGGTCTTGGGCTTGGTCCCCAGCGGGGGGACGCGCTCCAGGCCGTGGACCTCGGTGGATTCGATGATCCGGGCCATGACCTTGACCGTTTCGATCGGGTACTTGCCCACACTGGTCTCGCCGGAGAGCATGACGGCGTCGGCACCGTCGAGGACGGCGTTGGCGCAGTCGGAGGCCTCTGCACGGGTGGGGCGCGGGTTGTCGATCATGGACTCGAGCACCTGGGTGGCCACGATGACCGGCTTCGCCCAGCGCCGGGCGAGCTCGATGGCGCGCTTCTGCACGATCGGCACTTCCTCCAGGGGAAGCTCCACACCGAGGTCGCCGCGGGCCACCATGATCGCGTCGAACGCGTCGATGATCTCCGGCAGCTGCTCGACAGCCTGCGGCTTCTCGATCTTGGCGATGACCGGCACGCGGCGGCCTTCTTCATCCATGATCTCGTGCACGCGGGTGATGTCGGACGCATCCCGGACGAAGGACAGGGCCACCAGGTCCACGCCCCGGCGCATTGCCCAGCGGAGGTCGTCCTCATCTTTTTCGCTCAGCGCGGGAACGTTGACTGCCACGCCGGGCAGGTTGATTCCCTTGTTGTTGGACACCATGCCGCCGACGGTCACCTCGGCAACCACCTTGACGTCGTCGACCTCGATGGCGCGAAGGGCCACCTTGCCGTCGTCGATCAGCAGTGCGTCTCCCACCTTGACGTCCTCGGTGAGGCTCTTCAGGGTGGTGGAGCAGATCTCCTGGGTGCCGGGGACGTCCTCGGTGGTGATGGTGAAGATGTCACCAACCGCGAGTGCGTGCGGGCCATCCACGAAACGGCCCAGGCGGATCTTGGGGCCCTGCAGGTCGGCCATGATGGCCACGGCCTTGCCCAGGTCCGCTGCCGCCTTGCGGACGTTTTCGTAGGTGTTGTCGTGCACGGTGTAATCGCCGTGGCTCATGTTCATGCGGGCGACGTCAACGCCGGCCTCCAGCACAGCCAGGGTGTTCTCGTAGCTGGCAATTGCCGGGCCAAACGTAGCCACAATTTTTGCGCGTCTCATATACCTACCCTATTGGTCTCTTGCATTGGTTAAGTTGTCGGCGAGGTGAACCCTCGATGCACCCCTAGAGGACGGCGATGGCGCGGTCCGTCGGCGCGACGGGAGCGGGAAGGATAGTGCTTCCCATCAGGTACTTGTCCACGGCTGCTGCGGCGGCGCGGCCCTCGGCGATGGCCCACACGATCAGGGACTGCCCGCGGCCGGCGTCACCGGCAACGAAGACACCGTCGGTGTTGGTCATGTAGTAGCCGTCGCGGGCCACGTTGCCGCGGCCGTCGAAGTCGGCGTGCACCTGTTCGGTGATGCCGGCCGGTTCGGCTCCGGTGAACCCCAGGGACAGGAACACCAGGTCTGCGGGGATGACCCGCTCGGTGCCCGCCTTGGGGAGTCGCTTGCCGTCGACGAATTCGGTTTCGGCCACCTTGACGCCGGTGAGCTTGCCGTTCTCGCCAACGAATTCCACGGTGGACGCGAGGTAGGTGCGTTCGCCGCCTTCCTCGTGGGCGCTGGCCACTTCGAAGAGGTTGGGGAACGTGGGCCACGGCTGGTGGCTGGCACGTTCGGCCGGCGGCTGCTTGCCGATCGCCAGCGTAGTGACGGACGCTGCGCCGTGCCGGTGGGCGGTGCCGAGGCAGTCGGCCCCGGTGTCACCGCCGCCGAGGATCACCACGTGCTTGCCGTTGGCGTGGATCTGGTTTTCGATGGCTTCCCCGGCCACCACGCGGTTGGCGGGTACCAGGTAGTCCATGGCGAAGTGCACGCCTTCCAGGTCCCGGCCCGGGATGGGCAGGTCCCGCGGGACGGTGGCGCCGGTGCACACCACGACGGCGTCGTAGCGCCTGCGCAGCTGCTCCCACGTCACGTCGGTCCCCACGGCCACGCCGGTCCGGAAGCGGGTGCCTTCGGCCTTCATCTGCTCGACGCGGCGGTCCACCTGCTCTTTTTCCATCTTGAAGTCGGGGATGCCGTAGCGCAGCAGGCCGCCGATCTTGTCGTCCCGTTCGTAGACAGCGACGGTGTGGCCCACGCGGGTCAGCTGCTGGGCGACGGCCAGGCCCGCCGGCCCGGAACCCACCACGGCGACGGTCTTGCCGGTCAGGCGCGTCGGCGGCAGCGGGTTGACCCAGCCGTTCTCGAACGCCTCGTCGATGATGGAAACTTCGACCTGCTTGATGGTGACGGCGGGCTGGTTGATCCCCAGCACGCAGGAGGCTTCGCAGGGGGCGGGGCACAGCCGGCCGGTGAACTCGGGGAAGTTGTTGGTGGCGTGCAGCCGCTCAATCGCTTCCTCGCCCTTGTCCCGCCACATGAGGTCGTTCCACTCCGGAATGAGGTTCCCCAGGGGGCAGCCCTGGTGGCAGAACGGAACGCCGCAGTCCATGCAGCGGCCGGCCTGCGCCTTCAGGACGCCTTTCTCCTGCGCTTCGTAGACTTCCTTCCAGTCCATGATGCGCACGGGAACGGGACGGCGCGGCTGGGTTTCACGCTGGCGTACTTTCAGAAATCCGCGTGGATCAGCCACCGGTCACCTCCAGGATTCGAGACCATACTTCTTCGCCGTCGGGGTCAAGGCCCTCTTCGATGGCGTCAAGACGGGTTTGCAGCACGGCCGCGTAGTCGCGCGGCAGCACCTTGGTAATGCGGGCAGCTGTGTCGTCAAAGTTTTCGAGGAGCCGCGCCGCCAGCTGGGATTCGGTTTCTTCGATGTGCTTCACCAGCAGTCCATGGACAATGTCGCGGTCCTCGGCGTCGAGCTCGCGCAGCTGCAGCTCGCCGGACTCGAGGGCCTGCTTGTTGACGCGGGTGGTCCGCAGGTCCAGCACGTAGGCTGTGCCGCCGGACATGCCGGCGCCGAAGTTGCGCCCGGTGCGTCCCAGGATCAGCGTCTGGCCGCCGGTCATGTACTCGCAGCCGTGGTCCCCGATGCCTTCGACGACGGCCGTGGCACCGGAGTTGCGGACCAGGAAGCGTTCGCCCACCTGGCCGCGCAGGAACATCTCGCCGCTGGTGGCGCCGTAGCCGATGACGTTGCCGGCGATGACGTTGGTCTCTGCCTTGAAGACGTTGGTACGGTCCGGCCGGACGATGATCCGGCCACCGGACAGCCCCTTGCCCACGTAGTCGTTCGAGTCGCCGAACAGCCGCAGGGTGATGCCCGCCGGCAGGAAGGCGCCGAGCGACTGGCCGGCAGTGCCGTTCAGCGTGATGTCGATCGTGTCCGTGGCCAGCACGTCGGTGCCGTAGGTCTTGGTGACGACGTGGCCCAGCATGGTGCCCACGGAACGGTCGGTATTGATGACGTCCACGTTGATCTTCACGGGGCTGCGGTCCGTCAGCGCCTCGGTGGCCATGGTGATCAGCCGCTGGTCGAAGTGCTTGTCCAGCTCGTGGTTCTGGCCGGTCATGTTCCGCAGCGGCGCGTCGTCGTCGAACTCCAGGCCGTGCAGGATCGGGTCCAGGTCCAGGCCGTCGGCCTTCCAGTGGTTGACCGCGTCGCGGGCATCCAGGACTTCCGCGTGGCCAATGGCCTCTTCGAGGCTCCGGAAGCCAAGCTCGGCAAGGATTTCACGGACTTCCTCAGCCAGGAACTCGAAGAAGTTGACCACGAACTCCGGCTTGCCGCTGAAGCGGGCACGAAGCTCAGGGTTCTGGGTGGCAACGCCCACCGGGCAGGTGTCCAGGTGGCAGACGCGCATCATGATGCAGCCTTCCACCACGAGCGGGGCGGTGGCGAAGCCGAATTCCTCGCCGCCCAGCAGGGCGGCAATGACGACGTCACGGCCGGTCTTGAGCTGGCCGTCGACCTGGACCACCACGCGGTCGCGCAGGCCGTTGAGCATCAGCGTCTGCTGGGTCTCGGCCAGGCCAAGTTCCCAGGGGACACCGGCGTGCTTGAGCGAGTTCAGCGGCGAGGCGCCGGTTCCGCCGTCGTGCCCGGAAACCAGGACGACGTCGGCCTTGGCCTTGGTCACGCCGGAGGCCACGGTGCCGATCCCCACTTCGGAGACGAGCTTCACGTGCACCCGTGCGGACGGGTTGGCACGCTTGGCATCGTAGATCAGCTGCGCCAGGTCCTCGATCGAGTAGATGTCGTGGTGCGGGGGCGGGGAAATGAGTCCGACGCCGGGAGTCGAGTGGCGGGTCCGGGCCACCCACGGGTAGACCTTCTGCGCCATCAACTGGCCGCCTTCGCCGGGCTTGGCGCCCTGGGCCATCTTGATCTGGATGTCGTCGGCGTTGGTCAGGTAGAGGCTGGTGACGCCGAAACGGCCGGAGGCGATCTGCTTGACCGCGGAGCGCCGCTTGGGGTCCAGCAGGCGGTCCACGTCCTCGCCGCCTTCACCGGTGTTGGACTTGCCGCCCAGCTGGTTCATGGCGATGGCCAGCGTCTCGTGGGCTTCCTGGGAGATGGAGCCGTAGCTCATGGCTCCGGTGGAGAACCGCTTGACGATGCTGGAGACCGGTTCCACTTCTTCGAGCGGAACGGAGGGGCGCTCGTTCTTGAACTTGAGCAGCCCGCGCAGGGTCATCAGGTTGGTGGATTGGTCGTCCACGCCCTTGGTGTAGGCCTTGAAGATGTCGTACCGGCGCTCACGCGTGGCGTGCTGCAGCCGGAAGACGGTCTCCGGGTTGAACAGGTGCGGTTCGCCGTCGCGGCGCCACTGGTACTCGCCACCGCCCAGCAGGGGCCGGTGCGGCTGTTCGATGCCGCCTTCCGGGTATGCCATCTGGTGGCGTGCGGAAACTTCGGCAGCGATAACGTCCAGGCCAACGCCGCCGAGCTGGGAGTGCGTGCCGGCGAAGAATTCGTCCACCAGTTCCTGGCCCAGGCCCAGTGCCTCGAACGTCTGGGCGCCGGTGTAGGACGCAACAGTGGAGATGCCCATCTTGGACATGATCTTCAGGACGCCCTTGCCGAGGCCCTTGATCAGGTTGTAAACGCCGTCCTGCGGGGTAACCCCGGTGACGTCGCCTGCGGCAATGAGCTGTTCCACGGATTCCATGGCCAGGTAGGGGTTGACGGCGGACGCGCCGTAGCCGATCAGGACGGCCACGTGGTGCGTCTCGCGGACGTCGCCGGCCTCCACCACCAGGGCGGTCTTGGTGCGGTTGGCGCTGCGCAGCAGGTGGTGGTGCACGGCGCTGACCAGCAGCAGGGACGGGATCGGGGCCCACTGGGCGTTCGAGTCACGGTCGGAGAGCACGATGTACTGGACTCCGCGGTTGATGGCGCCGGAAACCTGCTCGCAGATCTCGGTCAGCCGGGCGCGCAGTGCGTTCTCGCCACCCTCCGGGCGGTACAGGCCGCGGACCTTCATGGCCACGCGGTTGCCGTCGGCGTCCTCGATGTTGGCGATCTTGGCGAGCTGGTCGTTGTTGATCACCGGGAACGGCAGCTGGACCTGCGGCTGGCGCACCTGCTTGGTGTCCAGCAGGTTGCCGTTGGGGCCGATGGCGCACGTCAGGGAGGTGACCAGTTCCTCGCGGATGGCGTCCAGCGGCGGGTTGGTCACCTGCGCGAAGGACTGCACGAAGTAGTCAAAGAGCAGGCGGGGGCGCTTGGACAGGACCGCCACCGGGGTGTCGGAGCCCATGGCGCCGAGGGGCTCGGCGCCGGTGCGGGCCATCGGGCCCAGCAGGATCTTCAGTTCCTCGGTGGTGTACCCGAAGGTGCGCTGGCGGATGTTCACCGACGCGGCGGTGTGGACCACGTGCTCGCGCTCGGGCAGCTCGTTGAGGTCGATCAGGTTGTCCTTGACCCACTCGGCCCACGGGTTGGCCGCGGCGACTTCGGCCTTGACCTCTTCGTCGTCGATGATGCGGCCGGCCTCGGTGTCCACCAGGAACATCTTGCCCGGGGAGACGCGGCCCTTCTTGACCACCTTGGAGGGCTCGACGTCGATCACGCCCACCTCGGAGGCGAAGACGATCAGGCCGTCTTCGGTGATCCAGAACCGGCCGGGGCGCAGGCCGTTGCGGTCAAGGGTGGCACCCACCAGGTTGCCGTCGGTGAAGGAGACGGCGGCAGGGCCGTCCCACGGTTCCATCAGCAGTGAGTGGTACTCGTAGAACGCGCGCCGTGCCGGATCCATGGTGGCGTGGTTTTCCCACGCCTCGGGGATCATCATCATGATCGAGTGCGTGATGGGGCGGCCGGAGAGCCAGAGCAGCTCGGCGACCTCGTCGAAGGACGCCGAGTCGGATGCACCCGGGGTGCAGATGGGGTACAGCTCTTCGGGAGAGTCGCCCAGCAGCGGGTTGGCCAACTGTGACTGGCGGGCACGCATCCAGTTCCGGTTGCCCTTGACGGTGTTGATCTCACCGTTGTGGGCGATGGTCCGGAACGGCTGCGCCAGGGGCCAGGACGGAAAGGTGTTGGTGGAGAAGCGTGAGTGGACGATTGCCAGCTTGGTCTTGAACCGCTTGTCCGAGAGGTCCGGGTAGAACGGCTCCAGCTGCGCGGTGGTCAGCATGCCCTTGTAGACGATGGTCCGGGAGGACAGCGAGGGGAAGTAGACGCCGAACTTGTTCTGGGCGCGCTTGCGGATCCGCCAGGCGCGGGAGTCCAGTTCGTTGCGGTCCAGTTCCTCACCATTGGCCGAGGCCAGGAAGGGCTGGGAGAAGTAGGGCATGCAGGCGCGGGCCATAGCGCCCACGAGGTCGGCGACAACAGGTACCTCACGCCAGCCGAGGACCTTCAGGCCTTCGTCGGCGGCGAGGCCCTCGATGCCGGCCCTGGCTGCGTTGGCCTCACGCTGCTCGGCAGGCAGGAATGCCGTGCCCGCCACGTACTGGCCGGGGGCAGGCAACTCGAACTCGGTCACCGCCCGGAAGAACTCGTCGGGGATCTGCATGAGCAGGCCCGCGCCGTCGCCCGTGCCCTCGTCGGCACCCACGGCACCGCGGTGTTCAAGGTTGCGCAGGGCCGTCAGGGCGGCATCGACGATGTCATATCCGGGCTCGCCGCGCAGGGTCGCGATGATGGCGAGGCCGCACGCGTCCTTTTCCTGCTCCGGGTTGTAGAGCCCGGCAGCTTCCGGCATGGCGGCGAAGCGCTTGAACGGCGACAGTGCAGTCTCAGGCTGGTCCGGTTCGGACCAGCTGGGAGTGTTAAGAGTTTGGGTCATGGGAGACGTCCTTCCTCCTGATCGTGCGTATGGAAGGGACACCGTTGGCCCCACTCGTCGGCGCCGTTGCAAGGGCACAACAAAGTGTTGATTACTGGAAATTGTAGGTCAGCGCAGCCTGCTGAACTAACGGTTACGCAGGCACCTGCCCGGGGCTTCATCCGTCAGCATCTCTTTGCTGCCAGGAGTGGCCCCATGCCACGACATTGTGGTTTCGGGCCCTTCGAGCGGTGGCTCTGCTGCCCTGCCTGGCCGGCTTCCTATTTACTGGCGCCGGCCTCCGATGCGGGTCCTGTGGCTGTGCTGCCGGATGTTCCGGAAGCCGTGGCATCCGTGCCAGGCTTGGAGCCTGCCGGAGCCGCCGCGGGTTCTTCCGTGGAATCGGAAGCATGCCGGGAACCGCTTTGGTTATCAGGGAGATTACCACGCGAATCACTATCTGAGACAACAGTGTCCGGATCACGGACTTCCTGTGCGTCGTCGGCGGCTGCCCCGGGCAGGGCTGCTTCGGCCGGTTCACGGCCGGGCAGGTAAACGGTGTCCGGCTCCGGCCGGCCCTTGAGCCCCAGCAGGAGGAAAGCAAGCAGGGCGGCCAGGAACACGAAGATGCTGGTCCACACGTTGAGCCTGGTGGTGATGCCGAGGATGTTGATCTGTTCGGCGTCGTCGATGCGCAGCAGTTCGATCCAGACACGGCCCAGGGTGTAGTACATGGCGTAGAGCCAGAAGAGCCTGCTCCGGCGGAAGTGGAAGCGCCGGTCCAGGGCGAGCAGGATGAGTACCCCTGCCACATTCCAGAGCGATTCGTAGAGGAAGGTCGGGTGGAACAGGGTATCCGCCGGCAGGCCGGCCGGGAAGTTCGGGTTGTTGGCGTCGATCTGCAGCCCCCACGGCAGCGTGGTGGGGCCGCCGAAGAGTTCCTGGTTGAAGTAGTTGCCCCAGCGTCCCAGGGCCTGGGCCAGGAGCAGGCCGGGTGCGGCGGCGTCGACGAAGGCGCTGAGCTTGACGCCGCTGCGGCGGCAACCGATCCAGGCACCGACGGCGCCCAGGACGACGGCGCCCCAGATTCCGAGCCCTCCACGCTGGATCTGCGGAATCAGCGAGAGGTCGCCGGTGCCATCGAAGCCGGGGCCGAAGTAGGCATCGGGGGACGACACCACGTGGTACAGGCGCCCGCCAATGATGCCGAAGGGAATGGCCCAGATGACGATGTCCCAGACGCTGCCTTCGGGGGCCCCGCGCTTGGCCCAGCGGACGGAGGTCAGCCACAGGCCAACCACGATGCCGGCCAGGATGCACAGCGCGTAGGCGTGGATCCGCAGGCTGCCCCACGGCAGGGGGATGTCGAACCCGGACCAGCTGGGGCTGGGGATGCTGCCCGGTACCAGTGCGGGTGCCAGGGCGGCTGCCTGGATCAGTGCCTGCATGGGTTATGCCCCGTCCGTGGTGTGGCCGGCTTCCGGCGCCAGGCCGGTGCTGAGGTCCTTGGTGAGGGCCTCGACGGCGTCCACTCCCCCGTCGCGGAGGGCCGCAACCAGGGCGGTGCCCACAATGACGCCTTCAGCGTAGGCGGCAATCTCGCGGACCTGGTCCGCGGTGGAAACTCCGAGGCCTACGCAGACGCGTTCCGCTCCGGCGTCGTGCGCGGCGGCAACCACGTCTTTGGCGGCGGTGCTGACGGACGTGCGGGCACCGGTGACGCCCATGATGGAAACGGCGTAGACGAACCCGCGGCTTGCATCCACGGTCCGCTGCATGCGCTCGGCGGTGGAGGACGGGGCAACCAGGAACACCCGGTCAAGGCCGTACTTGTCCGACGCTGCCATCCACTCGGCGGCCTCGTCCGGGATCAGGTCCGGCGTGATGAGCCCGGCTCCCCCGGCCTCGGCAAGGCGGCGGGAGAATTCGTCCACGCCCATGCGGACCACGGGGTTCCAGTAGGTCATGACCAGGACGGCGGCGTCGGTCTTGCTGGTGATGCCGGCGACGACGTCGAAGACCTGCTTGACGTGGAAGCCCTTGGCCAGCGCCTCGGTGGTGGCAGCCTGGATGACCTGGCCATCCATGACGGGGTCGGAATAGGGGATCCCGATCTCGATCAGGTCCGCGCCGTTCTCCGCCAGGGCAATGCCGGCGGCGATGGTGTCCTCGACGCTGGGGTAGCCGGCGGGGAGGTACCCGATCAGTGCCGAGCGGCCCTGGGCGCGGGCGCGGTCAATGGCGGCTGCCGACTTGCTGGTCATCTCTGCGCTGTTCACAGCTGCTCCCCCTCTTTGCCGATTTCCGATTCGGCGGAATCCTTGTCAAGCAGATCAAACCATTCGGCGGCGGTGGCCACGTCCTTGTCGCCGCGGCCGGAGAGGTTCACGATGATGATCTTCTCCGCCGCATTGGCGGGGTCTTCGGCGGCGAGCCGTTGGCCCACCTTGATGGCACCGGCCAGCGCGTGCGCGGATTCGATGGCGGGAATGATGCCCTCGGTGCGGCACAAAAGGCGGAAGGCTTCCATGGCTTCGGTGTCGGTGATGGGTTCATAGCTGACCCGTCCGATGTCCGAGAGGTAGGAGTGTTCCGGGCCGACCCCGGGGTAGTCCAGGCCGGCGGAGATGGAGTGTGATTCGATGGTCTGCCCGTCGTCGTCCTGCATCAGGTAGGAGCGGGCGCCGTGCAGGACGCCGGGCTTGCCCAGCGAAATGGTGGCGGCGTGCCGGCCGGTCTCCACGCCGTCGCCGCCGGCCTCGAAGCCGTAGATCTTCACGGACGGGTCATCCAGGAAGCCGTGGAAGATGCCGATGGCGTTGGAGCCGCCGCCGATGCAGGCGCAGACGGCGTCGGGGAGCCGGCCCTCCTGCTCCAGGATCTGGGCGCGGGCTTCCTCCCCGATGACCTCGTGGAAGTAGCGGACCATGGCGGGGAACGGGTGGGCTCCGGCCGCTGTCCCGAGCAGGTAGTGGGTGTTGGCGACGTTGGCCACCCAGTCCCGGAGGGCGTCGTTGATGGCGTCCTTGAGGGTCTGTGATCCGCTGGTGACCGGGATGACCTTGGCACCCAGGAGCTCCATCCGGGCAACGTTCAGCGCCTGCCGGCGGCAGTCCTCGGCGCCCATGTACACCACGCACTCCAGCCCAAGCAGGGCAGCGGCGGTGGCGCTGGCCACGCCGTGCTGGCCGGCGCCGGTTTCGGCGATGATCCGGGTTTTGCCCATCCGCTTGGCGAGCAGCGCCTGGCCCAGGACGTTGTTGATCTTGTGCGAACCCGTGTGGTTGAGGTCCTCCCTCTTGAGGAACACCCGCACTCCCCCGGCATGCTGGGAGAACCGCTTGGCTTCGGTCAGCAGCGACGGCCGGCCGGAGTAGTTCTTGTTCAGGTCGGCAATCTGGGCCCGGAAGTCGGGGTCGTCCTTGGCCTTGTTGAAGGTTTCCTCAAGTTCGTCCAGGGCGGCGATCAGGGACTCGGGCATCCACCTGCCACCGTAGCCGCCAAAGTACGGCCCCGGCGCGTGGCGGAGGGATCCGCCCTGCAGGAATGCTTCCGCGGTGTTGTTCTCAGCGTGCCCTGAGGGTGCGTCGGCCATCAGTCCCGTCCTGTTCCAAGTTGATCGGTCAAAAGTGTGCTGTTCCAGCCTGGGCCGGATCGGTGGTTGCAGGCACTGCGGGGCCGGCACGGGCCGGCACCGCAATGCAGGGTGCGCCGGGGTGCCGTCAGCGCGCGGCGATCGCGGCGGCACCCGCGGCAGCGAATTCGGCGATTCGTTCCCGGGGAGTCGCATGGCTCACCAGGGCCTCGCCCACCAGTATGGCGTTGGCGCCGTTTGCGGCGTAATGCGTGACGTCCTCGGCGTCGCGGACGCCCGATTCGGCGACCACCACTGCGTCGCCCGGGATCAGGCCCGCCAAGGAGGCGAAGACTGAACGGTCGACGTCGAGCGTCTTCAGATTGCGCACGTTGACGCCGATGATCCGGGCGTTCGCCGCCACGGCGCGCTCGATTTCCTCTTCGGTGTGGGTCTCCACGAGCACGTTCATGCCCAGTTCGGCGCTGAGGGCGCTGAACTCGGTGAGTTGGGCGTCGGAGAGTGCGGCAACGATCAGCAGGATGAGGTCGGCGCCGTGGGCACGGGCCTCCCAGACCTGGTACTCGTCAAGCGTGAAGTCCTTGCGGAGCAGCGGGACGTCGACGGCGGCGCGCACGGCGTCAAGGTCGGCGAGGGATCCGTTGAAGCGGCGCTGTTCGGTGAGGACACTGATGACGGACGCGCCACCGTCGGCGTACTGCCTGGCCAGCGACGCCGGATCCCCGATGCTGGCCAGGTCGCCCTTGGAGGGGCTGCGGCGCTTGATTTCCGCGATGACTTTCAGCTGTTCCCGGGTTGCGGAGGTGCCGCCGAGGGCCGCCCATGCGTCGCGTGCGGGCGCGGCGGCCTGGGCCCGGTCCTTCAGCTCAGCCAGCGAAACGAGACGCTTCCTGGCCTCCATGTCCTCCCGGACACCGGCGTTGATGTCGTCGAGAACAGTTGCCATCAGTGGCCGGAGTTCTTCAGCTTGCTGCCTTCGACGCCGTAGCCTGCCTTGCGCATGACGTAACCGAGGATCAGCCCGATCACCATGACCACGGCTCCGCCGATGAAGATGGGGGTGCTGGCGATGACGAACGCGATGGCTGCGATGAGTGCGCCGACGAGCATGACGATGACGCAGGTCCAGGCGGCCGGGCTGTTGCCGTGGCCAAGTTCCTGGCTGTGGTCAATGACGCCGGGGGCCACCGTGCGGGTGCCGGACGTGGAAGCGGACGCAGGTGCTTTGCTCATGGAAATCTCCTCAGGATGGATACTGCTTACATTCTGCCATTTTTTGGTTGCCGCCCGCGTACCGTCAGGCGTCCCGCCGGTTCCGGCGCCGGCGGCGGCGCCGCTCAGGTGGGGTCGTCGCCGCGCGACAGCCGGTCCCAGCTGTCGATCTCGTCCACGGGTCCGGCCGGAGCCGCCTGCCCGGCTGCGACGGGCGCGTCATATTTGGTGCGCGCCTTCCAGTGCCGGGATGCGGGAATGATCAGCAGGGCGCCCAGGGCCAGCAGGCAGCCGGCGACGACGGCCACTGCCGGGAAAGCGGTGAGTTCAACGTGCGCCTGGCTGCCGGAGACGCCGGTAGCGGTGGCAATCGTTCCCTGCGCCGCTGCCAGCGGGTCCGCAAGGACGGTGGCGGCGGCAGTCACGATGCCGGCCGAGGCAAGGACGATGATGGCGGTGATGACCCACCGGGCGATCCTGCCGGCAATGGACGCTGCCAGCCCGCCGGCCAAGGCCACCAGGGCCAGGGCCGTGACGGTGGTGGCCGCCTTGCTCCCCTGCACGGGCAGGACGCTTTGCGCGGCGCCTGCCTGGTTGGGGTCCAAGGTGGCGGTCATCCACGTCTGGGTGGTGGTGCCGAACGCGGCCAGGGCCAGGAGGGTGATCAGCAGGACCAGCGTGGACTTGCGCGCCCACGCGGGTGTGGTCCGGCCTGCCTTGGCTTTGCCGGCTTTGCCTGCTGTTCCCGCGCTGCCGGCAGCCACTCCGGAGTCAGCCATCAGGACTCCGTCCGGCCGGGAAGGGATTCCGCGGAGATGTTGTGCAGGGAACCGGCAGTGTGGACCGCGCGCAGCGGGGCGGCGGCCTTGTTGACGGTTTCGAGGGCCTCCGTGGGGTTCACGGAGTCGGCCACGATGCCGCCGCCGGCCTGGACGTAGGCCCGGCCTTCGCGGATCAGCGCGGACCTGATGGCGATGGCCATGTCCATGTCGCCGGCGAAATCGAGGTAGCCCACCACGCCGCCGTAGATGCCGCGGCGGTGCGGTTCGAGTTCGTCCAGCAGGCGCAGCGCCCGGGGCTTGGGCGCGCCGGAGAGGGTGCCGGCCGGGAACGTCGCTTTCAGGACGTCGTAGGCCTTGGCCTGCGGTGCCAGCCTGCCCACCACGGTGGACACCAGGTGCATGATGTGGCTGAAGCGCTCCACCTCCATGAACTGTGTGACGTCCACGGTGCCGGCCACGCAGACCTTGGAGAGGTCGTTGCGGGAGAGGTCCACCAGCATCAGGTGTTCGGCACGTTCCTTCTGGTCGGCGAGCAGTTCCTCGGCGAGGGCCTTGTCCGCTTCCACTGTCTTCCCGCGGGGACGGGATCCGGCGATCGGGTGGGTGATGACTTCCTCGCCGGTGACCGTGACCAGGGCTTCGGGCGAGGATCCGACGATGGAGTATTCGCGGCCCTCGGCGTCGGCCAGGCTGAAGATGTACATGTAGGGGCTGGGATTGGTGTTGCGCAGGACCCGGTAGACGTCCAGGGCGGACGCGTGGCATTCCATCTCGAACCGTCGCGAAATCACCACTTGGAAGACCTCGCCGTCCACGATGGCTTCCTTGCCGCGGTCCAAGGCGGCCAGGTACTCGGCCTCATCCCAGCGTTCCTGGACGCTGGACGCAAAATCCAGTGCCGCCGGTTCCAGAACGGAGACCGGCTGCGGGACGGGGGCGCTGATCTTGGCCAGGAGTTCCTTTACCCGCGCGACGGCGTCGTGCCAGGCCTCGTCCACGCGCTCGGAGCTGTTGTCGAAGTTGATGGCGTTGGCAATGAGCAGGACCGTGCCGTCAACGTTGTCGTGCACGGCCATGTCGGTGACCAGGTTCAGGGCCATCTCCGGCAGCTGCAGGTCGTCCTCGGGCGGGCTGACCAGCCGCTCCCAGTGCCGGACGGTTTCCCAGCCCAGGAACCCCACCAGGCCGGAAGTGAAGGGCGGGAGCCCCTCGAAGCGGTCGGTGCGCAGCGCGTCGATGGTGTCGCGTACGGCGTCGACGGGGCTGCCGCTGACGGGGACGCCGGCGGGCGGCTCGCCCAGCCAGTGGGCCTGTCCGTCCTTGGTGGTCAGGGTGGCGCGGGACCGGGCACCGATGAAGGAGTAGCGGGACCAGGCGCCGCCAACGGCCGCGGATTCCATCAGGAACGTTCCGGGCTGGCCCTGCGCCAGCTTGCGGTACAGGCCGATGGGTGTTTCGGCGTCGGCCAGTACCTTGAGCCTGACGGGGATGACCCGGCTGTGGCCGGCGAGTTCCCGGAATTCCTCAAGGCTTGGGCTGATGGTTCCAAGGTCCTGCATGGCTATGCTTGTCCGCCTGTTCTTCTGAAGGGCCGGCCGCGCCGGACACCTTGAGTGTGCTTGCTGGGTTGGCCGCGGCCGGCTGAGACGCCGTGGCCCGGCAGCCGGTCCGGCCTAGCGTGCGTGGCCTGTGACGACGGTGAGGTCCCTGCCGTCGAAGCAGGTGCGGGTGCCGGTGTGGCAGGCGGCACCGACCTGGTCGACGCGCACCAGGAGTGCATCGCCGTCGCAGTCCAGTGCAACCGACTTGACCCACTGGACGTGGCCGGAAGTGTCGCCCTTGCGCCAATACTCCTGGCGGGACCGCGAGTAGAACGTGACGCGTCCGGTGGTCATGGTCCGGCGCAGTGCCTCGTCATCCATCCAACCGAGCATCAGGACCTCGTTCGTGTCGAACTGCTGGACCACCGCTGCCACCAGGCCGGCGGCATCGCGCTTGAGCGCGGCTGCCACGTCCTCGGGAAGCGGTCCGGAGCCGGGTGTTGCCGGGTCGGATTCAGCGGACGACGACGGTACCTGGGATCCGTTGGATCCAGCGGTTGGGGCGGGGGTTGGCTGCTCAGACATCGGGTCAAGTCTAGTGCCTTTGGCGGCCGCCCTCCCGATGTGAACAACGGCACGCCACCGGGCGGTGGGATGCTGCCCAACTTCGCGGCTCTCGTGCTAGTTTCACAAGTGATGCATTTCGTCGAACCGTCCCGAGAAGTCCTGGCCGAGACCCTGCTTGCGGCCGGCCCTGATGCGCCCACGCTGTGCAAGGGCTGGCGCACCAGGGACCTTGCCGCGCACCTCTACCTGCGGGAGCGCAAGGCCGCCGTCGGGCTCGGTTTGATCATCAAGCGACTGGCCAAGGCCTCCGACCAGGCCACTGCCAAGCTTGCGGCCAAGCTGACCACCACCGAGGACTACGCCCGGCTGGTCAACACCTTCCGTGCCGGGCCGCCGGCCCTTTCGCCGATGAGCATCAAAGCCCTGGACGAAAGCGCCAACCTGATCGAGTACTTCGTGCACACCGAGGACGTCCGCCGGGCAGTGGACCGGTGGGCGCCGCGGGCCCTGGACGAGGCGTACTCTGATGCGCTCTGGGACGAACTGGTCAAGCGTGCCGCCATCCTGTACCGCGGCGTGGACCTCGGCATCGTGCTGGTCCGTCCGTCCGGTCCCCGCCACGTCGCCAAGCGGGCGCCTGTCTCCGTGGCCATCGTGGGCGAGCCGGGCGAACTGCTGATGCACGCCCACGGCCGCACGCGCCACGCCCTGGTCACCTTCGAAGGCCAGCCGGACGCCGTCGCCCTCCTGCAGTCAGCCGAAGTAGGCCTCTGACCGAAACTGGCTCGCAGTTGTTGCCGTTAAGAGCGTTCATAACGACAACAGCTGCGAGCCAGTCGGGTTAACGGACTTCGAAGCCGGCGTCCCGGATGGCGTCCTTGACCTGGGACATCATGTCGTCCGGGCCCCAGTGGAAAATTGACGCCGCCAGCACGGCATCCGCGCCGGCAGCAACCGCCGGCGGGAAGTGTGCGGGCTCCCCTGCGCCGCCGGAGGCGATGATCGGCACCCTGACGGCGGCCCGGACCAGCTTGATGAGTTCGAGGTCGAAGCCGTCCTTGGTGCCGTCGGCGTCGATGGAGTTGAGGAGGATCTCCCCCACGCCGCGGTCGGCGGCTTCCTTCGCCCACGCGATGGCGTCAATCCCGGTCCCGGTGCGGCCGCCGTGGGTGGTCACTTCGAATCCCGACGGCGTGGGCCGGGACCCCGGGCGGGTGCGGCGGGCGTCGACGGACAGAACGAGCACCTGGGATCCGAAGTGGCGGGTGATTTCGTCGATGACGTCCGGCCGCGCCACGGCAGCGGTGTTGATGGAGGCCTTGTCGGCGCCGTACCGGAGGAGTTTGTCCACCTCGGCGACGCCCCGGACGCCGCCGCCGACGGTGAGCGGGATGAAGACTTCCTCGGCGGTGCGGCGGACCACGTCGAAGGTGGTCTCGCGGTTTCCGGAGGAGGCCGTGACATCGAGGAAGGTCAGTTCGTCGGCGCCGGCATTGTCGTACCGGTGGGCCAGTTCCACGGGGTCACCGGCGTCGCGGAGGCCCTCGAAGTTGACGCCCTTGACGACGCGTCCGGCGTCGACATCGAGGCAGGGAATGACGCGTACTGCTACTGCCATGGGAACTCCTGGATATTCAGTGCTGCTGAGGGTCGCCGGTGGTCAGATGCGGCAGGCGTGGATGCTGCTGACCAGGATGGCGCGGGCGCCGAGGTCGTACAGTTCATCCATGATCCGGTTGGTTTCCTTCTTGGGAACCATGGACCGTACAGCGACCCAGTCCGAGTCCCGGAGCGGCGAGACCGTGGGCGATTCCAGGCCGGGGGTCAGGCCTGCGGCCTTTTCCACGAGTTCCTTGCGGATGTCGTAGTCCATCAGCACGTACTGGCGGGCCACCAAGACACCCTGGAGGCGCCGGATGAGCACCTCGATTTCCTTGGCGGTGCCGTTCGCCGCGCCGCCATTGCCGGTGCGCCGGATCAGGACGGCTTCGGACTTCAGGATGGGCTCGCCGAAAATTTCCATGCCGGCGGCCTTGAGGGTGTTCCCGGTCTCCACGACGTCGGCGATGGCATCCGCGACGCCAAGCCGGACGGAAGACTCAACGGCGCCGTCGAGCCTGACCACCTTGGCGTTGATGCCCCGTTCGGCGAGGTAGTTGCGCAGGAGTCCGTCGTAGCTGGTGGCCAGTCGCTTGCCTTCGAGCTCTGCGGCAGAGCTGAAGTCGCCCACCGGACCGGCAAAGCGGAAGGTGGAGGCGGCGAATCCAAGCGGCAGCAACTCCTCGGCTTCCACCTCGGCGTCCAGCAGGAGGTCGCGGCCGGTGATGCCGACGTCGAGCGTTCCCCGGCCGACGTAGACCGCGATGTCGCGGGGGCGGAGGAAGAAGAACTCGATGTCGTTGTCCGGGTCCACCATGACCAGTTCGCGGCTGTCGCGGCGTTGGCGGTATCCGGCTTCGGAGAGCATGGCGGAGGCGGCTTCTGACAGGGAGCCCTTATTGGGGACGGCTACTCGCAGCATGGGAAATTCTTTCTGGGGTGGAAGGTCTGGATTTTCAGGCAAATGAAGGCCACAGCGGGGCCGGCGGCAGGCGCCGGACCAGTGGCTACAGATGCTTGTAGACGTCTTCCAGGGTCAGGCCTTTGGCGAGCATCAGAACCTGCAGGTGGTACAAAAGCTGGGAAATTTCCTCTGCCGCGGCTTCATCGGATTCATATTCGGCAGCCATCCATACTTCGGCTGCTTCCTCAACGACTTTCTTGCCGATGCCGTGAACACCGGACTCCAATTCTGCGACGGTGCGGGAGCCTTCCGGACGGGTGGCTGCCTTCTCGCTGAGCTCAGCGAACAGCGTCTCGAAATTCTTCACGCCCTCCAGCCTACTTGCTGCGGCCGCACGGGCGCTTCCCGGGCCGTTGCATGACGGGCGCGATGTGAGCGAATACACACCGCGCCCGCCACCTGAACATCGGAGTCATGCGTACTGTTTCAGGACCACGGCCGTGGCCAGGGCAGCGGTGACTGCCTCATGCCCCTTGTCTTCCTTGGAGCCGGGAAGTCCTGCGCGGTCCAGGCCCTGCTGTTCGTTGTCGCAGGTGAGCACTCCGAAGCCCACCGGCACCCCGGTGGAAACGCTGACGTCGGTGAGGCCCGACGTCGCGGCCTGGCAGACGTAGTCAAAGTGCGGCGTTCCTCCGCGGATCACGACGCCGAGGGCCACCACGGCGTCGAAATGCGGGGCCAGGCGTGCGGCGGCCACCGGCAGCTCAAAACTGCCGGGAACGCGCAGGACGGTGGGTTCGCTGATGCCTGCGTCCTTCGCGGCCCGCAGGGCGCCGTCCAGGAGGCCGTCCATGATCTGCGTGTGCCAGCTGGCTGCCACGATGGCGAGCTTCAGCTGCGAAGTCTCGGCCGGGTTGAGGGTGCTGAGGTCGATGTCGGGGGCGCCGTGTCCGCTCATGGGTGTGTCGTGTTCCGTTCAGTCTTGTTCGTGGTCGTAAGGGGATTCGGAGGCCGGTACGGGCACCGGTGCCACGCTGGTGTCCAGCAGGAGCCGGTGCTCCATCCGGTCCTTCTTGGTGCGCAGGTACCGGATGTTCTGTTCGCGGGAGGGGACCTCGGTGGGGACCATTTCCACCACCTTGACGCCGGCCTGGGCCAGCCTGTTCTGCTTGTCCGGGTTGTTGCTCAGCAGCCGGACCTCGTGCAGGCCCATTTCGGCGAGGATCTGGGCCGCGGCCTTGTAGCACCGCGCGTCAACCGGCAGGCCCAGCTGTTCGTTGGCTTCCACGGTGTCGAAGCCCGCTTCCTGCAGCGCGTAGGCCTTGATCTTGTTGGCGAGGCCGATGCCCCGGCCTTCCTGACCGCGCAGGTAGAGCAGGGTGCCGCCGTTGTCGCGGATCAGTTCCAGCGCGAAGGCAAGCTGTTCCCCGCAGTCGCACCGGTAGGAACCGAAGACGTCGCCGGTGAGGCACTCGGAGTGCAGCCGTACCAGGGGTGCCTTGCCGTCAGTGGGCGCGTTGGGCGAGCTCACGGCCAGGTGCTCCACACCGGTGAGGACGTCGGTCCAGGCCTGGGCAACGAAGTCCCCGAAGGCGGTGGGCAGTTGCACAATGGGACCTCCGCTGACGGGGTAGGTCCCGGCACCGGGTACCGAGTGGTGGTCCCTGTGGCCGTCCTGGTGGCTGTCGTCTCTGGCTGCCGATGCCGTCATGGCTTCTCCTTCTCTTCGCCCGGCGTGACCCGGACCTTCTCGCGCTGGGTTCCCCCGGCCCCGGCTTCAAGATACGCCACCAGGTCCTCGATCGAGATCAGCGGGCACCCATGGTCGGCCGCAAAAGTCCTGAGGCCGTCCAGGCGCATCATTTCACCGTCGTCATACACTACTTCCGCGATCACCCCGACAGGCTCCAGGCCGGCAAGGCGGCACAAGTCCACCGCGGCCTCGGTGTGGCCCTGGCGTTCCCGCACACCTCCCTCAACCGCACGAAGCGGGAAAATATGCCCCGGTCGGGTCACAGAGGCCGGAACCGCGTGCGGGTCCGCCAGGATGCGGGCCGTCAAGGCACGGTCCGTCGCGGAAATTCCCGTGCTCACGCCGGTGGCCGCGTCGCAGGAGACCGTGTAGGCGGTGCCCTTCGCGTCCTGGTTGACGGCCGTCATCGGGGGCAGCTCCAGGGCATCGGCCCGGGCACCCGTCAGCGGCACGCAGATTACGCCCGAGCTGTAGCGGATGGTCCAGCCCATCAGCGCCGGTGTGGCGTGCTGGGCCGCGAAGATGATGTCGCCTTCGTTCTCGCGGTCCTCATTGTCGACCACCAGCACCGGCCGGCCGGCGGCCATGGCGCGCACAGCGTCCTCGATCGGGTCCAGGCCTTTGCCCGGCGCCTGGGCCACCGGCTGGCCGGTGGCCGGGTCTCCGGCGACGGGCGTGTCCAGGTGTACCGCGGCGTTCACCGTGCACCTCCAGCGGTGGCAGCCTCGCCGGCACCGGCCGCGGAGGCCGGTTCGCGGAAGGCCAGCAGCCGTTCGGTGTACTTGGCCAGCACGTCGACTTCCAGGTTCACCCGGCTGCCGGTGTGCTTGGTGCCCAGGCCGGTCTCAGCCAGCGTCGTGGGAATGAGGCCTACCTCAAACCAGGGTTCCTGCTCGGCCGCGGGGCTGACGGCAGTAACCGTGAGGGAAACGCCGTCGATGGCGATGGAGCCTTTTTCTGCAATGTAGCGGGCCAGGTTGGCGGGAACGCCGAAGCGCAGCCGCTCCCAGTTGCCTTGGGCTTCCCTTTCCAGCAGGACACCTACGCCGTCCACATGGCCTTGCACCACATGCCCGTCCAGGCGGCCGCCGGCGGGGACGCAGCGTTCCAGGTTGACGGAGTCGCCGGCAGCGAGTTCGCCGATGGTGCTCCGGAGCAGTGTTTCGCCCATGACGTCGACGCTGAACTCCTTGCCGTCAATGGCGGTGGCCGTGAGGCAGACCCCGTTGACGGCGATCGAACCGCCAAGTGCCAGGCCCTCCGTGGACCCGGGTGCGTGGAGCCGGACGGTGGCGCTGGTGTCGCCGTCGCGCTCAACGGACAGCACCTGCCCCTGCTCGGCGATAATTCCGGTGAACATCAGCGGCCTCCCTGGGCTTGCTCCGCGGTACCGCGGGTTGGTTGGTGGTCCAGTGCAACTCTGCGTTGCGGTCTTAGGTGAAGTCTCAGGTCCCGGCCGAGCGTCCGCACGGCGCCGCCGTCGGACTGGTCCCATTCCCATTGCTGGGCGTCGGCAAGGGTGGTGATGCCCAGCCCGTCCAGGGCCGGGGTGCCCGAGCCCAGCAAAGTGGGGGCGAGGTACATGATCAGTTCATCCACGAGCCCGGCCGAGAGGAATGAGCTGAGGATCCGTGATCCTCCCTCCACCATGATGTGGCGGGCGGCTGCGTCGTACAGCATGGACAGGGCCTCGGCGGGGTCGCGGGTGGGCAGGTGGACGGCCAGGCCGTCATCGCCGCGGATTGCTGCGTCGTCGGGAATGTCCCGGAGCCCCATGACGGCCCGTACGGGCTGTTTGGCGGCCAGCCCACCGGAGGGGTTTCGGGCGGTCAGGCGCGGGTTGTCCACCAGCACGGTCTGCGTGCCCACCAGGATGGCATCGATGCGTCCGCGGATCCCGTGGTTGTCCGCCAGCGATTCCGGGCTGGAGATCCACTGGCTGGTGCCGTCTTCGGCAGCGATCCTGGCGTCCAGGGTTTGTGCGATGTGCAGCGTGACGAAGGGCCGCTTGGCCGCGACGGCCTCAAACCATTGCCGGTTCAGGTCCAGCGCTTCCTCGGCGCCGAGGCCGCTGCGGACACTTACCCCGGCGGCGCGGAGGGTGGCTGCTCCCCCGGCGGCAGGGTCATGGGGGTCGTCGATGGCGTAGACCACGTCGGTGATCCCCGCGGCGATGATCGCTTCCGTGCACGGCCCGGTGCGGCCCACGTGGTTGCAGGGTTCGAGCGTGACCACCATGGTGCAGCCGGAGAGGTCCATGCCGACGGCGGCAGCCTGGGCTATGGCGTCGGCTTCGGCGTGGGCGGTGCCGGCACCGCGGTGGTGGCCGGTGACCAGGTGGCGGCCGTCGGGGCCGATGACGACGGCACCCACCAACGGATTGGCGCCGCGCGGACCGCGCAGGGCTGCCTCGAGGGCTTCCTCCATGGCCCGGATTTCATCCGTGCTGAAGGCTGTGACTACTCCGGCGGCTGGTTTCAGTTCAACTGCACCGCTCATGCGGCGGCCGTCGGGGAGTTGGTGCCTGCCGTGGAAGCAGCAGGACTTGTGGCGTTGAAGAGCCATCGCTGGGGGTTCATTCGTGTCGTTCCTTCCCTCTCGAACCGCGATGGCTCCGGGGATATACGACAGCAGAACGCTGCGGAGCCCAAAGGCCCGCAGATACAGCTGTACGTGCTTCTCTCATCCAGACTTTAACTGTCGGTACCGGAATTCCACCGGTTCAACCGTCTGCCGGGTCCCTGTGGAAAGGGCACCGGCTCGCGGGTCGCGGACTGTCACCGCCGGTTCGGACTTACACCGACCCCGGAGCACGTATGTGTGTTGTTATTGTGCCACAACCGGCAGGGCCAGCCGGTTATTCCGTCGCCGCACGTAACGTCCGGCTGGCCTTTGCACGGAGCAGCTCGATGGCTGCGGCCGGATCCTCCGCACCGTAGACCGCGGAGCCGGCGACGAAGACGTTGGCGCCGGCTTCGGCGGCGCGGGCGATGGTGTCCTCCGAAATACCGCCGTCCACCTGGATGGCCACTCCCAGTCCCGAACCGTCCACCGCTTCCCGGGCCCTGCGGATCTTGGGCAGCGTGATATCCAGGAAAGCCTGGCCGCCGAAGCCCGGCTCCACGGTCATGATCAGCAGCATGTCCAGTTCCGGCAGCATGTCCAGGTACGGTTCAACCGCCGTGGCCGGCCGCAAGGCCATCCCGGCCTTGGCGCCCCTGCTGCGCAGTTCCCGCGCGAGCTTGATGGGGGCGATGGAGGCCTCGGCGTGGAAGGTGACCGAGGCGAGCCCGGCGTCGGCGAACCCGGGCGCCCAGCGGTCGGCATCGGCAATCATCAGGTGCGCATCCAGCGGAACGGGGCTGACCGCCTGGATCCGCTGCACGACCGGCAGCCCAAGGGTGAGGTTGGGGACGAAGTGGTTGTCCATCACGTCCACGTGCACGGCGTCGGCGTTGCTGATCCGCTGGAGTTCGGCCTCAAGGTTGACGAAGTCGGCGGAGAGGATGCTCGGGTTGATGCAGCATTGCGCCACGGAAGTGCCTTTCGCTGAAGGTGTGGGGGTGTTGCCGGGAGTGTCCCTGCCCTGGCAGGGACACTCCCGGTCAGGATGTCTTTTTGATGAGGGCCAGGAACATGGCGTCGGTGTGGTGGACATGGGGCCAAAGCTGGGCGGTCAACTCATGTCCGGCGCCAAGGTTGCCGGTGAGGCTGACCGCGTCCAGGGCGGCGCCGGCATCAAGGAGCTCAAGGTCGTCGCGTTTCCGGAGTGCGTCAGCCACGACGGCGGTGGTTTCGGCCGGATGCGGCGAACAGGTCACGTAGGCAACGACTCCCCCGGGACGGACCGCGGCCAGCGCGGATGCCAGCAGCTCACGCTGCAGCGGGCCGAGGTCCGCGATGTCCTTGGGTGAGCGCCGCCACCGTGACTCCGGACGGCGGCGCAGCGCTCCCAGGCCCGTGCACGGGACGTCCACGAGGACGCGGTCGAAACCGCCGGGCTGCTCCGTTCCGACATCACGGCCGTCTCCGGTGCGGACCTGCCAGCTGTCGCGCGGGACGGCGGCCAGGGCCTGGCCCACGAGCTTTGCCCGGTGCGGTGCCGGTTCGTTCGCCAGGAGCGTGGCATCACGCTGGTGGGCCAGGGCCCCCAGCAGTGCCGCCTTCCCGCCGGGCCCCGCACAAAGATCAAGCCACGCCTCCGGGGACTCGGCCGCCGTCGGCCCGCCAGCGGCATCCGCCGCTGGGCCGAGGTCGACGGCGGCAAGCGCCCTGGCCACCAATTGGGAACCGACGTCCTGCACGCGGGTGGTTCCGGCCCGGACAGAGGCCAGGCGGCCCAGGTCCCCGCCGCTGGACAGCGCGGATCCCTCCACCAGTTCACCGGGCGTGGCACCGGTTTCCAGGGCTTCCTCCAGGCTCCCGAGCCCGGGCAGCGCCACCAGGTTGACCACGGGTGCCGCATTGTCAGCTTCGAGCAGCGCGTTGATCTCGGTGGCGGGGCGGCCGTGCGCCACCAGCGATTGCCGCATGGCCCGGACAATCCACTCCGGGTGGGCGTACCGCAGCGACGCGATCTTCGTGTCGTCGGTTTCGCCCGCCACCAGAAGGTCCAGCCATTCATCAAGGGTGCGGGCCGTGACCTTGCGCAGGACTGCATTGATCAGTGCCGAAGGGCCTGCACCGATGACGGCGCGGGCCAGTCCAACCGTTTGGTCCAATGCCGCATGGGCCGGGACCCTCATGGCCAGCAGCTGGTGGACGCCGATCCGGAGGGCGTCGAGGACGGCCGGATCAAGCTGGTCAAGCGGCCTGTCCACGCACCGGGCCAGGATGGCGTCGTAGGTGCCTTGGCTGCGCAGCGCACCGTAGCTCAACTCGGTGGCGAAGCCGGCGTCCCGCTTGTCCAGGTGGTGGTGCCGGATCCGTGCGGGCAGCACCAGGTTGGCGTAGGCATCCTCCTGTGCGACGGCGCGCAAAACCTCGAAGGCCACCAGCCGTGCGGGGTCGGCGCGCCGGGTCCGCTGCGACGGCGCCTGCTCGGTGAAGCTCCGTTGCGGCCCGCGGTTGCGTTCCCGTCCCTTGGCGTTCCGCCGGCTGGCATCGCCGGAACCGCCGCTGCCGCCTTGGCCGTTCCGCCCGGCGTTCCCCCGCCCTCCGGGCCTGCCCTGGCCGCCCGGGTTTTCTCCGGAACCGCTCATTCGAACACCACGCCCTCCATAGAAGCCATCCCGCGCGCCCAGTCGGCGGCAGCCATCATTTTCTTGCCGGCGGGCTGGATCCGGGTGAGTTCCACCGCGTGCGATCCCGTTCCCACCATGACGCTCTTTCCCTGGACGGACACCGACCCCGGCGCCAGGCCAGCAACATCCGGCCGGAGCCGGACCGGCTCAAGCTTGATCCGCTGGCCATCCAGCATGGTCCAGGCTCCCGGCTCGGGGGTGACGCCGCGCGCCTGCCTGCTGATGGCAAGCGCCGGGTGGGCCCAGGTGAGTCGGCCGTCGTCCAAGGTCAGCTTCGGGGCGAGGGTGACATCGCCCGTTTGCGGCTGCGGCACCGCTTGTCCGGCGTCGATGGCGGACAGTGTCTGGGCCAGCAGGACCGCTCCGCTGCGCGACAGCCGCTCGAGCAGGTCGCCCGCGGTGTCGTTGGCGCCCACCGGCTCGGTCAGCGTCCCGAAGACGGGACCGGTATCGAGCCCCTCTTCAAGCCGGAAGGTGACGGCACCGGTGAGGTCGTCTCCGGCCATCACGGCCCGCTGCACCGGCGCTGCTCCACGCCACGCCGGCAGCAGGGAGAAATGCAGGTTGACCCAGCCGTGGCGGGGCACGGCCAACGCGGCCGGCGGGACCAGGCCGCCGTAGGCAACGATGGCTGCCACGTCAGGCGCGGCAGCCGAGATGCGTGCGGTGGTGCCGGCGTCCACCTTGGCCGCGTGGATGATATCGATGCCCAGCTCAGCCGCGCGCCGGGCAACCGGGGAGGGCGTCAGCACGCGCTTGCGCCCCAGCGGCGCATCGGGGCGGGTCAGGACTGCGACGACCTCAAAGCCGGCGTTGACCAGGGCATCGAGCGAGGGAACGGCGACTGCCGGAGTACCGGCAAAGAGGACCCTCATTCGGCGTTGCCAAAGCTGCCGGGGGCACCAAAACTTGTGCCGCCGAAGCTGGACCCGACGCTCTTGGCGCGCTTGGCCGTGGTGCGTTCGGCGACGGCGTCGTAATTGGCATTGCGGATGGAGCGCAGCGCTGCCTTCCGGTCTTCACCCTCCAGCCGGTCGGTGTAGAGGATGCCGTCCAAGTGGTCGTTTTCATGCTGGAAGCACCGCGCCAGCAGACCCTCGCCGTCGACCGTCACCGGATTGCCGTGCATGTCGACGCCGGTGACCCGGGTGGTGCGGAAACGGCGGACCGGGAAGCCGAGGCCGGGGATGGACAGGCAACCCTCCACCTGGTCCGGTTGGTAGTCCTCGCTGTTCTCCAACACCGGGTTGATGATGTGGCCCTCCACGCCGTCAATGCGGTAGGTGAAGACACGCTTGCTGACGCCGACCTGCGGCGCGGCAAGGCCGGCGCCTTCCACATCCTCCATGGTCTCGGTCATGTCGGCGACCAGTTTGGCAAGCTCGGGTCCGAATTCCGTCACGGGATCGGCCACGGTGCGGAGCACGGGATCCCCGATGATGCGGATATTCAGGATAGCCATGCGCAGTTATTCCTCACGGTTGGCGGCAAAGGGAACCTGTCCAGTTTAGGTGCAGTCCCCCGCCGCTCGGCTCGGTCCTAGGCGGTACGGGCGGCCTGTGCCAGCGGCGGCGGCGCGATGGGCAGCAGCGCCGTGCCGGCGCTGAGGGTGTCCGCGGACAGTTCCCACACCCGGCGCAAGGCGCAGAACTTCCACCAGTGGTGCTTGAGGACTTCGGGATTGGCACGGACCGGACGCACCTCGGTTACACCGATGGCGACAGCCAGCAGGACCGGGTTGTCGCCGTATTTCCAGGGCTCCCAGGTTCCGGCCTCCGCATCCACCAGGCTTTCCTCCGCCTTCATGCCGGCAACCAGCTGCATGACCACCTTGTCATCGAGCGGTTTGACCAGTCCGTCGCGGGTGGTGCCCTTGGTTTTGTAGTCGATCAGGCAGACTCGTCCGTTGATCCGGGCCACCAGGTCAAGGGTGCCTGCATAGCCCACCGTATTGTTCCAGACCGTGATCTCGGGGGCGATGGGCTCCACCCGGAAGAGCTCCCACCACTCGTCAAAGCGGACGGCGAAGGCTTCTTCCCCGTTCGCGGCCAGGGCCTCGCGGGCTTCCTTCATGGTGTGCGGGCGACCCAGCGCGCGGAGCGCCACCTGCTCGCAGTAGTTGTGGACCCGGTCCCCCCGCCTGGCGGCGTCGTCCCGGTAGGTCTCGGCTGCCTTCGCCGCGCGGTTGACGGCCTGCTTGATTTTCGCCGGACTCCCCAGGCAGTCCGCGAGCAGGGGGTCGTTCGCCAGGCTGCTGGCACCCATGTATCCGAACCAGCCGTCCAGGCCGTGCGGCTGCTGGCTGATGACGGTGGTGATGGACGGCACGGAAAACTGTTCAGACGTGGACCGTGCGTACATCCGGCCGTATTCAGTAGCGTGGGCAAGAAGCGGATCAGTCATACAAAAGACTCTTTCACAGGGGGCCGACAAAATCTCCGGACGCTGGATCCGAACGCAAAAAAGGTCCGTCTCCGCTGCGTATGAGCGGAAACGGACCTTTGCGGTGGGCGATACTGGGTTCGAACCAGTGACCTCTTCGGTGTGAACGAAGCGCGCTACCACTGCGCCAATCGCCCCGATGCATTTGAATGCTAGCCGACCTTCCGGACATTTCAAAAATCGGCTTCCCGAGGCAGGACGCATGCCCGGGGTCGGGGGCTGGGCACTGCTTCCGTCACCCTCGAGAGAGGCCCGGGTCGAGGTGGACGGTGGGCCCGCGGAACCTATGCGCGGCAAACGCACCATGGTGGAGGCACCAGGGTGAGCCCCCGCGGCCGCTTCCGCCGGATCCCGGCCACGGTCGAATTACACGCTTGTAAGTCACAAAATCCGCGTCATGACGCCGAAGCGGAGCCGCATGACCATTGCCGGCCGGAGGCAATTTGGAGAATCCCGGAACCTCCTATATTGTTTTTACTCGTTGGAACGCGAGGAAATGCCGGAAACGGCAGGGAATCAAGCCTCCAAAATGCGGACGTAGCTCAGCTGGTAGAGCACCACCTTGCCAAGGTGGATGTCGCGAGTTCGAATCTCGTCGTCCGCTCGCAGGACACTGTCACAGCAAATATTCTTCGGAATTGACGCTAACACGGTGGGTTGGCCGAGAGGCGAGGCAGCGGCCTGCAAAGCCGTATACACGGGTTCGAATCCCGTACCCACCTCGGTGAAAACCATGGTTTCCGGGTTACCGGAGGCAATGGGCGATTGGCGCAGCGGTAGCGCGCTTCCCTGACACGGAAGAGGTCACTGGTTCGATCCCAGTATCGCCCACTCGGCAAGGAAACTTGCCGGCAGTACCACCGGAATATCCGGGACAAGCTGCAAAATGCGGACGTAGCTCAGCTGGTAGAGCACCACCTTGCCAAGGTGGATGTCGCGAGTTCGAATCTCGTCGTCCGCTCTCTTTTATCCCATACCGGTCTTCCGGTTCCGGGCGATTGGCGCAGCGGTAGCGCGCTTCCCTGACACGGAAGAGGTCACTGGTTCGATCCCAGTATCGCCCACACTTATGCAGCAGCTCTCCGGAGCTGCTTTTTTGTTGCCCGGGGATACGCTGCGGGCGAACGGGATTTCCTTGGCATGCCTTCCCTCCGCGGCTAGGATCGATTGCGCGAGGAGCGACCTGGCTCCGCGATCGAAGGGAGGTGCTCGTGGGTTTACTTGACGATCTAAAGGGCAAGGCTCAGGGTCTGATCCAAGGCAACGAGCAGGCCATCAAGGACGGCATCACCAAGGCCGGCGATTTCGTCGACACCAAGACCGGCGGCAAGTACGCGGGCCACGTCGACAAAATCCAGGATGGCGCTTCGAAGCTCGTTGACAAGAACGGAACTCCCGGCCAGGCACCTGCCGCCAGGCAGGTTCCGCCGGTTGCTCCTGAAACCCCGGTTCCGCCGGTTGACAGGACGCCGTAGAGGATTTGGCCAGGGGCCCTTGCCCCGGCACGTCAAGGAGGTGCAGGTCCCGCCGGGAGGCGGCACCTGCACCTTTGTCGTTTAATGGCAGGTCCTCGCTGCGACCAACCAGCGGAGCACCTAATTGCCGGTTCGCCAAGCCGCGCCGGTAACCTGCCGGTATGCCAAAGTCCGCAGCATCTCCCACAACAGCCCCCGGTGGGCGGTCCCGGCTGGATTCCCGGCCCGTGGTCGCCGGAATCGTCACAGCCCTGGTGGGCTTTACGTCGTCTTTTGCTGTGGTCCTCGCCGGCCTGGGGGCGGTGGGTGCCGATCCTGCCCAGGCTGCCTCCGGTCTGCTGGCGGTCACGCTCGCTGTCGGGCTTGGTGTGCTGCTGCTTGCCTGGCGCTCCAAAGTTCCGGTGACGCTGGCATGGTCAACGCCGGGCGCCGCTTTGCTGGCAGCTTCGGGAATGCCCGACGGCGGCTGGCCGGCCGCCGTCGGGGCCTTCCTCGTGGCGGGGGTACTGCTGGCACTGACCGGCCTGGTGCCCGCGCTCGGCAGGCTGCTGACAGCCATCCCGCCCACGCTTGCGCAGGCGATGCTGGCAGGTGTCCTGCTTCAGTTGTGCCTGGCGCCCTTCAAGGCCTTGGGCACGGTTCCATGGTTCGTAGCCCCCGTGGTCCTGTGCTGGCTGGTGATGATGAGGTTCGCTCCACGGTGGGCCGTGCCGGCCGCGCTGCTGGTCGCCTTGCTGGTGATCGGGATCCACGTCGCGGCCGGCGGGACCGCCCTCGGCGCCGCGACCCTCATCCCCACCCTGGTGTGGACCACACCCGCCTTCACCCTGCAGGCGTTGATGGGCATCGCGGTCCCGTTGTTCGTGGTGACCATGGCATCCCAGAACGTCCCCGGGGTGGCAGTCCTGCGGTCGTTCGGATATGTAACCCCGTGGCGGCCGGCCATGCTGGTGACGGGTGCGGGGACCGTCCTGGGGGCACCGTTCGGCGGCCATGCCATCAACCTTGCAGCGCTCAGCGCGGCTCTTGCCGCCGGCGAGGAGGCAGGCGCGGACCGGAGCAGGCGGTGGATCGCCGGTTTCGTGTCGGGCCCCGCGTACCTGCTGTTGGCAGCGTTTTCCGCTGCCCTCGTGGCCGTGGTGGGTGCGGCTCCGGCGGGGATGCTGGAAGCAGTGGCCGGGCTCGCGCTGCTGGGGACCCTCGCCTCGGCGGTGTCGGCCGCGCTGGCGGACCCGGAAGACAGGATAGCTCCTGCGGTCACCTTCCTGATGGCGGCGTCCGGCCTGGCCTTCGCCGGAATCGGGTCCGCGTTCTGGGCGCTCCTCGCCGGCCTGGCGGTGCGGGCGCTGCTGGTTCCACGACGGCGCGCCGCCCCGGAGAGGGCCGGGAACTAGGAGGGTTCGTGGTTCTGGCCTTCACGGGCCAGCGCGGTGAGGCGGGAAACAGCGCGGAAGTACTTCTTCATGTATCCGCCGGTCATCATTTCCTCGGTGAACAGCTTGTCGAACGGGACACCGCTGGCCAGGATGGGAACGTCCTTGTCGTAGAGCCGGTCCGCCAGGACGACGAACCGCAGCGCCACGGCCTGCTCGCTGATGGTTTCCACGTTCCGCCACACCACGCCGTCGATGCCGTCGATAAGTTGCCGGTAGCGGCTGGGATGCACGCCCGCCAGGTGGTGGATCAGGGTGGCGAACTCGTCCTGCGCCACGGTCTTGCCGTCGAACTCCGCTTTCATGTGCGTGTTCAGTTCGCTGTTCTTCAGCGGTGCCGGGGCAGCGGGAAGGCCGCGGTGCCGGAAGTCCTCACCGTCGATGCGGATGACCTCGAACTGGTCCGCAAGCACCTGGATCTCGCGCTGGAAGTCGACCGCCGCGAAACGGCCGTCGCCCAGGGAACCGGGGAGGGTGTTGGACGTGGCAGCGAGCTTGACGCCGGCGTCGGCCAGTTCCCGCATGAGCCGGGACATCAGGACGGTGTCGCCCGGATCGTCAAGTTCGAATTCGTCGATGCAGACCAGCTTGTAGCTGCTCAGCGCTTCCACGGTCTTGCGGAACGACAAGGCGCCCACCAGGTTGGTGTACTCCACGAAGGTACCGAAGGCCTTGGGACCGGGCGCAGCGTGCCAGAGCGATGCGAGCAGGTGGGTCTTGCCCACGCCGAATCCGCCGTCGAGGTAGATGCCTGCCCTGGATTCGTCCTTCTTGCCGAACAGCTTCTTGAACAGCCCGCCCCCATTGCCCGCTCCCACGCCGCCGGCAAATTCCTCAAGGGCGCGCACTGCTGCGGCCTGGCTTGGCTGCTTGGGGTCCGGGCGGTAACTCGAAAAGGAAACCTCCCCGAACCGCGGCGATGGGTAGAAGCCCTTGAGGAGCTCGTCCACCGAGACTGCCGGCGTACGGGCGGCAAGCTGTTCGATCTGTACCAAGGTGGTCCGTTCTGCTCGTGGTTGGTCCCCAGAAAGGATACCGGCAACCGGGACCGCACCGGGGGTTGGCGGTATCTCCGGCACGCCCGCGTGACCAAGCCAACATTTCGCCCTGTTAACGGAATACGGACAACGCCGGGGGCGCTGGCTAGGGTGGGACCAGGTTCCAATGCCGGTCCCACGGTTTTCCGTGCCCTTAGTGAAAGGCCAACGCCATGCCCTACCCGGTTGAACAGAATGAGAAGTTCGCAGCCTACGCCCACCCCGAACGGCTTGTATCCACGGAGTGGCTGGCCGCCGCCATCGAAGGCGGCGCGGTAGCCAACGGCGAGCTCATCGTGGTCGAATCCGACGAGGACGTGCTCCTGTACGAAACCGGGCATATCCCCGGTGCTGTGAAGATCGACTGGCACACGGACCTGAACGACGACGTCTCCCGCGACTACGTCAACGGCGCAGCATTTGCCGAGCTCGCGGCGTCGAAGGGGATTTCCCGGGACAGCACCGTGGTGATCTACGGCGACAAGTCCAACTGGTGGGCCGCGTACGCCCTGTGGGTGTTCACGCTGTTCGGCCACCAGGACGTCCGGCTGCTCGACGGCGGCCGGGACAAGTGGATTGCCGAAGGCCGCGAACTGACCAGGGACAAGCCCTCCCCCGCACCCGGCAGCTACCCGGTGGTTGAGCGCGAGGATGCGCCCATTCGCGCGTTCAAGGACGACGTCCTGGCGCACTTGGGCAAGCCCCTGATCGATGTCCGCTCCCCCGAGGAATACACCGGCCAGCGCACGCACATGCCGGCCTACCCGGAGGAGGGCGCCCTGCGCGGCGGCCACATCCCCACTGCCGCATCCATCCCGTGGGCCCGTGCGGCCGCCGAGGACGGGACGTTCCGCAGCCGCGAGGAACTCGAAGCCATCTACCTTGGCGAGGCCGGGCTGACGGAGGGCGACGACGTGGTGGCGTACTGCCGGATCGGCGAGCGGTCCAGCCACACCTGGTTCGCCCTGAAGTACCTCCTGGGCTTCGAGACCGTCCGCAACTACGACGGTTCCTGGACGGAATGGGGCAACGCCGTCCGCGTGCCGATCGTCAAGGGCGCCGAGCGCGGTTCCGTTCCGGTCGGCGTCGGGGCCTGACGCCCGGCGTGCCCGCGTAGACTTGGAACGATGAGTACTCAAGCGTTGCCCACCGCCCTGGCGGCGATCGTGGACGATTTCCAGGCCCTGTCCGAACCCGAGCGGCTCCAGCTGTTGCTGGAGTTCTCGGAGGGGTTGCCGGAATTGCCCGACCGCCTCAAGGACCACCCTGAACTCCTTGAGCAGGTGGTGGAGTGCCAGTCACCGCTGTTCCTCACCATCGAGACGGAGAAGAACGACGACGGCCCGGCCGGCGTGGTGCACCTCTACTTCAAGGCCCCGGCCGAGGCTCCCACCACGCGGGGTTTCGCCGGTGTGCTGTACGAGGGCCTGGATGGCTTGTCCGCCGGGGAAATCCTGTCCGTCCCCGATGACATGCCGGAACTGCTGGGCCTCACCCGGGCCATTACCCCGCTCCGCATGCGGGGCATGACGGCCATGCTGGGCCGGATCAAGCGCAAGGTGGCCGCCGCTTCACGCGTCCACAGCTGAGAGCGTCCACCCGATGGCGCGCAAGAATGCTTTCCAGGGAACCCCGGCCACGGCGGCATTGACCGCGGCCGGGGTTCCTTTCGTGCTGCACCCGTACATCCATGACCCGGGCGCCGGCAGCTACGGCGCAGAGGCAGCCGCCGCCCTGGGAATCGATCCGTCCAAGGTTTTCAAGACCCTGATGGTGGACGTGGAGGGGAGGCTTGCTGTCGGCATCGTGCCGGTCAGCGGCACCCTTGACCTCAAGGCAATGGCCGCGGCGCTCGGGGCAAAGAAAGCGTCCATGGCTGATCCCGCTGCCGCCCAGCGGCGCACCGGCTATGTCGTGGGCGGCATCTCGCCCCTCGGCCAGCGCCTGCCCTCCCCCACGGTCCTGGATTCCTCCGCGTTGCGGCTGGAGACCCTGCTGGTCTCCGGGGGCAGGCGCGGACTGGACATCGAACTGGCGCCAGCGGACCTGATCCGGCTCACGGACGCTGTTTCGGCGCCCATTGGTTCGCCGGCTGCGGGCAGCTCCCGTCCCTAGCAGTGCAGGGGCTGGGAGCCCCCGGCTACTCGATCAGGTACCGCTGCATCATGTCGTTGTCCTCGTGCTCCAGGATGTGGCAGTGCCAGACGTATTCACCCGTGAAGGATGTGCCCATGGCCAATGGGGCTCCTCCTGCCGCGGCCGCACCGAAGGGCACGCGGATCCGCGTTACTTCGCCAGGCATCGCCACCACGGTGTCCTTCCATCCCTGTTCATTGGCCGGCGCGGCCTTGGGACGGCCGATCAGGAAGGGCTTGACCGGTACAGCGCACCCCCTTCCGGGAGTGACGAGTCCGGTTTTGGGGTCCACGAAGCCCGAGGCCTCAAGGTAGGAGTCGGCATCAAACTTTTGCCGGTTGAGCACCTGGAACTGGGTGAAGTGAAGGTGGATCGGGTGGGCGTCCACGGTGGTGTTGATGAGCTCCCACTGCTCAAGTGTGTCTTGCTTCACTACCGTGATGTCGGGGCTGTCGAACATCCTGTTGTTCAGCAGCGCCATGATGGGAACGTCATCCGCGTTCGCCACTTCCACCAATGCCATGGACCTGGTGGCCACGGTGGGCAGTTCCACGAGCCGGGTGAGAGGCTCGGACCGCAGCTGGGCCGGCAGCGGCACCGTGTAGCCGGAGTGCGCCAGCACGGTGAACTGCATGATCTGTGGGAGCGGGATGGCGCCGCGCTGGACAGATTCCGGCCCGTTCGGGAAGGGCACCCGGGCGCTGTTGGCCAGGACCACCTTCGAACCTGGCTTCAGCCCGGCGAAGTCCACCACAATGTCTGCCCGCTCACCGGGTCCCATCACCAGCCTGTTGAGCCTGACCGGGGCGTCCAGCAGGCCGCCGTCGGACCCTATCTGGTGGAAAATGGCCGCGTTGCCGTCCGCGATGAATGTGAAGTCGTAGAACCGCGCGTTGGAGCCGTTGAACATCCGGAAGCGGTACTTGCCGCGGGCCACGTCCAGGTTGGGCCGGCATTTTCCGTTGACCGTGGCAACGTCGCCGAAGAACTCAGGGGCCCAGGGCCGGGCCGTTCCGTCTGCGCCCACCAGGTCAGGGTTGGGCGGGTAGGCAAACGAGCCGTCCTGGTTGAACATGCGGTCCTGGATGACCAGCGGCAATTCATATGGCGGCGGTGGAAGATGTGTCCCGTCGCCGGTGTCGATGCCCGTGCTGCGGTTGTCCCGGAGCAGGTAGCCACCAGCCAGCCCGGCGTAGACATTCAGGCGGGTGAGGCCCAGCGCATGGTCGTGGTACCAGAGGCCGGCCGCATCCTGGGTGTTGCCATAGTGGTAGGTGTACGAGGCGCCGGGCCGGAAAGTCTGTCCAGGGCCGCCGTCGGACGTTGGTGCAGTGTTGCCGCCGTGGAGGTGGACAGCCGTCCTGGGAGATCGGGCGTCGTTGCTGCCGGGCGGGACCAGCTCGGGGTCGATGGCGAAGGCAAGGGGATGCCGCCCAATATCGTTGTGGACGGTGAGGCTCAGGGGCGTACCTTTCCGGGCGATGATGACCGGCCCGAGGTAACTCCTGGATGATGCAGCGTCCTGGTACGTCAGCGTGTCGGTAAGGCCCATTTCGGCCTGGAAGCGGTGGCGGGAGTTGCGGGCCCACAACTCAAGGTTGCCGCCGGACCGCATGTCGATAACCCCCAGGTCGGCGAGCGTGGGAAGCTGCTCCGTAAAGGTGCCGGGCGGGGAACCAGGGGCCGCCAGTCCCGGGCTGGCCCCGGATCCATAAGCCTGGGTCAGAACACCTGCACCGGCCATAGCGCCGGCCTGCAGCAGTTGTCGTCGTGTGATGCGCATTTTGGGGCCCCATTTCTTCGCAGCGGTATCCCCCCTTGGGCAGCAGGATAAACCTGTGCTTTAGTCCGTCATAGGGTCCCGGGTCCCCTCTGTAAGGGGGTGGGCCACCCCGGTATTCCCTCCAGTCCGCCCCGCGGCCCGGCCGGTGAAATGGTCCATGGTTTGGTTGACCCCCAGCACGTCCATGACCCGGTCGAAGACGCCAACCGGAAGGATCCGCAGCACGGGCAGCAGGTTGACGACCGGCGGCAGGAACAGCTTGCGGCGGCCGGCCTCGATGGCGTCAAGGACGCGGCTTGCCACCTGCTCTTCGTGCAGGATGGGCAGGAGCCGCGGCCATCGGGTCCGGACGCCGTCAAACATCCCGGTGTCAATGTAATAGGGGCAGACCACCAGGGTGTTGACCGGCGTGTGCGCGGCCCGGAGCTCGGCGCGGAGGGACTCGTCGAAGCCGAACGCGGCGAACTTGCTGGCAGAGTAGTCCGTCTGCCGGGCGACTCCAACCAGTGCGGCAGCACTGGCGACAGTCACCACGGTCCCGCGGCGCCGGCTCACCATGCCGCCAAGGAACGCGCGCGTGACCCAGTACAGGGAAAGGACGTTGACCTGCATGGTCCGTTCGATGTCCTGGTCCGCGGCCTCCAGGAGCCTCCTGCCGCTGACCACGCCGGCGTTGTTGACCACAATGTCCACGGACCCTGCCAGTTCTGCGGCAGCCTTGACGGCCTGGTTGTCGGTGACATCCACGGCCTGTGAATCGGCGGCGCCGCCGGCGGCGCGTATTTCGTCGCGGACTGCTGCACCCCGTTCGGCGTCGACGTCCCAGATCACCACCCGGCTCCCGCGTGCGGCGGCACCAAGCGCCAGGCGCCGGCCCAGCCCGCGTCCGCCTCCCGTGACCAGCAGCGTTGCACCGGAAAGCCGGGTTCCTTTGGCCATGTCATTCCTCCTGGGATGTCGGCGCCCTAGACACTGTCCCAGCGGCCTCTGGGAAGTCGGCCCATCAGGGTGATGGCCCGTTTCATGATGCGGGCGTATGCCTTGTTCGACATGCCGGCGGCCGGAGCCACCCGCAGCAGCCGCTGCACCGCAATGGTCTGCGGCTCGGTGTACTTCAGCATGCCTTCCCGGCCGTGGCGGCGCCCGGCCCCGGAATCCTTCATGCCGCCGATCGGTGCGTCATGGGAGGCCCAGGTGGCGGCATAGCCTTCGTTGACGTTGACCGTGCCCGTCATCAGCTGGCGGCCAACCTCTTCGCCGTGGCGGGCGGACCAGACGCTGGCGTTCAGGCCGAAGTCGGAGTCGTTGGCCTGGGCGACTGCTTCGTCGTCGTCGGCAGCCCGGTAGATGGCAACCACCGGACCGAAGGTTTCTTCGCGGGCCATAAGCATGTCGTCGGTCACGCCTGCCAGGACGGTGGGTTCGTAGAAGAGCGGTCCAAGGTCAGGCCGCCGGCGTCCACCGGCCAGAAGTTCAGCGCCCTTTGCGAGCGCGTCCTGGACGTGGCGGTCCACCCGATCGACCTGTGCCTGGCTGATAAGCGAGCCCATGCCGATGTCCCAGTCGGGGCCCGGCCCCAGGCGGATGGCCTTCACCCGGGCGGTAAAGGCGGCCACGAAGGGGGCGTGGACTGCCGCGTGCACATAGATCCGTTCAATGCTGACGCACAGTTGGCCGGAGTTTGAAAAGCAGGCGTGCACCGCACCCGCGGCCGCCCGGCCAACGTCTGCATCTGAGAGCACGAGCATGGGATTCTTGCCGCCGAGTTCGGCGGAGAAGCCGATGAGCCGGGCGCTGCACTGCCGGGCGACGGTCTTGCCGGTTTCCGACGATCCGGTAAACATCAGGAAATCGACCTGCCCGATCATCGCGGGGCCAATCTCCGTGCCGGGCCCCGTCACCACCTGGAACAGGGCTGCCGGAAGTCCGGCATCCCGGAGCAGCCTGAGCATCAGGAGGGCCGTGAACGGCGTCTGCGAATCCGGTTTCAAGACGACGCTGTTTCCGGCCAGCAGCGCAGGAATGGCGTCCGAGACCGCGAGCGTCAACGGATAGTTCCACGGGCTGATGACGCCCACCACGCCCTTGGGCAACAGATATTCGGTGGTGCGGGTCAGGACCGGCAATGCTCCCTTCCGGCGGCGCGGCCGGAGGTACCTTTCCACGTTGCGTTGGTAGTAGTCCGCCGTCATCACGACGTCCGCAAACTCTTCGAAGGCGCTCAACCGCGATTTTCCGCTTTCGGCCTGGACCAGGTCCAGGACGTCCCGCTCCCGGTCCAGCAGGAGCTCCCGGAACCGCCGGATGACTGCCCGGCGTTCGGCAACCGGCATGGCCGCCCAGCTACGCTGTGCCTCGCGGGCCGTGCCGACGGCGGTTTCGACGTCGGCGGTGCTGCATACCGGGACGTCCCCTACCGGCGAGCCGTCGAACGGTGCATTCGTGGCGTGCCGCGGGCGGCCCGGAGCCGCGGACACCAACCCTTGGAGTCCGGCAGCCAGGTCCCGGCCGCGGGCCGTCAAGGCGGCGACGCCGTCCGGCGCGCCCAACTCAGGCTCCGGCCGGGGTGACCCGGCCAACCGATCCCGGATTGAGCCGGGGTGCGAGTTGTTGCCGGAGCCACGCTTTGACCAGGCGCTCCCAGCGGTCCGGGTCAACATTCCATTCCTTGGTGTGCCGCGCGTGGTTGAACGTCTCGAACGTCACCATTTCGGGGTTGCGCTCGGCCAGCATGGCTGAAGGTCCATAGGGCACGTACTCATCATCCACGCTGTGGATCACGAGCGTGGGGGTCCGCAGCTCGACTGCACGGGACACCCAGTCCATGATTTTCAGGTCAACGGGAGCCGAGAGGCCGGTGAGCCGGCGTCCCAGCGGATGGCCCAGCATCAGTTGCCCGTACCGGCCCACCAGCGAGGGGATCCGGTTCAGCTGGGCGTGGTGGGCCAGCACCGTCACCCAGTCGATGACCGGCGCATCAAGCACCATGGCCCGGATCAGGTGCCGGTAGCGGGACAGGTCCGCAGTCTGCAGGCAGATGGCCCCGCCCATGGACCAGCCGAACAGAACCACTTCCTCTGCGCCGTTGGCCAGGGCGTACTCGATGGCGGCTTCGATGTCCTGCCATTCCGTTGAGCCCAGGCCGTAGCGCCCGTCATCGGCCGATGGCGCCAGGCCGTCGTTCCGGTACGACACCAGCAGGCTGGTCAGGCCCAGTTCCAGGGCCGGGCCCACCGCGCGCAGGGCTTCCTGCCGGGTTGCGCCGCGGCCGTGGACCATGATGGCCCACGTCCGCGCAGCCCCCTTGGCCCGCACCAGCCAGGCGGGCGCCTCCCCGCGCTCCACGGGGATAGGCACATCCTCGAACGGAATCCCGGCCGCGGCCGGGTCGGGATAGGTGGCGCCGCTCCACCATCCCCAGCGGGCCGATGCGAGGTCCCCGCTGTAGACGGCTTCCACCTCGCGCAGGACTGTCCGCTCCGCGGGCGAGTAGGACACGATCCGGCCGATCCGGGCGTGGCCCTTGCCGCCGTCGAAAAAGAAGCCGTACACACCGTCAACGGTGGTGTCGTCGTTGGCTGCCAGGATCACCTGTTGTTTGTGGCCGTCACGGATGACGGCCAGGACTTCCTTGTCCGCCGTGCGCTGCCGCGCCGGAGTAATTACCCTGCGCGCGAAGTAGACGGCCAGGGCGGAGGAACCGGCTCCCAGGAGGCCGGCCAGTGATCCGCCGGCAATCGCGCCGCCCACTGCCCACTTCGCTCCCGGCGACATCCCGCCGGAATCCCGGGTGGGTGCAGTCATTGCAGGGCGCGCTCGCCGGAAAGGTGCCATGGCTCTATTCTTACCGGCGTTGAGTCAGATACCCGCATTCCCTGCCGGCCGCGGCATGCCCTGCGGCAATCCGCCGGTGTCCGCGGGGCGCGGTGCAGGCGTGCACGGGCCCGACTAGGCTATGGCCATGAGTGATCCAATCATCATCCTGACAGAAGAACCCCTGGGCGCGGACGACCGCCTGAACATCGAACAGCTCGTGGACGGGTCCGACAGCAGCCTGGTGGTCCTGGTGCCGGCCAACACCGAGCGGCACCTGCTGGTGGACTTCCTGGAAAACCTCTCCATGCTGGACGTGGCGAAGGCGTTCCGGGAGCTTGCGGGCGGCACTCCGGATGACACCACCGAGCGGGCTCATGCGGATGAGACGCTCGCAGCCTCCCTCGCAGCACTGGCGGGGCTGGGCTCAGGGGTTACCGGACAGGTGGTGGCCGGCAAGGCGGTGGACAGCCTCGTCGCCAAGGTCAAGGAAACCGGTGCCTCGCAGGCGGTGGTGATCACGCGGCCGCACGCCGTGGCGGATACGTTCCACACCGACTGGGCCAACAAGGCCCAGGACCAGCTCGGCGTTCCCGTCCTGCACCTGTACGCGGGTTCGGGATTTATCGGCGACTCCTGAGCGTTGGTATTGCCATGAGCATCTTTGGAAACAGCATTTTCGGTCATAAGGCAACGGGCATGGTGGATGCCGGAGGGCAAGCGGACACCACGGCAAGCGCGACTGAATCGCCCGTGCAGAAAAGCGATGCCCAATGGCGGGAAGAACTGACGCCGGAGGAGTACCGGGTCCTCCGCCAGGCCGGCACGGAACGTCCCTACACCGGCGAATACTGGGACACGCATACGGCTGGGGTCTACCAGTGCCGCGCCTGCGGGACTGAATTGTTCACCAGCAATGAGAAGTTCGATTCCCATTGCGGCTGGCCTTCCTTCTGGGCACCCCTGGCCGAGGGAACCGTGCGGTACATCCACGACCGGACCTTGGGCATGGACCGCGTGGAGGTCCGCTGCGCCGCGTGCGACTCCCACCTGGGCCACGTGTTTGAGGGGGAAGGCTATGGCACTCCCACCGACCAGCGGTACTGCATCAATTCCGTGTCCCTGCGGCTCGTGGAGAAGGAAAACGCGGACGACGTTCCGTCCGGGAACTGAAGGACTCCCCCGAGGCCACCGATCAACCAGTTCCATGCAGGCCTCGACGGTCGTGAAAGCACATGTAGACCAACAGTTTCTTACGCTCAGCACTGCCAGGCATAAGTCATTCTGGTTGCTTGTTACGCTCGCCAGAGAAGCAAGCAACCAGAAAGGCAGCCGAGGATGACAGAGGCCCTGACCACCGCTGTGGCGGGAATTTCCGCCCGGAACGAAGACTGGCTCCGGCTCAAGGGTGCCGCGACCGCCCTGCAGGCCCTCCAGGCCCAGGACGGCTCGGTTCCCGAGGCCGGAAACCACCCCGAGGCCTCCCGGCAGGTGTCCGCCATCGTCGACGCCATCGAGGCCCTCGCTCCCGCGTTCCCCCACGACGCGGCCTACCTGGACGCCCTTCGCCAGGACTTCTCCGTGTGGGCTGCCGGCGGGTTCGCCGTGCCTGACTTCCTGGCCTCACTGCTGGCGTTCCAGCCCCAGCAGCAGCGCCAGGATGGCCTCCAGCACCTGGTGGTCTTCCCCATGTATACCCAGAACGGCAGCAGCCACCGGCTGGTGGAGGCCGTGCTCATCGAGGTCATCTGGCCCGAATTCATTGCCGGGCTGGAGGCCGGGGATTATTCGAACAAGCTGTTCGTCCCCATCCGTTTCCTGGACTTCACTCCCGGCTACGACACCAACTCCGCCGTGCTCTTTCCCGAGACCGTGGCGGTCAGCCAAACTCCCACCTTCACCTGGGGCGCCATCTTCGCAGACCGCGAAGCAGCGAGGTTCCGCCGCGTCCTCAAGGCCGCGGCGGACATCACCTCGCTGGAACTGCCGCCAGGCGCCGCCGAGCTGCTGGCCGACCAGGACCTGACCGAAGCCACCTTCGTCATGTGGGACCTTATCCACGACCGGACCCACATGCGCGGCGACCTGCCCTTCGATCCGTTCATGATCAAGCAGCGGATGCCCTACTTCCTGTACTCCCTCGAAGAACTTCGCTGCGACCTCACGGCCTTCCGCGAATCTGTCCGGATTGAGAAGGACGACGACGCCGACCCGCAAGCCCGGCGCCATGCGAAGCTGGTGCAGTACGCCATCATCTTCGACCGGATCTTCCGCTTCGCCATCACCGGCAGCCGGGTCAGGAACTATGACGGCCTGGGCGGCCAGCTCCTCTTCGCCTGGCTCCACCAGCAGCATGTGCTGCACTGGACGGACACCCGCCTGACCATCGACTGGGACGAGGTCGCAGACGCCGTGATCGCCCTGGGCGAAAGCATCGACGAACTCTACTGGCGCTCGATCGACCGGCCCAAGACAGCACACTGGCTGGCCGCGTACCAGCTGGTGTCGGCTACCGTCACCCCCAACCCGGCCTCCGTCTGGGCCAAGGGACCTGACGCCCTGCCGTTGGCTGGAACCCCGCGCGGACTGACGGACCAGGTGCTGGACGACGAATTCCCGCTGTCCATGTTCTACGAAGCATTGGAGAAGAAGATGCGCCCGGTCATCGATTCGACCGCGGGAATCACCGGCCGGTCAGCACTGTGAGCCAGTTGCCGGACGGCACGGCATTGACCGTCCTGGTCGCCGGCGGCAGCGGTGCGTCCGGAATTGCCGTTGCCCGGGCCCTGGCCGCCGCCGGGCACCGGGTAGCCACGGTGGGTTCTGATGCAACCCGCATCAAGGCGGCCGCAGGGGAGGCGGGCGACGGCGTCACACCCTTCACGTGCGACCTCGCCGAGATGGCCGGGGTCCGCCGGCTGCGCGATGGCGTCGGGGACGCCTTGGGGACGGTCGACGCGGTGATCCACCTGGTGGGCGGCTGGCGGGGCGCCACGGGCATCGCCGACCAGTCCGACGACGACTGGGAGTTCCTGGAACGGAGCGCCATCACCACCCTGCGCAACGTCTCCCGCGTCTTCTTCGACGACATCGCCGCCTCCACGCACGGCCGCTTCGCGATGGTGTCCTCCACCTCACTCGATAAGCCCACCGCAGCGGTGGCCAGCTACGTGGCCGCGAAGGCAGCCGCCGAAGCCTGGACCATGGCCATGGCGGACGGCTTCCGAAAGGCTTCGAAGGACGGGGGCGGGGGCGGGCAGGCAGCCGCTGTGGTCCTGGCTGTGAAGGCCCTGGTGGACGACGGACTGCGCCGCAAGCATCCGGAGCGGTCCTTCCCGGGGGCGACGGACGTGGCTGACCTCGCTGCCGCCGTCGTCCGGCTGCTCGGCACCCCGGCCGCCGAACTGAACGGTGCCCGGCTCCGGCTGGCGGGCTGACCGCCGCGACTGTCCCTACACTGAAAGCGTGAGCAATCCAATGACGACAACAGCAGAAACACGCGCCCCGCAGCGGCTGCACGACCCCGGCGTGCGCGGGTTTGCCTCCGACAACTACTCGGGGGTCCACCCCGAGATCCTGGCAGCCCTGGCCGCCGCCAACGAAGGGCACCAGGTCTCCTACGGCGAAGACGACTACACCGCGCGGCTGCACGAACTGATGGTTGACCACTTTGGCCCGGGCATCGAATGCTTTCCGGTCTTCAACGGCACCGGCGCCAATGTGGTGTCGCTGCAGTCGCTGCTCCCCCGCTGGGGCGCCGTGGTATGCGCCTCCACGGCCCACATCAATATGGACGAGAACGGCGCACCGGAACGCATCGGCGGCCTGAAGCTGCTCCACGTCCCCACCCCCGACGGCAAGCTGACGCCGGAACTCATCGACCGGGAGGCCTGGGGCTGGGGTGACGAGCACCGTGCCCAGCCACTGGCAGTCTCGATCACCCAGACCACGGAACTGGGCACCTGCTACACCCCGGACGAGGTTCGGGCCATTGCCGACCATGCCCACGCGAAGGGCATGAAACTGCACATGGACGGGGCGCGGCTGGCCAACGCGGCCGCCCACCTGGGCGTCCCGCTGCGGGCCTTCACCAGCGATGCGGGCGTCGACATCCTCTCCTTCGGCGGCACCAAGAACGGGCTGCTCTACGGGGAGGTGGTGGTGGCCCTGAACCCGGAGGCGGCCCACGGCCTGGTGTACCTGCGCAAAATGGACATGCAGCTTGCCTCGAAGATGCGATTCCTGTCCGCCCAGTTCATCGCCTTGCTCGAAGGCGACCTGTGGCTGCGTTCGGCCTCGCACGCCAACGCCATGGCCACCCGGCTCCGCGCCGCCGTCGACACCATCGACGGCGTCCAGCCCACCCAGGAGACGGAGTCGAACGGCGTATTTGCCGTCCTTCCCCCCGGCGTGGCCGACCGGCTCCGCGGCTCCTTCCGTTTCTACGACTGGGACGAGGCAGCCGGCGAAGTCCGGTGGATGTGCTCCTTCGACACCACGGAGGAGGACGTTGATGCCTTTGCCGCCGCGATCCGGCACGAACTCCGGGACTACCGGAACGGCCGGACCGGGTGACCGGGTGACCGGCCCGCGACGGCGAGCCTTCCCGCGGTGCCGCGTCCGGCCCCGTAATCTGCCAAGGTGAACGCACTTGACCAGGTTCCCCCGGCTTTCGTCCATGCCTTGGGAACCCTCAGGAAGGCACAGTGCCGCAGTGAACTGCGCCTCGCCGAGATCCCGGCACCCGCCCGCCTGGCACCCTTCGCCGTCGCTCTGGGCGCCGAAGTCATGGCGCCCGGCGCCGGCGCCCCCGCAACTCCGGTGCACGGCCCGGCAGCCATGGCCTTCGCCTCGGCCCCGGCCTCGGGGGACGAGGACGAAACGGAACTCGCCACGGGGCGTTTCATCCTGCTCCACGACCCCGACGGCTCGGCCGTCTGGGACGGCGAGTTCCGCATCGTCACCTATATCCGCGCTGAACTCGAACCGGACATGGGCAACGACCAGATGCTGGGGACCGTGGCCTGGACCTGGCTGGTGGAGGCGCTCGAAAACCACAAGGCGGCCTACCGGGCGGCCGGCGGCACCGCCACGCGTGTCCTCTCCGAAAGTTTCGGCACCCTGGCCGGCCGCCCGGGCTCCATCGACATCGAACTCCGGGCCTCCTGGACACCGGATTCCTCCGACGTCCAGGCCCACCTGGAGGCGTGGTCGGACATGGTGTGCACCTTCGCCGGGCTGCCGCCGCTCCCCGACGGCGTCACCGCCCTCCCGCACCGGCGCCGAAGCTGACCGGGCTTTGACGGACCTGCCCGGTAAACTGGGGAAACCATGACCCCAAACATTCCGGAAAACACCACAGCCGGCGTCCCGGCTGCTGCTGCCGCACCCCATATCACCGTGGAGGGCTTCGACAGCCCCATCCCCGAAATCATCGACCTTGACTCGCCCCGCGACGGCGTTCCCCTGGTCATCGAAACGCAGTCCGGGCTGGAACGCTGCGCCGCCGCCATCGCCGCCGGCACCGGACCGGCGGGGGTGGACGCCGAGCGCGCTTCCGGATTCCGCTACGGCCAGCGGGCGTTCCTGGTCCAGATCCGTCGCGAAGGCGCCGGGACCTGGCTGATTGATCCCGAACCCTTCGGGAACCTGGGCATCATCAATGACGCCCTGCGCGGTGTGGAGTGGATCCTGCATGCCGCCAGCCAGGACCTGCCCTGCCTTTCGGAACTTGGCATGTGGCCGGACAAGCTCTTCGACACCGAACTCGCCGCACGCCTGGCCGGGCTGCCCCGGGTGGGCCTTGCCGCCGTCATCGAGCAGCTGCTGGGGTTCGGGCTGGCCAAGGAGCACTCCGCGGCCGACTGGTCCACCCGCCCGCTTCCCGAACCCTGGCTGCGTTATGCCGCCCTCGACGTCGAGGTCCTCACGGAGCTGCGCGAGGAACTCATTGAACTGCTGCAGGCTGACGGGAAGCTGGAGTACGCGGAGCAGGAGTTCGCCGCCATTCTTGCTGCCGGGATCGCTCCCCCGCGGGTGGATCCTTGGCGGAAGACCTCAGGCCTGCACCAGATCCGGGACCGCCGGCAGCTTGCCGCGGTCCGGGAGCTCTGGCTTGAACGCGACTCCCTCGCACAAAAGCGCGACGTCGCGCCTGGCCGTCTCATTCCGGACTCCGCCCTGGTGGCAGCGGCCAAGGCCATGCCCGCCACGGTGCCCCAGTTGCTGGGAACCAAGGGCTTCCACGGCCGGGCGGCGCAGCGCGAGGCACCGCGCTGGCTCCGGTGCATTGCCGCCGCGCGGGACCTCGAGGACCTGCCTCCCCTGCACCTGGCCACCAACGCCCCACCACCGCCGCGGGTCTGGGCAGACCGGGATCCGGAGGCCGCCGCCCGGCTGGCCACCGCGCGGCCGCTGCTCCAGGAGAAGGCCGAGGAACTGAAGTTGCCCCTGGAGAACCTGCTGACGCCGGACTTCCTGCGGCGCGTGGCCTGGCGCCCGCCTGCCGAGGTCACGGAGGAAACCATTTCCGCCGAACTGCAGACGCTCGGTGCCCGCCGGTGGCAAGTGGAACTGGCGGCACCGCTGATCGCGGCGGCTTTCCTGAACCCGCAGCCGCTGCCGCCCAGGGAGCCCAAATCCGCTGCCGCCGCGGACGACCAGTAGCCAAGGCCTCCGGCCCTTGCGGCCTAAGTTACTCACGAGTAACATCGGTGGAACCGACGCCATGCTGCTGCCGTCCTCCGGCATGCATCCGGCGCTACGTCTCGATGAGGAGTTACACGTGAGCCAGCACGGAAGCGGCGCATCCCCGCGCACTGTCCGCGACGTCGTCTTTGTGGACGGCATCCGCACACCCTTCGGCAGGGCCGGCGAGAAAGGAATCTACGCCGGGACCCGGGCCGATGACCTGATCGTCAAATGCATCCGCGGCCTGCTGCGCCGCAATCCGTCCCTTCCGGCGGAGCGGATCGATGAAGTAGCTGTCGCCGCCACCACCCAGACCGGGGACCAGGGGCTCACCCTCGGCCGGACCGCCGCGCTGCTGGCGGGACTTCCGCGCACGGTCCCGGGCTTTGCCATCGACCGGATGTGCGCCGGCGCCATGACCGCCGTGACCACCACGGCAGGCAGCATCGGTTTTGGCGCCTACGACGTGGTGATCGCCGGCGGAGTGGAGCACATGGGCCACCATCCCATGGGCTCCGGCGCAGACCCCAACCCGCGGTTCATGTCCGAGCGCCTGGTGGACCCGGCGGCCCTGAACATGGGCAACACCGCCGAAAACCTGCACGACCGGTTCCCGGCGATCACCAAGCAGCGTACCGATGCCTACGCGGTGGCCTCTCAGGACAAGCTTGCCGCCGCCTACCAGGAAGGCAGGATCCAGCCGGACCTGGTTCCGGTGGCCGCCCGGAAGCCGGGCCAGGGCTGGACCGTCCACAGCAAGGATGAACCACCCCGCCCCGGCACCACGATGGCGGACCTCGAATCCCTTCGCACGCCCTTCCGCGCGCACGGCAGGGTCACCGCCGGAAACGCCGCCGGGCTGAACGACGGCGCGACAGCCGCTGTCCTGGCGTCCTCCGAGGCCGCCGCCGAACTGGGGCTGCCCGTGAAGATGCGGCTGGTCAGCTACGCGTACGCCGGCGTGGAACCCGAGGTCATGGGCATCGGACCGGTACCGGCCACCGAGAAGGCCCTCAAGAACGCCGGCCTGACCATCGACGACATCGGCCTGTTCGAGATCAATGAAGCTTTCGCCGTGCAGGTCCTAAGCTTCCTGGACCACTACGGCATTGCCGACGACGACCCCCGGGTCAACCGCTACGGCGGGGCGATCGCCGTGGGCCATCCGCTGGCATCATCAGGAGTCCGGCTGATGATCCAGCTGGCCCGACAGTTCGAGGAGGACCCCTCGGTGCGCTACGGCATCACCACCATGTGCGTGGGACTGGGAATGGGTGGCACAGTGATTTGGGAGAACCCGCACCACCCCGACTACAGCGGAGCCCCCTCGGGGCAGACCGCCGCCACCACCGTTTCCGAAGGAGCCACCGCATGAGCGCCGCAGATTACCGCAAGTTGGCGGATCTTTTCCCCAACGAAACTGTCACCCACTCCTACGTGCAGGACATCGTCCTTCCGGGCACGGACGGCAAGCCGGGACCTGGCACATTCGCCCTCATCACCCTCGATAACGATCTCGACCACACCAAACCCACCACCCTGGGCCCCAACACGCTGGTGGAACTCGGTACGGCCCTGGAGGGCCTGCGCGAACGTGCTGCCCGCGGCGAGATCGTGGGCGTCGGCGTCACCGGAAAACCGCACTACCTGGTGGCCGGTGCGGACCTCTCCGCGGTGAAATCGCTGGAAAAGCGTGAGCACGGCCTGTGGATGGCACAGTTGGGCCACGACGTCTACGCCACCCTGGCCAACCTTGGCGTCCCCAGCTTTGCCTTCATCAACGGGGCAGCGCTGGGCGGTGGCCTGGAAATCGCCCTGCAGTCCACGTACCGCACCGTGTCCACCGGTGCCGGGGCCCTGGCCCTGCCGGAGGCATTCCTTGGGCTCGTTCCCGGGTGGGGCGGCGTCTACATCCTCCCCCGCCTGGTGGGCCCGGAGAACGCCGTCAAGGTCATGATCGAAAACCCGCTCAGCAACAACCGGACTCTGTCCGGCCCGCAGGCGTTCGCGCTGGGCATCGCCGACGCCCTCTTCGAACCCGCGGATTTCCTGGAACAGTCGCTGGCATGGGCCGCGGAAGTCATCTCCGGCGGCGTCGTTCCGGAACGCGCCAACGCCGTCGACCCTTCCGCCACCGGGGTGGAAGCCCGCTGGCAGGCCGCAGTTGCGGCCGGCCGCAAGTTCGTGGAGGCCAAGACGTCGGGCGCGTCGCCGGCGCCGGGCAAGGTCCTTGACCTCCTCGAGGCCAACCGCACCATGACGGCGGCGGAGTCCGCCGCCGTTGAGTGCGAGACGCTTGCCGAGTTGATGCAGACCGATGAGTTCCGCTGCACCGTGTACGCGTTCCTGGACCTGGTGCAGAAGCGCGCCAAGCGGCCCGCCGGGGCGCCCGACCGCAAACTGGCCCGCCCCGTCACCAAGGTGGGGGTGGTGGGCGCCGGACTCATGGCCGGCCAGCTGGCGCTGCTCTTCGCACGCCAGCTCAAGGTGCCCGTTGTGCTGACGGACATCGACCAGGCCCGCGTTGACAAGGGCGTGGCCTACGTCCATGCCGAAGTGGACAAGCTGCTGGGCAAGAAACGCCTCAGCCAGGACGCTGCCAACCGCACCAAGGCGCTGGTGACCGGCTCGGTATCCAAGGACGCCTTTGCGGATGCGGATTTCGTGATCGAGGCGGTCTTCGAAGAACTCAGCGTCAAGAAGCAGGTGTTCAAGGAGGTTGAGGCGATTGTCTCGCCGGAATGCATCCTGGCCACCAACACGTCGTCCCTGTCCGTGACGGCGATGGCCGAGGACCTGGAGCACCCGGAACGCCTGGTGGGGTTCCACTTCTTCAACCCCGTGGCCGTGATGCCGCTGCTGGAGGTTGTCCGCGCCCCGCGGACAGACGACGCCGTGCTGGCCACTGCATTTGAACTGGCGAAGGCCTTGAAGAAGAGCGCCGTGCTGGTCAAGGATGCGGCCGCGTTCGTGGTCAACCGCATCCTCCTGCGGCTGATGGGAGAGGTCACCGCGGTATTCGATGAGGGAACCCCGGCCGAGGTGGCCGACAACGCCTTGCGGCCCATGGGACTTCCCATGACCCCCTTCACGCTCCTGGCCATGGTGGGCCTCCCCGTGGCACAGCACGTCCAGGAGTCACTGCACGCAGCATTCGGCGACCGCTTCCCGGTCTCCGCCAACCTGGCTGCGCTCATCGACAACAACGTCAAGGCGCTCTGGGAAACTGCACCTGACGGCACCCGGGCTATCCCCGCCTCCACCCTTGATCTGCTGTCCTTCGGCTCCAGCCCCTCCACCGGGGAGCAGGTGCTGCGGCGCGTCCAGGATGCACTGGCCGAGGAGATTGGCCTGATGGTGGACGAGGGCGTCGTGGCAGGACCTGAGGACGTGGACCTGTGCATGATCCTTGGCGCCGGCTGGCCCCTGTTCCTCGGTGGCATCACGCCTTACCTGGACCGGGTGGGAGCGTCGGAGCGTGTGAACGGACGGCGTTTCCTGGCCCCCGGCGTGGCGTCCCGCCCCGCCTAGGCGCTTCGGTCCAACCTGGCCATCCCCACCAGGCGCTGCGGGCGGGGATGGTCAGGCAGGAACCAGGCGGCCGCCGTCGAGCGCCAGAAGGCGGTGGGCCGCCGAACGTGCGTAGCCCAGGTCGTGGGTAACCAGCACGACGGCGGCGCCTTCCGCGGCTGCCCGGCGGACGGCTGCATCCAGCAGGGCCAGCCCGTCGCCGTCCAGCGCCACAGTGGGTTCATCCAGTGCCAGGACGGCCGGCTTGCGCGCCAGGACGGTGGCCAGGGCCAGGAGGCGCTGGGCTGACGCCGGCAGTTCGGCGGGGTGTTCGCGCGCAGCGCCTGCCAGCCCGACTGACTCCAGCGCCGCCGCAGCACGGCGGGCTGCCTGGGCCGGACCCACCAGGCGGTCAAGGCCAAAACCGACCTCCCACAGGGCGGACCGTTCGAACAGTTGGTCGCGGGGCTGCTGGAACAGCAAGCCCACCGAGGCCGCCGTCCGCCCCACGGGTGCGCCGGAGATGTTGGCACCCCGCACCTGCACCGACCCCGCGCTGGGGCGAAGCAGTCCGTTGAAATGCCGCAGGAGGGTGGATTTTCCCGCCCCGTTGGGTCCGGTCACCGCGACGATCTCCCCCGGATGGACGGCAAGCTCGACTCCCCGCAGCACGGGTGCAACGCCACCCGGATGCCCCGCTTGAACAATTCTTCGCCGCCACCTGCCGGCCCCCGGCCCGCCCGGGTACGCGAAGTCGACACCCCGCAGCTCCAACGCGGGGGTACCCGTCTGCGGCACCACGGGACGGGGTCCGGCAACCGCTGCCGCCGCGGTGGCGGGGCGGCGGATGGCCGGCGGCACCACCCCGGAGCAGGCCCCCATGGCGGCGGGCGGACCGCTCGCGGTGACGGTCCCCCCGGACAGCACCACCCACGTCCCGGCCTCCAGGAGCAACGGATCGATGGACTGGCTAAGGATGACGACGGCGGTCCCCCGGGCCAGGAGGTCCCGCACCACAGCGGCGAGCCCGTCGGCGCCAGCCGCGTCAAGGGAGGCGAACGGCTCGTCCATGACCAGCACCGGCGGCCCGGTAATGATGGCGCAGCCGATTGCCAGCCGGCGGAGCTGGCCGCCCGAGAGCCGGGCCGGGTCCTGTTCCAATTGATCGTGCAGGCCCAACAACGCTGCGGTGCGCCCCACCGCGGCTTGCATGGCGGTACGTTCCATCCCGGAGTTCTCCAGGCCGAACGCGAGTTCCTCGGCCACGGTGGACCGGACGGTGGACAGGACCGTGGCTGCATCCTGTGGAACGAAACCCACGTGCCGGCCCCACTGGGCGGGATCGATCCGGGGGTCGTCGGGGCCGCCGTCGAACTCGAGCCGGGAACCGGACAGCTCCAGGAAGCCGGCCAGCGCTCCGTGGCCACCCGGCGGCAGCCACGCAGCGAGCAGGCGGCCCAAGGTTGACTTGCCGCTGCCGGAGGCACCCAGGATCGCCGTGAAGGAACCTGCCGTGAAGGAAACCGTGACGTCGCGCAGGGCCGCTGTTTCGTCGTCGTGGAATGTGAAGGACCGGATGCCGGCCGCCAGGACCGGGAGGTTGCCGTGAACGGCGGTGTCGGCGTCCCTCAGGCGCTCAGGCACTGGCACCTGCCTGTACCAGCCGCAGCACCAGCGCCGCCGCGGCCGCCAGCACCAGGACGGCCCGTGCCGTGCGCTGCAGCCGCGAGTCGGGCACTTCCCGGTAGCTGGTGCGGGGTCCGGTGTTGCTGAGTCCCCGTGCTTCCAGGGCCGCGGACCGGGTGCCGGCATCCTCCACCAGGGACAGGACCAAGGGGACAGCCTGGAGCCGGAACGCGGCAAGCCTGGACAGGAGGTTCCGTGTCACTACCAGCCCCCGCGACTCCTGGGCCTGGCGGATCCGCCGCGCCCGGGCGCTGATGGCCGGCAGCAGGGTCAGGGTGGAGGCCAGGACGAACGCAAACCGGCCCTGCACGCCGCGGGCGGACAAAGCCGCCACGAGGTCCGGGAGGCTGACGTTGAAGGAGAAGACCAGCAATGCCAGGACCACGGCGCCCAGCTGGAGGATCCGCTGGCCGGCGAACCCGAGTCCTTCCACCGTGACGCGGGCAGGCCCCCATGCGGCCAGGACGGTGGTCCCCTCGGGGAAGAACAGCCCGTGCAGCATCAACAGTGACAGGCCCAGGGGAACCAGGATTGCCGCGGCGGCAGCCAGGACGCGGCGGGCGGTCCCGCCTGCCGCCGAAAGACCCAGGGAGGCGCCAATCACGGTGAGCGACAGCGGCCAACTGCCGGCCGCCGTCGTGATGACCGCTGTACTCCCGGCAGCAGCCAGCAAGGTCAGCGGATTCAGGCGCACCGGCCTGGCCGGCCCGGCGGCACTGCGTTCAGGGGATGCGGTCACGGCGGTGCGGTCAGTGGTCCCGGGCAGCGCCCTGTGCCGGCGCCTCGGTGGTCCCGGCCGGGACCTTGCCTGCCAGGACACGGTGGCGGCGCAGGAACGGGAACTGCTGCCGGGCCCTGCGCGGCAAAGCATAGACGAGGATGGCCACGATGGTGAACACGATCGCCTTGTCCATGGGGTCGGAGATCAGTGCCTGCTTGGTGATGGCCGCCAGGAGGGTGTCACCCATGGCACGGAAGGCGCTCACGATCGCGCCGGTGGCCACGCCCGAGGTTCCGCCGAAGACAAACGCGGCCACGGGGGCAGACACCACACCGGCGATGATGCCGGTGACGAAGCCGGCCACCGGGGCGAGGTAGAAACGGCGGAAGAGGCCGTAGCGGGCGGCGAGCCCGGCCAGGCAGCCGATGAGTGCGGCGCCTGCCGCGAAAGGCAGCACGGTGGGGTTGAAGAACGACCAGACGATGCTGCTGAGGGCGCCCGTGGCAGCGCCCGCGGCGGGACCGGCCAGGACGGCGATCAGCACGGTACCGATGGCGTCAAGGTAGAAGGGCACCAGGGTGCTGCCGACGAACTGGCCCAGCACGATGTTCAGGACCAACGCCACCGGGATCAGCACCAAGGTGGATGCGGGAAGCGTGGGCAGGACGGCCGCGATGAGCAGGACCGCCCCGGCCAGGAAGCCGGAGAGTGCGATCAGGGCCGAGGCACTGCCGGGGCCTCCGGTGATGTCCGCGGGCTGGTTCAGGACCAGGTAGACGTAGGTTGCGGCGATGGCCAGGGCGCCGAGGATCTCCAGCAGCCGGCGGCGGCGGGCCGCCGGGCGTTCCTGGGACGGAAGCGTCAGGGAGGGCGATGACATGGGAAATGTTCCTTCGGGTGCGGGCAGTGGCCCGGCAGAACCGGGCTGGGGTGGGGCTGCCTATGTCACCTCGGCAGCAGCCGGCGGCAACTGCGCCGGGCCGGTCCGTGGCCCATTCTACCGGGCATTTCGGGGGTGGAAGCCGGCCGCGGTCCGGTAATCCTTCGCCGCCTGGTGGGCAGTCAGGCCGGCAGTCAGGCCAGCGGCAGTCCCAGCCGCCGGGCCAGGCCGCCGACGGCGGACACCAGCTCGCGGAAGGCCTGCTCCGGGTTGTTGCCGGAAACAATCCTGGCGTTCGGCGGAGCGCCCCATAGTCCGCGGAAATCGGCCACTGTGGTTCCCATCAGCAACGGCGAGCTGGTTTCGACGTCCACCGTGGCCGGGCGGACGTCGTACTCGAGCGTGCCGGCGGCAACTCCGGCGGCGAAGAAATCATGGACGTGTGCCACATAGCCCTGGTCGTACAGCCGGTGGAACTCGAAGTAGAACCGCAGTGCGTCGGACAGATGGCGGATGAGGGTGTTGCCGGATGTGCTGCGCAGGCCCTCAGGCTGGTCCGGCAGGACCAGTTCCGGCACGGCTGCACCGGCGGACTCGGCGAGTTGCCGGACGTGTTCCGGGCGCAGCTCCATCCGCTCGGTGGTGTCCAGCGAACAGACGATCGGCAACTTGGCCAGCGGCTTGCCGCGGTACGCCGCGAACACCTCCTTGGCCGCGTGCGGGTCCACATGCGTGTTCCACTCGGCCGTCGGGGTGGTGTTCCCCTGGTGGTAGAAGCTCCCGCCCATGATCACCACGCCGGCCAGGAGGTCCGGCAGGCCGGGCTCCCGGCGGAGTGCCAAGGCGAAGTTGGTCAGCGGCGCCGTGATCAGGGCGGTGAGCTCCCCCGGCCTGGCGCGGGCGTGTTCGATCCACAGGTCGACGGCGTTCCGCGCCGAGACCTGTCCGGCGGGCTCGGGCAACACCGCGTATCCGATCCCCTGCGGCCCATGCGTTTCGGGGGTGGTGGTGAGCGGAATGGACAGCGGCCCGCGCGCCCCGATGGCCACCTCGACGCCCGGCCTGCCGCACAGCTCCAGCAGTGCGAGGGTATTCCGGGCCACCTGGTCGGCGTCCACATTTCCCGGTGTCGCAGTGACGGATACGAATTCCGTCTCCGGCAGCGCGGCGAGATAGGCCAGGGCGAGGGCGTCGTCGATGCCGGTATCGACGTCGAGCAGATATGAGGTCACAGTCGCGGTACGGGGCGTGTGGGTCTCCGGTGTCCTAGAAGAGGGCAACCTTGGGAACAGTGGGGAAAATCGCATCCAGCTCTGCGAGGTCTTCAGCCGTGGGCTGCCAGTCGGCGGCCGAGGCGTTCTGGCGGACCTGCTCCGGTTTGGTGGCACCCGCGATCACGCTGGCCACGGACGGCTGTGCAGCCAGCCAGGAGAAGGCCACCTCCACCTCGGTCAGGCCGCGTTCCTTGGCAAACAGGCTGAACCGACCCAGCTGGTCCCAGTCGGCGTCCTCCACCATGTTGGTGCGTGTGTGGCTGAGGCGGGAACCGTCGGGCGCGTGGCCGGGCGCGTACTTGCCCGTGAGCAGGCCGTTGGCCAGCGGGAAATAGGGCAGGACGCCCAGGCCAAGGGCTTCGGCGGCGGGGGTGACTTCCTGCTCTGCCCGGCGGTCCAGGAGGTTGTAGTGGTTCTGGGTGGAAACGAAGCGTGCGCCGCCGAGTTCCCGGGCCACGTACTCGGCTTGGGCGATCTGCCAGCCGGCCCGGTTGGAGTGGCCGATGTACCGTACCTTGCCGCTGCGGACGAGGTCGTCGAGAGCGGCGAGGGTCTCGTCGATGGGCGTCAGCGGGTCCGGGGTATGGAACTGGTAGAGGTCGATCCAGTCGGTGCCGAGCCGCCGCAGTGACGCTTCGACGGACTGGATGATGTAGCGGCGCGAGCCCCGGTCACCGAAGTCGGGGCCGTTCGCGCCCTTGGCGTCCATCCCGAACTTGGTGGCCACCACAGCCTGGTCCCGCCGGTTTCCCAGCGCCTTTCCCAGCATGGTCTCGCTCAGTCCCGGTTCCCGGCCGTAGTTGTCCGCGACGTCGAACAGCGTGATCCCGGCCTCCAGGGCTGCGGAGACGACGGCGTCCGTGCCTTCCTGCGACTCAGTGGCGGTGTTGGCGCGGCCCAGGTTGTTGCATCCGAGGCCCACCGTGGAGACGGTGAGGCCTGATTTTCCAACGCGGCGGTAACTGGTCACGGACGACTCCTAGAGGCTGAAGCTGTTGGCGGGCTTGGCTGAGTGCTTGAGTTTGAACTGCCCGGGTTCGGTATAGGGGGCGGCACCAATGCTGAGCTTGGTGAAGTCAAGGTCCTCGCCGCGGGCGCACACCTTGATGGCATTCACGGCCTTGTTCACCTCCGGGCAGAGGCAGAAAATGTTGAGTTTGTAATCCGTGAACTCAGACCGTTCCACCGTTCCAAGGCCCCGCCAGGCAAGGTGGCTGATGAGGGCATCTTTGGCCTTCTGCTCCAGGTAGCGGTCCCGCTCCGTGCCCTCCCTGGTCTTGAGGGCGAACTGGGCCACCACCCAGGACTGCTCCTCGTTGGGGATTTCGGCGTAGCCGTCCTCCTGGCACTGGGCTGCGAAGGCATCCAGCAGGCTCTCGGCACCCTCGGCGTCGCTGACGTCGGTTTCCTCGGTCTTGCTCTGGTGCCCCACGACGCCGAAATTCATGACGAACTGGGAGTACTCCTCATCGAACCAGGCTTCCCGGAAGTGGAGGGTGCCCTCGTCGTCGCGCTTGTAGACCCTGACTATGCCGCTCATATGCGTCCCTTTGTAAACCATTCAACGTCGGTACCGTCGAAAGGCGCCTGCTGCGCCTTCACGGCATGGAAAAGCTCATCCGCGGCCGCCTGGATGTCCTCGACCAGCCGTTGGGGGTAGCGCATGGACACGCTGTGCTCGGCGAATTCGTCCTGGTCGTCGATGAAGACGCCGCGAGATTCGGTGCGGATCACGTCCAGGTCCATGTCGATCACATGGAACTCCGTGACGGCGGGCCGGATGTCCGTCCATTCGTGGCCCACGGCGAGGTCGATGTAGAGCCGCACGCCGGCGGGATGGGCAGAATCGTAGAACGTGGCCACCCAGTCGCCCTGCCGCGGCACCAGGAGCACGGCGTCCGAGCGCGTATAGAACGCGGCGCCGGGGCGCGAACAGAACTCGTTGGTGCCCTGGAAGATCCACCAGCCATGCCGGTCTTCGCCAAGGTACCGGCCGGGGACCACCCAGTGCGCCTTGCCGTTCCATTTCCGGTTGCGGGAGACCACCAGCTGCCCGGGCTGGAGTTTTCCGGGCACGCGGGTGGTGGTGGTATGCAGAACCGGACCCGACTCCCCCACGGCCCCCGGGTATTTCAGTGCGTCTTCGTCCCTCACAGGATCGGGAGGCTGCCAGTGGTGGGGTGCTGCTGCCCGGGCAGGGGACGCGCGAACGGGACCTTTGTACCCAAAACCTGCGCGACGATGTCGTGCGTTATTTGCTGGGCGGTGAGCCCCACGCGCTCCATGACCTGGGCGCGGGTGCCGTGGTCGAGGAACTCGACGGGCAGGCCAACCTCGTTCAGGGCGGTGTCCACCCCTGCCGCGCGCATTTCCTGCCGGATGCGGGAGCCGACTCCGCCGGCCCGGACGCCGTCCTCGATGCAGACCACCAGGCGGTGGTGCGAGGCCAGCGCGATGATGGAGCGGCGGACCGGGAGCACCCAGCGCGGATCCACCACTGTGCTGCTGATGCCTTGGGCACCGAGCCGGTTGGCGACATCGAGGGCGAGCTCGGACATGGCACCCACACTGACGATCAGGACGTCGTTCTCGGTGGATCCGGAGGGTCGGCGGGCCAGGATGTCAACGCCGTCGCTGAGCCGCTCGAGGGCGTCCACTTCGGGACCCACGGATCCCTTGGAGAAGCGAACCACACTGGGCGCGTCGCTGATGGCCACCGCTTCCCGCAGTTCTTCCCGGAGGCGGCTGGCGTCGCGTGGTGCGGCGAGGTGGAGGCCAGGAACGATCTGGACCATGGCCATGTCCCACATGCCGTGGTGGCTGGCGCCGTCCGGGCCGGTCACGCCGGCGCGGTCCAGCACGATGGTGACGCCGGCCTTGTGGAGGGCGACGTCCATCAGCAACTGGTCGAAGGCCCGGTTCAGGAAGGTGGCGTAGACGGCGACGACGGGGTGGAGCCCGCCGAACGCCATGCCGGCAGCAGCGGTGAGGGCGTGCTGCTCTGCGATGCCGACGTCGACGACGCGTTTCGGGTGCTTGGCCGCGAACTTGTGCAGGCCCACCGGGATCAGCATGGCGCCGGTGATGCCGACGATGTCTTCGCGTTCGTCGGCGATGGCGGCGATCTCGTCGGCGAAGACGGACGTCCAGGACTGCGCGCCGCCGGTGCCCGTTGGTTCGCCGGTTTCGGGATCGATGATGCCTACCGCATGGAACTGGTCCGCTTCATGGGCGCGGGCCGGCGCGTAGCCATGGCCCTTTTCGGTCATGGCGTGGACGATGACCGGGCCGCCGTAGTTCCTGGCGGTGGAGAGCGCATGCTCCATGGCCTGGAGGTTGTGGCCGTCCACCGGTCCGATGTACTTCATGCCGAGGTCCTCGAACATGCCCTGCGGAGCCCACCAGTCCTTGATGCCTTTTTTCATGGCGTGCAGGCTCTTGTAGGTGAACTGTCCTGCGGGGCCGCCGTTCTGGAGCTTCTTCTTCCACCAGTCCAGGGCGCCTTCATAGGCGGGTGCGGCGCGGAAGGAGTCGATGGTGGGGCGCAGGGACGCGAGGTAGTCGGCAAATCCGCCCACGGTCGGGGCGTAGGAACGGCCGTTGTCGTTGACTACGATGACAACCCGGCGTTTCTTGTCCGCGGCGATGTTGTTGATGGCTTCCCAGGCCATGCCACCGGTCAGGGCGCCGTCGCCCACGATGGCCACCACGTGCCGGTCGCCTTTGCCGGTGAGCTGGCGGGCCCGGGAGATGCCGTCGGCCCAGGACAAGGATGAGGATGCGTGCGAGCTTTCCACGATGTCGTGTTCGGACTCCGCGCGTGAGGGGTAGCCGGAGAGGCCGCCTTCCTGCCGGAGGGTACTGAAGTCCTGGCGTCCGGTCAGGAGTTTGTGGACGTAGGACTGGTGGCCCGTGTCAAAGACGATGCTGTCGCGGGGGGAATCGAAGGTGCGGTGGACGGCCAGCGTCAGTTCCACCACGCCAAGGTTGGGTCCGAGGTGTCCGCCCGTCTGTGAGACGTTCGTGATCAGGAACTCCCTGATCTCCGAAGCCAGCTGCTCCAGCTGTTCCTCGGTCAACTCGTTCAGGTCCTGCGGATTCCGGATGGTGTCCAAGATTCCCAATGACCCCTCCTTCGGGTGGTAGACGTGCCGTTTAACTCTAACGCCTTGGCTTGGTTGCAAAGCCGAAGCCCCGGCTGGTCGGTGACCGGCCGGGGCTTCGGGGAGGATGCTGGCTGCGCAGCTGTTCCGCTAGTTCGCGGAGATCTGCCGCAGCACGTACTGCAGGATGCCGCCGTTGCGGTAGTAGTCGGCTTCACCCGGGGTATCGATGCGCAGGACCGCGTCGAAGCTCGTGGTGGTGCCGTCTTCGGCCGTCGCGGTGACCTTCAGGGTCTTCGGCGTGGTGCCTTCGTTCAGGGCGGTGACGCCCTCAACCGCGAAGGTTTCCGTGCCGGTCAGGCCCAGGCTGGCGGCGTTCTGGCCGGCCGGGTACTGCAGCGGAAGGACGCCCATGCCGATCAGGTTGGAGCGGTGGATGCGCTCGTAGCTTTCGGCGATGACGGCCTTGACGCCCAGCAGCGCCGTGCCCTTGGCGGCCCAGTCGCGGGACGAACCGGAGCCGTACTCCTTGCCTGCCAGGACCACCAGCGGGGTGCCGGCTGCCTGGTAGTTCTGCGCGGCGTCGTAGACGTAGGCCTGGGGGCCGTCTGCCTGGGTGAAGTCGCGGGTGAAGCCGCCTTCGACGCCGTCGAGCAGCTGGTTCTTGATCCGGATGTTGGCGAACGTGCCGCGGATCATGACCTCGTGGTTGCCACGGCGCGAGCCGTAGGAGTTGAAGTCCTTGCGCTCCACGCCGTTGGCCAGGAGGTACTGGCCCGCCGGGGTGTCGGACTTGAAGGAACCGGCCGGGGAGATGTGGTCGGTGGTGACGGAGTCGCCAAGCTTCAGCAGCACGCGCGCACCGGTGATGTCCTTGACCGGCTCCGGCTGGGCCTGCATGCCCTCGAAGTACGGGGGCTTCCGGACGTAGGTGGACTTCTCGTCCCAGGCGAAGGTGTCGCCGGCGGGGGTGTCCAGGGCCTTCCAGCGGTCGTCGCCTTCGAAGACGCCCTCGTAGCCGCGGGCGAACATGCCTTTGTCGATCGAGGAGTCGATGACCTGCTGGACCTCGACCGGATTCGGCCAGATGTCCTTGAGGAAGACATCGTTGCCGGCCTCGTCCTGGCCCAGGGCATCGTTTTCGAAGTCGAAGTCCATGGTTCCGGCCAGGGCGTACGCGATGACCAGCGGCGGGGAGGCCAGGTAGTTCATCTTGACGTCCGGGTTGATCCGGCCTTCGAAGTTGCGGTTGCCGGAGAGGACGGCGGTGACGGAGAGGTCGTTGGCCTGGATGGCCTCGGAGATCTCGGGGTCGAGCGGGCCGGAGTTGCCGATGCAGGTGGCGCAGCCGTAGCCCACGATGTAGAAGCCGAGCTTCTCCAGGTACGGGGTCAGTCCCGACTTGTTGTAGTAGTCGGTGACCACCTTGGAGCCGGGAGCCACGGAGGTCTTGACCCAAGGCTTCGCGGCCAGGCCCTTTTCCACGGCGTTGCGGGCCAGCAGTGCGGCGGCCAGCATCACGGAGGGGTTGGACGTGTTGGTGCAGGAGGTGATCGAGGCGATCGACACGGCTCCGTGGTCCAGTTCGAACTCGCGGCCGTCGGCGGTGGTGACAGCCACCTTCTTGGACGGACGTCCGTTGGACTTGGGACCGTGGGCGTGCGGGGCCTGCTCGGTGAGGTGGGTCGCCGAGGCGGTGAAGGACGGCGAGTCGGAAGCAGGGAAGCTCTCGTCGATCGCTTCGTCCAGGCTGCCGTCGGCGAGGTCCACCTTGACGTAGTTGCGGAGGTCCTCGCGGAACTGGGCCTTGGATTCGGTGAGGATGATGCGGTCCTGCGGGCGCTTCGGTCCGGAGATTGACGGAACGACGGTGGACAGGTCCAGCTCGAGGTACTCGGAGAACTTGATCTCACGGGAGGGGTCGTGCCAGAGGCCCTGTTCCTTGGCGTAGGCCTCGACCAGGGCGACGTTCTCGTCTGACCGGCCGGTGAGGCGCAGGTAGTCGAGGGTGACGTCGTCGATCGGGAACATGGCGGCGGTGGAACCGAATTCGGGGCTCATGTTGCCGATGGTGGCGCGGTTGGCCAGCGGCACAGCCGCGACGCCTTCGCCGTAGAACTCAACGAACTTGCCCACCACTCCGTGCTGGCGCAGCTGTTCGGTGATGGTGAGGACGACGTCGGTGGCGGTGGCACCGGCCGGGATGGATCCGGTCAGCTTGAAGCCGACGACGCGCGGGATCAGCATGGAGACGGGCTGGCCCAGCATGGCAGCCTCGGCCTCGATACCGCCGACGCCCCAGCCGAGCACGCCCAGGCCGTTGACCATGGTGGTGTGCGAGTCGGTGCCGACGCAGGTGTCGGGGTAGGCGCGCAGGGCACCGTCAACCTCGCGGGTCATGACGGTGCGGGCCAGGTATTCGATGTTGACCTGGTGCACGATGCCGGTTCCCGGCGGGACGACCTTGAAGTCGTCGAACGCGGTCTGGCCCCACCGGAGGAACTGGTACCGCTCGCCGTTGCGCTGGTACTCGATCTCCATGTTGCGCTCCAGTGCGCCGGAGTTGCCGAAGGCGTCGATCTGCACGGAGTGGTCGATGACCATTTCCGCCGGTGCCAGCGGGTTGACCCGCTTGGGGTCGCCGCCGAGTTCCTTGACGGCTTCACGCATGGTGGCGAGGTCCACAACGCAGGGCACGCCAGTGAAGTCCTGCATGATCACGCGCGCCGGCGTGAACTGGATTTCAGTGTCGGGCTCGGCGTTGGGATCCCAACCGGCCAGTGCGCGGACGTGGTCGGCCGTGATGTTCGCGCCGTCCTCGGTCCTCAACAGGTTTTCAAGCAATACCTTGAGGCTGAACGGAAGGTTTTCTGCACCTTCAACGGAGTTCAACCGGAAAATTTCGTAATCGGTTCCGGCTACATTAAGTTTGCCTTTTGAACCGAAGCTGTCCACAGTGCTCATCGCAGGACTCCTCTCGCAACAGTTTCATCTTTGTCGCGCGGTTGACCGCCTGCTAGTTAGGATGCCCTAAGTAGTTCGAGGGCCCGAAAATTGCACACGGCCGGCCGAGAATTCGGGCGCGACGTGGGACTACTACGGCCATCGTAGTCCAAAACGCCGGTGGCATCACGGACCGGGAGCCAGCAGTGCCACGGTCTCCAGGTGGTGGGTGTGGGGGTACAAGTCGAAGGCACGGAGCCCGGCGAGTTCCCAGCCCGAGCGCCGAAAGTAACCGAGGTCACGGGCAAACGACGCCGGATCGCAGGACACATAGGCAACGGCACGGGGCTGCGAGGCAATGAGTTGCCCGACGACGGCTTTCCCTGCCCCCGCACGGGGCGGATCGAGGACAAGAGCGTCGAAATTCCGCGGTTTCTGGCGGAGCACGCGCTCCACGCGGCCCTGGACCACCTCCACCTGCGGAGCGGAATGGAGGTTCTTGCGTGCATCGCGGCTGGATCCGGGCGCACCTTCGACCGACAGGACGGACCCGGTCTCCCCCACGGCATCGGCCAGCACGGCAGTGAACAATCCGGCCCCGGCGTACAGATCCGCCACCACCGCCCCGGGGTGCAGGAAGCCGCCGCCGCGCAGGAATTCCGTGACGGCGCCCACAAGTGTCCCGGGCGCGTCGCGGTGGATCTGCCAGAAGCCCGCGCCCGACACGCGGTAATCGTGGCCGGCCGCCGTTTCCTGCACCCACGTCCGTCCCCGGACCTGGGTCGCGTCGCCGCTGACCGGATCGAACGCCGCCACGGATACCTCCGCCGGCAGTCCGGCGGCAATGGCCCGCAGCCGCTTGTCCTTGGTTCCCGGCGCCGGAGCCAGGAGCACCAGTGGGCGGGAGCCGTTCGCCGGAGCCGCCACCTCAACGCGTTCGATGCCCTGCAGGTCCAGCTCCCACAGGCGGAGGGCGTTGACCGCTTCCGTGGCCAGCGGCATATCCCGCACCGGAACGATATGCCCGGAACGGTGCGCGTGCATCCCCAGCTTGCCGCCGGGGGTGACCGAAAAGCTCGCCCGCGTCCGCCACCCGAGGCCGGAGCCGTCGTCGTGCGCCTCCCCCACGGCTTCGACGCTGCCGGCCCACACAGACGGTGCAGGGTCAACGCCGGCGAGCCGGGTGAGCTGCTCGGCCAGGACGTCCGCCTTGAGTTGCCGCTGCCGGGCCAGCGTGATGTGCCCGAATTCGGCGCCGCCCACCGGCGGATGGCCGTGGCCCCAGGCCCGGGCTGAATCGGCGAGGTGCCAGAAGTGCTCCACCCGGTCCGGGGACGCATCGAGGATCTCCACGGCGTCCGCCCGCCAGAACTTGGCGTGGTCTCCGGCATCGGTCAGCCGGACACGGACCTTTTCGCCGGGGATGGCGTGCCGGACAAAGACCACCCGGCCTTCGTGGCGGGCCACGCAGTGCCCGCCGTGGGCAACCGGCCCGACGTCGAGCACGGCTTCTTCGCCGGCGTGGCCGGCCTGGTCGGATGCCGGCACTGCCGTGGGCGAGGTTCTTGCGGTCACTGGACGTCCTGCAGATTCTTGGCTTCTTCGGATGATTTGAGCTGCCAGGGAACGCTGGCCACCATGACGCCGGGTTCGAAGTGCAGCCGGGTCTTGATCCGCAGCGCGGTCTGGTTGTGCACCAGCTGCTCCCACCATTTGCCCACGACGTATTCCGGAATGTAGACCACGATGAGGTCCCGCGGGGAGTCAAGGCGCATCTGCTTGACGTAGTCCATGATGGGCGTGACCGTCTCGCGGTACGGGCTGGCAAGGACCGTCAGCGGGACCGGGATTTCGAGCTTTTCCCAGTCGGTAATGGTGTGGGCGGTCTCTTCCGGATCGATGTCCACCGTGATGGCGTCCAGCCGTGAGGGCCTGGACGCGCGGGCGTAGGCCAGGGCACGCAGCACGGGCTTGCGGACGTGCGAGACCAGCAGCACGGCGTGGACCCGGGTGGGCAGCGCGCGCGGCGAGGAGTCCTCGTCCACGGCAAGTTCCTTGGCCACATTGTCGTAGTGCGCCCGGATGCTCCACATGATCAGGAAGAGGATGAACATGGCCAGCAGTGCGATCCAGGCGCCTTGCTGGAACTTGGTGATGAGGACGATGACGAGCACCAGGCCGGTCATGCCGAACCCGATGGTGTTGATGGTGCGGGATTTCAGCATCCGGCGCCGGACGGCCTTGTCCTTGACGAGTTTGAGTTCGCGGCCCCAGTGCCTGATCATGCCGAGCTGGCTGAGGGTGAAGGAGATGAAGACGCCCACGATGTAGAGCTGGATCAGCTTGGTGACGTCGGCGTCGAAGGAGATGATCAGCACCAGGGCGCCGGCGGCAAGGGCCAGCACGCCGTTGCTGAAGGCGAGCCTGTCGCCGCGGGTGCGCAGCTGCCGGGGCAGGTAGCCGTCCTGCGCCAGGATGGAGCCCAGCACTGGGAAGCCGTTGAAGGCGGTGTTTGAGGCGAACACCAGGATGACGCCGGTGGCTGCCACCACGATGTAGAACGGGATGGAACCGGGGCCGAAGATGGTCTGTGCGATCTGGCTGATGGCGGGGTTCTGGATGTAGCCCTCGGGCAGCGGCTTGCCGTCGAGCAGGAACTCCCTGGCCGGGTCCAGCACGATGTGGACCTTCGTGGCGTTCGCCAGGTAGATAATGCCTGCGAGCATCGCGGCGCCGATGATGCCCAGGAGCAGCAGGGTGGTTGCCGCGTTCTTGCTTTTGGGGTGCCGGAAGTTGGGAACGCCGTTGCTGATCGCTTCGACACCCGTCAGTGCCGCGGCGCCGGAGGAGAAAGCCCGCAGGAGCAGGAAGGCACCGGCGAGGCCCACGAGGCCCTGGTCGAAGCCTTCGGTCGGGACGATGGTGAAGGCTGCAGACGGCGCCTGGCCAAGCTGCCCGGTAGCCGCCTGGAAGATGCCTACCGCGGTCATGCCCAGGATCGAGGCCATGAAGATGTACGTGGGGACCGCGAAGACGCTGCCCGCTTCCTTGATGCCGCGCAGGTTCACCAGGGCAAGGATGACGACGCCGATGGTGGCAATGATTGCCTGCTGGCCGTGCAGCGACGGGACAGCCGTGGTGAGGTACGCCGCGGCCGAGGACATGGACACGGCAACCGTCAGGACGTAGTCCACCAGGAGCGCGGAGGCCACAGTCAGGCCCGCGTACTTTCCCATGTTCACGTTGGCAATCTCATAGTCGCCGCCGCCGGAGGGGTAGGCGTGGACGTTCTGCCGGTAGGAGGCAACGACGGTCAGCAGGACCACCATCACGGCCAGGCCCACCAGCGGTGAAATCGCCACCGCACTGACGCCGGCCAAGGCAAGGGTCAGCAGGATCTCATCCGGGGCATAGGCTACGGACGACAACGCGTCCGACGCGAAGATCGGCAGTGCGATCTTTTTCGGCAGCAGGGTATGGGCAAGGCGGTCATTCCGGAAAGGCCTGCCCACCAGCACGCGTTTGACGGCGTTCAGTATTGTCAACACCCCACAAAGCTAGTCGGAATCGCGGACGATGTCATGACGGAGCCGGGCCGGGCCGAACCGCGGACGTGCCGGTAGAGTTCTAGCTGCACGATCGTGACGTACATACAGAGGAGATACGGTGGCGCATTTCGTGATCATGGGATGTGGCCGGGTGGGGGCAACGCTGGCGCACACGCTGGAGGATGCCGGCCATTCCGTGGCCATCATCGACCAGGACGACCGAGCGTTCCGCCGGCTCCGCCAGGGGTTCACGGGCCGGAAGGTCACGGGGGTGGGATTCGACCGGGACACCCTGAAGCAGGCCGGCGTCGGTGAAGCCTATGCCTTCGCGGCGGTGTCCAGCGGCGACAATTCGAACATCCTGGCCACCCGCGTGGCCCGCGAGACGTTCCATGTCCCACACGTGGTTGCCAGGATCTACGACCCGGGACGTGCCGAGATTTACCAGCGCCTGGGCATTCCCACCGTGGCAGCCGTCCGCTGGAGCGCGGACCAGGTATTGCGTCGGATCCTGCCCGAGCAGCACCTCGCCGGCGATTTCCGCGAACCCTCCGGGCGCCTGGTCCTGGCTGAGCTGGACCTGGACGGTGGCTGGATCGGGCATCGGATCAGCAGCATCGAGAAGGCAGCCGGTGTCCGCGTGGCCTATCTCACGCGGTTCGGCGAAGGCCTGCTGCCGGACGCGGGCACCGCGTACCAGGACGGCGATACCGTGCACGCCATGCTGCAGGTGGACCGCAGCGCCCTGATCGCCCAGATCCTCGCCAAAGCCCCTGCCAAGGAGTATCAGTGAAAGTAGTCATCGTCGGCGCCGGCAGCGTCGGATCATCCATTGCCCGGGAGTTGCTGGCGCACAAGCATGAGATCCTCCTGATCGACCTGAAGCCGGAGGTGATCGGGCGCAGCGGCCTGCGCGGTGCCCACTGGCTGGTGGGTGATGCATGTGAGCTCTCGACGCTCCAGGGCGCCAAGGTGGAAGATGCCGACGTCGTGGTTTCCGCTACGGGTGATGACAAGGTCAACCTGGTGGTGTCGCTGCTGGCGAAGACGGAGTTCGGCGTGGGCCGTACCGTTGGCCGGGTCAACAACCCCAAGAACGACTGGATGTTCAACGACTCCTGGGGCGTGGACGTCGCGGTCAACACCCCGCAGCTGATGACTGCCCTGGTGGAGGAAGCCGTTGAGATCGGCGACCTTGTCCGGCTTCTGACGCTCCAGACCGGCGTTGCATCGCTGGTGGAGTTCACAGTGCCGCACGACTCGCACGTTATCGGCATGACCGTTGGGGACATCCACTGGCCGGAAGACGCCACCCTGGTGGCAATCCTCCGCGACCAGGCCCCCATCACCCCGAGCCGGGACGATGTCATTGACGGCGGCGACGAACTCTTCTTCGTCACCACGATCGCCGCCGAGGACAGGTTGCGTGAGCTTCTCTCCTCGGCTCCCGGCAGCATCGACGCCGGCACCCCGCCGCAGCCCGCCGTCGGCGTCCAGCATGCCGCAAGCGAATACGGTCCGGTGCCGGACGACGACGGCTTCGACGGCTAGGTGCCCCCGGCCCTGGGTCCTCAGGCGGCTGGGGGCATCAGGTGTCCTGGCCGGCGCCTGCCCGGTCTTCGGCTTCGGCCGGAGCCGGGCGGGTGACGAGCCACGCCACCCACACTCCAAGAATGTACAAGGGCGCGCCCATGATCAGGCGCGTCGTGGCGAGGGCGGCCAGGCCGTCTGAGCCCATCAGGTACAGGGGAACCTGCACGATGAGCCGGAGCGCCAAGACCGCAACGATGATCCAGGTGCCCAGCCGGTAGGCCTTGACCCGGTCCGGGTCTTTGCGCCATTCCACTCCCTCGTTGCGGATGAAACCGAAGAGGAGCCCGGCGACCGGCCATTTAACGATGATTGAAACCACCATCGCCAGGATGTAGGCGGCGTTGGTGAAGAAGCCGGGCAGGTAGAAATCCTCAGCCTTCCCGGTGGTGTTGGCCAGCCATGCCGAAATGCCGACGCCCACCACGCCCGCCAAGGCCTGGGTCAGGGGGCGCCGTTGTGCCAGCCTGGCGATGGTGAACGCAGCTGCCGATGCCAAGGCAGCAACCAGGGAGAGTGTGAGCTCCCGTGTCACGGTGAACGCCACGAGGAAAACCAACCCGGGAACAATGCTTTCCGCAATGCCCTGGACTCCCCCGGCGCTTCGCAGGACGTCCACCCTGCCGTCGTGGGTGCGGTGGAGCCCCGCCTTGGCCGCGTACTCCGCGGCCAGCCCGGCTACCGGCGACGGCGCGGCTGCCGGTGACGGGTCCGTACCCTGCCGCCGGCCCGGGGCGGCGTTTTCGGAGGACTGTTCGGGCTGCTGCTCGGTCATTCGTGCTCCTGGCGGGACATGATCTCGTAACGGGGATTAAAGATGGTGGGCATGTCCTTGCCGCGGGCAAGCATTCCTTCGACCCGGATCTCGGCGCCCGCTTCGATGCCCGGCACCCGTCGTCGGCCCAGCCACACGATGCGAAGCCGTGCGGGCTTGTTCCGTCCGGGGCCGGGGCCCGGCCGTCCGGTTCCGGTCTCGGAGACGATGGCAATGAACTCTGCCGTCCGGTCCGCGGGTACGAAAGTCACAGATTCGATGTGCCCCTGGCACAGCACGCGTCCCTTGTCCGGGAGTTGGGCCAATGGGGTCAGCCCACCGGACGCCTGGGCGGGTCCGCCGTGTGCGGCCTCAGCCGATTTGGGTGATTTCGGGACCACGTTCTGGTTCCTCCAATGTGGGACCGGCGGGCGGAGGAGTAGCGGAGGCATCCTTGGGCAGCCGCAGCTGCAGGAGATCCCGCGGCGGCATGGGGCTGTCGCCCCGGACCACCACCACTTTCCGGAACAGGGTCTCCAACGGTTCGGCGGCGGGTCGCTCCAAGGCTGCGGGTCCACCCAGGACGCCGCGCAGGAACCAGCGCGGACCATCGACGCCGATGAAACGGGCCACGCGGTAGCCCTGGCTGCCGTCCGGAAGCCCGGCTGGGAGTTTGGCAACCAGCTCCGTGCCAAACGCGCCTTCCACCTCCTCGACCTGGCCGCCCTGGGCGCCGACCGACTGGCCGATCTGTTCGCGGATTTCGTCCCACAGCGTTTCTGTCTTGGGGGCGGCGAACGCCTGCAGTTGAAGGCTGGATCCGTTCAGGTCAAGGGTTACGGCCACCACCCGCTGCGTAGCCTCTTCAACCTCGAGGCGGAGCTGGAGTCCCTCGCTGGGCGTGATCAGCAGGGCACCGAGGTCCACGAAGCCGTCCCGGCTGCCTACCTCGGATTCGTCGAAGGGGCCATCCTGGCTGCGCGTTGAAGCGGCGGTTGGGCCTTCTTCGGATTCCGCTGCCGTCAGCTCTTCGGCCGGTTGCGCCGGCTCTTCCTTCTTGGCTTTCCTGCCGAGCCCAAAGACCATGGGTGACTCCTTCGTTCCTAGAATGTGCCAGTTCTCAAAATCTGCCGGCCGGGACCAGGTCCCGCCGTCGTTCGCGCTGGCGTGGTGCAGCGGTTGTGGGTGGAGGTGTCAGGCTCCGGGAACGTTGAACCCGCCGGTGGAGCCGAAGCCTCCCGCGCCGCGCACGGAACCGCTCAATTCGCTGACAGGAATGAAGTGCGCGTGTTCCACCCGCTGGATAACCATCTGGGCAATTCTATCGCCGCGGCGCAGCTCGATCGGCTGGGACGAGTCGGTGTTCAGCAGGGTAACCGATATCTCTCCGCGGTAGCCCGCATCCACGGTGCCGGGTGCGTTTACGATTGTCAGCCCGTGCTTCGTGGCGAGTCCGGAGCGCGGGTGGATCAGGGCGACGAACCCGTAGGGCAGGGCAATGGCAACACCCGTGGGGACCAGTTTGCGCTCCCCCGGCAGCAGGACCACGCCTTCGCGCGCGCGAAGGTCCGCTCCGGCGTCGCCCGGGTGTGCGTAGGAAGGAGCTTCCAGGTCCGGATCCAGCATCTTCAACTGGACCTGCAAGGTAGGTGCGGCCGGGGAGGCCGTGTCCGGGACGAGGTCTGCTGCGGTGGGATGTTCAGTCACAGTCACTCACTCTAACCCGCGACCCGCACCAGTCCCAGATGGCAGGATCCGGAGCCGCGGCACCCAAGATGAAATAGCTGACCAAAGGTGGAAAGCTTGGCATATGCCCGAATCAAGCACGCCAGCGTCCGTTCCCAGCACCCCCTCGGCCGGGACACCTGTCACGTACCAGGAGAAGCTCTGGCCCAACGTCTGGATTTGGGTCATTGCCGTAGGCGTCTCCGCGGCCGGCATCCTGGTCTTCGCACCCATCAGTATGGCGGCCGGGTATACCGCGGCGGTGGTGCTCCTTGCCATCATCAGCGTGCTCCTGGTCCTGTCCACGCCCACCATCACCGTTACCAGCGACGCACTGACGGTCGGACGGGCCAGCATCGACCGCAAATTCGTCGGCAGCGTTGAGCCGTTCACCTCCGGGGAGGCCACGGCAGAGCGGGGCACGAGGCTCAACGGGCTCGCCTACCTCTGCATCAGGGGCTGGATCGACCCCGTCGTGAAGATCGAGATCACCGACCCGGCCGACCGCACTCCGTACTGGCTCGCCTCCACCCGGCATCCTGACAAGCTGACCGCCGCCCTGACCAGGGGCTGAGCAGACAAGTATCCGCGGCAGCCTCCCCCGCCTGCGGGTTCTCCTCCTCCGCGCAGGGCGGTCCCTGACTCTTCGAGCCGGAATCAGGCGGAAAATCACGGCGCGCCCTGCCCCTTGAGCCAATTCCGCGCCACCGGGTGGCAGAGTTTCGATTGATAGTAATGCCAGGGTGGAGGATTTGTATGCAGGATCTACGGCTTGTAGGCGTGCACGACGACGGGACGCATCTCCTGTTGAGCGGGGCCGGCGGCGAGATGTTCCAGCTGCCGATCGATGAGGCCCTCAGGACGGCCAGCCGGTCAGCGGCCAAACCGCGGGCGGAGCGGCCGGCCGTTCCGATGTCCCCGAGGGATATCCAGGCCCGGATCCGCGCCGGTGCCACCGCTGCCGACGTGGCCGAGTTGTCCGGCATGCCGCTGGCCAAGGTGGAGCGTTACGAAGGTCCGGTCCTTGCCGAGCGCGAATACGTTGCGCAGCAGGCGCGGAAAGTCGAAGTAGCGGCGCCCTCTCCCGGCCACGACATCTACCGGTCCGCGTTCGGCGATTCCCCGGCCACCCTGGACGACATGGTTTCCCACCGGTTGTCCGCACACGGCATTGATCCGGCGACGGTGGAATGGGATTCGTGGCGGCGCCAGGACGGCACCTGGACGGTATCCGCCAGTTTTGAGGCCAAACCGGGCGGGACCTCCGGCATTGGCGAGGAGCCTCCGGCCCTGTGGACGTTCAGTCCGGCACGCAAGTCGCTGCAGAACACCAACCGGTGGGCACAGCAATTGAGTGAGCTTGAGCCGCTGGACGGACCTGTTCCGGCCCGCCGCCTCACCGCTGTATCGGACCGCCCCTTCGACTTTGAAACCGACGCGGATTCGTCCAAGGCGTCCGGCAGCCAGGGCGCCACGGCCCAGGAGGCCGGCAAGGAGTCCGACGGCCTCCTGGATATGCTTCGGTCGCGGCGTGGCCAGCGGATAGGCGTCGACGAAGATTCTGATGATGCCTTGGCGCTGCTGCTGACCCATGGGGTACCGGCGGCCCATCCCCGCCCGTCCGAGGTGGTTCCCGAACCAGAGTCAAACGAACCGGAGCCCCAGGACGACCAGCGTGACGGACCGGCAGCCCAAGGTGATTCGTTTATCCGCCGCAGGGATGCCAGGCCGTCCATGCTGTCCAGGCTCAGCCTTATCCCGCCGCACCGCGACATCCAGGACGATGCTTTGCGGCTTCACGACGGCGTCAGCACGGACACGAGGGAAATCACGATCGCCGCGTCCCCGCAGAAACCTTCGGGCGGCAGCCAAGGTGCAGCACCAGGCGCCGGGCTGGATGAGTTGCTTGGCGGGAACGCCCGCCGCACCACGGCGAAGCCGGACGACGCTTCCCCCGCCACTGGCCAACTTCCGGAGGCCGAGGCGCCGGAACGGTCGGTTAAGCCAAAGCGATCCAGCGTCCCGTCGTGGGATGAGATCGTTTTTGGAACCCGAAGCGACTAGGAGCTTTTCTCGCAGCCCCTGATGGACTTGGGCACGTGCTAGGATCCCCAGCACGCGGCCGCGTGTAAAGCGCAATTACCAGGAGGTTCTCGGTGCCGGACACAACCTGCCATATGTCCATTTCGCTGGACGGCTTTGTCGCCGGACCGGACCAGAGCCGCGAAAACCCCCTGGGTAAACGCGGGCTCGAGCTGCATGGCTGGCATATCGGCGACCCCCGGGCCACCGAAACCAACCAGGTCGCCGCCAATTGGCTCATGCGGCCTCGCGGCGCCTATGTGATGGGCCGGAACATGTTCGGTCCCATCCGCGGTGAGTGGAGTGGGGAATGGAACGGCTGGTGGGGCCCGGAACCGCCTTATCACGCACCCGTTTTCGTCCTCACCCACTATGAGCATGACCCGATCCAGATGGAGGGCGGGACCACGTTCCACTTCGTCACCGAGGGATTCGACGCCGCCTATGCTGCCGCGTCCCAAGCCGCCGGAGACAAGGGCGTGGACATCGCAGGTGGAGCCTCGACCGTCCGCCAAGCACTGGCTGCCGGCGTCGTGGACGAATTGACTCTCGACATCGCCCCGGTGCTTCTTGGTTCGGGCGAGCGTATCTTCGAGGGCATCGAGTCTTTCGACTTCGAACCCGTCGAGGTGCTTCACTCGCCGTTGGCAACCCACATCCGCTACCGGCGCAGGAGCTAGCAGGCGCCTGCAGGTCGCCAGGCGTCAGGGTGCAGGGCAGGACGGGTGTCGGTCTGGCAGCTATGCCAACGGCGCGGGGGGTCCGGCCGGTACTCCACCCGCCGGTCCGCCACGGATCTGGTATGCCGTGTCTCGATCGACTCCGCATGATGACGCTCCCGCCAAACCCTGGCCTTCGCCCGGAACCGGTGCGCCGGCAACTCCCCCACCGGGCACCCCCGCGCCGTGTCCGGGGCGTCCGGGTCCAGGAAGTGCGCCTCTAACTCCACAGCACCTGCCGCATCCAAGGCCGCGGCCTCGTCCGCCATCACCACAGCGTGGCCCCACGACAGGGTCCCCGCCTGCAACCCCGCCAGCGTCAACGGCAACGAGGCAACAACAGCGTGCGCCGTGGCCAGGAACGAAGACGCAGCCCGCGGCCCCAGCGCCAACACACACCCCACCTCCGCCGCGACCGCCATCTCCTGCGTCACCACCGGCACCCCCGGCCCCGCCACAACACCGGCAGCATCCGCAAACACCACCGCAGCCCGCGCCTTCAAACCCGCGACCCGGGCCTCCACCTCCCTGGCCCCGACCAGAACATCAAGACACCCATCCGCCAAACCAGCCAACGGATCAGCCGCCGAAAACGGCTCCGCACCGCGCCCATCCACCTCAGCATCCAGCACGGCAAGGGCAGCACGAATATCCGCCAACGCCCGAACCACCACCGATTTCCCCATACCCCCCCATCCTCACAAGGGGGTACGACATTCAGCGCTGGTCAGATCGGGCCGGACAGGCACCGGCAGCCCGGGAGTGCGGCAAAACCCGGCGGGGAACAGGGCAGGAGAATTAGCTAACGACGACGCGCACAAAGCGTGCCCGGGTGTGACCGATGTTCGCGTAGGCGTAGACCTGCGAACTGGGAAAGGCAAGGTGCTCGCCAGGACGGAGCTCGGTGGCACCGCTTTCCAGATCTATGCGGAGTGCTCCCTCAGAGACCAGGAGCATCTCGGTCCACCCCACCGGATCAGGCTCCGCGTCGTATCGCTCGCCTGGTTCCAGGGTCCAGGCCCACAATTGCGCTTCCCTAGTGGCGGGCACGGAAGCCAGCAACACCGCCAGGCTGCCTTTCCGCTCTCCGCGCCACGCAACTTCGCGGATGTCAGCACGTGGTGCTGCCGGGGCGGCCACGAGATCGACGAATGTGACGCCCAGAGCATCGGCAAGGTGGTCCAGGCCGGTCAGGCTGATGTTGGCCTCGCCCGCTTCGAGTTTGACCACCGTACGGCGGCTGACGCCGGCGCGATCAGCCAAGGCGACCTGGCTGAGCCCGGCCGCCGTCCGAAACCGGCGCACGTTCTCACTAACGTTGGTTAGGACTCCGGGTGTTTCCTCAGCTTGCATGTGCACTATTCTGCACCATACGATGGAGCATTATGTTGCACATTGACCCCCGGGCGCTGTTCTCCCGGCAGGAGGTTGCCCTTGTCTTGATAACGGCGGTATGGGGTGGCACCTTCCTCGCCGTCCACATCGCCGTGCAGTACAGCGGGCCCTGGTTCTTTGTGGGCATGCGATTCCTGACTGCCGGTTTCATCAGCGCGGTCGTCTTTGCGCGCGTCCTGCGCGGCATCAGGCCGCTGGATATCGTGGCCGGCTCAGCCATCGGCGTGATGATTTTCCTCGGGTACGGGCTCCAGACCGTTGGTCTTCAGACGATCAGCAGCAGCACGTCAGCGTTCATTACCGCCCTCTACGTGCCGCTGGTTCCGGTCCTGCAGTGGATCGTGTTCAGGAAACCGCCGCGGTTCCTCACCTGGATCGGTGCCGGGTTGGCCTTCGCGGGCCTCGTGCTGCTCGCCGGCCCAGGAAGCGCTGGATTGGCCTTCGGCCCCGGGGAAATCGAGACCCTGGTGAGCACCGTTCCGATCGCCGCGGAGATCATCCTTATCGGTTGGTTTGCCGGCAAGGTGGACCTCGGCCGGGTCACCGTCCTGCAGTTGCTCGTTGCGGGGGCGCTGGGCTTCCTGGCCATGCCGCTGGCCAGGGAGACGGTGCCGGCCTTCTCGTGGGTTGGCGTGGGAGCGGCTGTTGCCCTCGGGGCCGCAAGCTGCGTCATCCAGCTCACGATGAACTGGGCGCAGAAATCGGTATCCCCGACCAAGGCAACGATCATCTACGCAGCCGAGCCCGTGTGGGCTGCGGTAATCGGGCGGGCAGCGGGTGAGCGGCTGCCACCGGCAGCGCTCGTTGGCGCCGGCTGCATCGTGGTGGGGGCGCTGGTCAGCGAACTCAGGCTGCGCAGTCGCAGGCGGGCCCGGGCGGCCACCCTGCCACTCGCGGGAATCGAGGGCACTGCCGGCCTGGTGCACCAGCACGGCAACGGGACTGATTGACAGCTCCTAACCCCACGGTGTCAGGCCTCGCTGTGCGGGCTGCCGTCCCCGCGGGGCTCCCCTGGTCCACCTGAACCGCGCCAGAGGCAGGCGTCCACTTCGAACGGCAGCAATTCGTCCTGCTGGGCCATCAGTTTGGCGCCGTGCGCCGTCACCCTGCGCATGAAATGCCGGCGGCACAGCGTCTCGTAACCCACCACGGGGACGTGTTCGGCAGCCTGCGCGGTGGCGGCGTCGGCCACCATGTCCACGTCGCCGACCACCACCTGCGCACCCTCGGTGACCATGACGCCGTCGACCGTTCTGGCGTTGTGCGTGGCCCGGCGGCCGCACCAGCACAGCGCCTCCACTTGGAGCACCTGCACCCGGTCAGCCAGCTCAATAAGGCGTTGGGACCCGGGGAACAAACGGGTGCGGAAGTCGGCGGTGATGCCGAATGCGAAGACGTCGACGTCGATCTCGTCCACCACCTTGGCCAGTTGCTCCACCTGCACGGGGGTGTAGAACTGGGCTTCATCGCAGATAAGGTAATCCACCCGCCTGCCCTGGGTGCGCCGGACCATGACTTCCTCCCAGAAGTCCGTGCTGTCCAGCACCTCCACGGCGTCCGTCTCCAGGCCCAGCCGGCTGGAGATGCGGGATTCGCCAGCGCGGTCGTTGCGGCTGAACCGCACACCGCCGCGGCCGCGTGCCCGGTGGTTGTAGTCCATCTGCAGGGCCAGCGTGGATTTTCCGCAGTCCATGGTGCCGGAAAAGAAAATGAGTTCAGCCACGCCGGCGGCTCCTTCCGTCGGCTGCAAAACAGAGCAGCGGGACCTCACGCTCGGCTTTGGTCAGGGAGCCGTGCTGGCCTACCACTTCCATGGCGGTGGGCCGCATGCGCCGCCCGTCATAGAGGGCGACGGCGTCCCGCGCCGCGATCATGACGTCACCGATCCTGCCCTCCACGGCAGGCCGGACGTCACCAAAAAGTCCCCCGGCGATTGCTTCTTCCCGGGTGAAGGCCCATACCCGGTCGCCAAACCTTGATTTCCAGGCAGCCACCAGCCGTTCCCGGCCGGCAGAGCCGTCCAGGTGCGTCTCTTCGAGGTACAGGTGGACCATCCGGGGTTCGCCGGCAGTATGCCGGACGCCGTCAACCAGCGCAGAGTCGGCGGAGAAGTCGATCCGCTGGGACTCGGGAATGTCGAGCATGCCGTGGTCTGCGGTGAGCAGGATCGTGGTCCCGGCGGGCAGTGAGGAGTTGAGCCGCTTGACCGTGGCGTCGAGCTCCTCCAACTGGTGTTCCCACTGTTCCGACCGGCAGCCGTAGCGGTGGCCGGCTTTATCCAGCTCATTCACGTAGAAGTACATCAGGGATGGACCGGCGCCCGCCATGGCGTCGGCGGCAGCGCCGGTGCGGGCATGGGCGGTGGTTCCGGAGATGAACCTGCCGCCGCGCAGGGCGGCCCGGGTCATGGGCGAACCGTTGAACTGGGCGAGGCTGACGGTGCTGACATCCGCCTGCCCGGCCACCCGCTCAAAGACCGTGGGGAACGGCTGCCAGGTGGCCGGATCGACGCCGGGGTCCCAGTTGCCCAGGAGGTTGACTACCTTGTCCTGCCCTGGGTCCAGGACGTCGTAGCCCACCATGCCGTGCTGGCCGGCGGGGAGGCCGGTCCCGAAGCTGGCCAACGCTGCGGCCGTGGTGGAAGGAAACGCCGAGTCCAGCCATACAGGGACGTCGCCCTGGCCTGCCTGGACCACCGAACGCAGGAAGGGGGTGTGGGCGGCTTTCTGCTTCAGCAGGTTCCTGCCCAGGCCGTCGGCGAGGACCACGCAGACACGGCTGGCGGCGGGGAGGCCCAAGGTGTTGTCGAAGCCTTCCATCCCCAGGCTCGCCGCAGCACTGGTCAGGACTTCGGCGACGGAACGGTGCCCGTAGGCAGGAGCGGGCGGAAGATCGGGGGTGTATCCGGAAGCGGGAGTTTGTTCGGCTTGGTGGCTGGCTTCGGGCATCTCAGCGCTGCTGGTGCCCGCGGCTGAGCCGGTTTCCGAACACCCCGGACCGCGGACGGGGAGCCATGGACTGCACGTGGGGCACGGGCGCTGCCGATGCGGTGTTGACGGCGCGCAGGGCCCGGGCAAAAAGCTTGGCGTCCTGCACGGCCTGCAGCCCGTCGGCCTCGGCGCTGATGCGGAGCACGATGTCTTCCTGCGCGATGGTGCCCGTGTAGCCGTGGTCCGCTTCGCACTGCGGGTCCCCGCAGCTGGCGGGACCCATGTCCAGGCGTTGCCCGCCGGACCACGCAATCGACAGGGTCAATTCGCGGACGGGATCCGAGGGCTTGTAGTTCTGCGGCTGGGCGTACATGTAGCTCAGGACCACGGAGCGGATCTGGGCCACGGGAACTGATTCGGTGGAGATCTGCGCGACGATCTGCTCCCCCGCCTCGTCCAGCTGCTGGTCGTCCACGTGGGTGATGACCAGCATGTCCGCGGTGAGCACCAGCACCGTGATGTGGCGCCGCACCTCCGCCCGGTCAAAATGGGTTTCCAGGTGCACCAGGTGCGCCACGCAGTCCCGACCATCCAGGGCGTCGTCAACGACGTCGGAGACCAGTCGCGGGTAGAAGCCGGCCTTCTGCAGCGCGTCTTCGAGGCTCTGGCCCTGGAGTCCGTGGTGGTGTGAGCTGTGCTGGCGGAGTGCCTGGTTTTCATTGCCGGGCGTTTCGGGCGCCGACGCGGGAGGCTGGAAGCTCATGCCCCCATTTTCACAGATCGGCCGGTCACTTGCTAACCGCCTCAGCCCAGCATTGCCCTGCGGGCACTGTCTGTCCGCTGCGCCGCGTTGCCAATCCGCACGTCAGCGGCGAGGATCGTGGCTCCGGACGTGCCGCACAGGACGGGGTTGAATTCCACGAGCGCGATCTCCGGGTGGTTGTCCTTCATCCAGGCCAGCCTGGCGGCCAGGTCCTCAAGGGCCGGCACATCAACGGCCGGCAGCCCTTGGTACCCGAACAGTTTCCTTGATGCCCTGGGGGCACGGATGAAGTCGTGGACGTCGGCGGCTGACAGCGGCGGAACCCGGTGCGCCCAGTCGTCGAGCAGGTTGACGGCGTCACCGGCGAGGCCGAACGAGATCACCGGTCCAAGCAACGGGTCTTCGATGGCCCGGAAAGTGCAGGCCTGGCCCACCGGTGCCATGGACTGGACCTCAAGGGCCGGGTCACCGTAGGCCGCGAGCGCCCGCCGCATCTGCGCCACGTTCTGGCGCAGCGACTCGGCGTCCTCGATGCCGAGGCGTACCCCGCCCAGGTCCAGCCGGTGCCGGAGGGCCGGGTCCGTGGTCTTCAGTACGACGGGCCAGCCGAGGGCTTCCGCGGCCTGCACGGCCTCATCCGGTGTGTTGAAGGCTGTCGACGGCAGGACGGTGATGCCGTAGTGCCCCAGGAGGGACGCCGCTGCTGCCGGTTCCAGTTGCTTGAGCTGTTCACCGGTGACGTCCCGCAGCAGCTCGTCGAGTTCGGCCTCGGCCTTGCGGGGATCGCAGCCGGCCGGTTCCACGAAGTGTCCTTGGTCGCGGGCAGCCCACTCCGCATACCGCACCACGGCGGCAAGGGCAGCAACGGCGGCGCCGGGGTTGGAGAAGCAGGGAACCGTGGACCCGTCGGCGCCCACCAGGCCCTCCACGTTGATGGCGGGGTCCAGGATGCCGGTGAAGGCAGCCACCACCGGTTTCCCCGCGGCGGCCGCACACTCCGCCAGGACCCGGGCCACGGCGTCGACGGTCAAGCCCCTTGCGGGCAGCAGGGCTGCGACGGCGGCGTGCACGGTATCCGAGGCCAGGGCGTCAAGGAGTGCCTTCCGCAGCGCTGGCAGCGCCACCGACTGGCCCGTGTCCAGGTCGAGGCCGGAGACCACCTGGGCAACGCCCAGCCCGTGCGCCACTGCGCTGTCCGCCACCACGTTGCCGAGGGCATGGGAGTTGCTGAAGATGGCGACGTCGGGCCCGGCCGGAAGCGCCTGGCCCGACACCACCTGGGCGACGTCCACGAGTTCTTCCACGGTTTCCACGCGGATCACTCCCGACTGGCGCAGCATGGCGTCCAGGGCACCGGCCGGTGCCTGCGTGGTCCGGACGGCGTGCCCGGGCGGCAGCCGCAATCCCATGGTGTCCGACTTGGCAACGATCACCGGCTTGGTGCGGGCCAGGCGCCGGGCGATCCTGGAGAACTTGCGCGGGTTGCCAATGGACTCCAGGTACAGGCCCACGGCGGTGGTATCGCCGTCGTCCTCCCAGTACTGCATCATGTCGTTGCCCGAAACGTCTGCCCGGTTGCCGGCCGAGAGCAGGCTGGAGAGCCCCAGGCGGCGCCGGCTGGACGCCGCGTACAGCGAGACGCCGATCGCCGCTGACTGGCTGAACAGGCCCAGCCCGCCACGCAGCGGCATGGTGGGAGCCATCGACGCATTCAGCGACACGTCCGGGTGCGTGTTGGCGATGCCCAGCGACGCCGGGCCGATCACGCGCATCCCGTTGGCCCTGGCCTGGCGCACCATGGCGCGCTGCCGCAGGAGGCCGCGTTCGCCGTCGTCCGCGAAGCCTGCCGTGGCCATCACCACGCCCTTGACCCCGGCGGCTGCGCAGTCTTCCATGACGCCGGCCACCTCCTCGTAAGGAACGGCGACGATGGCCAGCTGGACGGGTTCGGGAACTTCGGAGAGCCTTCCGTAGGACATCATTCCCGCCAGTTCCAGCGCCTCCGGGTTGATCGCGTATACGGACCCGTGGAAGCCGCCCTCGATGATGTGCTCCAGCAGCTGGTACCCCACGGTGCCCCACTTGCGGCTGGCACCGATGACGGCAACGGACGACGGCGCCAGCAGGCCCCGGACGCTCCTCGCCTCAGCGCGGTGTTCGCGGGATTCCATGACGGCACGCGATTTCTCGGTAGGCTCCACGTTGAACTCAAGGCTGACGACGCCGTCATCGAAATGCCGCTTGACGTCGTAGCCGGCGTCGGAGAACACCATCAGCATCTTGCGGTTCTCCGGCAGCACCTCGGCGGTGAACTTGCGGATCCCGTTTTCGTGCGCGGCGGCGGCCAGGTGCTCCAGCAGGATGGAGCCGATGCCCCTGCCCTGGTGGGCGTCGGCGATGTTGAAGGCCACCTCTGCCTCGGTGGGGTCGGCGAGGCGGTCGTAGCGGCCGATACCGATGATCTCGCCGTGGATGGTGATGACGAACGCCACCCGGTCCTTGTAGTCGACCTCAGTGAAGCGCTTTAGTTCCTTGGCGGACAGCCTGGCCTTGAACGCAAAGAAGCGCATGTAGATTGAATTCTGCGACTGCCGGGTATGGAAGGCCTGGACAGCGTCGGCATCCGACGGGTGGATGGGCCGCAGGTGCGCCGTTCCGCCGTCACGCAGGACGACATCGGCCTCCCAATGTTCCGGATATTCGCCGTCCCCGGGCTGATCCACCATAGGCTTAGCCTAGCCAAGAACTCCCGCAGCATGCCCGAAAAGCTGCAAGCACCCCCAGAAGGATCCACCAAACCCCATGGCCCGCCGCCAAAGTTCAAAACCCATCGTGGAAGACACCTACACGGAGAACATCGTCGATATCGATGTCACGTCCGAAATGCAGGGCTCCTTCCTGGAGTACGCGTACTCGGTGATCTACTCCAGGGCACTCCCGGACGCCCGCGACGGGCTCAAGCCGGTGCAGCGCCGCATCCTGTACATGATGAGCGACATGGGCCTGCGCCCGGACCGCGGCCACGTCAAAAGTGCCCGCGTGGTGGGCGAGGTGATGGGCAAGCTGCACCCGCACGGGGACGCAGCCATCTATGACGCCATGGTGCGCATGGCCCAGGACTTCTCCTTGCGGCTGCCGCTGATTGACGGGCACGGCAACTTCGGCTCGCTCGACGACGGCCCGGCCGCGCCGCGGTACACCGAGGCACGGATGGCGGCGGCGGCCCTCACACTCACCAACCACCTCGATGAAGACGTGGTGGACTTCGTCCCGAACTACGACAACCAGTTGACGCAGCCGGACGTCCTGCCGGCAGCCTTCCCCAACCTGCTGGTGAACGGGGCCACCGGCATCGCCGTCGGCATGGCCACCAACATGGCCCCGCACAACCTGGTGGAAGTGATCGCGGCCGCCCGGCACCTGATCGCCCACCCGGACGCCACGCTGGAGGACCTCATGCGGTTCGTGCCGGGCCCTGACCTGCCAAGCGGCGGCAGGATCGTGGGCCTGGACGGCATCCGGGACGCGTACGCCACCGGCCGCGGCTCCTTCAAGACCCGGGCCAAGGTGGAGATCGAGCAGCTCACGGCACGCCGCACCGGCCTGGTGGTCACCGAACTGCCGTACATGGTGGGCCCGGAAAAGGTCATCGAGAAGATCAAGGACGCGGTCAACGCCAAGAAGCTGACCGGCATCAGCGACATCGTGGACCTCACGGACCGCAAACATGGGCTGCGGCTGGTCATCGAACTGAAGAACGGCTTCAACCCCAACGCCGTCCTGCAGCAGCTGTACCGCTACACGCCTATGGAGGACTCCTTCGGCATCAACAACGTCACCCTGGTGGACGGCCAGCCGCAAACCCTGGGCCTGGTGGACCTCCTCTCGGTCTACGTCAACCACCGCATCAACGTGGTGCGCCGCCGCACCGTCTTCCGGCTGGGCAAGAAGAAGGACCGCCTGCACTTGGTGGAGGGCCTGCTTATCGCCATTGTGGACATCGATGAAGTCATCCAGATCATCAGGTCCTCGGACGAGGCCGCCGCCGCCCGCGAACGGCTGATGTCCATCTATGACCTCACCGAGGTCCAGGCCAACTACATCCTGGAACTGCGCCTGCGCCAGCTGACCAAGTACTCCCGGATCGAGCTTGAAAAGGAGCAGGACGAGCTCCGCCGCGAGATCGCGGAACTGCAGGCCATCCTGGACTCCGAGGAACTGCTCCGCACGGTGGTTTCCGACGAACTCGGCGCGATCGCCGAGGAACACGGCACCCCGCGCCGGACCGTGCTGCTGGAATCCGAGGCCGTGTCCCCCACCGTCGCCGCCGAGCTCGCAGCGGCCCCCGGGAAGGGCAAGGCAGCCCCGCTGGCGCTGGAAATCGCCGACGACCCCTGCTGGGCGATCCTCACCGCGTCAGGGCAGGTGGCGCGGACCAGCAACCAGGAGCCCCTCGCCGAAGCAGGGCCCCGGAACAAGCACGACGTGTACGCATCGGTGGTCAAGACGTCGGCACGCGGCGAGATCGCGGCCGTCACCTCGCTGGGCCGCATGCTCCGGCTGCAGGTCATGGACATGCCCGTCCTGCCGCCGGTATCCGGGCTGCCCAACCTGGCCGGCGGCGTGCCGGCCAAGGAATTCCTCACCCTGGTCAAGGGTGAGTCCCTGGTGGCATTCGTCCGGTTGGATGAGGTCCTGGCCATCGGCACCGCCCAAGGCGTGGTGAAGCGCGTGCAGCCGGACTACCCGCTGAACCGCGAAGACTGGGAAGTCATCACCCTCAAGGACAAGGATTTCGTGGTGGGTGTGGCTCCCGCCGGCACGGAGGACGCCGAGCTGGTCTTCGTGACCAGGCAGGCACAACTGCTGAAGTTCCCCGCCGCCGTCGTCCGCCCCCAGGGGCGCACCGCAGGTGGCATGGCCGGCATCAAACTGGCTGCGGGTGACCAGGTGATCTTCTTCGGCGCGGTCCAGCCGAACGATGCCGCCGCCGTCGTGGTCACCATCGCGGGGACCAACGGCGCCCTTCCCGGCACTGCGCCCGGGACCGCCAAGGTCACCGCCTTCGATGAATATCCTGCCAAGGGACGCGCCACCGCGGGCGTCCGGGCACACCGGTTCCTGAAGGGCGAGGACACGCTCCTGCTGGGCTGGGCAGGACATGGGCCGGCCAAGGCGTCGTCCGCGGCCGGCGTGGCACGGTCACTACCGCAGGAGCATGGCCGGCGCGACGGCTCGGGTGTCCCCCTGTCCCAGGCTGTGGAGGTCGTGGGACCTGCCATGGCGTGGGAGCCGGAACCGGCCGCCGGAGACTAGCAGCCGCTGCCGGGGACCCACCCGGCGTTCAACCCGGGGGTTACCCGGCCACGTCACGGCGGCGGAAACCGGCGACGGCGAGCGCCACGAGCACGGCGATGGTGGCTGCCGACACCAGGACGCTGTCCCAGGCGGTGCCCTGCCGCAGCGGATCGTGGCCGATGTACTGGAAGAACGGTGACACCTGGTGGATCCGGTCGAAGGCATCCACCAGCGGGGCGAGCGCGTTGACGATGTAGGCGAGCACCGCCAGGACGGCGGGTATGCCGCGGCTGAGCCCGGTCCGTCCGGTGCCGGCCGACAGCGCCAGGGCAAGGCTGCCAAAGACAACACCCAGCAAGGCCAGGTGCAGCATGGCGGCGGCCACTTTGTCGGCCGGCAGGACCATATCCACCAGTCTGCCCTCCAGCACCAGCGAAACGCCCATGACGGCGGCCAGCAGGAAGGTGCCCAGTGCCATGGCCGCGAACTTGTCCACTACCACCCTGCCGCGGCCCACCGGGTTGGAGAGCAGCAGGTCCATGGTGTGCCGGTCCTCTTCCCCGCCGATGGCGCCCGCGCCGGCGCTGACGGCGTAGATCAAGACGGCGATGGGTCCCATGAAGGACATCAGCTCCACTTGGATGTATCCCGTGGGGGTGGACATATCCGCGCTGGAGGTGGCGAACAAGGAGCGAAACGCCTCGGGCATCTGGTCGATGAAGCCGCTGATGGACGGTTGGGACTGGACCGCCGGCCACACAGCAGCGTACATGGCGACGATCAGGGCCAGGGAGACGGCCCAGGCCAGCAGCGTCCTGCTTTGGTCGCGAAGCGTTTTCACCAGGACGTTAGCCAGCATGGCCCGGCCCTGTCCCCGCTGTGTCCAGGGCACCGGCGCCGCCCTGGTCCGAGCCGTAGTAGGTCAGGAAGGTTTCCTCCAGCGGAGCCTCGGAGCACTCAAAGTCCTCCACGTCCCGGGCGCTCACCAGCTTCAAGAGTGCATCCAGGGCCGACTGCGGGGCGTTGCAGCTGAGCGAGCGGCCATCCACCGTCAGGTCCCGTACGCCCGGGACACCCGCGAACCCTGCCGCGGACACCGTGGTGGTGAACCGGGCCCGCACCCGGTGCAGGGACCGCGCAGCGAGATCCTGCAGCCGCTCCACCGCCACGAGCTTCCCCGCCCGGACCACTCCGATCCTGTCCGCGACGCGTTCCACCTCCCCCAGGACGTGCGAGGAGAAGAGCGCGGACCCGCCGCCGGCCGTGTGCTCGCGGAGGATCGAGTGGAATACCTGCTGCACCAGGGGGTCGATCCCGCTGGTGGGCTCGTCCAGCACCAGCAGCCGTGGACTGGACATCACCGCGAGGACAACGGCAAGCTTCTGCCGGTTTCCGCGCGAGAGGGTGCGGGCCTGCCGGTTCAGGTCCAGGTCGAGCCGGTCCGCCAGCTCGGCGGCGCGCGGGGCATCGTCCCGGTTCCGCAGGTGGGCGCAGTACGCCACATGCTGGTGGCCGGTCAGGCGGTCGTAGAGCGCCGGCTCTCCCGGCACATAGCCCACCAGCCGGTGGACGTCCCGGGCCTGCCGCCAGGCGTCCAACCCCAGCACCGCCGCTGTGCCGGACGTGGGCCGCAGCATGCCCATCAGGAGCCGGATGGTGGTGGTCTTGCCCGCCCCGTTGGGGCCCAGGTACCCGAAGACCTCTCCCGGCCCGATGGTGAGGGTCACGTCGTCGAGCGCTGTGTTCCGGCCGAACCGCTTGGTCAGGCCGGACAGCTGCACCATGCTGTCCGCATCCACTGGTGCTCCCGCATCCCGGCGGCCATCCGCACTCATGCTGCAAGGCTAGGCAGGCGTCCCCTGGCGTCCCAGAGTCTTTCGGCCCGGACCCCCTAGACTGCTCTCATGCCTATCGTTCCTGATGAAAAGGACTGGACCTGGGTCCTGTCCCGCACCTGCCCGGAATGTTCCTTCGACGCTTCCACCGCGACCCCGGCAACCGTTCCCGGCATCATCGAAAGCATGCTGCCCCGGTGGCGGGCCGTCCTGCGCCGGCCGGATGCGGCGGAGCGCCCGGACGACCGGACGTGGTCCGCACTGGAGTATGCCTGCCATGTACGGGACGTCTTCAGCCTCTTCGACCACCGGCTCAACCTGATGCTCGCCGAGGACGGCGCCCGCTTCGAGAACTGGGACCAGGACCTGACCGCGGAGGAAAAGGACTACGCCAATTCCGATCCAGCCGAGGTGAGCGCCGAACTGGCCGCCGAGGGGCACCAGGCCGCGGATGCCTTCGCCGGTGTCCGCGAAGAAGACTGGGTACGGAAGGGCCTGCGCAGCAATGGATCCGAATTCACGGTCCTGACCCTGGCCCAATACTTCCTTCACGACGTCGTCCACCACCTGCACGACGTCGACGGCTAGCGGCACGGGCAGCCGAGCTAGCAGCGGCGCGGGCAGCAGGCTCAGCGCGACGCTGGCACGCGGTCCCCGGGCACGCCGGACACGGCCGGAAGTTCCAGCCGGGCGTCCGTCCCGGCGATATCCGCCCCGTTGTGGGTTACCAGGACCACGGTACGGTCCCGCAGCCCCCTGCGAAGGTCCGCCAGCATGGCTGCGGCAGCTTCCGCATCCAGGTGGGCGGTGGGTTCGTCCAGCAGGATCACGTCCGCGCCGGTCAGCAGAGTCCGCGCCACGGCCAGGCGCTGCCGTTCGCCACCGCTGAGGAAGGCGCCGCCGGGGCCGATCCTGGTATCCAGGCCGGCAGGCAGCCTCTCCACCAGCCCATCAAGTCCCACGGCGGCCAGCACCACGCCCAGGTCATCATCGGAAACCGGCGGCCCACCAGTCCCGGCGGCACACCCCAGCAGCAGGTTGCCCCGGATGGTGGAATCGAAGAGGTGGGCCTCCTGCGGGCACCAGGCCGCGCGGCCGGACACCTGGGCCCGGCCCGCCGCCGGCGCCAGGAAGCCGAGCAGGACGGAGAGCAGGGTTGATTTCCCCGAACCGGACGGCCCGGTGACTACCAGCCAGCGGCCGGGCTCCGCCACGGCATCCAGCCCCGTGAAGACCGGGGGCCCATCCGGCCATGCAGCGGCCAGCTCCGTCAGCGCTATGCCCGGGGCGCCGCCGTCGCGGGCCGGGAGGGCGTGCAGCCCGGAGGTATCCCCGTCCGGAGAGGCCACGCCCGCGCCGCTGCCGGACGGACCGCCGTCCAGGGCCCCGGACTCCCCCACCCGCTGCAGGACCTCACGCAGGGCAGGGAACTGGCGCACCGCCGTCGTCATGGCTGCGTAGGGTTCCACGAGCGCGAGCAGAAGCAGCACCACCACGGCTGCCGTGGCCGGGGCAACCCGGGCAGCCAGTACGTCGGGGCCGGCAAGCCAGGCAGCGGCCAGGGCCGCGGCACCGCATCCGATGGTGGCAATGGCGTGTCCCAGCCCGTCCGCCCAGGCGGAGCGCCGCGAGGCGTCCGTCGCCTCCCGGTCCTCGGCCCGGAGCGACTCGAGCACGGGTGCTGCCAGGCCGTTCGCGTGCAGGTCTGCCCGGGCGTCCAGCGCCGCCGCTGTCCGCCGCAGCACACCGGAGCGCAGGGACTGCTCGGCAGTGGCCGACCGCCGGTCCCCCCACAGGGCGGCCGCCGGCGCGAGCAACAGGCCACCGGCAGCTGCGCCGATCACGGCAGGCAGCGCGGCGGGCACCAGGATTCCCGTGGCAGCCAGGGCCAGGGCGGACACTGCGACCGCTGTGACGGGCGGCAGGACCACGCGTGGCAGGAGGTCGCGGATGGTGTCGACGTCGTCAATCACCGTTCCCAGCACGTTGCCGCCCTGCAGGAGCCGGCGCAGCGACAGGGCCCTGCGGCTGAGGGATTCCCAGAGCCTGCCGCGCAGGCGGGTGAGGGCGGCGAAGACGGCATCGTGGAGCAGTAACCGTTCCCAGTAGCGGAGCACCGCGCGGCCGATGCCAAAGAACCGGACGCCCACAATAGCGGTCAGCAGGTAGAGGATGGGCGGCTGTTCGCTGGCCCGGATGATGAGCCACCCGGAGAGGCCCGACAAGGCGACGGCGAACATGGCCGCCAAGGTGCCCACCACGGCTGCGGCCGCGAATTTGCCGCGCACCGGTTCCAGGAGCGCCGCGAGGAGTCCGGCCGCGCCCGAGGTGGACCGGGCAGTACGGTTGGGGCCGCTGGGGTCAGTGCCGGGTGCGCTCGACGCGGCATCAAGGGAGGCGGGGTCTTCGGACGGCGGATTGCCCGTGCCGGCGTAAGCGGCCAGGACCGGGGCATGCGGGGGCTCGTGCGGTTCCACGGCCTGCCCGGGACCTGCCACCGGAACCAGCTGGTCCGCAAGGTGCCGGGTGCGGTGGTTGTGGGCCACCAGGATCACGGTCACCTGGCCGCGGAGTCGGCGGATGGCATCTTCGACGACGGCGGCGGACGCGTCGTCCAGGTGCGCGGTGGGTTCATCGAGCAGCAGGATCGACGCCCCGGCATCAATCCTGGCCAGTCCGCGGGCCAGCGCCACCCGGCGCAGTTCCCCGGGGCTCAGCTCCGCCTGGTGTTTGGCCGCCAGGTGGCCGGCGCCTGCCCGCTCGAGGCAGCTCCGGGCGGCATCTTCGGCGGCGAACCGGTCCGGGCCGTGGCCCGGGTCCCGTGTCAGGTACAGCAGCACCTCGTCCAGGACCGTCGGCGCCACCATGACGGGGTGTTGCGGCACCCAGGCAATGGCAGCGCGGTCCAGTCCCCTGATCGAGCCCGAGATACTGGTGCCGTTGCCCGCGCCGACTGTGCCGGCCAGGACGCCGAGGATGGTGCTTTTGCCCGCACCGCTGGGGCCGTCAAGGGCGGTGATCCTGTCCAGCGGTGCGGTGAAGGTGAGGGGCCCGACGGCGGTCCCGGACCGCCCGGCATAGCGCACCGTCAGCCCGGTCACTTCGAGGGGGGCGCCCGGCCGGCCGGCTTTGGCGGCGGGCAGCGGTGCCGCCTCGGGGGCGCCGGTCACCGCTGCCGCTTCCGCCAGGGCCACGCGGCCATCGTCACTGGCGTGGTGGGCGGTGCCCAACTCCCGGAGCGGGAGGTAGCAGTCCGGTGCCAGGAGCAGCGCCAGCAGGCCTGCCTCCAGCGGCATGTCCCCGTGGACCAGGCGGACGCCGATGAAGACCGCCACCACCGCCACCGAGATGGTGGCGATGAGTTCCAGGGCCAGCGCGGAGAGGAATGCGGTGCGAAGGGTGCCCATCGTGCGGGAGCGGTATTCCTCGGAAATCTCTTCCAGGGCTTTGCGCTGCTCGGTGGCACGGCCCAGGCCCACCAGGACCGGCAGGCCCTTGGCGAGTTCGAGCATGTGCGCTGACAACCGTGCCAGCGACGCCTGGGCCTGGCGCACGCTGTCCTGGGTGTAGCGGCCTATCAGCACCATGAAGACCGGGATCAGCGGGACCGTGAGGACGATGACCACGGCGCTCACCCAGTCCGCGAAGAGGATCCGCGCCCCCAGGAGCAGCGGGATGGCCGCGCAGTTGACCAGGGCGGGCAGGAACTGGGTGTAGTAGTTGTCCAGTGCGTCCAGTCCGCGGGTTGCCAGCACCGCCAGGCCTCCGTCGCCGGGCCCGGATCCGCGGACGCCGGTGCGGAGGGCATGCTCCAGCAGCCCGGCGCGCAGCTCCTCCTTGACCCCCAGGGCGGCGCGGCGGGCCGCGACGGCCTGTCCCCAGACGGTCAGGGACCTTAGCACCACGCCGGCAAGTCCGGCGGTGATGTGGGTTCCCCACGCGGGGTTGCCGGCCACCAGTCCGGCCAGGACGGCTGCCACCGCCTGGCCGATCAGGACGAGCGAGAGTGCCTTGAGCGCCGCCAGAACCCCCAGCCAGTAGATTGCTGACCGGGTGGACGGGCCTGCGGGGAACGTAGGCCGCACGTCAGCCCTTGATGGTGAACGCCTTGGCGGCCACGGCCGGCAGGAAGCTGTGGGCTTCCGGGATGTGGGCGGCGCTGACGCGGCGGCGGAACACCCAGTAGGTCCAGGCCTGGTACGCGATCACCAGGGGAAGGCCAACGGCTGCGACAATGCTCATCAGGCCCAGGGTGTAATCCGAGGAAGAGGCGTTGGAGATGGTCAGGTCAAAGGCACTGTCCAGCGTGGAAGGCAGCACCACCGGAAACACCGCCCCGAAGATGGCAGTGGTGCCCAGCACCAGGAAGGCGCCCAATGCGAGGAATGCCCGTCCCTCGGAGCCCTTCCGGGCCAGCAGCCAAGCCGTTGCGGCAGCGCCCACGGCGAGGACGACGGCGGCCCAGGTCCAGGGCTTGCCGTCCATGAACTGGATGGCAAGGGCCCATGCGGCAATCGGCAGGAGCAGGACCGGCAGGAGCCGCACGAACCACCGGCGCGCACGGTGCCGCACGTCGCCGTCGGTCTTCAGGGCCAGGAAGGCCAGGGCGTGCAGCAGGGAGAATCCCACCACGGCCGCACCCCCCAGCAGGGCGTAGCCGCTGAACCATGCCATGGGGCCACCTTCCCGGTCGCCGTTGGCGTTCAGCGGCAGGCCGGTGGTGGTCAGGGCCAGGGCGGCTCCAACGCCGAAGGCCGCGAAGAAGGAGCCCAGGGCAATGGCCCAGTCCCAGCGGCTCCGCCAGCTGTCGGTATCCACCTTGCCTCGGTATTCGAAGGCCACGGCACGGAAGATCAGGGCCAACAAAACCACCAGGAGCGGCAGGTAAAGCGCGGAGAACAGGGAGGCGTACCAGAGCGGGAAGGCCGCGAACGTTGCGCCGCCGGCGGTCAGGAGCCACACCTCGTTGCCGTCCCATACGGGTCCGACGGTGTTCAGGAGCACCCGGCGCTCGGTGTCGTTGCGGGCGAAGATCTTCATCAGCATCCCGACGCCCAGGTCGAAGCCCTCCAGGAAGAGGTAGCCGGTCCAGAGCACCGCGATGGCGATGAACCAGATGGTGGGAAGCAGTTCCATTGTTCGTTTCCTCTGCTCGTTGGAGCCTGTTGGGTCCGGTGCGGCTAGTAGGCGAAGGCCAGGACGTCGTCGGCGGCCCTGGCTTCCCCGGTGCCGTCGTCGCCCGGGGTCCGGTCCTCATTCTCATCGGCCGGTGCGTGGGCAAGTTCGGGCATCGCGGAGACCACGCCGCCGCGGATGTACTTCACCAGCAGTTTCACTTCCACCACCAGCAGGACGGCGTAGACGGCGGTCAGTGCCACCAGGGAAGCGATCAGCTCGCCCGCGGAGACCCCGGGGGAAACGGCGGCGGCGGTGAACATGAACACCTGGTCGATGCCGCTGGGGTCCGGGTTGGGGGCCACAACGAACGGCTGGCGGCCCATTTCGGTGAAGATCCAGCCGGCGGCGTTGGCGCCGAAGGGTGCCAGGATGCCGAACACTGCCAGGCGCATCAGCCAGCGGGATTCCGGTACCGTCCCCTTGCGGGTGATCCAGAGTGCCACCAGCGCGGCCAGGGCGGCAAGGCCGCCAAAGCCGATCATCATCCGGAAGCCCCAGTACGTGACTTCCATGACGGGTACGTACTGGATCTCCTGGCCGGCGCGGTCACCGTAAATCGGGTTGTCCGGCAGGTTGGTTCCGTATTTCTCCTTGTACTCGGGCAGCAGGCTGTTGACGCCCTTCACCTCGGTGGTGAAGTCACCCTTGGCCAGGAAGGACAGGATGCCGGGGACCTCGATGACTGCCACGACGTCGTCGCAGTTCTTCGATCCCACGTTGCCGACGCTCAGGACGGAGAAGCCCGTGCCGTCGTGGCAGGCAGCTTCGGCGGCGGCCATCTTCATGGGCTGCTGCTGGAACATAAGCTTGCCCTGGAGGTCACCGGTGACCGCTGTGCCTGCGAACGAGATCATGGCCACCACGGCGCCGATGCGCAGGGACCGGATCCACACGCTGTAGTCGGCGCGGTCCCGGCCGGGGATGCGGGCGTCCTCACCGGGGATGGCCCGGCCGTCGGCACCCACGGTGTCGACGCCGTCGTGCCGCCTCCGCCACAGGTGGTACCAGGCGATGCCGAGGAGGAAGCCGCCGGCTACGGCGAGGGCGCCGAACAGGGTGTGCGGGACGGCCACCAGGGCAGTGTTGTTGGTGAAGACTGCCCAGGCGTCGGTCATCACGGGCCGGCCGTTCACCATTTCCACGCCCACCGGGTGCTGCATCCAGCTGTTGGCCACAATGATGAAGTAGGCAGAGAGGGCTGAGCCGATGACGGCCACCCAGAGGCAGGCGAGGTGGATGGCCGGCTTGAGCTGTTTCCAGCCGAAGATCCACAGGCCCAGGAAGGTGGACTCCACGAAGAAGGCCAGGAGGGCTTCCAGCGCCAGCGGGGCGCCAAAGACATCGCCCACGAACCGGCTGTACTCACTCCAGGCCATGCCGAACTGGAACTCCTGCACGATGCCGGTGGCGACGCCCATGATGAAGTTGATGAGGAACAGCTTCCCCCAGAACTTGGTCATCCGCAGGTATTCCGGCTTGCCGGTGCGGTACCAAGCGGTCTGGATCACCGCTACCACGAGGCCCAGGCCGATGGTCAGCGGCACCATCATGAAGTGGTAGACGGTGGTGATACCGAATTGCCAGCGTGCGATTTCCAAGGCGTCCATGGCAGTCCCTACTGTTAGCAGTGCAGTTTTCTACGCTTCGTAGAACTCTAACTTCTACACAGTGTAGAACATTGTCGGTGGCTGCAAAAAACCATCCGCCACACCCCTAGGATGGCGCGTCCCGGCCCGCCACGCCAGATGTTCTACCATATGTAGAAAGAAGCAGGGTTTCGGGGTAAATTTAGTTCTGTAGTTGAACAGCCGCGTGACGTCATCGGCGCAGCGAAAAGCGCACGGTGCGGGGAAATAAAGGAAAAGTGAAATGGCTAGTCTTGGTGAACTGGAACGGGCGGTCATGGACCTGCTCTGGGCGGGCCAGGAAGCGGCTACGGCCAACACCCTGAGGGACCAGTTGGCGCGCTCGTCGGCTGCACAGGGCGGGGCGGGCCACGAGGGCAAGGAACTGGCTGTCACGACTGTACTTACCGTGCTCTCCCGGCTGGAGAAAAAAGGGCTGGTGGAACGCGAACGCGGCACCCGCCCGCACCGCTACCAGGCTGTTTCCAGCCGCGCCGACCACACTGCCGAACTCATGCATGAGGTCCTCGGGTCAGCACCCGACCGCGAGGCAGTCCTCGCCCGCTTCATAGGATCGGTCTCCGAAGGTGAAGCCGCTACGCTGCGCAAACTGCTTGGCCACCTCTAGCAAACCATGTTCTGGGCCTCGTACCTGCTGGCGGTCCTTGCGATAGTCCTTGCGTGGCCGGTGCCGATCCTCCTTTCGAAGGCACAATGGCCGGCCAGGTCGCCCTTCACCGCGATGCTGCTCTGGCAGGCGATCGCCCTCGCAGGTGGCTTGTCCATGATCGGCGCCATGCTGGTCTATGGCCTGGAGCCGATTGGCGACAACCTGGTGGCCGGCCTTCGGGCCCTCGCCGGCATGGTACTTTTCAGCGCTCCCACCACGGCATTGGGGTTCTGGCACATCTTCGCCCTGTCCGCCGCGGCCCTGCTGACCGCTCACCTGGTCTTCACCCTGCTGCTCACCTACTACAAGATCCAGCGGCAGCGGCGGCGGCACCGTGAACTCCTGGCCCTGCTGGCCTCACCGTCCGGACAGGACACCGGAACCCTGGTCATCAGCCATGATTCCCCGGTGGCCTACTGCCTGCCGGGTGGGGCCCGCTCTGTGACCGTCCTGTCGGACGGCCTGATGGCCGCCCTCGAGCCGGCTGAACTCCGCGCCGTCCTCATCCATGAGAACGCCCACCTGAGCCAACGGCACCACCTGCTGCTCTGGGCGTTTGCCGCCTGGCGGCAGGCGCTGCCCTGGCTGCCCACCACCCGCCTTGCCCAGGAATCGGTCAACTCACTCATCGAGATGCTGGCTGACGACGTCGCCCTGCGGACCGAGAGCAAGGCGACCCTGATCAAGGCCATCGCCATCGTCGCCAGCGGCTCGGCAGCGAACCCCGAAGCTGGTGGCATCCGGCCGTCCTCACCCAGCCTGGCGCTTTCAGGGCTGGAGGCGGCCTCCATGGGACCGGGCTCGGACGCGGTCCGGACTGCAGCGTCCAGGGTCAGCCGCCTGCTGACACCCCAGCCCCAACTGCCGGCCGCGGCCCGCAGTGCCGTCCTGGCCGGCTGCATCCTGCTGCTCGCGCTGCCAACCGCTTTGCTCGTGGTTCCGGGGCTGCTCGGCTGACCTGCCGCCGCGGTGGTTGACCTGCCGAAGGCCGGCACCCTCAGGCGTCGATGCGCTCCCGGTCAAGGCTGGACGCCCCGGCGATGATGAAGTCCTTGCGCGGGGAGACATCCGAACCCATCAGGAGGTCGAAGATCTCCTCCGCCTGCTGGGCATTCTCGATGCCCACCTTCCGAAGGGTCCGGTGGCGTGGGTCCATGGTGGTCTCGGCCAGTTGCTCGGCGTCCATCTCCCCCAAGCCCTTGTACCGCTGGATGGGTTCCTTGTACCGCTTCCCCTCCTTGGCCAGGCGCGCCAGCAGCACGTGGAGCTCGGCTTCGGAGTAGGTGTAGATCATCTCGTTGGCCTTCTGGCCGGCGTTGATAACCTCCACCCGGTGCAGCGGGGGAACCGCCGCGAAGACCCGGCCTTCGAGGATCATGGGCCGCATGTAGCGGAAGAACAGGGTCAGCAGCAGGGTCCGGATGTGGGCGCCGTCCACGTCGGCGTCCGTCATGAGGATGACCTTGCCGTACCGGGCGGCGCTGATGTCAAAGCTGCGGCCGGAGCCGGCGCCCACCACCTGGATGAGGGCCGCGCATTCGGCGTTGGAGAGCATGTCCCCCACCGATGCCTTCTGCACGTTCAGGATCTTGCCGCGGATGGGCAGCAGGGCCTGGAAATCGGACGAGCGGGCCAGCTTGGCGGTGCCGAGGGCGGAGTCGCCTTCCACGATGAAGAGTTCGGAGCGTTCGACGTCGTCCGTGCGGCAGTCAGCGAGCTTGGTGGGCATCGAGGACGTTTCCAGGGCATTCTTGCGCCGCTGCGTCTCCTTGTGCACGCGGGCCGAGATGCGGGACTTCATCTCGTTGACGATCTTTTCCAGCAGCAGGGCCGACTGCGCTTTGTCGTTCCGGTTGCTGGAGGTGAGCTTGGCGGTGATCTCCCGTTCCACCACCCGCGCCACGATGGCGCGGACGGCGCTGGTGCCGAGGATCTCCTTGGTTTGCCCCTCGAACTGCGGCTCGGCGAGCCGGACGGTCAGGACTGCGGTCAGGCCGGCGAAGATGTCGTCCTTGTCGATCTTGTCGTTGCCGGCCTTGAGCTTGCGGGCATTGGTTTCCACGGCTTTGCGGAACGTCTTGACCAGGGCTTGCTCGAAGCCGGACTGGTGGGTGCCGCCTTTCGGGGTGGCAATGATGTTCACGAAGCTGCGGACGGTGCTGTCGTAACCAATGCCCCAGCGCAGGGCCACGTCCACTTCGCAGTCCCGTTCGACCTCCGCCAGCTGGCTGTGGCCCCGTTCGTCCAGGACAGGGACGGTTTCCTTGAACTTGCCGGAACCGTGCAGCCGCCACACATCGGTGACGGCCGGATCGGCGGCCAGGAATTCGACGAACTCCGAGATGCCGCCGTCGTGGTGGAAGATTTCTTCGTGCGGGCCTGCCTCACCGGGGGTTCCCGGGAGCTTGCGTTCGTCGCGCACGGTGAGCTTGAGCCCGGGAACCAGGAACGAGGTCTGCCGGGCACGGGCTGCGAGGTCCTCGTAGGAGAACTTCGCGTCCGGCGTGAAGATCTGCCGGTCCGCCCAGTAGCGGATGCGGGTCCCCGTTACTCCGCGCTTGGCCTTGCCCGTGACGTCCAGGACAGAGTCGTTGACGAACGGCGTGAAGGGCGCTGCCGGATCGGGCTTGGACCCGGTGTCCTTGAACCGGCCGGGTTCGCCGCGGCGGAACGACATCCGGTAGGTCTTCCCGCCGCGGTCCACCTCAACGTCGAGGCGTGAGGAGAGGGCGTTGACCACTGAGGCGCCAACGCCGTGGAGGCCGCCGGACGCGGTGTAGGAGCCACCGCCGAACTTGCCGCCTGCGTGCAGCTTGGTGAATACCACCTCGACGCCGGTGAGCCCCGTCTTGGGCTCCTTGTCGATGGGAATGCCGCGGCCGTCGTCGTGGATTTCGACGGAATTGTCCGCGTGAAGGATGATGCGGATGTCGTGGCCGAAGCCTGCCAGGGCCTCGTCCACCGAGTTGTCGATGATTTCCCAGAGGCAGTGCATAAGGCCGCGCGAGTCGGTTGAGCCGATGTACATGCCCGGGCGCTTGCGGACAGCTTCGAGCCCTTCCAGGACGGAAAGGTGCCGGGCGGTGTACTCAGAGCTTGGTGCCACTGGTGATGAACTCCTTCAGGGACGTGGGAGCGGCACTGGAACCGCTCCCTCTAGGGTAGTCGGCGGCAGCGACAGGAGCCTGCTGCCACACCCGCCGGCCGCTGTGCGGCGCGCCACGGGCAGGGTCCCGGCAGTCGGTGGGACATTCTTGACCCAACCTTGCGGATACGCGCACAGCGAACTTGCCCCATCCTTGCGATGGATTGGATACGAATGCTGGTTATATAGATGTACTGATCTACTAAGGAGGCCGACATGACAACAGCAGTGGCAGACCGCACGCTCAACGCACTGGACCGGTGCGACCGTTGCGGAGCTCAGGCATATGTCCGGGTTGTACTCGAGTCCTCCGGCGGTGAGCTGCTGTTCTGTGGCCACCACGCCCGTGCAGTGGAGGCGACGCTTAAGCCGTTGAGCTCCGACTGGCACGACGAGACGGGAAAGCTTCACGAGAAGGCTCCCGTCGAGATCGACTAGATGAGGCATCGGTAACAACGAACCCGGTGGGACCTGTCCGAATGGATGGGTCCCACCGGCGTTTAACCGTCCTTAGGGGGAACCTCACGGGGGTTAAGAAGCCAGGCCGCCCCGGGCCCACCGCAGGGTGGGGTCGGGGCGGCCTGGCTTTTTGCGCTGGAGATCTAGTCCAGGTAGTCGCGCAGCACCTGCGACCGTGACGGGTGGCGGAGCTTGGACATCGTCTTCGATTCGATCTGCCGGATCCGCTCGCGGGTGACGCCGTAGACCTTGCCGATTTCGTCTAAAGTCTTCGGCTGCCCGTCGGTGAGGCCGAACCGCATGGCAACGACGCCTGCTTCGCGCTCGGAGAGGGTATCCAGTACCGAGTGCAGCTGTTCCTGCAGCAGGGTGAAGCTCACTGCGTCGGCAGGGACCACCGCCTCGGAGTCCTCGATCAGGTCACCGAACTCGGAATCGCCATCCTCACCCAGGGGAGTGTGCAGCGAGATTGGTTCGCGGCCGTATTTCTGGACCTCGACAACCTTTTCCGGGGTCATGTCCAGTTCCAGCGCCAGTTCCTCGGGCGTGGGTTCGCGGCCGAGGTCCTGCAGCATCTGGCGCTGGACACGGGCCAGCTTGTTGATGACCTCAACCATGTGCACCGGAATACGGATGGTACGGGCCTGGTCGGCCATGGCGCGGGTGATCGCCTGCCGGATCCACCAGGTGGCGTACGTGGAGAACTTGAAGCCCTTGGTGTAGTCGAACTTCTCCACGGCGCGGATCAGGCCCAGGTTGCCTTCCTGGATGAGGTCCAGGAAGAGCATGCCGCGGCCTGTGTAGCGCTTGGCCAGGGAAACCACGAGGCGGAGGTTGGCCTCCAGGAGGTGGTTCTTGGCGCGCTTGCCGTCGTGGATGATGAATTCGAGTTCGCGCTTGTACTTGGGGTCCATGGTGTCCCCGTCGGCAGCGATCTTTTCTTCGGCGAACAGTCCGGCTTCGATCCGGAGAGCCAGGTCGACTTCCTGCTCGGCGTTGAGCAGTGCCACCTTGCCGATCTGCTTCAGGTAGTCCTTGACGGGGTCGGCGGTGGCGCCGGCGGACATGACCTGCTGGACCGGGGCGTCGTCGTCGTCGGCGTCGGAGTAGACGAAGCCCTTGCCGCTGCCGGCGGCACCCTTGACGGGATCGGCGTCGGCATCCTCGACCGCGTCGGGGCCTTCGAGGACGATGTCGTCGATGTCCTCCTCGACCTCCTCGACGTCGTCCGGGTCAACGTCACCGGTGGACTTGCCGGCAGCCTCTGCTGCAGCTTTGGCGCCCGGTTTGGGCCCGCGCTTCTTCGGCTCGCGCTTGCCGTCCGCTGCAGCCTCACCGGACGAAGCCTTGTTGGCTGCCCGCGTAGCTGCCCGCTTGGCGTTGGTCGCGGCCTGCTTCTCCTCAGGGGACAAGACATCCTGGGCGGCGGAATCCTTCTTCGTGGAAGACGGGGTCACAGAAAACCTTTCTAGCGGTGGTCTGTGGAATCACCATACGGGCAACACCACTATGACCCTGTCAAGTCCGTGGTGGAAACCAAGCGCCACCACGGCCGGCAGAGTCACTTAAGACAACTCCCGGAGCGGCTGTAATGTTCCCTTGCGGGCACGGTTACAAGCACTCGATACACGGACCCAACCGGGTCTCGGCATCCATTGTCTCATGATTTGGCCGAATCCGGCCTCTCCTGCCGGCATCCATTACCACCCCAGCGCTTCCGGCGCCCCTGAGAGGCGTGGCCCGGGGCCACCACGGCCGGGCGTCAGACCACACCTCCGCGCTCCGGCCCAAAGGGATCCGGCCCGAATTTCTGCCAGGCAGCGTCCTTCCGCGCCGCCCAGCCGCAGAGCGCACCCCGCGCGACAATGTCCAGCAACAATTCCGCCAGCCTGTACCCGGGCTCAAGCCGGAGCGCCTCGCCCAGGTAGGCGGCCGCGTACGATCCGCGGCCGCGGCACCAGGCTATCCATCCCCTGCCGGCCAAGGCTGCAGCCCCGGCCCGTCCGCCCGGCGCTGCCAAGTGTTCAAGGACGCGGTCCAACATGTCCAGGGCCGCCCAGCAGGGCACCTCAGGCGCCACTCCCATCAGGATCTCGCCGTAACCGGCAACCGGAGGTCCGGCGGGGTTCAGTAAACGTGGCCGGCGGTCCCGGCCCAGCCGCGCAGGCGCTGTTGCAGCCCCGAACCCCGGCGTCCGCAACCGCGGCGCCGTGTCCAGGCATGCGGCCGGCGAGGCTAACGGCGCGAACACGGCGGAGTCGCCGGCAACCTCAGACGCACCCACATCGTCAAGGGCCCCGAAAAGCTCAGCTCCTGCCTCCGCGGCACTCCTGCCCGCTGCTGCCATGACCAGAACGGCATCGCGCCAAGTCGGCACGAAGATGGTGGCGCGAAGGAACGCATCGCGCTCGGCGTCCGGTTGCCACGGCGTCGCGGCCGGCTGGCCCAGGATCCTCTCCCAGAAGTCCAGCACGGAGCTGAACTGGGCCCTGCTCCGGGTCCGCCCGGCCAGTTCTTCCATCCAGCCGTCCTCCCGCGCCAGGACGGAGGCCACATATTTGCCCGGCAGCGCCGGCACGTGCGCAGTGCCCGATCCCGGCGCTGCCTCGATGCTGCTGCCCCGGTACACCATCTCGGCATTAAGCGTGCTGTCCCTGATCTGCTGGACCGGGCGGCCGGGCGGTGGGCAACACGACGAGTCCCGGCACAGGGCGTCCCGCCAATACGCGTCGCCCACGAACCACGCGTGACGGACAGGCATGCCCGCCTGGTCCAGGACAGCCTGCACGTCGCGGACCAGTTGGTCGTAGGCGGTAGGCGGCGCCGCCCCGGCGTCGGTGGTAAAAATCGCCAGCAGCGAGCCGTCGGCCTCAACGTCAGACTGCAGGTAGCGGCGGACGGCGCGGGCGAACCCCGACGGGTCCACCTGTGTCTCCAGGTCGGGAAGGTCAAGCCGCAGCGTGGCTCCCAGCGTGGTGCCGCGCAAGGTCATGGCCACGAGACTCGATGCCGGCCAGTATCCCAGCGAATGCGGGATGAAGCCGAGGCTGTCTTCGGGGCCGTGGACTGTCAATCGTTCCGGAGCTGTCATGGCTCCAGCATTGGCCCCCTGCCGCGCAACGCGCACCGGGCCGTTCGGCTATGTGGGAAACCCGAGCGGTGGAGGACCAGTGGCCTGCGCCCTTAGTCGTCGGTAGGTGCAGGCTGCCGGCGGCGGGCCAGGCTCTCCCGGCGCTGCCGCGCCAAGGCACTGCGCAGGGGCGGCACGACGATTCCCTGCGCAGCCATCTGCCGGCGCACCTTTCGCCTGGAGGCAACGATCGCTGCCGATCCAATCGCGAGCAGCAGGAACTGGACGCTGAGGGCCAGCCGGAACGGGTCCAGGCCATACAGGACACCCTGCGAGAATCCGGTGGCATAGAGCAGGTCCAACACCAGGCCGATCAGGAAGATGGACACCAGGGCGGCAATGAAACCGCCAACATTGACGATGCCGGTGGCCGTCCCGATCCGGTGCGCGGGGTTGAAAGTCCGCGCGAAGTCAAAACCGATCATCGACCCCGGGCCGCCGATGGCGAGGACGACCACCAGCATGGCCAGCAGCCACAGCGGAGACCTGCCGGGCAACAACAGCACCGCGGCCCAGGCGGCGGCCGTGAAACCGGCAATGAGCAGGACCATGGTGGAGCGGCGCAGCGGGTGGCGGGAAACGAAGCGGCCAATGAAAGGGCCCACGGCCATGGCAGCGGCAACATACAGCGCCATCAGAGCTGCAACGGTACCGGCGTCCAGGCCCTGGCCGGAGATCAGGAACGGGTAGCCCCAGGTCATCGCGAACACGGTGCCGCTGAACTGGATGGTGAAGTGGCTCCACATTCCCAGCCTGGTTCCGGGCTGGCGCCAGGCGCGCGCCAGCGAGACGCCGGTTGCTTTCAGCCCCTGCCGGGCGTCCGGGCGTTCGGTGCCCGGCGGAACGTCCTGCAGCAGCAGGAGGACCAGCACGACGGCGAGGGCCGACATCCCGGCCAGCATCAGGAAGGCGGGAGTCCAGCCCGACAGGTGCAGGACGAGCGCGAAGGGAAGGACGCTGAATAGCTGCCCCAGCTGGCCGGACATGCCGGTCAGCTGGGTCACCAGGGGGACGCGGACCGGAGCAAACCACAGCGGGATGAGCCGGATCACCGAGATGAAGGTCATGGCATCGCCGGCTCCCACCAGCACGCGGCCCAGGACCCCGCCCGGGATGCTCTCGGCAAAGGCAAGCTGCAACTGGCCCAGCCCCATCAGCACGGCACCGCCGGCGATCATTGCCCGGGAGCCGAACCTGTCCACCAGCAATCCGACCGGGATCTGCAACCCGGCGTAGACCAGCAGTTGCAGGACCGTGAAAAAGGATATGGCCGAGGCCGTGGCATGGAAGCGCTCGGTGGCCTCAAGGCCCACTACCCCGAAGGAGGTGCGTTGCGCCACGGCCACCAGGTACCCGAAAATTCCAACGGTCCAAATCAGCCAGGCGCGGGGAGCAGTCACTTGTTCATTATGCCCGGCCCCGGCAGGCTCCCCCGAAGCCGTGACGCGCCGCTACGGCTTCGGATTCTCCCTGGCCAGGTATGCCTCCACGGCGGCGCCGAGGTCGTCGGCGTCGGGAAGCTCGTCATTTTCGTTGGCCAGGAGCGAGCGCCGCACCATGCCGTCGGCCTTCTCGTCGTAGCGCGTTTCGAGGCGGGCCACCACCTGCTGGACTTCCTCGGACGCCTCGATCTGCTCGGCGATCTGGCGGCTGACGTCACGGCCCGATTCACGAAGCCGGTCGGTGGGCAGCATGAGCGACGTCGCAGCACCGAGGTATTCGAGGCCGGCGACGGCGGCCGTGGGGTACTCTGCCTCCGCAAGGTAGTGCGGCACGTGGATGACGTAGCCGGCGACATTGCGTCCGGCTTCGACGAGGCGCAATTCCAGGATGTGGCCGACGGCGGCTGGAACTTCCACGGTGGGCTTCCACACCGAAATGCCTTCAATCAGCTCAGGCCGGTTTCCGTGCACGGTGACGCCCACGGGACGGGTGTGCGGGACCGGCATGGGGATCGAGTGGATCCACGTGACCAGGTTGACATCGAGTTTCTCCACGATGTTGACCACGGCGCGGGCGAACCGCTCCCACTGCAGGTCGGGTTCGAATCCAGCCAGGAGGAGGAACGGTTTGCCGAGGCCGTCGACGAGGCGGTACAGGGCCAGGCGGGGCTCCTGGTAGTCCTGGATGTGGTCTTCCACGAAGCTCAGGTGCGGGCGGCGGGACCGGTAGTCGATCAGCTGGTCGGCGTCGAAGACCGCCACCGGCTGGGCATCGAGGGTGTCCAGCAGTTCGGCGTTGATCTGCTTCACCACGTGGCCGGCGTCGGCGAAACCGGTGAAACCCATGACCAGGTTCAACCCCCGCAGATCGGGGCTGTGGAACAGCTCGATGTTGCTGGCGTAGAGCGCGTCGGGGTCCAGCAGGGAGCCGGAAATCCGTTCAAGCACGGCGTGTTCCTTTCAGGGTTCGGGTGGACATCTTGCATAACGCGGCGGACGGGCCGGGCATTCCGGCACCCCGTGTGGCGCACATCTCAGGAAATTCTCCCGCCGTGGCGCGGAAGGGCTACGATCGGAACTGGCCTGCCAGGCGGGCTGGCACGCCCCCGGAGCGGTCCACGACGGCCGGAGCCGGGCCACCATGGCAGAGCGCCCAACATGCATTCCTGCCCGAACGTTTCGAGAATTGAGGACTCATCCCTGTGGTCAAGAATACTGAAATCAACCTTAGTACCGTCTCGCGGGACTTGAAGAAGAGCGCCAGCGAGGCAGTGGTCATCGGGGTGGGGCAGGGAACCGACGGGCCCGTTCTCCTGGACAACCCCTTGACGGCAAAGTCCGCGGAAGCCCTCACGGAATCCCTCAAGGCGCTGGGCGTTACCGGCGCGGCAGACCAGCTTGTACGCCTGCCGGGGCTGCCCGAAACCGGAGCCGGTATCCTGGCCCTGGCCGGGGTTGGCAAGGTCGCGGCCGGCGAACCGCTGGCAGGCGAGGCTCTTCGCCGCGCCGCAGGCTCGGCGGTCCGCCAGCTTGCGGGCCTGGCCACAGTCACCCTGGCGTTTCCGACGGCGACCGTGCAGGACGTCGCTGCTGTCGCCGAGGGTGCGGCGCTGGGCGCCTACTCCTTCACCGAGTTCCGGTCCTCGACTGACGGGCTGAAGGACCCGGTCCGGAACGCCGTGATCTTCACCGAACTGGCCGGCACCGCCGGGGTGGACTCCGCGCTGAAGCGCGCAGGCCTGGTGGCCAAGGCCGTGAATGCGACCCGGTCCCTCGTCAACACCCCGCCCAGCCACCTGTACCCGGAATCCTTCGCAGAGGCCGCCAAGGATCTCGCCAAGGGCCTTCCGGTGAAGGTGACCGTTTGGGACGAGAAGCGCCTGGAGAAGGAAGGCTTCGGCGGCATCATGGGCGTTGGCAAGGGCTCCTCGCGGCAGCCGCGCCTGGTGAAGGTCGAATACTCCCCCGCCAAGGCGACGTCGAAGATCGCCCTCGTCGGAAAGGGCATCACGTTCGACACCGGCGGAATTTCCCTTAAGCCGGCCCTGAACATGGGTGACATGAAGAGCGATATGGCGGGCGCCGCCGTCGTTCTTAACACTGTCCTGGCCATCGCCGGGCTGGGCCTGCCCGTCAAGGCCACGGCCTGGCTGTGCATCGCCGAAAACATGCCCGGCGGTGCCGCCTCCCGCCCCGCCGATGTCCTGACCATGTACGGCGGCAAGACCGTGGAAGTACTTAATACGGATGCCGAAGGCCGGCTGGTCATGGCGGACGGCATCGTCGCAGCGAGCGGCGAATACCCGGACGCCATCATTGACGTCGCCACCCTTACCGGCGCGCAGCTTATCGCACTGGGCAACCGCACCGCGGGCATCATGGGCTCGGACAGCGTCACCGGCGCGCTCAAGGTTGCCGCGGACCGCGCCGGCGAGCTGGTCTGGCCGATGCCCCTGCCGGAAGAACTGCGCCCCAGCCTGGACTCCCAGGTGGCGGACCTTGCCAACATCGGAGAGCGGCACGGCGGCATGATGACCGCTGCCGTTTTCCTGCGCGAGTTCGTGGGTAAGGATAAGGCGGGCGCGCAGATCCCGTGGGCGCACATCGACATTGCCGGGCCGTCATTCAACAACGGCAGCCCGTACGGCTACACACACAAGCAGGGCACCGGCTGCACCGTCCGGACCCTGGTCGCGTACGTCGAGGACATCCTCGCCGCGGCCTGATCAAGGCTTGACGGGCCGTGCCGCGCGGCTTTGCGGCGGGGGTGATCCCTCCGCCACAAAGCCGCGTGACACTGGCCACAAGCGCTCCACAAACGCGCCGCCAAGGTGGAGCATGGATAGGTGGTTCGCTAAGGTGAACCACGGTAGTCACAAATGCAAGAGAGTTGCCCTGCTGACATAATCACGGCAGTGCAAGTTCCAAGACCAGATGATGCGCGCTGATCGCGTCATCGTTCACGCGAGGGAGCGTTTTAGTGGCCGATCAGGCAACTGCGCAAGAATTCGACATCCTGGTACTCGGTGGCGGCAGCGGCGGATACGCCGCGGCGCTGCGGGCGGTACAGCTGGGCCTTACCGTCGGCCTCGTGGAGAAGGGCAAGCTGGGCGGCACCTGCCTCCACAACGGCTGCATCCCCACCAAGGCCCTGCTGCACTCTGCTGAGCTGGCCGACCACGCCCGTGACTCCGCCAAGTACGGCGTGAACGTCACCCTCGACAGCATCGACATCAACGCTGTCAACGCCTACAAGGACGGCATCATCGCCGGCAAGTACAAGGGCCTGCAGGGACTCATCAAGTCCAAGGGCATCACCGTCATCGAGGGTGAAGGCAAGCTGCAGGGCACCGACACCGTCGTCGTGAACGGCACCGCCTACAAGGGCAAGAACATCGTCCTGGCAACCGGCTCCTACTCCCGCACCCTGCCCGGCCTGGAAATCGGCGGCAAGGTCATCACGTCGGACCAGGCCCTCACCATGGATTACATCCCCAAGAGCGCCATCATCCTCGGCGGCGGCGTCATCGGCGTCGAGTTCGCCTCGGTCTGGAAGTCGTTCGGCGTGGACGTCACCATCGTCGAAGGCCTCCCCTCCCTCGTTCCCAACGAGGACGCGACGATCGTCAAGAACTTCGAGCGTGCCTTCAAGAAGCGCGGCATCAAGTTCTCCACCGGCGTGTTCTTCCAGGGTGTCGAGCAGAATGACGACGGCGTCAAGGTCACCCTCGTGGACGGCAAGACCTTCGAAGCCGACCTGCTGCTGGTTGCCGTTGGCCGCGGCCCCGTCACCGCCAACCTGGGCTACGAGGACGCGGGGATCACCATTGACCGCGGCTTCGTCATCACCAACGAGCGCCTGCACACCGGCGTCGGCAACATCTACGCGGTGGGCGACATCGTTCCCGGCGTGCAGCTGGCGCACCGTGGTTACCAGCAGGGCATCTTCGTTGCCGAGGAAATCGCCGGCCTGAAGCCGGTGGTTGTCGAGGACATCAACATCCCCAAGGTCACCTACTCCGAACCCGAAATCGCCACGGTTGGCTACACCGAGAAGGCTGCCAAGGAAAAGTTCGGCGACGACCAGGTCCAGACCCAGGAGTACAACCTGGCCGGCAACGGCAAGAGCTCCATCCTGGGCACCTCCGGACTGGTCAAGCTGGTCCGCCAGAAGGACGGCCCCGTGGTTGGCGTCCACATGATCGGAGCCCGCATGGGCGAGCAGGTGGGCGAGGCCCAGCTGATCGTGAACTGGGAAGCCTACCCGGAGGACGTCGCCCAGCTGGTGCACGCCCACCCCACCCAGAACGAGGCCCTCGGCGAAGCCCACCTGGCGCTGGCCGGCAAGCCGCTGCACGGCTGATTTTCCACAGTATTACCAGGCCTGGTGCACCCGGCCGCGCAGGCCGGGTGCACTAGGCTTCCACCATGGCAGCAATCATTCGCACTAAAGATCAATAAGGAGAACGGGGACGACATGTCTGAATCCGTTAACTTGCCCGCCCTCGGTGAGAGTGTCACCGAAGGAACCGTCACCCGCTGGCTCAAGCAGGTAGGTGACCGGGTAGAGGTGGACGAGCCGCTGCTCGAAGTCTCCACCGACAAAGTAGACACTGAAATCCCCTCTCCCGTAGCTGGCGTGATTGAAGAAATCCTGGTCGCTGAAGATGAGACCGCCGAGGTAGGCGCACCCCTGGTGCGCATCGGCGACGGCTCCGGCGGCGGTTCCGCACCCGCCGAAGAAGCCCCTGCGCAGGAAGCACCGGCCCAGGAAGCACCCGCACCGGCCGAGGCTGCTCCCGCCCAGGAAGCACCGGCCCAGGAAGCTCCTGCCCAGCAGGCACCGGCGGCCGGCGGCGAAAGCCACGACGTCACCCTGCCCGCGCTCGGCGAAAGCGTCACCGAAGGCACCGTCACCCGCTGGCTGAAGGCCGTAGGCGACTCCGTTGAGGTGGACGAGCCGCTGCTCGAGGTTTCCACTGACAAGGTGGACACCGAAATTCCGTCTCCGGTGGCAGGCACCCTGCAGGAAATCCGGGTCAACGAGGACGAAACCGCCGAGGTCGGCTCCGTGCTCGCCGTTATTGGCTCCGGCGCTCCCGCTGCTGCGGCTCCGGCTCCGGCTGCCGCACCTGCTCCCGAGGCCCCCAAGCAGGAGGCACCGAAGCAGGAAGCCCCCAAGCAGGAAGCTCCTGCCCCTGCCGCGGCTCCCGCCCCGGCACCTGCGGCGGCTCCCGTCCCGGCTGCAGCACCCGCTGCACCCGCAGCCCAGGAGGCAGCCCCGGCCGGCGGTTCCGAGTCCGGCTACGTCACTCCCCTGGTCCGCAAGCTCGCCAACCAGCACGGCGTTGACATCTCCTCGCTGTCCGGCACCGGCGTCGGCGGCCGCATCCGCAAGCAGGATGTCATCGCCGCGGCAGAGGCAAAAGCCGCTCCCGCCGCAGCTCCGGCTGCAGCGCCTGCCGCGTCCGCTCCGGCCGCTTCCGGCGCTGCTGCCTCCTCCCTGCGCGGCACCACCCAGAAGGCTCCCCGCATCCGCCAGGTCATCGCCCGCCGCATGCGCGAATCCCTCGAGGTCTCCACGCAGCTGACGCAGGTCCACGAGGTAGACATGACCAAGGTCGCCAAGCTGCGCGCCCGGGCCAAGAACTCCTTCCAGGCCCAGAACGGCACCAAGCTGACCTTCCTGCCCTTCATCGCCAAGGCTGTGGCCGAGGCCCTCAAGCAGCACCCGAAGCTCAACGCTGCCTACGACGAAGACAAGCAGGAAATCACCTACCACAACGCCGAGCACCTGGCGATCGCCGTCGACACCGACAAGGGCCTGCTGGTTCCAGTCATCGCCGACGCCGGCAACCTGAACCTTGCCGGCCTCGCCGGCAAGATCGCCGACGTCGCATCCCGCACCCGCGACGGCAAGATCGGTCCGGACGAACTCTCCGGCGGCACGTTCAGCATCACCAACATCGGTTCCGTTGGTGCCCTGTTCGACACCCCGATCATCAACCAGCCGCAGGTGGGCATCCTGGGCACCGGCGCCATCGTCAAGCGGCCCGTTGTGGTCGCTGACGAAAACGGTGACGACTCGATCGCCATCCGCTCCATGATGTACCTGTCCTTGACGTACGACCACCGCCTGGTGGACGGTGCGGACGCCGGCCGCTTCCTCCAGACCTTGAAGGCACGCCTGGAAGAGGGCGCTTTCGAAGCTGATCTGGGGCTCTAGCCTCCGCAGCAGAGACAACGACGGCGGTGCCGGCGCAGGTGGGAAACCGCACGCGGCCGGCGCCGCCGTCGCCGTTTAACCAACGCAGCCGCTCCCGGGGCCGCCGTGGCGTGGCTTTGCTACGGGCCGTAGAACTGACTGGCTAAGCTGGTGCCATGACTATTCTCTTCAACATCCTGGTCTTCCTGCACGTCGTGGGAGCCGCCATGATCGTAGGCTACTGGATTGCCACGATGCGGACCCCCACCGTCCACCCGCGCCAGCGCGATGGCGCGTTCCTGCAGCTCCTCACCGGCATTGCCATGATGGGCATCCTGCCGTTCCTCCCGGACAAGGATCCGAACTACGCCAAGCTGGGCATCAAATTCGTCATTGCCGTCGTCGTGGCAGTCCTGGCCGTCACCGGGACACGCAAGGTCAAGAACGGGCAGCCTGTCTCCACCGGCCTGGCCCACGGCGTGGGCGGCCTGGCACTGGTGAACGTGGCCATCGCCACCATCTGGCAGTAGCCCCGCACCGGCCGGCCGTAAACGTCAGTCCGGTCATAATCCTCTGAGAGCGGACAACCCGTGCACCGGACGGACGTGGTCCCTAGGATGGGAAACGGCGGGCCCGGCCGCGGGTGGCCGGCCCGGATTCGAACCGACGTTGAGGAGAGACATGGCGACAACACGCAATGCGCACACTGTATGGACCGGAAGCCTGACGGAGGGTTCGGGCAACACCACCCTGGACAGCTCCGGCCTTGGCACCTTCGATGTCACCTGGAAGGCGCGCACCGAGGCCGCCGGCGGAAAGACCAGCCCGGAAGAGCTGATCGCCGCCGCCCACTCGGCATGCTTCTCCATGGCGTTCAGCCACGAACTGAGCCAGGCCGGCTTCACGCCTGAGGAAGTCAACACCAAGTCCGAGGTCGGCTTCCAGCCGGGGACCGGCATCACGGGCAGCCACCTGACCCTGAATGCCCGCATCCCCGGCATTTCGGAGGAGGACTTCCAGCGGATCGCCGAGGCCGCGAAGAAGGGCTGCCCGGTCTCCCAGGCCCTCGCCGGGATCGAGATCACGCTGGATGCCACGCTTCAGGCCTAAGCATTGCCGGCATAGAGCACCAAAAAGGCCCTGTCCCGCCGGATGTCCGGCGGAGCAGGGCCTTTTGGTTTACCCGGAAAAACCTAGGCAGACGTCTCCGCCTGGCCGGCCTGCCGGCGGGCGGGCAGCGGCGCAGGCTTCAGGCGGCGGTATCCGGAGCGGGCCGGGGGACGGTCGGTGGGCAGTTCCTGGATCATCTCCTTGAGCGCGCCGATGCCGTACTCAAGCTGGGGATCGCGGCCGGCGGCGTAGGCGTGCGGCGGATAGGTCACTTCGATGTCCGGGTCCACGCCGTAGTTTTCAACGCTCCAGCCAACACCGCCGCCGAACCAGGTAGCGTACCTGGGCTGGGTGACTCCCGTGCCGTCGGCCAGAGAGAAGCGGTTGTCGATGCCCACCACGCCGCCCCAGGTCCGCGTTCCGATGACCGGCCCGATCCCCCGCAGTTTGGAGACCTGGGTGATGATGTCACCGTCCGAGCCCGCGAATTCGTCGGCGAGAATGATCACCGGCCCGCGCGGAGCGTGGTGCGGATACGTCCGGGGCTTCTCCCCGCGCGGCATGCTCCAGCCGGTGACCTTGCGGCCGATCAGCTCAGCGACCAGCTGGGACGTGTGTCCGCCACGGTTCCGACGCACATCGACAATGAGTCCGTCCAGCGCGGTTTCGGTGTCCAGGTCCCGGTGCAGCTGGGCCCAGCCGTTGGCCATCATGTCCGGAATGTGGAGGTAGCCGAATGTTCCGTCCGAGGCCTCGCGGACGGTGCGCCGGTTGCCGGCGACCCATTCCTGGTACCGCAGCCGTTCCTCGTCCTTGACAGGCACGACGGCGACCCGCCGCTGGGTCCCTGCAGCGCCGCCGTGTCCCGGGCCGTTGAGCAGGGTCAGCTCCACTGCGCGTCCGGCCGCACCCACCAGCTGCATGGCCGGGGTGACGGCCTGTGACAAGGAGACACCATCGATGGCAAGGAGGATGTCCCCTGCCTTGGCGCTGACACCCGGCCGGGTCAGCGGCGACGTGGCGAGCGGATCGGAGGACTCACCGGCCAGGATGCGGGTGATCTCCCAGCCCTGCGGTGTGTGGGTGAGGTCGGCGCCGAGGCGGCCCTGCCCGCGGCTGCCCCGCTCGGTCACTGCGGCCGGGCGCACGTAGGCGTGGGATGTGCCGAGTTCGCCGTGCAGCTCCCACAGCAGGTCCATCAGGTCATCGTGCGAGCCGAGGCGGTCCACCAGGGGACGGTACCGGGCGCGGATGGATTCCCAGTCCTGGCCGGCCATGTCTTCGGTCCAGAAGAAGTCGCGCTGCAGGCGCCAGGCTTCATCAAACGCCTGTCCCCAGACGCTCAGCGGGTCCAGCAGGACCCTGATCCTGCCCAGGTCCACTTTGACGGCTTTGCCGGATTCCTCATCCGCCTTGGCATCGGATGGAACGGCAGTGACCTGCTTGTCCGAGACCAGGACCACCTTGCTGCGGTCCCCGGACAGGCGGTAGCTGTCCACGGCGTCCACCAGCGTGGCTTGCTTGCGGCGGGCGACGTCGTAGCGGACCAGGCTGGGGCGGGCGTCCTTGTCCTCCTGGCTGGCCTTGCCGTCGCCGGTCACGCCGGCCAGGACGGAGTCGAGCCACAGGAGTCCGCCGTCCACGGCCTTCAGTGAGCTGTAGTTGCCCTGGGGTACGGGAACCCCGATGACGCGGTGCGCCAGGCCTTCCGGGTCGACGTGGACAGCTGCCGCGCTGTCTTGCTGCCCTTCGCTTGCGTCCGCGCCGTTCTTTACGGTTTCGGGTGCGGTCTCCCCGCCGGCGGGATCCACCGACGGGCCAAAGGGCGACGGCGTGTCAGCTGCGAGTGCCACCAGGTAGGGCTTGATGGGGCTGGGGAAGGAAAGGTCGAACGAGTGCCCGTCGTAGACCGGATCGAAGCTGCGGTTGGACAGGAACGCCAGGAACTTGCCGTCAGGGGTGAACGACGGCGAGGCGTCGCGGAAACGGCCGTCAGTGACCTCCACGGGATCGGCGTCGAGGCGGTCCACGGTGGCCAGGCGCAGGCGGCTGCGTGAGCCGAAGGACGTGACCGGTTCCGACCACGCCAGCCAGCGCGAGTCGGCGGACCAGGCCAGCTCGGAGATGCTGCCTTCGCCGATGCTGGCAACGCGCGTGAGGTTACCGGTTCGGGTGTCGGCCACGTGGACGTCGCCGAACGAGGTGCCCAGTGCTATCCACCGACCGTCCGGGCTGGCTTCGAGCGAACTGGCCCGCGACGGCGTGGGGACGGTGATGCCGGTGGGCGCGGTGTCCTCCCTGTTTTCCGCGGCGGCCGTCGAGTCCTGCGGGGCGACGTCTGCCTGCTGGTCGTCGTCGGCGGGAACATGTTGGTTTCCGCCCGCAAGGACTGCGGCGCCGGAGGCCGGGACCGGTTGCGGCAGGTTGGGCGTTTCGGGGCCCTCCGTGCCCGTTTGTCCGGCGTCGGCGGAGTGGTCCGCCGTAGGTTCCTGGCCCGGTGCCGTCGCCTGCTGGGCACTGTGCGGAACAGGTGCGGCGATGTCCTTGATGTGCAGCGCCTCGACGCCGTCGTGGTCGGCGATGTAGGCGATGCGGCCGTCGCCCAGGGGCCGGGGCAGGCGCCCGCGGACACCAGGGGTTGCCTCGATGATGCGGGAGGGCCCGTCCTTGTGGCGCACCCAGTGGATGGTTCCGTGCGATTCGACGGCGCTGGCGGCTCCGGTGGTATCGGGTGCCACGGCGCCGAGGTGTTTTGCCGGGTCGAGGAGGGCCGGACGCCTGGTCTGCGAGGCAGAGCCCAGGGAGATCTCCAGCTTGACCGCCTCCGATTCGAGGTCACTCAAGACCCAAAGTTCACCGGCGGATTCGAAGATGACCCGTTTGCCGTCGGTGGCGGCGTGCCGGACGTAGAAGTCCTGGTGGTCGGTGTGCCGGCGCAGGTCCTGTCCGTTGGGCAGCACCGAGTAGAGGTTGCCGTAGCCCTCATGGTCGGAGAGGAAGGCGATCCGGCCATCCACCCACAGGGGGTCGGCGAGATTGCCGTCCAGGTCGGGCAGCAGCCGTTCGAATTCGCCGTTGCCGTCGTTGTCGATCCACAGCTTTCCGGCGGTACCGCCGCGGTACCGCTTCCACCATGCCGGTTCGCGGGACAGCACGGTCCCCAGCACCACCGGACGTTCGTCGCCCACCTCGGGGCCGAACGCAACCGATTCAACCGGGCCGTACGGCAGTTCCTGCGCCCACCCGCCGTCCATCGGGACACTGTAGGCGTAGGTGTGCCGGCTTTCGGCCTGCCGGAATGCGCTGGTGACCACCACGGAACCGCCGGCGGTGAACCCCTTGACCCTGGTGCTGCTGTGCCCGAAGTAGGTGAGCTGCCGGTATCCGCCGCCGTCGACCTGTGCCGAGACAACCTCCGGCGCCGTGCCCTGCACCACCGTCCACACCAGCCGCTTGCCGTCCGGGGTGAACCGCGGGTTGCGGGCGGGTAATTGGAGGGACGAGACGCGCCAGGCCCGGCCGCCGTCCAGGGGCGCGATCCAGACGTCGTCCTCGGCCACGAATGTGACCAGGTCGCCGTGCAGATGCGGGAAACGGAAGTAGCTCGAGGAAGTCATCGTTCGATCATAGTCAACCACCGCCTGCCCCCGCGGGAGGTGCCGGAGCCGCGCTGGCGTGGTGAGATGGACCATGCACATCGTCATGGCCGGCGCCTCCGGGCTCATCGGCACCTCCATGTCCGCAGCCTTCCGCGACGCCGGCCACTCGGTGGTGACACTGGTCCGCCGACAACCTGCGGGAGCATCAGAGATCAGGTGGGATCCGGCGGCCGGCGTCCTGGACCCCGGCGCCCTTGCCGGCGCCGACGCCGTCGTCAACCTGGCCGGCGCCGGCATCGGCGACAAGCCCTGGACGCGGCGCAGGGTCGAGGAACTGTTCAGTTCGCGGCTGGCACCCACCAGGACCCTGGTGCAGGCCATGGCGCAGCTTGAAACCCCGCCTGCCACCTTCATCAGCCAATCAGCGTCAGGCTATTACGGCGACGCCGGCAACACGGTCCTGCGCGAGGACGCACCTGCCGGTTCAGGCACGTTGGCACAGATCTGCATCGAGTGGGAACGCGAAGCCAACCTGGCGCCCGAGGGTGTTCGCGTCGTGACGCCCCGCACCGGGGTGGTGTTCAGCCGTTCCGGCGGAGCACTGGGCAAGCTGCTCCCGCTGTTGCGGCTGGGCGTGGGCGGCCCGTTCGGAAACGGCCGCCAGTTCTGGCCGTGGGTGACGCTTCCGGATGTCTCGGCCGCCTTCCTGTTCCTCCTCGAATCCCAGGTGGCGGGGCCGGTAAATGTCGCGGCCCCCGGGCAGGCGGACGTCAATGCGATCGTTGCGGCGCTGGCGCGCGCACTGCACCGGCCTGCCGTGCTGCGGGTTCCGGCGCCCGTGCTGCGGACCGTGATGCCCGGGCTCGCTGAAGAGCTTCTGTTGTTCAGCCAGCGGATTGAGCCTGCAGTTTTGTCGGCTGCCGGCTTCCAGTGGCAGCACGGGAACCTTGACGCCGCAGCCCGCTGGGTGGTCGGGAAGGACAACGCCGGCTGACCAGGGGCACTGGTGCGGCAGCCCTGCCCGCGGGCGCGTCATCAGCCGCCCGGAAGGATGTTGCTGATCTTCCACCGGCCGTCCACGGACACCAGGACCAGCCTGAGCCGCTGCGCCGGGCTGGCCGGCCCTGTCGCCAGCACCTCGTTCTCCGGGCCCACGGCCTGGTAACCCGAGGAGGCGGAGGTCAAGCGCACGACGGCGTGGTCCTGCGTCGACCCGGATTCGGGCGTGACCTCCGAGACCATCGTGGCGAAACCGTCGAGGCGCTGGCGGGAAGCACCCAATGGCCCGGCAATGTCCTGGTCAGCGGCCGCGGCGGGCGATCCGGGCGCGTTGACGGCGGACAGCAGATCCACACTCCCGGTATTGAAGGCATGATCCCGCAGCGCGGCCAGCCCCCGAACAGCCACCGCAGGATCGGCAGCCGCAGCTTGCTGCCGGGCCTCGGCCAGCACGTCGACGGGGCTACGCCCGGCGTCATGGCCTGGCGCGGCCGGTCCTTGCGGAACGCCGGCAGCGGACGGCATGCCCGGAGCGGAGTCGCCGAGCCACGGTCCGGCGCCGGCGGAAGCGGCCAGCCACCACATCCCAGCCGCCGCCACGCCCACTGCCGGCAAGGCGAGCCGGGCCGGCAGCCGCGGGATATGCAGTGCCCGGACCCCGGCAGGGGCGCCCGCATGCTTCCCATGTGACGTTGCTTCGGCCTGGGGCGAAGGAAAGGGCCGGATCCGGGCCCCCGCTGCCGGGCCCGGCCACCGCAAGGTCGAGAGCCGCCGCCGCACTTTCCGGAGTCTCGTGCCCAGCGCGGAACCCTTCGCTTCGGCCGGGATACTGCGGCGGGTGAGCAGCTCCGGAAGGACCGTGGGATGGACGGCACCCGAGAGGTCAAGAGGCAGCGCCTCCGCGCTGCGGAAGACGGCAGTACCCAGCGCCATGGCAGTAGGCCGCAGCCGGCGGTCCTCGTTCAACCCTTGTTCGAGGGCTGCGGCAAGCTCCTTCGGGACACCGGGAACCAGCAAGGACAGCGGCGGGCGGTCCAGCGTGCGGCCGGGCACTGCACCGGTCAGGCAAAACCAGCCAATCGCAGCCAGCGAGAACACATCGCGCCCTGGCTGAAGCCCTGCGCCGGCGGCATCAACCGGCGACGGGTCAACGAAGCCGCCGGTTCCAGCCGTCTCTGCCCGGCCAGGATCGCCGAGCATCCGGGCCACACCGACGTCGGACAACATCGGTTTCCCCTGCCCGGTGAACAGGATATTCCCGGGCGCCACGTCCGAGTGCGTGAAGCCTTGGGCGTGCAGGTATCCCAGGGCCTGCGCAACGGGAGTCAGGACGGTGACGCTTTCTCCCACGCTGAGCCTGCCCCGGGATGCCACCAACTGCGCCAGCGAACCGCCAGCGGCGAAGTCCATGGTCAGGGCCGTCCCCGGCGCAGGCCCGGCGACGCGCACGGCATCGTGGGCCCTGATGAGGTGCGGGTGGTCCAAGACACTGAGGATGAGGATTTCCCTTCGCACTTCCTCCTCCCGCATGGCCTCGTCCCGGGCTCTGCCGTCCGGGGCACGGAAGCACTTCAGCGCAAAGTCCCTGCCCGTGCGCTGTTCCGTGGCCAGCCAGACATCCGCGCTGCCGCCGCGGCCAAGCAGCCGGCCGACGTCGTAGCCCGGGACTTCGGGAGCTTGTGCACCATCCATGCTCCATGTCTATCGGAATCCGGGGCGGGCTGCAGAAGTTATCCACAGGCCGTGGCCGCTGCAGTCACATTGGGTGCCCGCCGGTGAGCTTGGACACTAAACCGGGCCGGGACGGCTTCGGGGTCTAAGCTGGATTCCATGACTCTTGAGTTTTCACAGCTGGGTCTTGCCCCCGACTTCGTTGACTACATGGAAGGCTGGGAAGCCCAGCGCGAGCTCCATGACAAGGTTGTCGCCGGAGTTGCCCCCAGCACAGTCCTGCTCCTGGAGCACGCAGCCGTTTATACAGCCGGCAAGCTCACCGAGGACCACGAACGGCCGTTTGACGGCACGCCGGTCGTCGCGGTGGACCGCGGCGGCAAACTCACCTGGCACGGCCCCGGGCAACTGGTGGCCTACCCCATCCTGAAGCTGAAGAACCGTGCCGGCATCCGCGACTACGTGGAACGCCTCGAAGACATCATGATCACGGTCATGGCGGACTACGGCATCAAGGCGGAACGCATCAAGGGTCGCGCGGGCGTCTGGATCAAGGCGGACGCCAACGGTCCCGACCGCAAGATCGCCGCCATCGGCATCCGGGTCTTGAACGGCGTCACCATGCACGGCATCGCCATCAACTGCAGCAACGATCTCGCCCCCTACGGCCAGATCATTGCCTGCGGCATCACCGATGCAGGCGTGACCACCATGTCCTTGGAAACAGGACAGGACATCCGTCCGGCCCATATTGTGGACCGGTTCGTGGAGGAATTCCACAAGCACGAAGAAGCATTGGTTTCGAGCCCTGAAGGAGCTCTACTGTGACATTGGCACCTGAAGGCCGGAAGATGCTGCGGATCGAGCAGCGCAATGCTGCCGTTCCGGTGGAGCGGAAGCCGGAATGGATCAAGGCCAAGGTCCAGATGGGCCCGGAGTTCGTCGGGCTGAAGAACTTGGTCAAAAAGGAAGGCCTGCACACCGTCTGTGAAGAGGCCGGCTGCCCGAACATCTTCGAATGCTGGGAAGACAAGGAAGCGACCTTCCTGATCGGCGGGTCCGAATGCACCCGCCGCTGCGACTTCTGCCAGATCGACACCGGCAAACCCTCCCCTGTGGACATGTTCGAACCCACCAAGGTGGCCCGCTCCGTCCAGTCCATGCAACTGCGCTACGCCACCGTCACCGGTGTGGCCCGCGACGACCTCCAAGACGAAGGCGTCTGGCTCTACGCCGAAACCGTCCGCAAGATCCACGAACTGAACCCCGGCACCGGCGTGGAACTGCTCATCCCCGACTTCTCCGGCAACCCCGACCACATCAAAGCGATCTGCGACTCCGCCCCCGAAGTCTTCGCCCACAACGTCGAAACCGTGCCCCGGATCTTCAAACGCATCCGCCCCGCGTTCCGCTACGACCGCTCCCTGGACGTCATCACCCAGGGCCGCAACCTGGGCATGGTCACCAAATCCAACCTCATCCTGGGCATGGGAGAAACCCGCGAGGAAATCTCCGAAGCCCTCCGCGACCTGCACGAGGCCGGCTGCGACCTGATCACCATCACCCAATACCTCCGCCCCTCCGAACGCCACCTCCCCGTGGACCGCTGGGTCAAACCCCAGGAATTCGTCGACCTCCAGCACGAAGCCCAGGACATCGGCTTCCTCGGCGTCATGTCCGGCCCCCTGGTCCGCTCCTCCTACCGCGCCGGCCGCCTCTGGGCCACCGCCATGCGCAAAAAAGGCCGCGACATCCCCGCCGAACTCGCCCACATCGCCGACGGCATCCAAGACTCCGGCACCACCCGCCAAGAAGCCAGCACCCTCCTCGGAGCGCATTCCTGACGCGCCCCCGCACTGGCTGGCCCCAGGCCGGACACCGGACGATTCCGGCGTCCGGCCTTGGCGTTTAAGTCACGTAGAATTGAGGCACTATGGCTAAATCCCCTGACTCCAGCAACTCCACCCCGGCGGGCCCAAGCGCGGTGAAGCGCGGCCTGTTCTCGCGCAAGCCGAAGGAAGCGAAGGCCAAGAAGCCCAGCAGGCTCAAGCAGATCGGCGAGGTCTTCACCATGACCCGCCGCCACGACCCCATGGTTCCGTGGCTGATGCTCCTGGTGTTCCTGGGCGTTGTAGCCGTGAGCTTCCTGGTGGGCTTCTGGCTGGATAACTGGATCACCGGCCTGATCATCGGTATTCCGCTGGGCCTGCTGGCGGCCACCTTCATTCTCTCCCGCCGTGCCGAACGCGCAGCGTTCGCGCAAATCGAAAACCAGCCCGGCGCCTCCGGTGCCGCGCTGGGCACGTTGCGGCGTGGCTGGATCACCGAGGAACAGCCTGTGGCTGTCAACCCCCGGACGCAGGATGCCGTGTTCCGTGCGGTAGGCCGTCCCGGCGTCGTCCTTGTCAGTGAAGGCCCCACCCACCGCGTGAAGCCCCTGTTGGATGCCGAGCGCAAGCGCCTCGCACGGATCCTGCCCAACGTTCCGGTCCATACGATCCAGACCGGGCACGGCGAAGGCCAGGTCCCGCTGAGCCAGGTGGCCAAGAAGATGGGCAAGATGAAGAACGAACTGACCAAGCTGGAGGTCAGCACCGTGTCCAAGCGCATTGCCTCCATGGGCACCCGGCTGCCGATCCCCAAGGGCATCGACCCGTACAAGGCCCGTCCCAACCGCGGACGCTAGCTGGCCGAACGCCCCGGAACCGGCACAGCCGGCTGCCGGGGCGTTTTTCTTGCCGCCCACGCGGCGGCCACCGTATGACGGACCGTGCACCTACCAACGACAGGAACACCACCATGCCGCTGAGGACCACCGTGATCCGGGCTTTCCGGATCCTCGCCATCGCCGAAGCCTGCAGCTGGGCAGCACTGCTGGCCGGGATGTACTTCAAATGGATCGCCGGAACCACCGAAGTTGGCGTCCAGGTGGCGGGCCCGGTCCATGGCGCGCTGTTCATCGGCTACGGCCTGGCAGCGCTCACGCTATGGCGTGTGCAGCGGTGGCCTTTCCGGGTGGCGGCGCTGGCGGGCTTCTCCGCGATCTTCCCGTTCGCGACCATCCTGTTCGAGCGCTGGGCCGGACGCCGCGGCTACCTTGGCGCCCCCGCGCCGGAGGGCACCCCGGCCCGCCTCACATCCAGCCGCACCTAGCAAGGGCAGCGGCTACCGGCGGACCAGCAGCGTATTCATGGCCTTGTCATGAAGGCCGCGCTGGTCGGGGTCGAATATGACGGCGGGGATGACCAGGCAGAGCAGCACCGTCCTCACCAGGGCCGCGAGCGGTCCCGGGGTACCGCCGCCGGGCCTCACCACGGCGATGCCCATCACCCGGTGGCCGATGCTGTAGCCGAGGGTTCCCACCAGCAGGATCTGCTCGATCGCGAAGACCCCGAGCGTCGCCCAGGAGTCGCCACCGAAGGCGAAATTGCTGATCAGCAGCGCAATGCCCCAGTCGATCATGATCGCGACGATCCGCCGCCCTGCCCGTGCGATGGAGCCGGGACCGGACTCCGGCAGGCCCAGCCGCTCGCCCGGATATTTCGAGACGCCGGAGGTGTCCGGTCCGCTGAGCCAGGAGCCAATGTCTTTGCGATCTACCACCGTCCAAGCCTACCGGCCCTGCGGCCGGCAGGGGCGCCCACAGTGTGGATGGGGTTGGACCACACTGTGGACGGGCGATAGCGTTTCCATAGCAGGGCATTCTGTAACCTGCCCGAAACAATGCGGACACGGACGGGAAATGCCTGATCCATAGGCTGTGAGAAGTTTCAAGCAAATCCCCACGGCAGGTGTACCAGCAGGGAAAACCTTGCGTTCTCCCTGCCTTTGGATTGCGCTGGACCACATGGCTTGCATGCCAGATATTTACATATGCGTTAGGAGCATAGATGTTCAAGACTGCGGACGAAGTCCTCAAGTTCATCAAGGACGAAGATGTAAAGTTCGTCGATATCCGCTTCACCGATCTTCCGGGCGTCCAGCAGCACTTCAACGTCCCCGCCAAGAGTGTTGACGCCGATTTCTTCGTCAACGGCCAGCTCTTCGACGGTTCCTCCATCCGCGGATTCCAGGGCATTGCCGAATCTGACATGCAGCTGATCCCGGACGTGACCACCGCGTTCCTGGACACCTTCCGCATGGAGAAGACCCTCGCGCTGAACTTCTCGATCGTGAACCCGCGCACCGGCGACCCGTACCACCGCGACCCCCGCGGCGTGGCCGAGAAGGCAGAAGCCTACCTGGCCTCCACCGGCATCGCCGACACCGCGTTCTTCGCTCCCGAAGCCGAGTTCTTCGTGTTCGACAACGTCCAGTACCAGTCCTCCCCGCAGGGCAGCTTCTACAAGATCGACTCCGAGGAAGCCCACTGGAACACCGGCCGCGAGGAAGAGGGCGGCAACCTGGGCTACAAGACCCCGGTCAAGGGTGGTTACTTCCCGGTCTCCCCCACCGACAAGCAGGCCGACCTGCGCGATGCCATGTGCGTTGCCCTGGACGAAGCCGGCCTCGAGGTCGAGCGCAGCCACCACGAAGTCGGCTCCGCCGGCCAGGCCGAGATCAACTACAAGTTCACCACCCTGACCCACGCGGCCGATGACCTGCAGAAGTTCAAGTACGTCATCAAGAACACCGCGGACGCCTGGGGCAAGTCCGTCACCTTCATGCCCAAGCCCGTCTTCGGTGACAACGGCTCGGGCATGCACTGCCACCAGTCGCTGTGGAACGGCGGCGAGCCGCTGTTCTACGACGAGAAGGGCTACGCCGGCCTGTCCGACACCGCCCGCTGGTACATCGGCGGCCTGCTCAAGCACGCCTCCGCCGTCCTGGCCTTCACCAACCCCACGGTGAACTCCTACCGCCGCCTGGTCAAGGGCTTCGAAGCACCGGTCAACATGGTCTACTCGCAGGGCAACCGCTCCGCTGGTATCCGTATCCCGATCACGGGCTCCAACCCCAAGGCCAAGCGCATCGAATTCCGCGCTCCGGACCCCTCCTCCAACCCGTACCTGGCGTTCGCGGCCCAGCTGATGGCCGGCATCGACGGCATCCGCAACCGCATTGAGCCGCCGGCTCCGATCGACAAGGACCTCTACGAGCTCCCGGCCGAGGAAGCCAAGGACATCCCGAAGGCTCCGGGCACGCTGGAGGAAGCCCTGGAGGCGCTGCGCGAGGACAACGAGTTCCTGCAGGCCGGCGGCGTCTTCACCCAGGACCTGATCGACACCTGGATCGAGTACAAGTACGAGAACGAGATCCGCCCGCTGTCGCTGCGCCCGAACCCCTACGAGTTCGAGCTCTACTACGGCGTCTAGCCGGCAGCCTGCCTGCCAGGCCTGCTGACCTAACGAAAAAGGCGGCCACCGGAACCATCCGGTTGCCGCCTTTTTCCGTCCCCTGGCGCAAGCCCGCGGGAACGGTGGGCGGAAAGGTGGGGGCCCGGCTCCAGACGTGCTGAGACCGGGAGCCGGACCCCCTGACGAATGCCCCCCGAGACGAAGACTCAGTACAGCCTTCCCCCCAACAAGGTTGAAGAACACCGCCAATCCACATGATCGGGCAAACGCTTGCTGAGCGCAATGCCGGTCCGGCGAGTTACGGCCGCGCCGCGCAGCCGAAACGGTGGAACATGGTCCGTTGCGGCCCCGCGGAGCCACCCAGGTACTGTCCGGCATCGGCGAAACCGGCCCGCCGGTAGGCGGACAGTCCTGCCAGGTTTGCCTCGTTGACGGACAGGACGACGCCGGCCTCACCGCTGTGGTGCCGGTCGGTGAGCCGCCGGGCGGCGTCCACGGCGGCAACGGCGGCGAGCGTCCCCAGCCCTTTTCCCTGGAACCTGCGGTCAATGAGGAAACCGCGAAGCAGCCAGGCTGAATCGTCGTCGCGCCAACCGGCCAGCCGAGCGGCGCCCATCTGTAGCGTCAACACCCCAACGGCGGACCCGGAGGACTCCACGACGTACGGGCGCCGGGATTCTTCTTCCAGCCCTGCCAGTGCCATGCGCAGGGGGTCGCCGACGAAGCGCTCTTGGCCTGGCAGCAGCCCCAGGCCGGCAACGGCACCGAGCTGGATGGCGCGGGCGTCCGGGTCGAGGTCGCGGAGCGGGATGAGCCAGACCCAGCCCGGATCCTCATTGCCCATAGAAGACGCGTTCAAAGACCGCCCGGGCCCGCCGGCTCACCCTCAGGTAGTCCTCTTCCAGCGCTGCGGCCCGGCCCGGCTCGTAGCCGCACCAGCGCGCTACGGCTTCCAGGTCCCGGCGGGAGGATGGCAGGAGGTCAGAGGCCTTGCCGCTCCAGATGACGTTGGCGGACCGGATCCGGCTTGCCAGTCGCCAGGCATCTGCCAGGAGAACCGCGTCGGAATCGTCCAGCAGCCCCAGGCCGGCCGCTGCGGACAGGGCTTCCAGTGTGGACGTGGTTCGCAGTTCCGGATGCTTCCCGGCGTGCTGGAGCTGCAGCAGCTGCACCAGCCACTCAACGTCGCTTAGGCCGCCGCGGCCCAGCTTCAGGTGCCGTGCGGGGTCGGCGCCGCGCGGCAGCCGCTCCGATTCAACCCTGGCCTTGATGCGCCGGATCTCACGCACGTCCTGGTCGGACAGCGACGCCGGATACCGGATGGGATCGATCAGGTCCAGGAAATCGGCGGCGAGTGCATCGTCGCCGGCCATCGGACGTGCCCGCAGCAGTGCTTGCGCCTCCCACACCAGGGACCACCTGCGGTAGTACTCGGCGAAGGAGTCCAAGGAGCGCACCATGGCCCCGTTCTTGCCCTCCGGCCGGAGGTCGGCATCCATCTGGAGCACGCGTTCGGCCATGATGGCCGGTTTCAATGGCTGGGTGAGCAGGCTGGAGACCTTTGCGACGAGGCGGGTGGCCTGTTCCTGTGCCTCGGCCTCCGTGAAGCCCGGGAGGGCCCGGTGCACGTACATGACATCGGCATCGGAGCCGTAGCCGATCTCCCGGCCGCCCTGGCGTCCCATGGCGACCACCAGGACGGTGGTCTTCAGTGGCCCGCCGGCGGAAACGATCCCCTCTGCCACCCTGAGTGCGCCCAGGACCGCCGCACGGTCCGTATCCGCCAGCGCCCGGCCCACCTGGTCCTGGTCAAGGAGGCCCGCCGAGTCGGCGATGGCAATGCGCAGGATCTCCCGGCGCCGGATCAGGCGGATCAGGCGCATAGCGCTCTCCGGGTCCGCGTGCCGGGACATTTTGGCGGTGATTTCATGCCACTGGGCTTCGAAGCCCACCGGCACCAGGTCCTTGTCCTGCCCCAGCCATGCCACGGACTCCGGCGATACTTCCAGCAGGTCGGCGATCAGCCGGGAGTTGGAGAGCATATGGCACAGTCGTTCAGCGGCGGCGTTGGAGTCCCGGAGCATGCCCAGGTACCAGTGCGTGGTGCCGAGCGCCTCGCTGACGCGCCGGAACGCGAGGAGGCCGGCGTCGGGGTCGACCCCCTCGGCGAGCCAGTCCAGCAGGATGGGCAGCAGCTGCCGCTGGAGCGCCGCGCGGCGGCTGACTCCGGCCGTCAGCGCCTCGATGTGGCGCATCGCCCCCTGCGGGTCGCGGTAGCCGAGGGCGGCAAGGCGCCCCTGGGCGGCTTCCGGCGTCAGCTTTGCGTCCTCGGTGCTGAGCTTGGCTGCCGTGTTCAGCAGCGGCCGGTAGAAAATGCGTTCGTGCAGTTCCCGGACCGAGCGTTTGGTCCGCTGCCACGCGGACAGCAGTGCGTCGGGTCCGGGCCGCTCATTGGAGAATGGTCCCAGCACGGCCTTGGCCAGGGAGCGCAGGGCCGGCTCCGCCACTGGCATGAGGTGGGTACGGCGCAGCTGGAACAACTGGATCCGGTGTTCCAGCAGGCGCAGGTACCTGTAGGCATTGTCGAACGCGGCGGCGTCAGACCGGCCGATGTACCCCCCGGCGGACAACGCGGCGATCGCGGAGGTGGTGTCCCGTCGTCGTAATGACTCATCAGCCTTGCCGTGCACCAGCTGAAGGAGCTGGACGGTGAATTCGACGTCACGAAGCCCGCCGCGGCCCAGCTTGATCTGCCGCTGTTCCTCCGCGGGCGGGATGTGCTCGGTCACCCTTCGCCGCATGGCCTGGACGGATTCAACGAAGCCTTCGCGCCCCGCCGAGTTCCAGATCAGCGGTGCCACGGCTTCCTCGTACCGCCGGCCCAACGCGGCGTCGCCGGCCATGGCCCGTGCTTTCAGCAGCGCCTGGAATTCCCAGCTTTCAGCCCACCTGGCGTAGTACGTTTCGTGCGAGGCGAGGGTGCGGACCAGCGGACCGGATTTCCCTTCCGGACGGAGGTTCGCGTCCACCTCCCACAGCCCGGGCTCCCGTGCCACCGACGAGATGGCCCGCGAAATGCCGCTGGCCAGGGCGGTGCCGATAGTGTTGGCGTGCGCGTCTTCCAGGCTTCCGGCGTCCACCACGTAGATGACGTCGACGTCGGAGATGTAGTTAAGCTCGCGGGCTCCGCATTTGCCCATGCCGATGACGGCGAGGCCCACGTCCGCGACGTCGGCGGCGCCGAACTGGCCGGCCGCTTCGGCGCGTGACACCGCGAGGGCGGCTTCGATGGCAGCGGCCGCGAGGTCCGCCAGTTCACGGCCCACGGACGGCAGGAAGTCCAGCGGATCGGCGGCGCAGAGGTCCTTGACGGCCAGGTCCACCAGGCCGCGCCGGTACGCCGTGCGCAGGGCGGCATAGGCGTCGGCGCCGGTCACTGCGGCGACGGGGCGGGCGGCGCGCGGGTCGGCACCCACTGACTGCAGGAGTGTTGCCCGCAGCCTGTCAGGATCGGCGGGCAGCGGTTCGGGGCCGGCCCGGACCCGGAATGCGGCCAGGTGTTCGGGGTGCCGGATGAGGAACTCCCCCAGCGCTTCGGAGGCTCCCAGGACGCGGTACAGCGGTTCGCTGGCCTCCAGTTCGGCGCCCGCCAGGTCCCGGAGCTGCGGGTGCCTTTCGATCAGCCGGACCAAGGACTGCAGTGCAGTGTCCGGGCTGGCAGCAAGCTGCAGTCCGGCGAAGAGCCTGTCCTGGTCCAGCCCCTCGAGTTCGCGCGCGGCCAGGAACCGTTCGCCCTTCTCCAGGTCGCTGAATCCGGCCGCGATGAGGCGGCGTGCCAGGCTCACGCCGGGCACCTAGAGAATGCCGAGGTTGCGCTGCAGCTCGTAGGGCGTCACCTGCAGGCGGTAGTCCTGCCATTCGGCTCGCTTGTTGCGCAGGAAGTGCTCGTAGACCTGTTCGCCCAGGATCTGCGGCATCAGTTCGGAATCTTCCATGGAACGGATGGCATCGTGCAGGCTGGCCGGGAGCGGATCGTGGCCCATGGCGCGCCGTTCGGCCGAGCTCAGCGACCAGACGTCGTCCTCGGCCGCCGCAGGCAGGTCGTAGCCTTCCTCGATGCCCTTCAGGCCTGCACCAAGCAGGACGGCGTAGGCCAGGTAGGGGTTGGCCGCTGAGTCGATTCCACGGTATTCGATCCGTGCGGACTGGCCCTTGCCCGGCTTGTACAGCGGCACGCGGACCAGCGCGGACCGGTTGTTGTGACCCCAGCTCAGGTAGCTCGGAGCCTCGCCCCCGCCCCAAAGGCGCTTGTAGGAGTTGACGAACTGGTTGGTGACGGCGGTGAATTCCGGGGCGTGCTTGAGGATGCCGGCAATAAACTGCCGGGCCGTCTTGGACAGCTGGAACTCGGCGCCGGCTTCGAAGAACGCGTTGGTATCGCCTTCGAACAGGGAGAAGTGCGTGTGCATGCCGGAGCCCGGGTGGTCGGTGAACGGCTTGGGCATGAAGGTGGCGTACGTGCCCTGCTGCAGGGCCACTTCCTTGATCACGGTACGGAAGGTCATGATGTTGTCCGCCGTCTGCAGGGCGTCGGCGTAGCGGAGGTCGATCTCGTTCTGTCCGGGTCCGGCCTCGTGGTGGCTGAATTCCACCGAGATGCCCACCGATTCCAGCATGGTTACGGCGGTGCGGCGGAAGTCCTGGGCCACGCCACCCGGGACATGGTCGAAGTAGCCGCCCTCGTCAACCGGCACCGGTGCACCGTTCGGGCCCGGTTCCTGGGACTTCAGGAGGTAGAACTCGATTTCGGGGTGGGTGTAGCACGTGAAGCCCATGTCCGCGGCCTTGGCCAGCGTGCGCTTAAGGACGTTGCGGGGGTCCGCTGCCGAGGGTTCGCCGTCGGGAGTGAGGATGTCGCAGAACATGCGCGAGGTCTGTTCCGTCTCGCCACGCCAGGGCAGGATCTGGAAGGTGGACGGATCGGGCTGGGCCAGCATGTCGGATTCGAAGACCCGGGCCAGCCCTTCGATGGCGGAGCCGTCGAAGCCAAGGCCTTCCTCGAAGGCGCCCTCGACCTCGGCGGGCGCCAGGGCTACGGACTTCAGCGATCCCACGACGTCGGTGAACCACAGGCGCACGAAACGTACGTCGCGCTCTTCGATCGTGCGCAGGACAAATTCTTGCTGGCGGTCCATGATGGCCTCTTCTCCGGTCAACGTTCATGCTCCGGGGCCCGCGCAAAGGGGAAAGCCGGCAGCAGTTCATCAACACTGTACTAATCATTCGGCGCCGATGCTTGAGCCTGAGCCGTGCGTAACACAGCATTAACCTCCGGAGCGGTCCGGGAGGTGCCCTGGCGGCTTCCGTGCCGGACGTCAACGGCGTTCCGGCACGGCCGCTATGACGCTAATCACCTTTGCCCGGAACCGGCTGCGGTAGAAAGCACGGCAGGTCCCGCACTACGCTCATCCCATGGCCACCAGCAACAGCTCCGACTCCAGCGCGTCCGCCGAAGTACCCGCCCCGTACGGCAGCGGACCCGGCCAGCACGAGGCTCCTGCCGCCGGACGAAAACCGGCCAAGGTCCGGATCCACCACCTGCAGCAGGCCAAGCGGGACGGCACCAGGTTCGCCATGCTCACCGCCTACGAGCAATATACGGCGGAGATCTTTGACGCTGCCGGCATTGAAGTGCTGCTGGTCGGTGATTCGGCCTCGAACAACGTCTACGGCAACGAAACCAGCCTTCCGGTCACCGTGGACGAACTGCTGCCGCTGTGCCGCGCCGTGGCCAGGACCGCGAAGCGCGCCATGGTGGTCGCGGACCTGCCCTTCGGCAGCTACGAAGTCAGTGCCGAACAGGCCGTCGCCACCGGTGTCCGCTTTTTGAAGGAAGGCCTGGCGCATGCTGTGAAAATCGAGGGCAGCGCGTACTACGCCCCAACGGTGCGAGCAATGGTGCAGGCGGGCATCCCGGTCATGGCCCACATCGGTTTCACCCCGCAAAGCGAACACGCACTGGGCGGATACCGCGTGCAGGGCCGGGGCGACGACGCCCAACGCCTGATCGACGATGCCCGCGCCCTCTCCGACGCAGGCGCATTCTGCGTGCTCATGGAAATGGTCCCGGCCGACACCGCGGCCGCGGTGGACGCTGCCGTGGACGTCCCCACCATCGGCATTGGCGCCGGGAACGCGACCACGGGCCAGGTCCTTGTCTGGCAGGACATGGCCGGCCTGCGGGGCGGCCGGATGGCCAAGTTCGTCAAACAGTACGCGGACCTGCGCACCACCCTGCTCGACGCCGCCACCGCCTACGGCGACGACGTCCGCTCCGGCCAGTTCCCCGGCCCGGAACACTCCTTCTAGCTTTCAACGTCACCCCGCCGACGCGGGCGGAACAGGCGGGCCGGCACCCGGCCGGCCTGCCCACCCAACCGGTCAGTCGTCGTCGCCCTTTTCCCAGGCCTCGTTGCGCGCCTTGACCTTCTCGATGGCGTGTTCGGCTTCTTCCCGGGTCTTGTAGGGCCCAATGAGCTGGCTCCAGTCGGAGAGCCGGTCTTCTTCCACTTCGTGGGTGTTGACGTTGAACCAGTACTCAGTCATCGTTGCTCCTCGTTCCGGCGACAGGAAAGCCGCGGGGTGATCCACGTAACACAAACACTTACGTGTGCCCTCCGCCGCTTGTCGGTTGTTAGGCGTTCTGCGGTGCCTTATATGATCAATCTATGCCTTCCCTTGCCTCTACTGCACCCACCGGAACCCTCACCCCGGGTACCGTAGGCCCGCAGCGTTCCGTCCCGGCGTCCATCCCCCGTCCGGAGTACGTCGGCAAGCCTGCCCCGGCCAAATTCACGGGTTCGGAGGTCAAGTCCGCCGAAACGATCGAGAAGATCCGCGTCGCCGGGCGGATCGCGGCCCAGGCCATCGTGGAGGTCGGCAAGCACATCCAGCCCGGTGTCACCACCGATGAGCTGGACAGGGTGGGCCACGAATTCCTGCTGGACCACCACGCGTACCCCTCCACGCTCGGCTACCGCGGATTCCCCAAGTCCCTGTGCTCGTCGCTGAACGAGGTCATTTGCCACGGCATCCCGGACAGCACCGTGGTCCAGGACGGCGACATCCTGAACATCGACATCACCGCCTTCATCAACGGGGTCCACGGCGACACGAACTACACGTTCCTGGTGGGTGACGTGGACGAGGAATCACGGCTCCTGGTGGAGCGCACCCAGGAGTCGCTCAACCGGGCCATCAAGGCGGTGTCACCGGGCCGGGAAATCAACGTGATCGGCCGCGCCATCCAGTCGTACGCCAAGCGTTTCGGCTACGGTGTGGTGCGGGACTTCACCGGCCACGGTGTCGGCGAGGCTTTCCACACCGGACTGATCATCCCGCACTACGACGCCGCCCCCGCCTACAACACCGTGATCGAAACGGGGATGGTGTTCACGATCGAACCGATGCTCACCCTCGGCACCGTCGAATGGGACATGTGGAGCGATGACTGGACCGTGGTGACCCGCGACCACAAGCGCACCGCCCAATTCGAGCACACCCTGCTGGTTACCGAGACCGGCGCGGAAATCCTCACCCTGCCGTAGTCTGTCCCCTGCCCGCACACGGCATCCGATGCCGGTGCAGGACCCACCCTGTTGTGGGGCTGCCCCCGGCCGCCCCTTCCCTGCCCGCCCCAGCCTAGAACGGAATCCCATTGGCCAAGAAGGACGAGAAGTCGCACAAGAACGCACCACTGATCGGCATCGACATCGGCGGTACGGGCATCAAGGGCGGCATTGTCGACCTGAAGAAGGGCAAGCTCCTGGGTGAGCGTTTCCGGGTGCCCACCCCGCAGCCCGCCACGCCCGAGGCCGTTGCCGAAGCAGTGGCCCTGGTAGTCGCCGAGCTCTCTGCGCGCCCCGAGGCCCCGGAGGCCGGCTCCCCCGTGGGCGTGACCTTCCCCGGCATCATCCAGCACGGCGTGGTCCACTCCGCCGCCAACGTGGACAAGAGCTGGCTGGATACGGACATTGACGCCCTCCTCACCGAGCGGCTGGGCCGCCCCGTGGAGGTCATCAACGACGCCGATGCCGCCGGCCTGGCCGAAGCCCGGTACGGTGCCGGCGAGGGTGTCGCCGGCACCGTCCTGGTCATCACCCTGGGCACGGGCATCGGCTCCGCCTTCATTTTCGATGGGAAGCTGGTGCCGAACGCGGAACTGGGGCACTTGGAGATCGACGGCTTCGATGCCGAATCGAAGGCCTCCGCCGTGGCCCGCGAACGGGACGGGCTCTCATGGGACGAGTACAGCGTGCTGCTGCAGCGGTACTTCTCGCATGTGGAGTTCCTGTTCTCCCCGGAGCTGTTCATCGTCGGCGGCGGAATCTCCAAGCGCGCGGACGAGTACCTTCCCAACCTCAAGTTAAGGACGCCGATTGTTCCGGCCGTCCTGCGGAACGAGGCCGGGATCGTTGGCGCGGCCCTGGAAATCGCATTGCAGCACAAGCTCACCAAGTAAAGGTGGTGCCGGTGGCGGCTGCGGCTTCCCCTCCGCTGCCGCCACCGGAGCTTAGAGCGGGCTCTTCTCGGAGCTCTTCGGGCCGGAGGCGCCCTTGGCGCCTTCCACGGCTTCGTGGCGGAGCAGTGCAATAGCCGATTCGAAGTCCTCCAGGGACTCGAATGCCTGGTACACGCTGGCGAAGCGCAGGTACGCTACCTCATCCAGCTTCTGGAGCGGTCCGAGGATGACCAGGCCTACCTCGTGCGCGTCGATTTCGGCGGCGCCGGAGGAACGGATCTGCTCTTCCACCTCCTGGGCCAGCATGGCGAGGTCGTCTTCGCTGACCGGCCGGCCCTGGCATGCTTTGCGCACGCCGTTGATCACTTTGCTGCGGCTGAACGGCTCGCCCACGCCGGAGCGCTTGATGACGGAGAGGCTGGTGGTTTCGACGGTGGTGAACCGGCGCCCGCATTCGGGGCACTGGCGCCGGCGTCGGATAGCCGAGCCGTCATCGGCCATCCGGCTGTCAACGACGCGGGAATCGGGGTTGCGGCAGAACGGACAATACATGGCGTTTCCCCTTCCCTTCCGGCGTCTAACGGCAACGAAACCGGCAGTGCCGCCGGACCGCAGTGTTACCGTCCCAGTTTACGGCTGCATCCCGGGTAATAACAAGCCTGTAATTACTACATGTAGTGCCCGGCAACCTATATGTAGTGGCTAGTCCTGTGCAGGGAACCGCGCGCTGACGGCGTCCCCGTGGGCCGGCAGGTCCTCGGCACGGGACAGGCTCACAATGTGGCCGCTGACCTCCGCCAAGGCCTCCCGGCTGTAATTGACCACCTGGATGGCGCGCAGGAACGTGGTGACGTTGAGCCCGGACGAGAACGCAGCGGTCCCGCTGGTAGGCAGCACGTGGTTCGAGCCTGCGCAGTAGTCCCCCAGGCTGACGGGGCTGTAGTCGCCCACAAAGATCGCGCCGGCATTCCGGATCCGCGCGGCCACGGCGGCGGCGTCCCGCGTCATGATCTCCAGGTGTTCGGCGGCGTAGGCATCGCACGCGGCGATTCCCTGGTCCAGGTTGTCCACCAGGACGACGCCGGACTGGGGGCCGGACAAGGCCTCCCGGACGCGGGCGGAGTGCTTGGTTGCGGCGGCCTGCCGATCGAGCTCGTCCCGTACCGCCATGGCCAACGGCTCCGAATCGGTGACCAGCACCGATGCTGCCTTGGGGTCGTGCTCGGCTTGGCTGAGCAGGTCGGCGGCCACCAGCGCCGGTTGGGCGGAGTCGTCGGCAAGGATGGCGATCTCCGTGGTTCCTGCCTCCGAATCGATGCCCACCACTCCCTTGACCAGGCGCTTGGCGGTGGCGACGAAGATGTTGCCGGGCCCGGTCACCACGTCCACCGGTTCCAGTGCGGGGCCCGCGTCGCCGGCGTCCACCCCATAGGCAAACGCGGCGATGGCCTGTGCGCCGCCGATGCCGTAGACCTCGGTGATACCCAGCAGCGCCGCAGCGGCGAGGATGGTGGGGTGCGGCAGGCCGCCGAATTCTTTCTGGGGCGGCGAAGCAAGGGCAATGGATTCCACCCCTGCCGCCAGCGCCGGCACCACGTTCATGATCACCGATGACGGATACACTGCCAGGCCGCCCGGAACGTACAGCCCAACGCGCGCTACGGGGACCCAGTTCTGGCTGACGACGGCGCCGTCGCCCAGTTCGACGTCAACGTTGCGGGGCCGCTGCCGGTCGGCGAATTTCCGTGCCCGGCTGATGGATTCCTCCAGTGCTGCCCGCACCTTCGGGTCAAGACCGTCCAGGGCTGCGGCGATCGCCTCCCGGGGAACCAGCGGATGGCGCTGATCCACGCCGTCGAACCTTGACGCAAGGTCAGACAACGCCGCGAAGCCGCGCTGCCGGACGGCGGCGATAATGTCCAGGACCTTTTCCTCGGCGTCCGCCACGGTCTGGCCCTTGGCGCGCGGAACGGCGGCGCGCAGGGCCGCCAGGGTCAGGGTGCGGCCGCGAAGGTCGATGGTGCGGAAGTCGACGGCGGTAGTCGCGGGGGCAGGAGGCTGAGGGGAAGTGGTCACCTGACTATTTTACGGCGCTGTTCCCGCCCGCCGTTCCGCCGGGGATGCTGGCGGGTTTCCGGCCTGCCATCCCCACCAACTCCAAAACGAAGACCGAAACCGCCGTGGCAGCCGGCCACAGCAGCAGCACCGGCAACGCCCGGAGCGAGAAGGCGATGCTGGCATTGGCCGAGGTGTCCACCGCCGGCCCCCAGAGCCGGGCCGCGAGGAGACCGGTTCCCCAGGCGGCCAGGCTGCCGGCCACCGCGCCGACCAGGCCCGCCAGCAGAGCCGTCCGGGGGTCCGGACGCTTGCCGTCGGCCAGGAACACGGCCAGCAGGCAACCGGCCAGCACCATAATCCCGGCAAGTGTCAGGTCGCGTGGCAGCCACACCAACGGTGCCGTTCCCGATGCCAGGGCGGGGTTCCGGGTGATCAGGTTCAGGCCGCCCGGGGCAAGCAGCCACCAGAGGAGCCCGGCCGGAACGCCTGCCGCCGCCGGGACCAGCAGCAGGGACCAGGGCAGCCGCCGCGCGGGGCGGCCAAAGTTCGTCATGACAGACACCTTAACAAAGGTTCCTGCGGAGCCCGTCAGCGGTTCAAGGGCTCTGTGTTTTCCCGCCTGGCCCGCGGGCCAATACGCTTGGGGAAAGAGATATGCCACTTAGTGCAGGAGTTCCGGTGACCGACAACAGCGAGCCCTTTGAGCAGACGTTCAGGGAGATGTTCCGGCGGCATGCCGCGGGCGTCGCCATCATCACCGTGAACTACCAGGACGAGCCCTACGGATTCACCGCAACATCGGTGGCCTCCCTGTCGGCCAAACCGCCGCGATTCACGTTCAACATGGCCCGCAGTTCCAGGTCCTGGCCCGCCGTTGCCAACACCCAGTTCCTGGGCGTGCACATGCTGGGCCTCGAAAACCAGGAACTGGCAGCCCGGTTCGCCCGGCCCGGCAACCGGTTCGAGGGGAACCACTGGGAAATCGGACCGCACGGGGTGCCCATCCTGAAGGATGTGGCCGGCTGGCTCATCGGCGAGGTGCAGATGCGGCTGTCGTTCGAAAACAATGCCGTGGTGGTGGTCCAGGTGGTGGACGGCCAGGTGGGCGGCGATGGTGCGCCGCTGCTCTACCATGGGGGCGCCTACGGACAGCCTGTCCCGCTGGACTACGAAATCTAGCGCACTCCATCGTCCCGGGTCCGGGCTGAAGCGACCAGACGCCAAAGGCGCGGACGACGCCGGAAGCCGGCTTCCGGCGTCGTGCTCCCCTGCGTCAGGCGTCCAGGCAAGCCGGCCCCAGCAGCACTTTCAGGTCGCCGAACAGCGACGGGCTGGGGTTCACCCGCAGGTGGACGGGCAGCCCCATGATTTCCGTGCGGGTGTCGCCCTGGAGGTGCAGCCGCACCTCCGAGTTGCCCCGGTGCGTGCGCAGCACGTCCCCCAGCTCCGTCACCACTGCCTCGGTTGCCTTGTAAGTGGGCATGGTGATGACCAGCGGCCCGTGCAGGCCTTCGCTCAGGTCCGGCACGGACAACTCCATGCAGTTGAGGGTGATGGCGCCGTCGTCGCGCTTTTGCAGGCGGCCCTTGACCACCACGATCAGGTCCTCGGCGAGCACGGAGGCGATAGGCCCGTAGACCTGGCCGAAGAACATCACTTCGATGGAACCGCCGAGGTCCTCGATCTCGGCCCGGGCGTAGGCATTGCCGCTGGCTTTGGCGATGCGGCGGCTCAACGAGGTGATCATGCCGGCGATGGTGATGATGGCGCCGTCCTGCGGCCCGTCTTCGCCGATGATGGTCGTTATGCTCATCTCCGCGTGCTGGCTCAACAGCCCCTCGAGGCCCTGCAGCGGGTGGTCCGAGACGTACAGGCCCAGCATGTCCCGTTCGAAGGACAGTTTGTCCTTCTTCTCCCATTCGGGCAGGTCCGGGATTTCGATGCTGAGCGACGCTTCCGATTCGGCTTCCTCAAAGCCCGCAAAGAGGTCGAACTGGCCGATCGCCTCGTTCCGCTTCAAGGTGATGACGGAATCGATGGCCTCTTCGTGGATCATGGCCAGCGCACGCCGGTGATGGCCCAGGGAGTCGAAGGCCCCGGACTTGATCAGGGATTCGATGGTCCTCTTGTTGCACACCACCGCCGGAACCTTCATCAGGAAGTCCTTGAAGGACGTGTAGGCACCTTCGCTCTCGCGCGCGGTGACCATGGCATCGACGGCGTTCGCACCCACGTTGCGGATAGCGCCCATGCCGAAGCGGATGTCATTGCCCACCGGGGTGAAGTTCAGGGCCGACTCATTGACATCCGGCGGAAGCACCGTGATGCCCATGCGGCGGCATTCGTTCAGGTAGATTGCCGACTTGTCCTTATCGTCACCGACGGAGGTCAGCAGTGCAGCCATGTACTCCGGCGCATAGTGCGCCTTCAGGTAGGCCGTCCAGTAGGAGATCACCCCGTATGCGGCGGAGTGGGCCTTGTTGAAGGCGTAGTCGGAGAAGGGCAGGAGGATGTCCCACAGGGTCTTGACGGCCTCCATGGAGTAACCGTTGTCCTGCATGCCCTGGGAGAAGCCGGCGAACTGCTTGTCCAGTTCCGACTTCTTCTTCTTGCCCATGGCCCGCCGGAGGATATCTGCCTGGCCCAGCGAGTAGCCGGCCAGCTTTTGCGCCACGGCCATCACCTGCTCCTGGTACACGATCAGGCCGTACGTGCCGCCGAGGATCTCCTTGAGCGGTTCCTCCAGCTCGGGGTGGATGGGAATGACTTCCTGGATCCCGTTCTTGCGCAGCGCGTAGTCAGTGTGGGCATTGGCGCCCATGGGGCCCGGCCGGTACAACGCCAGCACGGCGGAGATGTCTTCGAAGTTGTCAGGCTTCATGAGCTTGAGCAGGGAACGCATGGGGCCGCCGTCGAGCTGGAACACGCCCAGGGTGTCGCCGCGGGCCAGGAGTTCGTAGGACGGGGCGTCGTCGAGCTCCAGGTTTTCCAGGTCGAGGTCGATGCCACGGTTCATTTTGATGTTCTCGAGGGCATCGGAAATGATCGTCAGGTTCCGCAGGCCCAGGAAGTCCATCTTGATCAGGCCAAGGCCCTCGGACGTCGGGTAGTCGAACTGGGTGATCACCTGGCCGTCCTGGAAGCGGCGCATGATCGGGATGACGTCGATGATGGGGTCCGAGGACATGATGACGCCGGCTGCGTGCACGCCCCACTGGCGCTTCAGCCCTTCAATGCCCAGGGCCGTTTCGAAGACCTTGGCGGCTTCCGGGTCGGTGGCGATCAGCTGCCGGAAATCGCCGGCCTCGCTGTAGCGCTTGGCTTCGGGGTTCTGGATGTCCGCGAGCGGAATGTCCTTGGCCATCACGGCCGGAGGCAGGGCCTTGGTCAGCTGTTCACCCATGCTGAACGGGTAGCCCAGGACGCGGGAGGAGTCCTTGAGGGCCTGCTTGGTCTTGATGGTGCCGTAGGTGACGATCATGGCGACGCGTTCGTCACCGTACTTGCGGGTCACGTAGTCGATGACTTCGGAACGGCGCCGGTCATCGAAGTCGACGTCGAAGTCGGGCATGGAGACGCGGTCCGGGTTCAGGAACCGTTCGAAGATCAGGCCGTGGCGCAGGGGGTCGAGGTCGGTGATGCGCATGGCGTAGGCCACCATGGAACCGGCACCCGAACCACGGCCGGGGCCAACGCGGATGCCGTTGTTCTTGGCCCAGTTGATGAAGTCGGCAACCACCAGGAAGTAGCCCGGAAACCCCATGGACGTGATGACGCCGAGCTCGTAGTCCGCCTGCTTGCGGACCTCGTCCGGGATGCCTCCCGGGTAGCGGTACTGCAGGCCCTTGTCCACTTCCTTGACCAGCCACGAGGTCTCGTCCTCGCCGGGCGGGCAGGGGAACCTGGGCATGAAGTTGGCGTCCGTATTGAAGGACACCTCGCAGCGCTCAGCGATCAGCAGGGTGTTGTCGCAGGCTTCCGGGTGGTCGCGGAAAAGCTCGCGCATCTCCTGCGGGGATTTGAGGTAGTAGCCGCTGCCGGAGAAGGCGAACCGCGAACCGCCGTTGTCGTACGTGGGTTCGAGCAGCGTGGAGCCCGACTGGATGGCCAGCAGGGCCTCATGGGCCTTTGCATCGTGCTCGTGGGTGTAGTGGAGGTCGTTGGTGGCCACCAGCGGCAGGTTGAGGTCCTTGGCGAGCCTCAGGAGGTCGCCGGTGACCCGACGCTCAATGTCCAGCCCGTGGTCCATCAGCTCGCAGAAGTAGTTTTCCGCGCCGAAGATGTCCCGGAACTCGGCGGCCGCCTCCAGCGCTTCGCGGTACTGGCCGAGCCGGAGCCTGGTCTGCACTTCGCCGGAGGGACATCCGGTGGTGGCAATCAGCCCCTCGGAGTAGGTGTTGAGCAGTTCGCGGTCAAGCCGCGGCCACTTGCCGAACACCGAATCGAGGGAGGCGATGGAGGAGGCCCGGAAGAGGTTCCGCATGCCCACGTTGTTGTAGCTCAGGAGCGTCATATGGGTGTACGAGCCACCACCGGAGACGTCGTCCTTGCGCTGGGATTCGTCGCCCCAGCGGACGCGTTCCTTGTCCGTGCGGGCCGTGCCGGGGGTTACGTAGGCTTCGACGCCGATGATCGGCTTGATGCCCTTGTCCGTGGCCTTGCGCCAGAAATCGAACGCCCCGAACAAGTAGCCGTGGTCTGTGGTGGCAAGGGCCGGCATCCCCAGGCGCTCGGTTTCATCGAACAGTTCGCCCAGGCGGGCAGCTCCATCCAGCATGGAATATTCGGTGTGGGTGTGCAGGTGGACAAACGAATCTTTGCTGGAACTCACCGCACCATTCTAAGCGCTGGCAGTTGGCGGCCCGGCCAGGCCGCCGTGTCAGGCCTGTCCCGACTCCAGCAGTTCCAGGGCGTAGGCCAGGTCCTGCGGATAGTCGCTGGTGACAGTGACGCGTTCCCCTGTCACCGGGTGGTCGAATCCCAGCTGGCGGGCGTGGAGCCACTGCCGGGTGAGCCCGAGGGTGGCCGCGAGGCGCGGGTCGGCGCCATAGGTGAGGTCACCGGCGCAGGGATGGCGGAGGGCTGAGAAGTGGACCCGGATCTGGTGCGTCCGGCCCGTCTCCAGGTGCACTTCCACCAGGCTTGCCTTCCCGAAAGCCTCCAGGACTTCGTAATGGGTTACCGAGGGCCGGCCGTCCTCGATGACGGCAAAGCGCCAGTCGTGGCCGGGATGCCGTCCGATGGGCGCGTCGATGGTGCCTGTCAGCGGGTCCGGGAGGCCCTGGACCACCGCGTGGTACACCTTGTCCACAGTGCGCTCCTTGAAGGCCCGCTTGAGGGCTGTGTAGGCCCGCTCGGACTTCGCCACCACCATTACCCCGGAGGTGCCGACATCGAGCCGGTGCACGATCCCCGCCCGCTCCGGTGCGCCGGAGGTGGAGATGCGGTAGCCTGCACCGGCCAGTCCGCCCACCACAGTGGGGCCAACCCAGCCGGGCGAGGGATGCGCCGCGACACCCACGGGTTTGTCGACGACGACAAAGTCCTCGTCGTCCAGCAGGATCTTCAGGCCTTCCACAACTTCCTCCACGACTTCCAGCGGGTCCCGCCGCTCCGGGACGGTGACGTCAAGGACATCCCCCGCCACAAGTTTTGCCGATTTCCCGAGCGCCTTCCCCCGGGTGAGGACATGGCCCTCGGCCAGCAAGGATGCGGCCACGGACCGGGACACGCCCAGGAGGCCTGCCAGGCCGGCGTCGGCCCGGGTCCCGCCGAATTCCTCGGCCACGACGATTCGCTCACTCATGGCCGGGCTTGTCCTTGTGTGCAGTCCCGAGGCGCGTTCCGTCCAGCGCGATTCCGCGAATGGTCAGGATGCAGATGATGGCGACGGCAGACACGACGGCGGAGTCCGCGATATTGAAGATCGCGAAGTTGGGAAGCTGAATGAAGTCCACCACATGGCCCATGCCGAAGGAGGGCTCGCGGAAGAGCCGGTCGGTGAGGTTGCCCAGGGCGCCGCCCAGCAGCAGCCCGAGAGCCAGGGACCACCAGGCCGAGCCCAGCTTCCGGACCTGGAAGAGAATGGCGATTGCGACGCCGGCCATGATGATCGAGAACACCCAGGTGACGTTCTCCCCGATCGAAAACGCGGCACCTGAGTTCCGGATGAAGTACCAGTGCAGCAGGGGCGGCAGGACCGGGATCCTTTCGCCTTCCACCATGGTGGACGTCACCCAGAGTTTGGTGAGCTGGTCCAGGACGTAGGCAAAGACCGCGAACCCGCCGAAGAGGGACAGCAGCACAGCCCGTCGGGGGCGCGGAGAGGAGGGGGCCGGCCGTGCGGCGTCGGCTGCGAGTTCGTCAGTCATGGTGCTTTCACTTCGAAAAACTTAGGTGTCAATGCCAAAAGCCGGTGGCCGAGGAATCCTCAGCCACCGGCTTTCAGAATACGTGTTGCCAGGGTTAGTTTGCTTCGCTGACTTCCGGCGTCGCAACGGAACCACGTGCGTCCAGGTCGCGGAGCTGGCCTTCGATGTAGGCCTTCAGGCGTGAACGGTAGTCGCGTTCGAAGCCGCGGAGCTGCTCCACCTTGCGCTCGAGGACCGAACGCTGCTGCTCCAGTGCGCCCAGGATCTTGCGGGACTTTTCCTGTGCGTCGTTGACGAGGCTGCTGGCTTCGATCTGCGCCTCGGCGATGATCTTGTCCTTCTGGGCCTGGCCTTCGGCGACGTGGCGGTCGTGCATCTGCTGCGCCATGGCCAGCAGGCCGGCAGCGGACTCGGCGGAAGGAGTGGAGGCGGCGGGCGCTGCGGGGGCGGCTGCAACCGGAGCGGCCGGCTCGACGTCCTTCTTCTTGCTGGCTTCGGCGGCCTTCGCTTCGGCTTCAGCCTTCTCGCGGGCCTCATCCTTGTCGGACTTGACCGGGGCGGGGACCTTCTCAACCACAGGTGCGGCGGTGGTGCTTGCCGGGACGCTGGAGCCGGCGTCGGCGAGCTTCTTGCGGAGCTCGTCGTTTTCCTGGTTCAGGCGGCGGAGTTCGACGACGATTTCGTCCAGGAAGTCGTCAACCTCGTCCTGGTCATAGCCCTCGCGGAACTTGGTGGGCTGAAAGCGCTTGTTGACAACGTCTTCTGGCGTCAAAGCCATCTGGTCACCTCACTGGTCTGGTTAGTCAGTAGGCCTTCCGGCCGTCAAAACTACGGTACCTAAATTTGGTCTGCTTACTCTAATTCAACACCGCGGTGTCAAACGGGAGGTTTCTTCGCTTTACAGTAGCTGTTCCCGGGAGGATCATCCTGCATTGCCAAGTCTTTGTTGGTGGATCAGGCCAGATTCCTGGTGATGCTCATCGCAATGCTGACGCCGATGAACAGGATCAGGAAGCCCAGGTCCAGGGAGATGCCGCCAAGCCGAAGGGGCGGGATCAACCGCCGCAGCCCCTTGAGCGGCGGATCAGTGATGGAATACACAGCGTGCGCCACCACGAGGGCCGCACCGCGTGGCCGCCATTCCCTCGCGAACATCTGCACCCAGTCGTAGACCAGGCGGATGATGAGGGCCACGAAGAACAGCAGCAACACGAGATAGAGAAGTCCGAAAACAATTCCCATGACTTATTTCATATCTCCATATTTCGTGCGGACCATCCGGTTCGGATGCCGCGGTGTGCTGCAGTTGTCTTGTCTATTTCAGCACAGATGCCAGACAGGTGTCCCTGCCTGGCATCTGTCGTCGGCCTTGGCCGTCAGCTCTGGTTGAAGAAACTGGCCTGGGTGTCGCTGACTTTCTTGTCGTCACCGATCACTTCGACGTAGGACGGTGAGAGCAGGAACACCTTGTTGGTCACCCGTTCGATGCTGCCGCGGAGGCCGAAGACGAGTCCGGCCGAGAAGTCCACCAGGCGCTTTGCGTCCGCCTCGCCCATGTCCGTGACGTTCATGATCACCGGGATACCGTCCCGGAAGCTCTCACCGATGAGCTTGGCATCGTTGTAGGAGCGGGGATGGATGGTGGTGATCTGCCGAAGTCCGGTGTTTTCTTCACGGCTCGAGGCCGCACGCTTAATCGGGGTCACTGGGGCGCGGTATTCCTCTTCAGGGGTGTAAGACGCCTCACGGCTGACTTCGCGGACCGGTGCCGGGGCACGGCGTTCCTCGCGGTCGACTTCCATGGGTTCGTCCTCATCCTTACGTGTGGTCTGTTGCTCGGACTCGTAATGCTCATCGCCGTCGGCGAGCCCAAGATAGATCATTGTCTTGCGCAGAGCGCCGGCCATGGTCGACTCCTAATCGTGTCCCGTAAGCGGGCCGCCCAATGACTTGACAGCACTGGAGTCCCCCGCCCATCACTTCCAACAGGTCCGACGCTACCCCACCGCGGGACGCGAACCGAGAATATCGGAACCGATCCGCAGGTGTGTCGCCCCGAACTTGATGGCCGCCTCCAGGTCCTGGCTCATGCCGGCCGAGATGGCCGCAGCCCCCGGGTGGTCGGCCACCAGGCGGGCCGAGACCGCGGCGAGCTTCTCGAAGGCCGGCTCCGGTGGCGCGCCCAGCGGCGCAACGGCCATGACGCCTGCAAGGTGGAGGCCGGCTGACGCCGCGATCCTCTCCGCCAGGAGTGGCACATCGGCCGGGGCCGCCCCGCCGCGGTGCGTGCCGCCGTCGTCCTCCAGGCTGACCTGGATGAAGCACGCCAAAGGGTCCCGCCCGCCGGAATCCATCTCGTTCCGCACTGCCTTGGCGAGGGCGTCCACGAGCTGGAGGCGGTCCACTGAGTGGACGGCGGCGGCGTACCGGACCACCGATTTTGCCTTCTTGCTCTGCAGTTGGCCCACGAAATGCCAGTTGAGGGCCAGTCCGGCCAGTTCGGCGGCCTTCGCGGCCGCCTCCTGGTCCCTGTTCTCACCCACATCGGTGACCCCGAGGGCCGCGAGCCGGCGGATGTCCGCGGCCGGGTGGAACTTGGTGACCACGATGAGCGACGGCGGCCGGCCGCTGCGGCCGCTCGCCTCGGCGGCGGCCGCGATCCGGTGGCGTACCGCGGCCAGCCTGATGGCGAGTTCCGCGGCGCGGGGATCGGACGCCGGGTCCCGGGGGTCCTGCGGATACTCAGTCATGGCACCACACCAGTCCGGCGAAACGGCCGGTGTTCCGGTTGCGGCGGTAGGAGAACAGCGTGTCGGTCTCGAGGGTGCAGGGACCGGAGTAGGCCACTTCCACGCCGGCGGCCTCGAGCTGGCTCCGGGCACCGGCCGGGAGGTCCAGCCCGGGGGTCCCCCAGGAGGTGGTACTCCACGTCGCGGGCACCTTGGCGGCTACCTCCTCGCGCAATGCGGCGGGTACTTCGTAGCAGGCACCGCAGATGGAGGGCCCCAGCCAGGCACGGACGCGGGACGCCCCCAGGGATTCCATGGCCTCCACGGCCGCCGGGAGCACACCGTTGGCGGTCCCTGGACGGCCGGCGTGGACGGCGGCGAGAACCGGCCCGTTGGCCGACTCCCCCGCGAGCAGGACCGGGATGCAGTCCGCCACCATGACGGCCAGGGGAATGCCCTGGGACACCATGGCGTCTGCTTCTGGAACGGGAGAGTCCGCGTCCATTAAAGCGACGGTGGTGCCGTGGACCTGGTTCATGAAGCGCAGTGACCGCGGAGCGGCACCGATGGATTCCTCCAGGCGGCTCCGGCGCTCCATGACCCGGGCGGGGTCGTCTCCCACGTGGAGGGCCAGGTTTCCGGCACTCGCGTCGGTGAATGCGGCCGACACCCCGGGCAGGATGTCGGCGCGCCAATGGAACAAGCCGGTGCCTACTTCAGGAAGTCGGGGACATCCAGGTCGTCCGGGTGGTTGCCGGTCAGGTCCGGCTCCACTACGGACGGGAGGTCGACGTCGAAGCCGGAGTCGGCCGGGACGGCAGACGGACGCTGCTGGCCCCAGTTGCTCAGGCCCGCCGCACCAACGCCGGCGTGGATGGGCTGCACGTTCTGCTGGTGGCTTCCGTTGCCCTGGTGGTTTCCGCCCTGGGAGTGGGCCGAGGCGGGGGCGGCAGCGGGGGCAGCGGGCCGCTGGGGGGCGGTCTGCGGCTGTGACTGGTCCATGGACGGTGAGGTGGCCTTGACGTCGTCGAAGCCGGCGGCGATGACGGTGACGCGTGCTTCGTCGCCCAGGGCGTCGTCAATGACGGCACCGAAAATGATGTTGGCCTCGGGGTGGGCCACCTCCTGGACCAACCGTGCGGCTTCGTTGATCTCGAACAGGCCCAGGTCGGAGCCGCCCTGGATGGAGAGCAGCACGCCGTGGGCGCCGTCGATGGAGGCTTCCAGCAACGGGGAGGCAATGGCCAGTTCGGCAGCCTTGACGGCGCGGTCTTCGCCGCGGGCCGACCCGATGCCCATGAGCGCGGAACCGGCACCCTGCATCACGGACTTGACGTCCGCGAAGTCAAGGTTGATCAGGCCGGGGGTGGTAATGAGGTCGGTGATGCCCTGGACACCGGACAGCAGGACCTGGTCGGCGGAGCGGAAGGCGTCCAGCACCGAAACGTTGCGGTCGCTGATGGAGAGCAGGCGGTCATTGGGGATCACGATCAGGGTGTCCACTTCATCGCGCAAGGCGTCGATGCCGGCCTCGGCGGAGCCGGCGCGGCGCCGGCCCTCGAAGGTGAACGGTCGGGTGACCACGCCAATGGTCAGGGCCCCCAGGGAGCGTGCGATCCGGGCGACGACGGGAGCGCCGCCGGTGCCCGTTCCGCCGCCTTCGCCGGCGGTCACGAAGACCATGTCGGCGCCGCGGAGGACTTCTTCGATCTCGTCAGCGTGGTCCTCGGCAGCCTGCTTGCCCACCTCCGGGTTGGCGCCGGCACCCAGGCCTCGGGTCAGCTCGCGTCCGACGTCGAGCTTGACGTCGGCGTCGCTCATCAGCAGGGCCTGGGCGTCGGTGTTGATGGCGATGAACTCAACACCCCTGAGGCCGACCTCGATCATGCGGTTGACTGCGTTCACGCCACCGCCGCCGATGCCGACGACTTTGATGACGGCCAAGTAATTCTGCGGAGCTGCCACGTTACGTGTCCCTTGTTCGTGTCTGTATTGCGAAAACTGATGGTGAGCTTGAAGCCTGCAACCTTAACCTTCGACTTGAAGGTTATAGTTATGTCAAGTAACTCATGTCTGTGACGGTATTTCCTCTGGTTCCGACATTCAATGACCGGGTCCGCGTGTCGGATTAATACGGGGAAAGAAAGCGCTCAGCGCGTCACGGGGTGCCGGGGCACACTGACATCGTAGACCCTGACGGGGTTCTTCGGATCCGCCGGAACCTTCAGGAGCGCGGCCAGCACCTTGGCCTTGAGTTCCTTCTCCGACGCGTTGCCCCACACGATCGTCTGGCCGTCCACAAGCTTCAGCTCCACGGCATCCACGGACTGGGCTGAGGCGTTGGACAGCTTGGCCAGCACGTCCGCGGGCAATGCACCCAGGACTGCCGCCGTGGCACGGAACAGGTCCTGGCCGATCGCTCCGGCACCGCCGTCAATCACCGGCAGCGAGGCCGATGCCGGGTCGGCCGTGGTACCGAGCTGGACGCCGTCGACGTCCACCAGCTGGTACTGCTCCCCCTGCTTGACCAGGGCTACCGGAACCCGCTCATGCACGGAAATGGCGAGCGTGGAAGGCGGCCGTGCCTCGACCGAGACGGACTTGACCTGGACCAGGGGCCCGAGAAGGCCGCGTACGTCGTCTTCACTGATCTGTGGCAGCGGCTTGCCGCGGAGCGGCTCCAGGGCCGCCTGGACCTGGGCGGGCGTCAGGAGCCGGGTGCCGCTGACCGAGATCGTCTGCAGGGCGAGGACGGGTGAATAGATGGCACCGGCCAGGATGCCTGCCACCAGCACCAACACGGTTCCGAGGGCAATGAGGAATCTCTTCCGGCGTCGTTTGGCTTTGGGCTCCGGGAACGCCAGGACCGTCGCGCCGGCGGGTTCCTGCGCTGTCGCCGATTGTTCCGGGGCCGGGTCCTGGATGCCGCGGGAGGCGGTGATGACGTCCCCACCGGTGGCACGGGGCGCCCCGTTCGCCGGGTCTTTCCGGGAAGCGGTGCCCGCCGTGGTGTCGGCACGATTGCTGCCCTTCGGAGGTGCGTAGGTGGGCCGGCGCGAGCTAGGCATGGAGCGCCTCCACGATCCGGGGACCGTAGGCCGTGACGTCGCCGGCACCGACAGTGAGGACGACGTCGCCGTCGCCAGCAGCTGCCGCCAGGGTGGCGACGGCGTCATCGGCGGCTACCAGCCGTCCTCCCCCGGTGAGGTGGTCGGCGATGAGCTGGCTGGTGACGCCCGGAATGGGGTCCTCCCTGGCAGGGTAGATGTCCAGGACCAGGGCGGTGTCTGCCAGGTTCAGGGCATCGGCGAATTCGGCGGCGAACTCCCGGGTCCGGGAGAACAGGTGCGGCTGGAACAGGACGTGCACCTTGTGGTCTCCGGCGACGGAGCGGGCCGCGGCAAGGGCAGCGCGGACTTCCGTGGGATGGTGGGCGTAGTCGTCGAAGACGCGAACCCCCCTCGCCGTGCCCTTCAGTTCGAAGCGGCGGGACGCTCCCGAGAAGCTGGCAAGGCCGGCTGCGGCGGCCGCCGGCTCCACGCCCAGCTCCAGGGCCACGGCAAACGCCGCCGCGGCGTTGAGTGCGTTGTGCCGGCCGGGAACCTGCAAGGCCAGCGGAAACTGCCCGGCGGGGTTTGCCACGGCGACGCGGCCAGGACCGTCGTCGAGCAACCGAACGTCCGCGGCTTCGTTCGTGCCGTACAGGACCACCCGCGTGGCGCCGCGGGCCCTGGTCCTTTCCGCGAGGGCCAGCGCCCCGGCGTCGTCAGCACAGGCAATGAGGAGCCCGTCAGGGGGCAGCAGGGCGGTGAACCGGTCGAAGGACTCGTAGACGGCTTCGGCTGTGCCGTAGTAGTCGAGGTGGTCGGGCTCGACGTTGGTGACGACGGCGATCCGTGGCCGGTAATTGAGGAAGGAGCCATCGGATTCGTCGGCCTCCGCCACGAAGATGCCCGATGTCCCGTGGGCGGCATTGACGCCAAGCGCCGGAATGTTGGCCCCCACGGCGAAGGAGGGGTCCAGCCCGGCGGCCCGCAGCAATACGGTGATCATGGAGGTCGTGGTGGATTTTCCATGCGTTCCCGCCACCGTCACCACGGCGTCATCCCCCATGGTGGCGGCGAGGGCCTCGGAGCGGTGCAGGACTGGCAGCCCTGCCTGCCTCGCTGCAGCCAGTTCCGGATTATCGTCCCTGATGGCCGATCCGGCCACCACCGTCTCCGCGTCTCCCAGGTTCTCCGCGTCGTACCCGACCGCGATGCGGGCACCGGCCGCCGCGAGGTCCGACATGACGGGAAGGTCCTTGGCATCGGACCCGCTGACCGGGACGCCGCGGGCCACCATGATCCGTGCCACGGCGGACATGCCCACTCCCCCGATGCCGATGAAGTGCACCTTGCCGAGGATGTCCGTGACTGCGTTGGTGTGGGGGTTCATGCGGATACCGCTTCCAGGACAAGACCAGCCATCCGCTGGTCGGCGTTTCGGATACCGAGCCGGTAGGACTTGGCTTCCATGGCCGCGAGCCGGGCCTTGTCGGTGACCAGGGGGATCAGTTCGCGTTCCACCCAGTCGGGCGTGAAATCACGGTCGGCCACCAGCACGGCGCCGCCTGCGGCCACCAGGCCGGCGGCGTTGAGGGCCTGTTCACCGTTGCCGATGGGCAGCGGTACCAGGACGGCGGGAACGCCCACGGCGGCTACCTCGCAGACGGTCGCGGCGCCCGAGCGTGCCAGCAGGAGGTCCGCCGCGGCGTAGGCGAGCTCCATGCCGTCAATGTATTCCACCTGCCGGTACCCGGCTGCGGTGAGGGGTTGGCCGGCCCCGTCCAGCACGGTCTTGCCGCGGCCGGTGACGTGCAGCGTCTGGATGCCCGCGTCGGCAAGCCGGCCCACGGCGGCGGCGATGGTCCGGTTGATGCTTTGCGCCCCGGAGGAACCGCCCGTCACAATCAACGTGGGCTGCTGGGGATCAAGCCCCAGGGCTGCCCTGGCCGCAGTCCTGGCAGCTTTGCGGTCCAGCCCGGAGATTTCCTTCCGCATGGGCATTCCCACGTGGACGGCGTTCCGGAGCGGGGTGCCTTCGAATGCCACGGCCACCCTGCCGTTGAGGAATGCCCCGACCCGGTTGGCCAGTCCCGGGCGCGCGTTGGCCTCGTGGATCACCACGGGAATGCGGCGCTTTCGGGCGGCCAGGTACATGGGGGTGCAGACATACCCTCCCACTCCCACCAGAACATCAGCGTGCGCCCGGTCCAGGATGGCCCCGGCCTGGCGGACGGCGCCGGCCAGCCTGCCGGGCAGGCGCAACAGGTCCGCTGACGGTTTCCGCGGGAAGGGCACGCGGTCGATGGTGGCCAGTTGGACGCCGGCCGCCGGCACCAGCCGCGTTTCCATCCCCGAGGGTGTTCCGACGGCAAGGATGTCCGCCCCCGGCGCTTCGCTCCGGAGCGCCGCGGCGATGGCGAGCAGCGGGCTGATATGGCCGGCGGTTCCGCCGCCGGCCAGGACGATAGAGGGTGTGGCAGGTGTCATCTGAGGTTAAGCACGCTTTCTGGAATTCTTGGGTTGGCTCTTGTGGCGGTCTTTCCGGGCCTTGAGCTTGAGCATCCGTTTGGGCCGGATGGCTGGGGCCATTTGTTCCCGGGCAAGTGAAAGAACCACGCCGATGGCGCACAGTGACATCAGCAGGGCCGAGCCGCCGTAGGAAATGAACGGCAGCGGCACGCCGATGACGGGCATCAGCCCGGTGACCACGGACATATTGACGGTGGCCTGCCCCAGCAGCCAGACCATGATGGTGCCGGCCAGGACGCGGTGGAACATGTCCTCCTGTGCCACCACGACGCGGTAGATCGCGGCGCCCAGGATGGCGAACAGGACCAGTACGACGACGGTCCCCACCAAGCCGAGTTCCTCGCCGATGATGGCGAAGATGAAGTCGTTGTGGGCCTCAGGGATCCAGCTGTACTTTTGCCGGCTCTGGCCCAGGCCCACCCCGAGCCAGCCTCCGGAGGCGAGGCCGTAGAGGCCGTTGGTTGCCTGGTAGTTGGCGTCGATGCCGTCGGCGCAGGACTGCCCGGTCCACCAGGAGGTAATCCGGCACATCCGGTTGGAACTGGTGACGGCCATGAAGGCGGTACCGGCGGCGGCGATGATGCCCGCGATCCCGAACAGATAGAGCGGTACGCCCGCGAAGAAGAGGGCCGCGGCCACGATCATCATGATGATCATGGCCGTGCCGAGGTCGTTGCCCACCAGGATCAGGACGATGACGACCGCGGCCATGGGGACCGCCGGAACCAACACGTGCTGCCACCGGCTGAGCAGCCTGCCCTTCATGGCCAGGACGGTGGCCATCCAGAGGGCAAGGGCCAGCTTTGCCGCTTCCGAGGGCTGGAAGGTGATGCCGCCGACGTCGATCCAGTTCCTGTTGCCGTTGATCTCCGAGCCCACTACCTGGACCAGCCCCAGCAGCAGCACGGCGGCACCGACGGCGGGCCATGCCAGCCGCTTGAGCCACACGACGTTGATGCGCGAAAGGACGAACATGGTGAAGATACCGATCGCCGCGAAAACGCCCTGCTTCATGGCGTCCCCATAGGGGGATTTGCCGGCTGCGATCGATTCGACGCTGGAAGCGGAGAGGACCATCATGATGCCGATGGCGGTCAGCGCAAGGGTGGCTCCGAGGATCAGGTAGTAGGTGGAGCCGTTCCTGGAGGTTCCGGTACCCTCTAGGGCGGACCAGAACTTGTGGTGCAGTGCCTGCAGTCTCATCCGGGCTGAAGCCGGCGGCCGCGCGTCCTTGGCTGTGGAACCGGAGCGCGACTTGCTGCCCGGCGGCCGGGTGGGCGTGCTGACCATTGTTACTCCTCGCCGGTCTGGGCCTGCCCTTCCACCAGCTCGCGGACAGCGTCGATGAATGTACCACCACGGTGAGCGTAGGAAGAGAACTGATCCATGGAGGCCGCTGCCGGAGCCATCAGCACGGTGTCGCCTGATTCGGCGAGCCGGGCTGCTGACGCGACGGCCCGGGTCATCACCAGTTGTCCGTTGGCCGGGGAACCGGCCGGTGTGGCACCGGGCGCCGAAGCAGTCTCCACCTCTTCAGTGTCGCCCGCGTCCGGCTCGATGACCGGGACATCCGGCGCGTGTCGCTGGAGGGCCTCACGCAGCGGGCCCGTGTCCGTTCCGATCAGGACCACCGCTTTGAGCCGGGCGGCGTGCTGCCTGACAAGGTCGTCGTAGCTGACGCCCTTTGAGAGCCCACCGGCTATCCACACCACCTTGGTGAAGGCGGAGAGGGATGCCGACGCGGCATGCGGGTTGGTGGCTTTCGAGTCGTTGACCCAGAGGACGCCGTTCATGCGAGCCACCGGCTGGATGCGGTGGTCCCCCGGCACATAGTCGAGGATGCCTTGGCGGACAGCCTCGGCCTCAACCCCGTAGGCACGGACCAGGCCCGCGGCGGCGAGGGCATTGGCCACCATGTGGCGCGGTGCCAGCGGACCGAGATCGGCCATGGAGGCAAGTTCCGCTGCACTGTCGCGGCGTTCTTCAATGAACGCCCGGTCCACGAGCAGCCCTTCCACCACTCCGAGCATGCTGACGGCGGGCGTGACCGTGGTGAAGCCCACTGCACGGCAGCCCTCAACGACGTCGGCGTTTTCCACCATGCGTTCGGTTTCAATCTGCTCGGCGTTATAGATGCAGGCCTTCTGGGTGCGTTCGTAAACCTTGGCCTTGTCCGCCAGGTACGAGTCATAGGAGCCGTGCCAGTCAACGTGGTCCTCGGCCACGTTGAGGCACACGCTGGCCACCGGGGAGAGCGATTCGGCCCAATGCAGCTGGAAGCTGGAGAGCTCGACGGCGAAAACGTCGTAGTCAACCGGATCGCGAAGGGCATCGAGGATGGGTGTCCCGACATTGCCCACGGCGATGGCCTTGAGCCCGGCAGCCCGGAGCATCGATTCCGTCAGGCCGACCGTGGTGGTCTTGCCGTTTGTTCCCGTAATCGCCAGCCAGTCGGCAGTCTTGCGGCCTTCCCTGATCCGGACCCGCCAGGCGAGCTCGACGTCCCCCCACACGGGGATGTGCGCACGGGCCGCAGCGGCGAGGAGGGCCTGGTCCGGGCGCCAGCCTGGTGAGGTGACGATAAGTTCAGGGAGTTCGCCGTCGATCAGCGGAACATGGTTGACGGCTTCCGCACCGAGCAGGACGTCGGCCGCACCCACGATTTTCAGGGTGTCGGCGTGGGCCCGCGCTGTATCGCTGGTGGCGGCATCCACCACCACGACGCGTGCGCCAAGTTCGATCAGGGTGTCTGCCGCTGCGAACCCGGAGACGCCGATGCCGGTGACGGCAACACGCAGGCCGGCCCAGTCGGAGTCCCAGGAGACGAGGTTGGCCAGGCGGGGGGAAACGGTCACAGCAGTACAACCCATTCAGCGTAGAAGATGCCCAGGCCCACGGCGACGAAGAGGCCGCCCAGGATCCAGAACCGGACCACAACGGTGACCTCGGCCCACCCCTTCAGTTCGAAGTGGTGCTGCAGCGGCGCCATTTTGAACACTCGCTTTCCGCCCGTGGCTTTGAAGTAGCCCACCTGGATGATGACGGACAGGGTGATCAGGACGAAGAGGCCGCCAACGATCCCCAGGAGCAGTTCCGTCCTGGACAGGATGGCGAATCCGGCTACCGCTCCACCGATGGCCAGCGAGCCGGTGTCGCCCATGAAGATCTTGGCCGGCGAGGTGTTCCACCAGAGGAATCCCACCAGTGCTGCACTCAGGATGGCGGCAAGCAGTGCCAGATCCAGAGGATCCCGGACCAGGTAGCAGCCGCTTCCGGCTTCCCGGGGCGAGCCGCAGGCCTGGTTGCTCTGCCATATGCCCATAAGCGTATATGCACCGAACACCATGATGGAGGCGCCGGCGGCCAGGCCATCCAGGCCGTCGGTGAGGTTGACGCCGTTGGTGGCCGCCGTGACGATCAGGTTGGACCAAATGACGAACAGGATCGCCCCCAGGACAGTCCCGCCGAAGGCAAGGTCCAGCCATGGCAGGTCCCGGACCAGGGAAATCTTGGTGGACGCCGGAGTGAGCCCGGCGTCGTTGGGAAAGTTCAGCGCCAGGATGGCGAAGATGATGCCTACGGCCGCCTGGAGGATCAGCTTGGCCTTCGCGTTCAAACCAAGGCTCCGCTGCCGGGAGATCTTGATGAAGTCGTCCAGGAATCCCACCAGGCCCATACCCACCATCAGGAACAGCAGGATCAGGGCAGAGGCGGAGGGACCGGGCGAGTCGGGGTTCATCATCAGCATGATGAGGTGGGTGAGCCCGTAGCTGAGCAGGACCGCGGCAACGACGACGGTGCCACCCATGGTGGGCGTGCCGCGTTTGGTGTGGTGCGAGGTGGGGCCGTCGTCCCGAATGAATTGGCCATAGCCGCGGCGGACCAGCAGCCGGATGAACAAGGGGGTGCCGACGAGGGCGCACAGCAGGGCGAGGCCCGCACCGATCAGGAGAGCAATCACAGCAGAGTGCTCCTTTCATCGGCAGGTGTCGGGGATGGGGGTAATGCTATCCGATCGCCCAAATGGCGAAGCCCAACGCTGTTGGACGACTTGAACAGCACCAGGTCCCCTGGCTGCAGTTCGGCGTCAAGGATCTGGTAGGCCTCTTCGGCGGTTTCGGCGAACAGGCATTCGTCGCCCCAGGATCCTTCCTGGACGGCGGAAACGTAGAGTGCACGGGCTTCGCGACCAACCACCAGCAACCTGGAGATGTTGAGCCGTACCACCTGGGTGCCCACAGCGGTGTGCTCGCGAATGGAATCTTCGCCAAGTTCCAGCATGGCGCCCAGGACCGCCCAGGTCCGGCGGCCCCGGCCAAGGTCGGCCAGGGTGCGCAAGGCGGCACGCATTGATTCAGGGTTGGCGTTGTAAGCGTCGTTGATGATCGTGACGCCGTCCGGGCGTTCGGTGCGTTCCATCCGCCAGCGGCTCGCGGCGGCCTGCTGGCTCAGTGATTCAGCGATGCGGTCCCCCGGCACCCCTGCGGCACACGCAGCTGAGGCTGCCGCCAGCAGGTTACCCATGTGGTGGGCGCCGATGAGCCGGCTGCGGACGTGCCGTGGCGCTTCGCCGTCCGGCAACTGGAGATCGAATTCCGGGCAGCCCTCAGCGTTCGTGTCGGCATTCAGCGCCTGCACCACGGCATCCGGGCGGCCTTCCGCGGAGAACCCGAGGACCGTCGCGGAGGTCCGGCTGCGCATCGCAGCCACGCGTTCGTCGTCGAGGTTGATGATCGCGGTGCCCGCACTGGTGAGTCCTTCAACCATCTCGCCCTTGGCCCGGGCGATGTTCTCCACTCCCCCGAATTCGCCTGCGTGGGCCGTTCCTACGGCGAGCACAACTCCGATGTCGGGTTTGACCATCTCCGCCAGGTAGCGGATGTGGCCAATCCCCGTGGCACCCATTTCAATGACCAGGTAGCGGGTGTCGGTTCCGGCCCGGAACACTGTCAGCGGGACGCCAACCTCACCGTTGTAGGAACCCTGTGGCGCTACGGTTGCCCCCTGGGTGGAGAGTATGCCTGCCAGGAGGTCCTTGGTGGTGGTCTTACCCGCTGAACCGGTGATGCCAACGACCGTCAGCTGGTCACCTGCTGCCGAGCGAGCGGCGCGGATCCGTCGGACTGCTTCGGCGGCGAGGGCGCCCATGGCGAGGACGGCGTCAGCAACCAGGACTGTCGGGTAGACCCGGCCGTCCGGCGCAGCGACCGGGCGTTCAACGAGGGCCAAAATGGCCCCGGCAGCAAAGGCGGCGTCCACGAAATCGTGGCCGTCGGCCTGTTCGCCCGGCTTCGCGACGTAAAGCGAACCCTGCGTGGCTTCGCGTGAATCCGTCACCACCGAAAGGGGCGTAATTCCGGGATCGGCGTCCAGGCGCCCGTTGGTGATTTCGGCGATTTCCGCCGCAGTAAATGCAATCATCTCGGTCTAGGACTCTATCCGGTCGTCATGGAGAACGTTGAATCCCCTGGCTGTCAAGGCGCTGCGCAGTTCCACCCGGTCATCCAGGGCGAGGTTGACGCCTTTTACCTCCTGCCAGACCTCGTGGCCGCGGCCTGCGACAAGAAGGGTGTCCTGCGGGCGTGCGAGTTCTGCGGCTCGGCGGATGGCTTCCGCCCTCGGGAAGACTTCCAGCAGCTCTGTTCCAAGCGCTTCATTCTGCACGGCCTCCCGGGCCCCCGCCAGCACGTCCGCGCGGATGGCCGCGGCATCTTCGTCGTGCGGGTCGTCATCGGTGATGATCACGGTGTCAGCGAGCCGCGCGGCAATGGCGCCCATCGCCGGACGCTTGCCTTGGTCCCGCTGCCCTGTGGCGCCGAACACCACGATCAGCCGTGAGCCGGGCTCGGGTGAGCGGACCGCTTCCAGTGCCCGCGCCAGTGCGTCGGTGTTGTGGGCAAAGTCGACGACGGCGGCGGGCCGGTCGGAGACCAGCTGCATGCGGCCCGGGACTTCAACGGTAAAGGGGTCGGCACTGTCCAGTGCGGCTTGGAGGTCTGCGGCGTCTACGCCGGAGGCAAGGACCATCAGTGCGGCAAGGGCCGCGTTGGCAACGTTGAAGCTGCCCGGCAGCCCGGTGTGGAGGTTCAGGACGGCCCCTGCCGGCCCCGTGAGGGTGACGTCGGTTCCGAGCCCGCGCGGGGACGTCGATGTCACGCGCCAGTCGGCGGGCGTGTTGCCGCTGGTGCTGAGCGTGGTGACCGGCATCTGGGCATCGCCGGCAAGCCGGCGGCCCCACTCGTCGTCGACCGTCACCACGGCCTTCCTGGCGCGCGCGGGGGTGAACAGTTCCGCCTTCGTGGCGAAGTAGCCGTCCATGGTTCCGTGCAGGTCCAGGTGGTCCTGGGTGAGGTTCGTGAATCCGGCGACGTCGAAGAGCAGCCCGTCCACCCGCTGGTAGGAGATGGCGTGGGAGGACACTTCCATGGCTGCGGCGTCGAGCCCGCGCTCATGCATGAGCGCCAGCAATCCGTGGACCTCGGGTGATTCAGGAGTGGTGAGGAGGCTGGGAACAGGTTCTCCCCCGGCCTGGATTTCGATGGTGCCGATCAGGCCCGCCTGCCGTCCAAGGGCCCGCAGGAGCGAGGTGATGAAGTAGGTGGTGGTGGTCTTCCCGTTGGTTCCGGTAACCCCAAAAAGCTGCAGCGGACGGCCAGCCGCGGACTGGCTCCGGTAGATCAACGCGGAGAGGGGCCCCACCTCGTTCCGCGGGCTGTCCACCACCAGCACCGGGACGGGCGTGTCCGCGGCAAGGGCAAGGAGCCGGGCGCCGGCGTCGTCTGTCAGCACTGCGGCCGCACCGGCTTCGATGGCGTCCGTGGCGAAGTCCGCGCCGTGCCGGCTTGCCCCGGGCAGTGCCACATACAGGTCGCCGGGCTCCACGGTGCGGGAGTTGATGGAGATGCCGCTGACCTGCACCTCGGCGGCCGGAGCGGGAACCGTTACTCCCAGGGCATTGCCGACGGCGGCCAGCGGAACGGGCGCTACGGCAGAAGGCCGGAAGCGGGCCGGGTTTTCATCCCGGGCAGCGTCGCCGCCGGGCGTCGTGAACTCTGACAAGGGGATCTCCGATGGTGCTAGTGCGTGCCCGCCATGGTTCGCGCCGGGCACTGTGATGCGCTGGATGCTGCTGGTGTTTCCAGCGTGGCGCAGCGGCTACTTCGCGTACTGGGGCAACCTGGCCGGCGCTCCGGTTGAAGGCTGTACGTTGTAGGTCCGCAGCGTCTGGCTCATGACGGACCGGAAGACCGGCCCGTTGGTGATGCCGTAGATGCTGCCCTTCGGCCGCTGGAGCACCACCTCCACAATAAACCGCGGATCATCCATCGGCGCCATTCCAACGATGGAGGCCGTGTAGCCGCAGTAGCCTGATTTGCCGTCGTCACACGGGGATTCCGACGTGCCGGTCTTGGCGCCCACCCGGTAGCCGTCGATACCGGCGTCCTTGATCTCGCCTTCTGTGACGGCGCTCTCCAGGATGTCCTTGACCTGCTGCGCGGTGCTTCCCGAAACCACCTGGCGCGAGGGTTGGGCCGGGACCTTCTCTTCCGTGCCGTCGGGGGAAATGTAGGAATCGATCAGCCGCGGCTGCAGCATGACACCGTTGTTGGCGATGCTCTGGTAGGCGCGGACGGTCTGGAGCGTGGACTGGGAAACGCCCTGTCCAAACAGGACGGTGTACTGCTGGCGTCCGTCCCACTGGTCAGCCGGCGACAGGATGCCCGCTGCCGTTGCGGGCAGTCCGATGTCGGGCGCTTCGCCGATGCCGAATTTCTTCAGCCAGTCGTAGCGCTGTTCCTTGCTGAGCCGCTGGCCGGCCATGACGGTTCCGGTGTTCATGGAATACCCGATGATGCCGGCCAGGGTCCGTTCCTCTGTCCCGTGGGTGAAGGCGTCACTGAAGGTCTGGCCGTCCACGGTGTACGTCGGCGGAATGGTGAACTTGTCCAGCGGGCTTGCCAGCCCTTCATCGATGACCGCCGCCGCGGTCATCATCTTTTCCACTGATCCGGGCTCGTAGGCCGCGGTCACTGAACGTGTGCCGCGGTCCTTCGCGGCCACCAGCCCCGGGTTATTGGGATCGGGTGCGTTGGTGTCCGCCAGGGCAAGGAGGTTGCCGGTTTTGGCATCCATCACGATGATGACGCCCCATTCGGCACTGAGCTTGTCCGCTTGGCTCTGGATGGCCTGCTGGGCGAAGTACTGGAGGTCGGAGTTGAGGGTGAGCTTGACGTCCTTGCCATTCTGGGGCGGTGTCAGCTGGTCGAGGCCCACGGGGATGCGCAGTCCGTCCGCGCCGATCTCGAACAGCCGCTTGCCGTCCGTGCCCTTCAGCTTGTCGTCCTGTGTCTGCTCGATGCCGGCCTGGCCGGTGGTGCCGTCCTGCAGGAATCCCACCACGCCGCCCGCAACCGCGCCGTTGGGGTAGACGCGCTTGCTGACGCCCTCGGCAACAATGCCCGGGACCTGGAGCTTGGAGATGCGGTCCTCGACGTCGGGTTTCACGTCCTTGGCCACGATGTAATAGGGCTGCTGGCCGGTCACGGCGTCCCGGACAGCGGCGGTGTCCATTCCGAGGGCTGCAGCGAGTTCCGAGATTGCCTGGTCGCGGCTGATGTCCACCAGTTTGTCGTGGCCGTCAGCCTGCGGTTCGTACCGCTTGTAGGAGTCTGTCTTGGTGTTGACGCGCTGGTCCACCACGATGTTGTAGCGGATCACGCTGTTGGCGAGCACGGTGCCGCGGGAGTCCAGGATGCTGCCGCGTTCGGCCGGCAGGATCGCCGAGGTCATCCGGCTGTTCAGGGCTGCTTCCGCCATGCCGCCGACGTCGAGTCCCTGGACCAGGAACAACTTCCCGCCCACCACCAGCAGGAGGGTGAGCATGATTCCCAGCCCCAGACGCAAGCGCTTCGTGGCGTTGGGTGCCTTGCCTTTTCCGGCTTTGCCGGTCGTTTGCGCCACCGTGATATTCCTTGCTGTTCGACCTGCTGCTTGTCCTGCCTGGCGACTTACTGTCCGGGGACCTTCTGCTGCGGCGCCGGGATGGAGCCGCCGTGCAGTTCAGGCGCCGGAGCCGCTGCAGCGGCCGCTGCTGCGGCCTGCGCGGCGGCTTGTGCCTGTGCCGCGGCTTGGGCCGCCTCCGCTGCCGGGGCCGAGGACGTCCTGCCGGCGTCCGGCGGCGTCGCCTTGCCTGCCGTTGCGTCATTGGCCGCCGGGGGCACGATGAGCTGGCCCGCCACAGCCGGCGACGGGATGACTGCCCCTGCCGGTGCGCCCTTGACCGCGGGCGTCGCCTTTCCGGTCACGGACAATGTGGACAAGTCGATCTGGCCTTTGACCGTGGAGGCCACCATGCCCAGTTCAGTTGCCTTGGCGGCCAGGTTCTGCGGTGCCTCGAAGTTCTGCACCTGCTGGGTGAGGTCCTGGTTTGCCTTGGTCAAGGAGCTCTGTTTGGCCCGGAGCTCAACGAGCTGGTACTGGGCCGTGGAGACCGAAATGTTAAGGACGAGCACTGCCACCAGCGCGACGGCCAGCATGGCGAAGCACATCACGACGAACGGGGCCCGGCGCTTGCGCGGGGCCGTGCGGACCACGGAGAGCGGGGTCCGTCCCTTGCGAACTTCGTCAGGCCGGCCCGCGGGCCTGCTGGCGGGCGCCGAGCTGCCGGAAACGACGGGAAAGTTCTTGACGGCGGCGGTGCTCATGCAGCTCTCCTGGCTCTGATTCGTTCTGCGGCACGAAGCCTGGCGGAGGCAGCGCGCGGGTTTTCGGCGATTTCGACGGCGGTGGGCACCTCGGTGCCCTTGGTGAGGGTTTTCAGCTCGGGCTTGTGCTCTTCCAGCTCCACCGGGAAGCCGAGGGGAGCCGATGACTTGGACCGCGCCTGGAACACGCCCTTGACGATCTTGTCTTCCAGGGAGTGGTAGGACATCACCACGATGCGCCCGCCCATGGCCAGGGAGTCGACGGCGGCAGGTACGGCCCGTTCCAGGACGTCCAGTTCCTCGTTGACCTCGATCCGCAACGCCTGGAACGTCCGCTTGGCGGGATGTCCGCCCGACTTCGCGGCCGAGGCAGGGACAACCGAGCGGATCTGTTCCACGAGCTCGCCGGTGGTGGTGAACTCCTTGACGGCGCGGGCGGCGACAATCCGGTTTGCTATGCGTCCTGCAAACTTTTCCTCGCCCCATTTGCGGATGATCCTGACCAGGTCCGCTTCGCTGTAGGTGTTAACAACATCCGCCGCCGTTTGGCCCCGGCTGGTGTCCATCCGCATGTCCAGGGGTGCGTCGAAGGAGTACGCGAAGCCGCGCTCACGCTCATCCAGCTGCAGGGAGGAGACCCCCAGGTCCATGAGGATCCCGTGTACTTCGGCTACGCCGAGGTCTGCCAGCACCTCCGGGATTTCGTCATAGACGGCGTGGACGAGGTCGGTGCGCGCCGCAAAAGGCGCCAGCCGCTCCCCCGCGAGGGCCAGCGCTTCTTCGTCGCGGTCGATCCCGATGAGGTGGAGGTCGGGAAACCGCTGGAGCATCGCCTCTGAGTGACCGCCCATGCCCAGGGTCGCGTCGACGGCTATAGGAGTCTGGCCCCGCAGCCTCGCAGCTTCAAATCCCGGTGCCAACAAATTGATGCACCGGTCCCGAAGGACCGGCACATGGCGTTCGGACGTGGGCTTCGGTTCATCTGTCATGCCTGGTCCTTTCCCGCCGTCGTTGTCACCTTCTGCTTCTGGGACCAGATCCCCATCCGCGCCTACCGTCCTGCCCGCCTGGCTCAGGGGAAGTTGAGCCAGGTTGGCAGCCGATGGGCCGGCTGGAGATCTCATCCAAGAAGCCACCTGCTGCCCGTTCCGGATTCAGAGAATGCCAGGAATGGGATCGTCAGTTTCGGAGAAGGCGGTTTCCTTCTCCGCAAGGTATTCATTCCAAGCCTGGGCGTCCCAGATCTCGGCGCGGGTACCGGCGCCGATCACGGCAAGTTCCCTTCCGAGTCCTGCATACTCCCGGAGCGCTGGTGGAATGGTCACGCGCCCCTGCTTGTCAGGTACCTCGTCCGAGGCTCCAGAGAGAAAAACGCGGATGTAGTCACGTGCTTGCTTGGAGGAGATTGGCGCCTCCCGCATCTGCTCGTGGACCCGTGCAAATTCCTTCTCGCTGAAGACGTAGATGCAACGTTCCTGGCCCCTTGTGAGCACCAGCCCGCTGGCAAGCTCCTCCCGGAACTTTGCGGGGAGAATGATCCGTCCCTTTTCATCCAGACGTGGCGAGTGAGTGCCCAGAAACACTGGCCCACCGCCTGTCCGCCGTCAGGAACTGCACATCCCCTGTGTTGCAACCACCCTCTTATGTCCTCCACATTACTCCACTTTCCACCACAGTCAACGCAAAACGGCCTTTCCAGCGCCGCGTTTATGGGATGTCACCCCTGAAAAGATGCGGAAAATGCCCTGGTGGTGGAAAGTGGAGGACTTTTACCCGAAACCGGCCCACTCGGGACCATGAGGCGGCCACCCGCCGGTTAAACAAGGAAAGGCCCGCCGAAGCGGGCCTTTACGTGCGATTCCCCAACGTCAGGGGAGCGAAATGGAGGGGCGGGGCGGCGTAGCCGGGAGGCCGCTCAGGACTCTCCCCTGCGGCGCTCGTCCCATCGTTCCTCGAGGCTGCTCATGAAGGAACTCCGGGGCTTGCCGGCCTTTCCCGTTCCGGCCTTGGAACCAGGGCGGCCCCGGGAACTGCGCATGGTGGCAAAATATACTCCGCCGCCCATGACCACAAAGCCCAGGACGCCGACGAAAATGTTCTGCAGGGTGACGCCAACCAGTAACAGGAAGACGCCGGCAAGCGCGCACAGGACTCCGATGACCACGTGCCTCGTGGACCATGACCGCCCGGGGTCCGAACCCATCGAGTTCGCGAACTTCGGATCGTCCTCGTGAAGCTGCTTCTCAAGCTGCTCAAGCAGCTTCTGTTCGTGCTCCGACAGCGGCATCACGACCTCCTTTTGTAGGCCAACGTCCGGGCTGATCCCAGCCACTACTTCTGACCCCTAGAACGTCTGCTGTAGCTGGAAAGTTCCCGTCCGGCCGGCGGCGGCCAAGACGGGAACCTTACATGCAGTCGCGGGGGCGGGAGCATGTCCAAGAGGGTCCGGCAGTAAGTCCATTCACTCGAAAACTATGTATATCCAAGGATAGATTGTTGAGGCCTGATCTGAAAGACGGCAATGACTTCGGCGGTCAGGCCGGACCTGCCGTTCCGTCCCCTGAAGGGATGTCCGGCTCCATCAGGCGTGCGGGCAGGACAGACTTGCTGCCAAACCTGCGCGTTACCTCGTCCAGCGCCTGCTCGGCGGCCCGCCAGTTCTCATCCCTGCGGTCGATGCTCAGCTGCAGCGAGGTCCGCGCCGCTTCCTCAAGCTGTTCGGCCCGAACCCCCACGAGCCGCACGGTCATTGCCCTGGTTCCAAGGGACTCCAACAGCTGGAGTACCACCGCATAGATCAGCTGGGCGCTGTCGACCGGGGTGTGGACCGTCCTGCTGCGGGTGATGGTGGAGAAGTCTGCAAACCGGAGCTTCAAGGCTACGGTCCGCGCCACCATGCCCGAGCTGCGCAGCCGGGTCGCCGTCCGGTGGGACAGCCGGAGCAGTTCCCGCCTCAGGAGCGCGTCGTCGGCCGTATCCACGGCGAACGTCTCTTCCGCCCCGATGCTCTTTTCCAGCCGCACCGGGGTCACGGGACGGGGGTCAATGCCCCAGGCGAGCTGGTGCACGTGTTCCCCGGCGGCGCCGAGGACCTTCTTTAACGAGGAGACCGGGGTTGCCGCGACGTCGGCCACGGTCTTGATGCCCATGTTCGCCAGCGCCTCACCCGTCTTGGCGCCGACGCCCCACAGTGCGCCAACCGGGAGGCTGTGGAGGTACGGAACGGTTTCGTCGGGCCCAATCATCAGGAGCCCGTCGGGCTTGCACCGGGTGGAGGCGATCTTGGCCACGAACTTCGTTTCCGCTATCCCCACCGAGGCGGTGATCCCCAGCTCCGCGGCCACCCTGCGCCGGATCAGCTCCCCGATCCCCCGGGGCGGCCCCAGCCGGCGCAGCGCACCGGTGACGTCAAGGAAGGCTTCGTCAACACTCAACGGCTCCACGAGCCCGGTGATGGATTCGAAAATCGCCATCAGCTGCCCGGAGACCTCGTAGTAGAGCTTGTGCCGGGGTTCAATCACCACGGCCTGCGGGCACATCCGCATCGCCACGGCCATGGGCATCGCAGACTTCACTCCAAAAGCCCGGGCTTCATAGGAACCCGACAGGACCACGGACCGTTCCCCCGGGAAGCCAACGATCACGGGCTTGCCGCGGAGTTCGGGGCGGGTACGGAGTTCGACAGAGACAAAGAAGGCATCCATGTCCACATGCATGATGCAGGAACGCCGGCGGCCCGGAAGGGGCGCGGCGGCTGGCTGGTTCATACCTGCGGGCACCACGGCTGCAATCCTATCGGTTTGCGCCGCCCCCTCCGGAGGCTGGCTAAACTGGAGGCTGATTCCGCCCACAACACCAGGAGGAAAGTCTCTGTGACGGTTATTGGAAACTTCAAGCCAGCTGGCCTGGCCGCGCTTGCCGCCGTCGGGGTCCTCGCCCTTGCCGCGTGCAGCCAAGCCCCGTCAGGCCAGGCAGAGTCCTCCCAGACCGCTTCCATTGCCGCCACGCAGTCCACCCTCACGGCCTCGCCCAGCCCGTCGGCATCCCCCAACACGTCGGCAACGGTCGGCGCCGTCGTCGAAGGGTTTCCCCAGCAGCTTCTTCCCCTGATGACCGGGGCCACGGTAGTGTCCAGCAGCTTTGACAAGGCATCCACCCCGGCAACGGCCGCGCTGGTGGGCACGGTATCGGCTCCCACCAGCGCCGTCATCGACTTCTACACCAAGGCCCTAGAAGGCCAGGGCTTCAAGGCGGTGCCAGGCGATACCGTGGGCGGGGTTGCTTCCAAGGACTTCGTCCGTGGCGACAATGAGACCGTGAACCTCGCGGTGGTGGAGGCTTCCGGCGTTTCCACGTTTACGATCGGCGCGAACGTCGCAGCTGAGTCGGCCAAGTGACGGCCGCGGAGCAGCTGAGGAATGAACAGGCAGACTTCGTGGCGGGAGTTGCCGGCGAACTGACCGGCTTCCTGACCCAGCGACAGTCCATCATGTCCGGCATCTCGCCGGACATCGAGCCCATCATGGGCTCCATCTCGAACCTGGTCACCGGCGGCAAGCGCCTGCGGGCGCTCATGTGCTACTGGGGCTGGCGCGGCGCCGGCGGGGAGGCCGGAGCCAGCCAGATTGTGACGGCAGGTGCCGCACTGGAACTGTTCCAGGCCGCGGCCCTGATCCACGATGACATCATCGACCGTTCGGACACCCGGCGTGGCGGTCCCAGCGTGCACCGGCGTTTCAGCCAGCTGCATACCGCGCAGGGCTGGGCCCTGGACGGCGAACGCTTCGGCCAGGCAGCAGCCATCCTTGCCGGCGACCTTTGCCTGTCCTTCAGCGAGGAAGCGTTCACCGACATCGGCGAGCGTGCAGCCTCAGGCAGCAGGGCACGGCTGATCTTCAACCTCATGCGCGCCGAGGTAATGGCCGGACAGTACCTGGACATCCTTGAGGAAGTGGCAGGGCCGGTCCGGGACCGCGCCGGAGCGGTCGGCAGGGCCCAGTCCATCATCCGGTTCAAGAGCGCCAAGTACTCCACCGAACATCCGCTGGCACTGGGCGGAGCCTTGGCTGGAGCGTCCGACGAGCTGCTCCGCGGCTACTCGGCGTTCGCCCTGCCGCTCGGCGAAGCATTCCAGCTCCGCGACGACGTCCTTGGGGTATTCGGCGATCCGCTGACCACGGGCAAGCCCGCGGGGGACGATTTAAGGGAGGGCAAGCGCACGGTCCTGGTGGCGCTGGCCCTGGACCAGGCATCACCCGCGGAGTCGGCCTTTATCGACGCCAGCCTCGGCAGCCCCGATCTTTCCGAGGCGGACATCCTCGACATCAGGCGGATCATCGAGAATTCCGGCGCGCTGCAGGCTACGGAGGTCCTGATCGGGGAATTCGGTGCTGCGGCATTTGATGCCCTCGAGGAACTCGAACTGGAAGACCTGCCCAAGACCGCCCTGCGGAGGCTGGCTGAAGCAACCGTCAGCCGAGCCTCCTAAAGCGGCAATTTACCAGGCGAGAGTTTGGGCCCTGCGCCTGATTTCCGTCTTGCGGCCTTCCCGCAATGCATCAATAGGGCGGCCGCGCAATGATTCATCGGCGGTAAACAGCCACACAATGAGGTCTTCATCCGAATAACCTGCATCGGAGAGCACCACAATGGTGCCCTTAAGGCTGTCCACTACCTGGCCATCCTGGATGAATTCTGCGGGAACCGAACGGATCTTCCGCTCCCCAACCCGCACCGCGGCCAAAGCATGGTCGTCAATCAGGCCATGGACCTTCGTGACGGAAACATCCAACAAACGTGCGACGTCGGGCAGCGGCAACCACTCGCCCACCAGGTTTTCTACATTACTCACGGACCAAGGTTGCCACGCTGCGTACCTTGTCGCCTAGTCGGGGCAATTCATTTGCCTGGCCGCCCCGGGACACTCCATGAAAGTGGCCATTCCGGGCATTCTCCGGCTTCTTGTGCTAATCGCAAATTCGTGAGAGATTCACTTTGATCACAGTTGTAACACGAATAACTTAAGTCACAGTAGTATCAAGATTGACAGCGGCATCCCCGCCCGCGTCCGCGCCCGCAGTTGAGAAGAGGATTCTTTCCATGTCGATGTCCCGCTCGCCCAAGCAGCCCCCCAAGCCGAGCCTGCCGATGATTGCCGCCACCACCGCGGCACTGCCAGCGGTTGTCCTGTCATCCTTGGCCCTTGCCCAACCCGCAGCGGCAGCGCAGCCGGTACGCACCATTCCCAGCAGCCTTGCAGCGGCCATGAAAGCCCAGGCAGCTGCCCAGGTTTCCGGCGCGGTCATCCCCGCCTCTTCTGTCTCCACCACCATTCCGGCCACCCTGCAGCCCGCACAGCCGGCGCCCCCTGCGGAGTACACCATCGTCCGGGGCGACACCGTGAGCGCGATCGCCGGCCGCTTCGGACTGGACACAGGGGAAATCCTCAAGCTGAACAACCTCCAGCCGAACACCATCATTTACCCCGGCCAGAAGATCAAACTGTCCGGCTCGGCAGCACCGGCAGCCCCCTCGCCGGCTCCGGCAGCGCAGGCTCCGGCATCACCGGCAGCCCCGGGCGGCGCAACCTATACGGTGAAGCCTGGAGACACCTTGGGTGCCATTGCCGCGCGGCACAATGTGGGCCTCTCCGACGTCTTTGCCTGGAACAACCTGTCGATGCGCTCCATCATCTACCCGGGCCAGAAGATCAAGGTCAGCGCCGGAAACGCCGCTCCCGCCCCTGCTGCACCGGCACCGGCGGCTCCCGCCCCGGCTGCTCCTGCACCCGCCTTGGCCGTCACGTCCGCTCCGGCCTCCGGTTCCTACACGATCAAGGCCGGTGACACCCTCTCAGCCATTGCCTCCCGGCACGGGGTCAAGTTGTCGGACCTGCTCTCCGCGAACCAGTTGAGCATGACCACCGTCATCTACCCCGGCAGCAAACTGGTCATCCCCGGCGGCGCCGGACAGGCAGGCCCGCAGCCCGCCCCCGCAGCCCCGCAGCCTGCCCCCGCTCCCCTGGTCCCCAGCACCTTCCTCGGCTTCAGCTACCCGGCAGCGGTCGTGAGTTCGGCCAACGAGAACAAAGCCCTCCTCAACGCGTCCCCCGTCCCTTCGAGGGATGAAATGAAGAACATCGTGGCGGATACCGCCCGTCGAATGGGCGTGGATACTTCGCTGGCCCTCGCCTTTGCCTACCAGGAGTCAGGCTTCAACCAGCGGGCCGTGTCACCGGCGAACGCGATCGGAACCATGCAGGTCATTCCCAGCTCCGGGCAGTGGGCATCCGACTTGGTCGGGCGCAAGCTGAACCTGCTCGACCCTTACGACAACGCGACGGCAGGCATCGCCATCCTTCGCCAGTTGCTGGCAACCAGCAAGGACCAGGACACGGCCATCGCCGGGTACTACCAAGGCCAGTACTCGGTGAGCAAGTACGGAATGTACGACGACACCAAGGCCTACGTAGCCGCTATCAAGGCAAACCAGAAAAACTACAGCTGAGCCCCCGGGCATCACCGGCTCCGGATGAAACACCGCGGGTCCGAACCGTTACCGGTTCGGACCCGCTTCCGTTTCGGATGCCTTTTGCCGCGGGATTAGGATCGTAAGGTGCAGGAACACGTGACAGACCCCCTTGCAGGGACACTGGTGGACAACCGCTACGCAGTGGCCTCCAGACTCGCCCGCGGCGGAATGTCCACCGTCTACCTGGCCGTCGACCAGAGGCTGGACCGCGAAGTGGCGCTCAAGGTGCTCCACCCGCACCTCGCCGCCGACGAAAGCTTCCTTGGCAGGCTTGGCCGCGAAGCGAAGGCCGCCGCGCGCCTCTCGCACCCGCACGTGGTGGGTGTCCTGGACCAGGGCAACGACGGCAACACCGCCTACCTCGTCATGGAGTACATCAAGGGCCACACGCTTCGGGACGTCCTCAGGGAACGGGGCGCCCTCTCGCCGCGGCTGGCGCTGGCCCTGATCGATCCCGTGGTGGAGGGCCTGGGAGCCGCGCACGCAGCAGGCTTCATCCACCGGGACGTCAAGCCGGAGAATGTCCTGATCGCCGATGACGGCAGGATAAAGATTGGCGATTTCGGCCTGGCCCGCGCGGTCACCAGTTCCACCAGCACCGGTGCGCTGATCGGCACCGTCGCCTATATCTCCCCCGAGCTGGTCCTGGGCCAACCGGCGGACGAGCGCAGCGATGTCTATTCCGTGGGCATCACGTTGTACGAAATGCTGACGGGGCGGCAGCCGTTCGAGGGTGACGTCCCCATCCAGGTCGCCTACCAGCATGTCAACGGAACGGTCGGGCCGCCGTCGGCCTTGGTTCCCGGCCTCGCAGCGGAAGTCGATGAGCTGGTGCAGTGGTGCACCGCCAATGATCCGGAAAACCGGCCGGTCGACGGCAATGCGCTGCTCCAGGAGCTGCGCCACATCCGGACCAACCTCACGGATGCCGAACTTGACCTGCAGCCGCCCGCAGCTGCAGCAGCAACGGCCCAGCACCAGACCGAGGTCCTGGCCCGCGCCAGCAATCCCACAACGCTGATCCCCCCCGCACGGCCGGCTGCCCCCGGCTATCCCCCCGGACGGCAACCGCTGCAGCAGGACAGCACGGACGGCGGGGCTGCTACGGAAGCCCTGATGTTCCACTCCAGGCGGCCGGACCTCGCACTTCCCGACGACGCCGACGACGCCGACGACGCCTGGACTGCGCCGCCGCCCCGGCTCAGCAAGCGGGCGCAGCGCCGGTCGGACAGGGAGGACGAAAAGGTCCGCGCGCGGGCGGCCGCCACTCCGGCGCGGACACTCCGGGAGGGCAACCCCCGCCGACGCGGCATCGTGTGGATTGTCGTGCTTATTGTTGCCGCCCTGCTGGCCACGGGCGCCGGATGGTTTTTCGGCATGGGACCAGGCGCCGCGGCCGAGGTGCCGGCCGTCGCCAATAAAACGGTGGCGCAGGCCCAGCAGCTGCTCAACGGGGTGGGTTTCCATTCCACCACCAGCGATGTCTTCGATGACCAGGTGCCCACCGGGCTGGTGGTGGGCAGCGATCCGTCCGCCGGAACGGAGATCCGGAAATTCCAACCGGTCTCCCTGCTGGTCTCGAAGGGACCGCAGCTCTTCCCCCTGCCCAAACTCACGGGCGCGACCCTGACGGACGCGAAGAACGCCCTCAACGCAGCCCAAATGGCGCTGGGCCCGGTCAACGAACAGTATGACGACCAAACCGCGGCCGGCACGGTGCTCTCGCAAAATCCGGCGGCCGGCACTCCCGCCCGGCACGGCACGCCCGTGGAGATGGTGGTATCCAGGGGACCGCAGCCGATCCCCGTTCCCTCCGTCGTGGGCAAAGCCAAGGACGACGCCGTCGCCGCGATCAAGGCCGCGGGGCTCACTGCCGACACATCACCCGATGCGGTGTTCGACAAATCCGTTCCCGAGGGCGCCGTGGTCAGCCAGACTCCGGCCACCGGGACACTGACCCGCGGCGGGACGGTCACCCTGACCCTTTCCAAGGGGCCAAAGATGGTGGATGTCCCCAGCTTCATCGGCAAGCAGGCTGCAGACGCGCGGAAGGCCTTGGAAGCGCTGGGCTTCCAGGTCCGGGTCAACAACATCCTCGGCGGCTTCTTCGGCACCGTCCGGGACCAGGAACCGGTGAACCGGAAGGTCCCGGAGGGTTCCGTCATCACCATCACCGTGGTGTAGGAGGTTGGGGCCGGCAGTGCCGGCCCCAACCTGGCCTAGTTCTTGGCGAGGGCCCCGGCGACGAGGAACGCCATTTCCAGCGACTGCATATGGTTCAGGCGGGGATCGCACACGGATTCATAGCGGTCCAGGAAGGCATCCTGGTCGATCGGGTCCGCGCCGCCCAGGCACTCGGCCACATCGTCGCCGGTCATCTCCACGTGCAGGCCGCCCGGTACCGTGCCCAACCCGTGGTGCACTTCGAAGAAGCCGCGCACTTCGTCGATGACGTCGTCGAAATTGCGCGTCTTGTAGCCGTTGGGCGACGTGACGGTGTTGCCGTGCATGGGGTCGGTGACCCACAGCACCTGGGCACCGGACGCTGTGACCTTCTCGACGACGGCAGGCAGCTTCTCGCGGATGTTGCCGGCACCCATGCGGGTGATGAAGGTCAGGCGGCCGGGCTCGCGGTCAGGGTCCAGCTTGTCGATCAGGCGCAGGGCGTCATCACCGGTGGTGGACGGGCCGAGCTTGACCCCGATGGGGTTGCGCACCCGCGAGAGGAAGTCGACGTGTGCGTGGTCCAGTTCCCGGGTGCGCTCCCCGATCCACAAGAAGTGGGCCGAGGTGTCGTAGGGGAAACCGGTGCGGGAGTCGATGCGCGTCAGGGCGCGCTCGTAATCAAGCAGCAATGCCTCGTGGCTGGCGAAGAACTCCACCCGCTTGAGGGCTTCGAAGTCGGCGCCGCAGGAATCCATGAATTTGATGGCGCGGTCGATGTCCCGGGCCAGTGACTCGTAGCGCGCGTGGGCCGGGTTTTCGGTGAACCCCTTGTTCCACTGGTGTACCGAGCGGAGGTCCGCGAATCCACCCTGGGTGAAGGCCCGGATGAGGTTCAGGGTGGACGCCGAGGTGTGGTAGGCGCGGAGCATCCTGGCGGCGTCATGGCCGCGGGACTCGGGCGTGAAATCGTAGCCGTTGACAATGTCGCCGCGGTAGGCGGGAAGCGTGACGCCGTCGCGGGTTTCGTCGTTTGAGGAACGGGGCTTGGCGAACTGGCCCGCCATCCTGCCCATCTTGATGACCGGCATTGCCGCCCCGTATGTGAGCACCACCGCCATCTGCAGAATGGTCTTGACGCGGGCGCTGATCTTGTCCGCCGTGGCGGCCTCGAACGTTTCGGCGCAGTCGCCGCCCTGCAGCAGGAAGGCCTTGCCCTGGGCCGCGGCGGCGAGCCGCTCGCGCAGCACGTCCACTTCACCGGCGAAAACCAGCGGGGGGAGGACGGAAAGTTCCTTTACCGAGGCCTCGAAGACGCCGCGGTCCTGCCAGCTGGGCTGCTGCGAGATGGGAAGGTCCCGCCAATTGTCGAGTCCGGGATAGTTGGCCGCCCCGCTCTGGGCGGTACTGGACAGCGAAAAGGCAGGTTTTGCGGATAGCTCAGTCACCATCTAAGACTAGCGTCCGGGCGGGACCGGCGGGCACAGCGTCGTCACTCAGCCCGGCACCGGCGTCATAACAGCACAGGAAAGCCCAGTGCTGTTACTTGGCGGCGGATGTCCCGGCGTCGTCCTCCGGGGCCGGAGTGCCTTCCGCCGGGGCCATCGGGCCGCTGCCTTGGACGAACTCGCCGTCGGCGGCGACCGGCGCGGCCAGTGGCTCGGCTGCCGCCTGAGGTTTCACGGGCTTGCCGGCAAGCCGCAGCTTGACCACGGCGGCGTACTCGTCCACGTACTCCTGGCCGGACAGCCGCATCAGGTTGGTCATGATCTCGTCGGTGACAAGCCGCTGCACGGTGCGGTCTTCCGCCTGGTCGCGGTATTGGCTGAAATCCAGCGGCTCGCCGAAAATCATGCCGATCCTGCGGATGTTGGGCAGCCGCTTGCCGATGGGCTGGACTTTGTCGGTGCCGATCATGGCCACCGGAATGACGGGAACTCCCGCCTGCAGCGCCAGCCGGGCCACACCCACTTTCCCGCGGTACAACCGGGCGTCCGGGCTGCGCGTGCCCTCGGGGTAGATGCCCAGCAGGCCGCCGGAGGTGAGCACGTCCATCCCGGCGTTCAGGGACGCCGCCGAGGCCGCACCGCCGGACCGGTCCATGGGCAGCTGGTTGGTCAGGCGGAAGAACGCCGCCGTCAACCTGCCCTTGATCCCGGTTCCCGTGAAGTATTCCGACTTTGCCAGGAACACCACCGGGCGGCGGACCATGAGCGGCATGAAGATGGAATCCGAGAATGACAGGTGGTTGGAGGCGATAATGGCGGCCCCCTGCGCAGGGATGTTGTCCAGGCCCTTGACCCACGGCCGGAAAAGCATCTTGATCACCGGACCGAGGAAGATCCTTTTCATGACCCAATAGAACACGTGGCGAACCTCTCCGGAAGGCGGCTTCCAGCCCCGGCGTCGGGCCTGGCCAGCGATTCAATGCAACCCTACTCTAGTGAGATTTGGCAGGAACAGTGACACGATGGAGTCATGACTGAAAGCAGCACCCCGCCCCGTCCGGCCGCTTTCAGCTATCCAGGTCACGGCCCCAATGCGCGGATTGGCATCGCCATCTGCCACGGGTTCACCGGCAGCCCGCTAAGCGTGCTGCCGTGGGCAACCCACTTGGCGGACCAGGGATACGCGGTGTCCGTTCCCCTGTTGCCGGGACATGGGACCCACTGGCGCCAGCTCGCCCGAACAGGGTGGCAGGACTGGTACCGCAGTTACGAGGAAGCCTTCCTGGATCTTTCCGCGCGGACGGAAATGACGTTTACCGCCGGCCTCTCCATGGGCGGTGCGATCGCCCTGCTTGCGGCCTCCCGCCACCACGCTGCGGGGGTCACCATCGTCAACCCGGGCCTGAGCTTCTATGACCGCCGGGTGCGCGTGATCGGTGTCCTCAAGTACTTCCAGCGGACCACGATTCCCATCCAGGAGGACCAGCCTACGGCGGCGGCAACGGACGACGGCGACTATTCGCGGACTCCGTTGGCGGCCGTGCATGAGCTCAAGAAGCTCTTTGGCGCCGCAATCCGCGGGCTGCCGAAAGTGGACGCCCCGGTCCAGGTCTTCAAATCGCGGACGGACGCCGTGGTCCCGCCATCATCCCTGGCCCTCCTGGAGAAAGGGCTGCGGGGAAACCTCGCCGAGGTGGTGGAGCTTGCCAGCAGCGGACATGTGGCTACTCTGGACGTGGACGCGCCCGCGATCTTCGAGAAATCGGAAGCATTCGTCGCCGCCCACGCCCGCCGCACCAGTACCTTGGAGACCCCATGACCTCCGGCCCCGACCACAGCCCCTTCTCCAGTGCCTTCAGCGGCGAGGGTCCCCGCACCGGAATCGTCCTGTCCCATGGCTTCACGGGAAGCCCGCATGGTTTGCGCGCCTGGGCCACGGCGTTCGCCGAGGCCGGGTTCGCCGTCCGGATGCCGCTGCTTCCGGGCCACGGCACGACGTGGCAGGACCTCTCGCGGACCCGCTGGCAGCAATGGCACAGCGCCCTCGATGAAGCGTTCCTCGAGCTGGACTCCCAGTGCGACCGGGTTTTCGCTGCCGGGCTGAGCATGGGCGGTGCCCTGGCGCTGAGGATTGCCGCAACCAGGCCGGTGGCGGGAGTGGTCCTGGTGAACCCCGGCCTGGTGGTCGACGACCCCCGCGCGCCGCTGGCGGGCATCCTGAAGCTGGTCCTGAAGAGCACCCCGTCGATCGGCAACGACATCCTCAAAGCCGGCGTGGATGAGGGCGCCTACGCACGCACCCCGGTGGCCGCCGCCCACGAACTCAACAAGATGTTCAAGGACACCGTCCGGCTCCTCCCCCGGATCACCGCCCCGGTCCAGGTGTACCGGTCAACCGTGGACCATGTGGTGTCCGATGCCAGCATGGCTGTCCTTCGGCGCGGGCTGGCGAACGCACCCCTGGACGTGGTCCGGCTGGAAAACAGTTACCACGTCGCCACCCTGGACAACGACGCAGATCTGATTTTCGAGGGCTCGGTGGATTTCATTCGGCGGGTCCTGAACGCCGCGCCCACGGCCAGTCCCGCCGCTGCTGGGCAGGAGGGCCGCCATGAACAGGCATGACCCGGGCCAGCCGGATCCGGGGGCCAGCCAGGATGACGCCGTCTGGCTGGACCTGGTGGCACGGCTCGAATCGGACACCGTGGCAACGCGCCCTGATACCCCGGCAGGCGGCCAGCTGCCACCGTCCGGGAAGGTGTCCGGAGCGCCGGAAACCCACCAGCCGCCGTCGTTCCAGGACTTCGACCCCCTGGGGCTGGCCGGGATGCCGGCGGCGGAGCGCCAGGCGGCAGCCGCCGGCGGGACGGGCACGGAGCCTGCCGGCCCGTCCGAGGGACCCCGCGACTATGAGGTTGACGACGACGGCGGTGAGTTCGTGCCCGAGGAGCCGCCCAGCCTGGCCGGCACCGATCCGCTGACCGTGCTGGCGTGGCTGGGAGCCGTGGGCGGACCGGTGGCGCTGCTGTTGTCGGCAATGTTCTGGCGGTCGGCACCCCTGCTGGCGATCGTCGGCATTGTTGCCGTCTTCGTGCTCGCGACCGTGTACCTGATCATGAAGCTGCCGCAGGAAAAGAACGGCGACGACGACGGCGCGAGGGTCTAGCAGGGCTCGCCGGCCAGGTCAGCTGCGGACGCGGCTGCTGACGCGGGAGAGGTCGGCTGCGCCGATCAGGCCGGCATTGGGACCCAGGGCCGCCAGTTCGATGGCCGCTTCCGGCCGGAAGCCACGGCCGGTGAGGTTCCGGGAGAACGCCTTGCGGGCCGGCTGCACCAGCAGGTCACCCGCAGAGCACAAGCCCCCGCCGATGACGAACATGCCTGGATCGAGGGCTGCGGCCAGGTTGGCCAGTCCCAGGCCAAGCCATTCGCCCACTTCCTCGATCAGTTCGCGCGAGGCACGGTCGCCTGCCAGGGCCAGTTCCGTGACGATTGCACCCGTGATTGCTTCCGGACGTCCGCCCACGGCCGCCAGCAGGTCCTGGGCTACGGGCGAATTTGCCCGGGCGAGGAGCCGGGCCTCCCGGCCCAGGGCGTTGCCCGATGCGTATTGTTCCCAGCATCCGCGGTTGCCGCACTCGCACCGGTGGCCGCCGGGCATGATGATCTGGTGGCCAAACTCGCCGGCAACTCCGAAGCGGCCGCGTTCCACCCTGCCGCCCATCACCATGGCCCCGCCGATTCCAGTCCCAAGGGTGATGCACACCAGGCGGTCCTCCCCTTGGCCGGCACCGAAGCGCCATTCCGCCCAGGCCGCAGCATCGGCGTCGTTGGTCAGGAGCACGGGACGGCGAAGGAGCCTTTGCAGGTTCTCGCGGAGAGGCTCGTTGCGCCAGGCCAGATGCGGACTGAAGAGGACGGTTCCGCCGGCCAGGTCCATCCACCCTGCGGCGCCGATTCCCACCGACCAGATGCGGTGGCCCCGGCCCAGTTCCTCGACGAGTTCGACAATGACCTGCTCCACCGCCCGCGGGTCGGTGCCAGGCGTGGACCGGCGCGCTTCGCTGAGAATCCGGCCTTCGGCGTCCACAACGCCCGCGGCGACCTTGGTCCCCCCGATATCGATCCCGATGGCCAATCCCTTGCGGCCAAGGCGGAGGTGCCCGCGGACGCCGCCGCCGTGCAACCGTCCGGCGCGCTGGATGGCGGGACGGCGCCGCCAGGGAGCCGGTCTTCCAAGGGGGCCGGCCTGATCGCCGGGCAACGCTCCGTACATAGTCCACCATTCTAGGCGGGCACCGGAATTGTCTTGACATACGCGGGCGCACACGGCTCTCATTGACGGCTAAGTTACTCGCCAGTAGGTTTATGTACTGCACAGTCCCGCCCGGGGTATTAGTCTTTAGGCAACCCCCTGCGCGGGACTTCAGATATCAAAGGAGCTATAGTGCGCGAATTCAGTGTTCCGCCCCTGGTTGTTGTCCCACCCGAATCCAACATCACCGACCTGGTGTTGCGGCAGGCAGGCAAGGCCAGCAATCCGGCACTGTTTTCGCGCCTGGATGCCGGGGGCGCGTGGCAGAACGTTGCCGCCACGGACTTCCTGGCAGATGTCAGAGCCTTGGCCAAGGGCCTGATCGCCAGCGGCGTTGCTGCAGGCGACCGCGTGGGCATCATGTCCCGCACCCGTTACGAGTGGGCACTGGTCGACTTCTCCATCTGGTTCGCCGGTGCAGTGTCGGTCCCCATCTATGAAACGTCGTCCCCGTCCCAAGTCGCCTGGAACCTCGGGGATTCGGGCGCTGTGGCCGCTTTCGGCGAATCCGCGCACCACGAGAACGTCATCCGCCAGGCCGTTACGGCTGAGGGGCTCACCGCCGTGCAGCACGTCTGGCAGCTTGAGGGCCAGGGACTGGACGCGCTCCGCGATGCCGGCCGGGACGTCAGCGATGAAGAACTCGAAAAGCGACGCAGCGCAGCGAACCTTGGCGACGTCGCCACCATCATCTACACCTCCGGAACCACGGGACGGCCCAAGGGCTGCGAGCTGACGCACGGGAACTTCGTGGAGCTCTCGGACAACGCCCTGGCCATCATCGGCGACATCGTCCACGAGAACGCCAAGACCATCATGTTCCTGCCGATGGCCCACGTGTTCGCCCGCTTCATTTCCGTGCTTGCGATGGCCGCCGGCACCACCGTGGCCCACACCCCCGACATCAAGAACCTCCTGGGCGACCTGCAGAGCTACGAGCCCACCTTCATCCTGGCGGTACCGAGGGTCTTCGAGAAGGTCTACAACTCCGCACTGACCAAAGCGGAGGACGGCGGCAAGGGCGCCATCTTCCACCGGGCAGCCGACACCGCCATTGCGTTCTCCAAGGCACGCCAGGACGGACGGGTGGGGCTGGGCCTGAAGTTGCGCCACGCCCTGTTCGACAAACTGGTGTACGGCAAGTTGCGGGCGGCAATGGGCGGACACGTCGCGCACGCCGTGTCCGGCGGCGGCCCCCTGGGCGAGCGGCTGGGTCATTTCTTCCAAGGAATCGGGCTGCAGGTGCTGGAGGGATACGGCCTCACCGAGACCACCGCTCCCATCACGGTCAACACGCCGTCACGGATCAAGATCGGATCGGTGGGCAAGCCGCTGCCGGGCAACGCGGTCAAGATCGCCGACGACGGCGAGATCCTGGCCAAGGGCGTCTGCGTCATGCGGGGCTACTACCGACGGGAGGACCTCACCGGCGAAGCGTTCACCGACGGCTGGTTCCACACCGGAGACATCGGCCGGCTGGACGAGGAAGGCTTCGTATGGATCACCGGGCGGAAGAAGGAGATCATCGTTACCGCCGGCGGCAAGAACGTGATCCCGGCCCTCCTGGAGGACCAGATCCGCGCCGACGCCCTGGTCTCCCAGGTCCTGGTGGTGGGCGACAACAGGCCCTTCATCGGCGCCTTGGTGACCCTGGACCAGGAAGCACTGCCGGGCTGGCTCCAGCGCCACGGCCTTCCAGCGGACACGACGCTCGAGCAGGCCGCGGGCAATCCGGTAGTGAAGGCGGCGGTGCAGGACCTGATCACCGCGGCAAACACGTCGGTCTCGCAGGCCGAAGCCATCAAGTCCTTCCGGATTGTTCCGGCGGACTTCACCGAGGCTTCCGGGCACCTGACCCCTTCCATGAAGGTGAAGCGGGCCCAGGTGATAAAGGACTTCGAAACGGTCATCGAGGAAATGTACTCCGCGCCGCGTTCGTAGCAAGGCGCCGGCAGACGAAGGGGGCCTCCCGTTGCCGGGAGGCCCCCTTCGTTTACCTGGCTGTGGCCCGTCTACTCCTCGATCACCAGCAGCAGATCCCCGCCTTGGACCTGCTCGACGGCGGAGATGGCGAGCCTGGCCACCTTGCCGGCTACCGGCGTCGTGATGGAAGCTTCCATCTTCATCGCTTCGATCGTTGCCACGGTGTCTCCGGGCTTGACGGTGTCGCCGGGCTTGACGGTGACAGTGACGGCGCCGGCGAAGGGTGCCGCCACCTGGCCCGGCTGGCCGGGATCGGCTTTCTCGGCCGCCTTGACGTTGCTGACCACGGAACGGTCCCGCACCACGACCGGCCGGGACTGGCCGTTGAGGGTGCACATGACCGTGCGCATGCCCTTCTCGTCCGGCTCCGAGACGGCTTCCAGGGAGGCGATGAGGCGGACGCCGCGTTCCAGCTGGATTTCGTGCTCGGTGCCGCGCTGGAGTCCGTAGAGGTAGTCCCGGGTGTCCAGCACGGAGATGTTGCCGTACGTGTCCACGCTCTTGAGGTAGTCCTTGGTGGGTCCGTCGAAAAGCAACCGGTTCAGCGTGTGCTGGCGGGTCTTCGAATCGGACTTCAGGGCCGCGCTGTCGTCGGCGCTGAGCTCGGCATCGCGGACCTTTACGCTCCTGCCCTGCAGGGCCTTGGTGCGGAAGGGCTCGGGCCAGCCTCCCGGAGGATCACCTAGCTCGCCGGACAGGAAACCGATGACGGAGTCGGGGATGTCGTAATTCTGTGGATTCGCTTCAAAATCCGCGGGATCGGCGTTGAGGCCCACCAGGTGGAGCGCGAGGTCACCCACCACCTTCGAGGACGGCGTCACCTTCACCAAGTGGCCCAGGATCCGGTCCGCGGCCGTGTACATGTCCTCGATCGCTTCGAAGCGCTCCCCCAGGCCCAATGCCATGGCCTGCTGGCGGAGGTTGGACAACTGGCCGCCGGGGATTTCGTGCTTGTATACGCGGCCGGTGGGGCCCGGCAGGCCGGACTCGAACGGGGCATACACGCGGCGCACCGCTTCCCAGTACGGTTCCAGCGAGCTGACCGCGTCCAGGCTGATGCCGGTGTCGCGCGGCGTGTGGGCCAGGGCCGCTACAAGGGCCGACGCCGAGGGCTGGCTGGTGGTGCCGGCCAGCGATGCCGCTGCGACATCCACGGCGTCCACACCGGCGTCGATGGCGGCGAGCAGGGTGGCCAGCTGGCCGCCCGCCGTGTCGTGCGTGTGCAGGTGGACGGGCAGGTCGAACCGTTCCCGCAAGGCGGCCACGAGCTTTGCCGCGGCCGCAGGGCGGAGCAGGCCCGCCATGTCCTTGATGGCCAGGATATGGGCGCCGGCGTCCACGATCTTCTGCGCCAGCTCCAAGTAGTAGTCAAGGGTGTACAGCTTCTCTTCCGGGTCCAGCATGTCGCCGGTGTAGCAGAGCGCCACTTCGGCGACGGCGGTGCCGGTGGCGCGGACCGCCCGGATGGCCGGGGCCATCTGGCTGACGTCGTTCAAGGCGTCAAAGATACGGAAGATGTCGATGCCGGTGGCGGCGGCCTCGTTCACGAAGGCCTCCGTCACTTCTTCGGGGTACGGCGTGTAGCCAACCGTATTGCGGCCGCGAAGGAGCATCTGGATGCACACGTTCGGCATCGCCTTGCGCAGCGCGGCGAGCCGGTCCCAGGGGTCCTCACCGAGGAAGCGGAGGGCGACATCGTAGGTTGCGCCGCCCCACGCCTCAACGGACAGCAGCTGCGGGAGCAACGCCGTGACGGCGGGCCCGGCGGCAACGAGGTCGCGGGTGCGGACGCGGGTGGCCAGCAGGGACTGGTGTGCGTCGCGGAACGTGGTGTCCGTGACCGCCACGGCGGTCTGCTCGCGCAATGCCTTGGCGAAGCCCTCCGGGCCCAGCTCAAGGAGCCTCTGGCGCGAACCCGCTGCCGCCTCCTTGCCCTTGACGTCCGGCAGCTTGTCGGCGGGGTTGGAGTGCACGGTCAGCTCGCCGTTGGGCTTGTTGACGGTGACCTCGGCCAGCCACGTCAGGAGCTTGGTGCCACGGTCGGCCGACACACGGGCCTTGAGCAGTTCAGGGCGCTGGTCGATGAAGTTGGTGGCGACATCGCCTGCGATGAAATCGGGGTCGTCCAGGACGGCCTGGAGGAAGGGAATGTTCGTGGAGACACCGCGGATGCGGAACTCGGCCAGGGCACGGCGGGCACGGGCCACCGCTGACGGGTAGTCCCGGCCGCGGCAGGTGAGCTTGACCAGCATGGAGTCGAAGTGGGGGCTGATCTCGGCACCGGAGTACACAGTGCCGCCGTCGAGCCGCACGCCGGCGCCGCCGGCCGAGCGGTAGCCGGTGATCTTTCCGACGTCGGGCCGGAAACCATTGGCGGGATCCTCGGTGGTGATGCGGCTCTGCAAGGCGGCGCCGCGGAGTTTAACGGTGTCCTGGGACAGTCCAAGGTCGGCCAGGGTCTCGCCGGAGGCGATCCGCATCTGGGCCTGGACCAGGTCCACGTCCGTGACTTCCTCGGTGACGGTGTGCTCCACCTGGATGCGAGGGTTCATTTCGATGAAGACGTGCTGGCCGGCCCGCTCACCCTCGGTGTCCACCAGGAATTCGACCGTGCCCGCGTTGACGTAGTTCAGGGCCTTGGCGAATTTCACGGCGTCCCGGTAGAGGGCCTGCCGGATTCCCTCATCGAGGTTGGGGGCGGGAGCGATCTCGATGACCTTCTGGTGCCGCCGCTGGATGGAACAGTCGCGCTCGAAGAGGTGCATGACATTGCCCTCTGCGTCGGCAAGGATCTGCACCTCGATGTGGCGTGGGCGCAGGACGGCCTGCTCCAGGAACATGGTGGGGTCACCGAAGGCCGCGTCCGCCTCGCGCATGGCGGACTTCAGGGCCTCAGGCAGGGCGTCGCGGGTGTCCACCCGGCGCATGCCGCGGCCGCCGCCGCCCGCTACAGCCTTTGCGAAGATGGGATATCCGATCTCGTCGGCGGCCGCCAGCAGCTCGTCCAGGTCCCTGGAGGGCTCGCTGGACTTCAGTACGGGGACACCGGCCTCGCGGGCAGCCTTGAGGGCCGCCACCTTGTTGCCGGCAAGCTCCAGCACTTCCGCAGGCGGACCAACGAAGGTGATGCCGGCGGCCTTCGCCGCGCGGGCAAGCTCCGGGTTCTCGGAGAGGAAGCCATAACCCGGGTAAATCGCGTCCGCGCCCGACTCCTTGGCAACCCGGACCACCTCAGCCACGTCCAGGTAGGCCCGGACAGGGTGTCCTTCCTCGCCGATCAGGTAGGCCTCGTCCGCTTTCTGGCGATGGATCGAGTTTCGGTCCTCCTGCGGAAAAACGGCAACGGTCTTGGCACCCAGCTCATAGCCGGCGCGGAAGGCCCTGATCGCGATTTCACCGCGGTTGGCCACCAGAACTTTGGAAAACATACTTCTCCTGCATCATTGCGGGGTGGATCGAATGAGTGGTCACAGTGTCTAGGACCCACAAGGACAAACACAAATCTTTGTGGCCACCATCACAGATTTCCCCGTCATGTCCCGAACGCTTTCAGCGTGGCTGGCGGAAACCGCCCCGGCAGCACAGTCGGTGCCATGCCGACGCCCGATAAAACAGGATTCGCCGACGCATCAACATATGATGAGTAGGGCGGCAGGACCGTCCGGCTTCGGCTCTGCCGAGGCAAACATTACCCCCAACACGGCATCCGGCGTTAGGTTTTGGTCTCTCAAGTGCAAGTAGTCAGCATCAGCAGCCTTAAGGGTGGAGTCGGCAAGACTTCCGTCACCACAGGATTGGCGTCTGCGGCGCTGGCCGCCGGAATTCGCACACTGGTGGTGGACCTGGATCCGCACGCCGACGCCACCACGGCACTGGGAGTCCAGCCCGGAGACCATCTGGACATCGGCAGGATGCTGAAGAGCCCCCGCCGGGCAAAGATGGCCGAGAACGTGGTGCGAAGCAACTGGGCTGACCGCGTCCCGGCCAACGGTTCCGGGCCCGCCGTCCTGGACGTCGCCGTCGGCTCCGCCTACACGGGCATCTACGATCGGCCGGACCTTGGCCGCCGCGACCTCCGCAGGCTGTCGGCCGTACTTGCCGGCGCCGGGGACTACCAGCTGGTCCTGATCGACTGCCCGCCGTCCCTCAACGGGCTGACCCGCATGGCATGGGCCGCCAGCGACAAGGTGGCCCTGGTCGCCGAGCCCGGCCTCTTCTCGGTGGCAGGCACGGAACGCACCATGCGCGCCATCCAGCTGTTCCGCCAGGAGTTCGCCCCCAATCTTTCGCCTGCCGGCATCGTGGCCAACCGGGTCCGCACGGGTTCCTCCGAGCACACCTACCGGCTGGCGGAGATGGAGTCCATGTTCGGCGAACTCCTGCTGAGCCCGAGGATCCCGGAGCAGGCCAATTGGCAGCAGATCCAGGGTGCGGCCCACCCCGTGCATCACTGGCCCGGCGATTCGGCCAAGTCCGCGGCGGCATTGTTTGACGACCTCCTGGCCAACCTCATGGCCGCAGGCGCCGGCCTGCGGAGCCGTACCCGCTAGGACCCGTTCCAACAATTAAGGGCCACCCTCCGTCCGGAGGGTGGCCCTTAAATATTGGAACGGGTGTCAGCTGATCTTCCGCGCCGCACGGCGCTTGCTCAGTTCGTCGTCGGGAAAGGATTGCTCCGCGGCATGTTCGCTGGGCAGCGACGCGAGGCTGCCTTCCACTTCCCGCCAGACACGGCCAACGGCGATGCCAAAGACTCCCTGGCCACCCTGGACGAGGTCTATGACCTCATCCGCGGACGTGCACTCGTAGACGCTTGCACCGTCGCTCATGAGCGTAATCTGTGCCAGGTCCTCGACGCCGCGCTCCCGGAGGTGTTCGACGGCGGTCCGGATCTGCTGCAGGGAGACCCCGGTATCCAGGAGGCGCTTGACCACTTTGAGGACCAGGATGTCCCGGAAGCCGTACAGCCGCTGTGAGCCGGAGCCGGCGGCACCGCGGACGGCGGGTTCAACCAAACCGGTCCTCGCCCAGTAGTCGAGCTGCCGGTAAGTGATGCCTGCGGCTTTGCAGGCAGTGGGGCCGCGGTAGCCTGCGTCCTCATCCAGTACCGGAAGGTCCTCGGTGAACAGGAGGCCCTGGGCACCGCTCACGGGCACAGCAACACCAGCTGTGGGCTGTTTCAGCCCGCCTGCTTCGCCTTTGGGACTCACCTGGATCCTCCTTGTCGTACGCTCCCAGGAACTCTCTAAGGCAGCTTCGGCATGAAGACCATGCGTGTAATTGTCGCGGGGCGCACTTTCCAGTGTGACTTGCGCGGCTGCCGTAAGCAAGGGAACTTGATACTTCGACGTTAGGCCCGGCAGGTCCCCAGGTCAAAGACGTTGGGGGGTTGAAAGAGGCGTGTCGAAACTTTCAGCCTCAACTTTAACCTTAACGTGACCTTAGCCGTCGAAATCCTCGGGCTCCACGTCGTCAAGGAACTCGCGGAACCGGCGCATTTCGCGTTCTTCGTCCACCGTGGGGCCCGGCTCGGTGTCCTCCCCCTCATCATGTTCCGTGATGCGCACTCCGGCCTCGTCCATGACCGAATCGGCACACCAGATCCGGCACTTGGCCCGCAGCGCGATGGCCAGGGCGTCGGAGGCCCGGGAGCTGACCGTGGTGCCGTTCTCGAACTGCAGCTGGCCATAGAAAATGTTGTCTTCCACGGCCACGATGTTGACGCTGACCACGGAGTGCCCCAGCGACTCCACCACGTCCACCAGGAGATCGTGCGTCATGGGCCGGGGCGGGACAACACCCTGCTGGGCGAGCGCAATGGCACTGGCCTCGGGGGTGCCGATCCAGATGGGCACGTGGCGTTCGCCGTGCATCTCCTTGAGCAGGACCAGCGGCTGGTTGGACGGCAATTCGATGCGAACGCCTACGATCTCTACTTCAATCATCAGATGTCCATGCGTGAGATGTGGTCTTGCACCAGGGCCCGGTGCAGGGTGAGGCAAAGATCGCTGATCTCGCGGGCGGCCTCGGCCGCGCGTGCCTGCGATGCCGAGTCCTTGCGCGAGGCCAGCGGCGCGACGGCACGTTCCACGAGGCCGAATTCCCTCTCGGCCGCCGCCTGGAAGGGGCGAAGGTGGCGCGGCTCGAGCCCATGGCTTTCCAGCTGCACGCACGCGCGGGCAACCTGGAGGGCATGCTCATCGAACTGGCCGTTGCTGTGGCTGATGAGGCCGAAGCTCAGCAGGGACTGCAGCAGGGGGACGCTGGCTCCGGATTCGGTCCGAAGCTGCTCCTCGCTCAGTTTCCTGCCCCGGTTCTGCAACTCGGCGGCAAGTTCGTCCGAGACAATACGAGGGGACACCACGACGCCGGGGGGCAGGTTTTCCGGCCGCTCTCCCCTGTCGATTGCGTCAAGGTAGTCCTTGATGACCTTCAGGGGCAGGTACTGGTCGCGCTGCAGGGCCAGCACGAACCGCAGGCGTTCGACGTCGCCGTCGGAGTACTGGCGGTAGCCGGCAGGTGTGCGGCGCGGATTGATCAGGCCCTTTTCCTCAAGGAAGCGGATTTTCGACGCCGTCATGCCCGGGAAGTCAGCGCTGAGCTGGGCGAGGACCTCGCCGATATTCAGGACCTGGGGGCCCCGGCGTTCCGGTTGTGCCATTGCCACAGGCAGTGGTCCCCGGGTCAGCTGCGGCCTGCAGCCGTGGCAGGGCTCAGGTAGAAGGTGAGGCGGAACTTGCCGATCTGGACTTCGCTGCCGGACTTGAGCTCCACGCTGTCCACCCGGTCGTGGTTGACGTAGGTGCCATTGAGGCTGTTCTTGTCCACGACTTCGAAGCTGCGAGCGGTGCGGCGGAATTCGACGTGCCGGCGCGAGACCGTGACATCGTCCAGGAAGATATCCGCATCCGGGTGGCGGCCGGCGGTGGTCACGTCCGAATCCAGGAGGAACCGGGCACCGGCGTTCGGGCCGCTGTGCGCTACCAGCAGCGCGGAACCGGCAGGCAGGGCCTCCACGGAATTGCGCTCGTCCGAAGAAAGCTTCGGGGCGATGGTGGGCTCATCGGTGACCGGCGTGAGATGGATCGAGGTGGTCTCCGACGCCTTAGCCGCACCCGTGCCGTAATCCCCATCGGCAGGGTTGTGTCTGTGGCCAGCCATGGATTCCTCCTCTTAGATGTGCAGGGCCTTGGCCCGCAACCGACGATTGCTCACCGGCCCTGCCCGGCAGGTCCGGCGCCGGCGCCCGATCCGGCCACTGACGTGCGAAGACGTCCTGCCTGCGACGCGGGGCCGGACCGGATTAACCGGTTAGCTTTAGCCTACCTGTTGTTCGTACTCCGATGCACTGAGCAGCGACTCGACGGCGTCAGGTTCGGCCAGTTTGACCTCGATCAGCCAGCCATCACCGTAGGGATCGGTGTTGATCAGGGCGGAATCGCTGTCCAGGGAGTCGTTGCGCGCCACGACTTCGCCGGAAACGGGTGCGTAGATGTCGCTCACGCTCTTGGTGGACTCGACCTCGCCCACCACTTCGTTCGCCGTAATCTTCGTGCCGACTTCGGGCATCTGGGCGTAGACGACGTCACCAAGCGCGTCCTGGGCGAAGTCGGTGATTCCCACGCGGACCACGCCGTCGGCATTGGGGGCCGTGACCCACTCATGTTCGGCGGTGTAGGACAGGTCTTCGGGAATGTTGCTCATGGGGGGCCTTTCATCGGGGTGCGCGCCAAGGTCACGAGGGGCCCGGAAATCGGGCCGCCGCTGAAAGTATAGGCACAACTGCCGGGGCGGGCACCGGGGTTTCTGACAAGATGGGACCCATGAGTGCAAGCACTGGTGCAGCATCCCTGCGGCGGGGCGGGTAAGCCATGCCGGAACTGCCCGAAGTGGCCGGCCTGGCCACGTTCCTGGACGAGCAGCTGCGCGGGTGCACGATCTCAAGGTTGCAGATCGTGTCCTTCGCCGTCCTCAAAACCGCCGACCCGCCCTTCAGCGCCCTTGAGGGACAGCTGGTCTCCGGGGTCCGGCGGTTCGGCAAATTCATCAGCATCGACACTGCGGGCGTGTCGCTGGTATTCCACCTGGCGCGAGCGGGGTGGGTGCGCTTCACCGACTCCCCCGCCGACAGCCAGCTTCGAATGGGCAAGGGCCTGATCGCCGTCAGGTGCACCTTTGCCGGTCCGGACGGCCCGCGGGGCCTGGACCTGACCGAAGCGGGCACCAAGAAAAGCCTGGCGGTCTATGTGGTGCGCGATCCGCAGGATGTGCCGGGAATTGCGGCGCTGGGTCCCGATCCGTTCACGGAGGCGTTCGACGCCGGCATGCTGGCGGAGATCCTGCAGGGCAGTTCGCAGCAGATCAAGGGGCTGCTGCGCAGCCAAAGCGTCATTGCCGGCATCGGCAATGCCTACAGCGACGAAATCCTGCACGCCGCGCGGATCTCTCCGTTCGCCATCGCCAAGTCCCTGGACCGGGAGACGGTCCAGGTGCTCTACGACGCCATCCACAGCGTGTTGGGCCAGGCGCTGGTGGAAGCCCGCGGCAAGCCGCCCAAAGACCTCAAGGACGTCAAGCGAAGCCACATGCGGGTGCACGCCCGCGCCGGCCAGCCCTGCCCCGTGTGCGGCGACACCGTGCGTGAAGTGTCGTTCGCGGACACGGCGCTGCAGTACTGCCCCACGTGCCAGACCAAGGGCAAGATCCTGGCGGACCGGAGGACGTCGAAGTTCTTGAAATAGGCAGTCCCGGAACCAGGCATCCGGCCGGACCGGGAACGGCCGGGAACGCCAAAAAAGCGGAAAGCGCCGGAGATGATCTCCGGCGCTTTCCGCTTTTTGGTCGGGCTGACAGGATTTGAACCTGCGACCCCTTGACCCCCAGTCAAGTGCGCTACCAAGCTGCGCTACAGCCCGCTGGTTCCGCCGTTCTCCGCTGACCGGATCCAAGGATTCCTCCAAGGATTTCCATCAGCAGTCCGGCCGAACCACCTAGAAGAGCTTACACGATCCGGAGGGGTGCCAGTGACACTTTCCGGCGATCAGCCCCAAGGTGTGTCGCAATTAACGCTTGCGGCCGCGCTTCTCACGCACGCGCATGCTCACCTCGATGGGAGTACCTTCGAAGCCGAAGGTTTCCCGCAGCCGCCGGGTGATGAACCGGCGGTACCCGGGGTCCAGGAAGCCGGTGGTGAACAAGACGAACTTCGGCGGCCGGCTGGAGGCCTGGGTGCCGAAGAGGATGCGCGGCTGCTTGCCGCCACGGACCGGGTGCGGGTGCGCGGCCACGAGTTCGCCGAGGAAGGCATTGAGGCGCCCGGTGGGGATGCGCCGGTCCCAGTTCTCCAGGGCCAGGTCCAGGGCCGGAACCAGGCGGTCTTTGTGCCATCCGGTCTTGGCGGAGATGTTGACCCGCGGAGCCCATTCGACGTGGGCAAGGTCCTGCTCGATTTCCCTCTCGAGGTAGCGGCGGCGTTCGTCGTCGAGCAGGTCCCACTTGTTGAAGGCCAGCACCAACGCGCGTCCGGACTCGATGGCCAGCTGCAGGATACGGACGTCCTGTTCACTGAGGACCTCGTCCACCGCCAGGAGTACGACGGCGACCTCCGCCTTTTCGAGGGCGGCCTGCGTCCGCAGGGAAGCATAGTAGTCCGCACCCTGGGCCATGTGCTGGCGGCGGCGGATACCGGCGGTGTCCACGAAGCGCCACGTGCGGCCGCCGAGTTCGATGAATTCGTCCACGGGGTCACGGGTGGTGCCGGCGGTGTTGTCCACCACCACGCGTTCGGATCCGGCGAGCTTGTTCAGCAGGGAGGACTTGCCCACGTTGGGACGGCCGATCAGGGCGATCCGGCGGGGACCGCCGGATCGTTCCACGCCCTCGACGGTGGAGAACTCGGGGAGGATGTCCATGACGTGGTCCAGGAGGTCTGCCACGCCGCGGCCGTGCAGCGCTGATACCGGGTACGGTTGGCCGAAGCCGAGGCCCCACAGTGCGGCGCTGTCCGCTTCCTGGGCGAAGTCGTCCACCTTGTTGGCCACCATGATGACCGGCTTCTTGCTGCGGCGAAGCATCTTCATGACGCCTTCGTCCGTGGCGGTGGCTCCGACGGCGGAGTCCACCACGAAGAGGACGGCGTCGGCAAGTTCCACGGCCATCTCGGCCTGCTCGGCCACGCGGGCGTGGATGCCGCGGGCGTCATGTTCCCATCCGCCGGTGTCCACCAAAGTGAAGTTGCGGCCGTTCCAGTTCGCCGAGTACATGACGCGGTCCCGGGTGACGCCGGGGGTGTCCTCCACCACGGCCTCACGCCGGCCCAGGATCCGGTTCACCAGCGTGGACTTGCCCACGTTCGGGCGGCCGATAATGGCCAGGACCGGATCCAGCTTAAGGGGACCCTCAAGGTCTTCGTCGCCGTAGTCTCCGCTGAGCAGGGCGGCGTCGTCCTCGTCGAGGTCGTAGTCCTCAAGGCCGGCCCGGAGGGAGGCGGCACGCAGCTCCGCTTCGTCGTCGTCTATTGCCGCCAGCCGTTCGGCGACCTGGTCGCTGCCGGAGGGTACGTATTCGTCATCGCCGGCACCGGAATGCCCGGAAGTCTGGGTGGTGTCGCTCATTGCACTGTCCTTAGTGGTCATCTGCCGGCGTCCCCGGCTACTGCTGTCAGGTCTTGGTGATCAGCGAAAGGCAAGGGCTGCCCGCTGATGGTGATGGTGTCCTGGACATGCCCCGCCAGGGCCGCGCGGATTTCCTGCGCCGCCCTGTCCATTGAAGCACGCCCGCTTTCGCCGGCCCGGCGGGCCAGGGTAAGGGCTGTCCCGAAGCTGACGTGGAAACGCCGCCCGGGCCGCGGAACCGAATCCAGGCGTTCGGCTCCCTGGCGGGTCCCGAGGATGGCCACCGGAACCACCGGCGCGCCGGTGTTCAGGGCCAGCCACGCCACGCCGCCGTTGATGTCTTCTGCTGCCCCGCTCCCCCGCGTTCCCTCGGGGAGAATCCCAACGCAGCGTCCGGCGTCGAGCACGGCCTTGCAGCGCTGCAGCGCACCCCTGTCCCCCCGGCGGTCAACGGGAAATTGTCCCGAGGCGGTGAGCACCCGGCCCAGGAAGCCTTTGAACATCTCCTGCTTCACCAGGATGTGCATGGGCCGTGGGGCCGCGCCGAACATCACCGGCCCGTCCAGGAAGCTGATGTGGTTGGCCGCAAAGATGACGGGACCGCCGGTGGGGACGTTGCTCCTGCCGGTCACGGAGGTCCGGTAGACCACATGGTCCAGCACCCAGCCCACGGGCCTGCTCCATACCGTGGTCAAACCGGACGGCAGGCCGGCTCCGGCGTCAGTCACGGTTGAGCACCTTGGTGACGATCACGAGCGCGGCGTCCACCGTCTGCTCGAAGTCCAAGTCCGAGGAGTCCAGGGTGACCACGCCGTCCGCCGCCTGCGTGAAATTGACCACGGTTGAGTCCTTGGCATCCCGGTGCGTGACCTGGGCGGCAAGTTGCTCGGCGTTCTGGGTGCCGCCCAGTTGGATGCCGCGCCGGCGCAGCCGGGCTTCCTCGCTGGCGGTGAGGAGCATGCGCACTTCGGCGCCGGGCGCGACGACGGTAGTGATGTCCCGGCCTTCCACCACCATGCGGCGGTGGTGCTTTTCGATCAGGTCCCGCTGCCGGCGGATCAGTTCGGTCCGGGCGCCGAGCGTGGTGGCGACGGCGCTGACGGCCGAAGAGATCGCGGGCTCACGGATGGCGTCAGTGACGTCCACGCCGCCTACCCGTACGTATTCCTCCTGCGGGCTGGTGCTCAATTCCAGCACAAAGTCGCGGGACGCCTGCTCCACGGCCGGGGTGTCCGCCAGGTCGATGCCCTCGCTCAGGCAGTACCAGGTCAGGGCACGGTACATGGCACCGGTGTCCAGGTAGGCAAGACGGAGGCGGCGGGCGACCTCCTTGCTCACGCTGGATTTGCCGGAGCCGGACGGCCCGTCGATGGCGACCACCAGGGGCCGGCCGATGCGCAGCGCGCGCATGGTTTCGAGAAGTTCCTGTGTCATTACTGAAGTACCCGCCATCCGCGGTCGTTGAGGGCTTCGATCAGGTGGTCGTGCTTGTTCGGCAACACTGACAATTCCACCATGCCGACGTTTTGTCCGGATGAATGATCCAGCCGAAGATCTTCGACGTTCACGCCGATTTCACCGATCTCGGTGAGCAGCTGCGCGATCTGGCCCGGTTTGTCATCCACCAGCACCGTCAGCCAGGAATACGCCTGTGGTGGCCCGCCGTGCTTGCCGGGAATCCGCGCCTGCCCGGCGTTGCCCTCACTGATGAGCTGGGCAAGGTCCAGGCGGGCGCCCGGTGCAGTGGGCTGCTCCAAGGTTCCGATGAGCCGGTTCAGGTCCTCGCGGACGCCGTAAAGGATCTCCACGACCTTGGCCGCGTTGCCGCCAAGGATTTGAACCCACAGGGTGGGATCGCTGGCGGCGATCCTGGTGACGTCGCGCAGGCCGTTGCCCGCCAGGGACAGGGCATGCAGCGGCGTGCCCTGCAGCCTGCTCGCCAGCAGCGAAGACATGACCTGGGGCAGGTGCGACACCAGGGCGACGGCTTCATCGTGCTCTTCCGCCGTGAACTGCGAGACGACGGCTCCCAGGTCCGAGGCAAGCGAGCGGGCCACCTGCAAAGCGTGGTCCGAGGTTTCCTCCGACGGGCAGAGCACCCACGGCATGGAAGTGAACAGCTCGCCGCGGGCGGCTACCGGACCGGACTTTTCCCTTCCTGCCATGGGATGGGTGCCCACATACCGTGAAAGGTCGGCGCCCAGGCTCCGGAGCCGGGCAAGGATGTCCGCCTTGACACTGGCAATGTCCACCACCACGGCGTCAGGGTAGTCGGAGAGTGCCTGGCAGACGACATCGGCCGTAACGTCCGGCGGGGCGGCAACCACGACGAGCTGGGCTTTTCCGCTGCCGAGCTCGGACAGCGGGCGGCCCGCCCCGATATCCACCGCCACCGCCTGGTTGGTGGGTGAGGGGTCGGACAGGAACACCGCTACGCCGCGCCCACGCAGGCCCAGCCCGATGCTGGCACCCAGCAGTCCGGCGCCAATGACCACCACAGGCCCGTCCAGGTGGCCGCGGCCGTGGCTTTTGAACGCGGACATGGATCAGAGCCCTACGGATGCCAGCAGGTGGCCGACTTCCTGCTTGCCCAGGTTGCGGATGCTGCCCTGGCGCTGGTCTCCGAGCCCAATGGGGCCCACCTTGACGCGGACAAGCCGCTGGACCGGGAACCCGACAGCGTCGAAGAGGCGGCGCACAATCCGGTTCTTGCCGGAGTGGAGCACAACCTCGATCAGCACGTGGCCGGGCGTGGAGTCCACCAGCCGGAAGGAATCGACGCTGGCAAAGCCGTCCTCAAGCTCGACGCCGGCCTTCAGCTGGGCACCGACACCCTGCGGGAACGGCCCGCGCACCTGGACCAGGTAGGTCTTGGGTACCTCGTAGGAGGGGTGGGTCAGCCGGTTGGCGAGCTCGCCGTCGTTGGTCAGCAGCAGCAGCCCCTCGGTGGCGACGTCCAGCCGGCCCACGTGGAAGAGGCGTTCGCCGGTGTTCTTGTTGTTCTTGAGGAAATCGCTGATGCAGGGGCGGCCCTCCGGGTCCTCCATGGTGGACACCACGCCCTTGGGCTTGTTGAACACCATGTAGACCAGGTTTTCGTCCAGCTGGATCCGCAGGCCGTCGACGTGGATGACGGCGGTCTTGGGATCGACGCGGACACCGAGCTCGGTGACCACCTGGCCGTCCACTTCCACGCGGCCCTCCGCGATCATCTCTTCGCAGACACGCCGGGACGCCACACCAGCCGACGCCATCACCTTCTGGAGGCGGACGCCGTCGGCATCGTGGAGTTCGGACTGGGGAACGTTGCCGCGGGGGCCCTTCCTGCGGGCAGGTTTGCGGACCGGGCCAAGGTTCTGGCCGAAGCGTTCGCTGCCGAAGGCGCGGGACGCAGCAGCGCCGGGTGCACCCGTGCGCGATTTGGTCTTGGGTGCGCCGGGAGTTCCGGGTGCCTTCTTGGATCCCGGTTTGCGGGCAGCGGGCTTGCGCGACGACGGCGCCGCCGGCTTGGAGCCTCCTGCTGGGCGTCCTTGCTGGTCCCCGGCAAGGTCGGGGTCGATGAAGCGCTCCTCGCGCGGCTTCGGCGCCCGCTGCGGGCGGTCGCCGCCGAAGGCGGACGAACGCTTTGCCGCGCCGCCCCGGGAGCCTCCGCCCTGGTTGCCGCGCTGGGGTGAATTCCCGCGCTGTGACGCGTTGCGGTCGCTCCCGCCGCGTCCTGATCCGTTACGTGGTGAACCCTGGCGTCCCGCCTGTGTCATGACCCGTCCTTCGATGTTTTGGCCCGCAGAGATGTCCAAGGACAACCCTAGCCAGCCGTGCAGACTTCGTCTGCCCTGGTAAGTGAATTGACGCGGACAGGGAGTGCCCTGCCTACATCATGTCGGCGTCGTAGAACTCTGCGATCCCGTCGAGACCCGGTAGGTGCGGCGACAGGTGGGGCAACTCCTCCACTGAACCGATTCCCATCCGTTCAAGGAAATAGGAGGTGGTCCGGTAAAGGATTGCGCCGGACTCGGGATCGGTTCCCGCGTCTTCGATCAGCCCGCGCTGGGCGAGTGTCCGTACGACAGAATCAACATTGACTCCGCGAATTGCAGACACCCTGGCCCGTGAAACGGGTTGGCGGTACGCGATGACAGCCAGTGTTTCCAATGCCGCCTGGGTGAGCCTGGTGGTCTGCCCGTCGAGCACGTACTTGCCCACGATGTCGGCAAATTCGGCGCGGGAGTAGATCCGCCAGCCACCGGCGATGTTCCGCAATTCAAAACCCCGGGGCCTGGAGCCAAAGCCAGCGTGGCTGGCATTCTCCATATCCGGGGCGTTAACAGTATAGCCGTCATACTCGCGTTGAAGTTCTTCCAGCAGGGAGCGCACCGTGGCGGGCGTGAGGCGAACCCCCGCGGCGAGCTCATCCTCCGTGGCCGGCTCGTCCAGGACCATCAGGACGGCCTCAAGGGCGGCCTTGGCGCCCCCGGGAAGCCCGTCGGCGTCGTGGTCATCCCCAAAGTCCGCCCCCGGCTCCGGTTGTTGCGGTTCCAGGTTCACAGTTGTTCCTCGTATTCTTCGCTGAGATGCTCGGCCGACCAGTCCCGGCCATCGGCTGTCCAGTGGATCGCCAGCTCTGCCAGCGGGGACAGCTGGTCGAACGAGACCGCCTTGTCCCGGAACAGCTCCAACAGCGCCAGGAACCGGGCGACCACCACCAGGGTTGACCCGGCGTCGGCGATCAGGGAGCGGAAGGTCAGCGGGGACTGCCGTTGCAGGCGCAGGCCCAGCATCTCGGCCTGCTCCTTGACGCTGACGTTGCCCCCGTGGAGGTGGCCAAGGGCCACCTGCGGCGGCTGCGCCGGGGCCTTGGGCCGCAGTGCGGCCCCGGCCAGGGCGGCGAATTGTTCAGGCGTGTGCTTCCAGACGAGTTCGGGAAGCATCGCCGCGAACTGCTCCTCCAGTGCCACCTGCCGCGGGAAGCGCCGGCCCTCCTGGTGCAGGGTCTCGCCCAGGATTCCGGCCACGTGCTTGAAGGCCTTGTACTGGAGCAGCCGGGCGAAGAGCAGATCCCTCGCTTCGAGGAGGGCGATGTCTTCGTCATCCTCGACCTCGCCGGCGGGGAGGAGCCGTGCCGCCTTCAGGTCAAGAAGCGTCGCGGCAATCACCAGGAATTCGCTTGCCTCATCCAGCGCCCATTCTTCGCCGAGCTCCTGGAGTTTCCGGATGTACTTGATGAACTCATCCGTCACCGTGGCGATGGCCACCTCGGTGATGTCCAGCTGGTGCTTGGCAATGAGGCCCAGGAGGAGATCGAAAGGGCCGGTGAAGTTGGCCAGCCGCACCTCGAAGCCGGGCTTTGATTCGGCCACGGCGTTGGTTACGGTGCGCCGCCGCGGGCGATCAGTTCCTTGGCCAGCCTGCGGTAGGCGTCAGCCCCCACGTGGTTCCCCGCGTAGCTGGTGATGGGTTCGGCGGCGACGGTGGCGTCGGCGAACTTGATGGAGCGCTTGATGACGGTCTCGAAGACTTTGTCGCCGAAGGCCTCCACCAGGCGGGTAATGACCTCCCGGCTGTGCAGGGTGCGGGCGTCGTACATGGTGGCCAGCACGCCGTCCACCTGCAGGCGCGGGTTCAACCGGTCCTGGACTTTGTCGATGGTTTCGACCAGGAGCGCCACCGCGCGGAGCGCAAAGAACTCGCAGATCAGCGGAATGATGACACCGTGCGCTGCCGTGAGGGCGTTGACAGTCAGGAGGCCGAGGGACGGCTGGCAGTCGATGAGGACGACGTCGTAATCGTCTTCGACTTTCTTGAGCGCACGGTCCAGGACCTGCTCGCGTGCCACTTCGTTGACCAACTGGACTTCCGCGGCGGAGAGGTCGATGTTGGCCGGCAGGAGGTCGACGTTCTCAACGCCGGTCTGGTGGATGGCGTCGCGGATGTCCACCTTGCGGTCCATCAGGACGTTGTAGACGGTGAGGTCAAGCTCGTGCGGATTGACGCCCAGGCCAGCCGAGAGCGCGCCCTGGGGGTCAAAGTCCACCAGAAGGACGCGGCGGCCGTATTCCGCGAGCGCTGCGGCGAGGTTGATGGTGGAGGTCGTCTTCCCGACGCCGCCCTTCTGGTTGACCATGGCAATGACGCGGGCCGGGCCGTGGGAGGACAGCGGCGCGGGTTCCGGGAACTCCCGGTATGGGCGCCCGGTGGGGCCCATCACCGCGTTTTCCAGGTCGAATTCCGTGCCCTCCAGAGTTGCTGAACCCTGTTCGCTGCTCACGTATCTGTCCACACTTTCGATGACGGTGATTTCCTGCCGCTGGCTCGCCAGCGCCGTTCGTTCTGATCCTTAGGTTACAGCGCCCGACACGGCATTCGACGGAACTTGACTTTCCGCGAATGTTGAGCCTTGACCCTCTAGTTGAGGTCGAAGGTTGTGGGTTGAATACAACAAAACCGCCCCTGCAGCGGGGGCTGCAGGGGCGGTTTCGGGCGTTGCCGCAGGTGACGGTCAGGCCTTGGCGACCTCGCGGGCGCCTTCTTCCTTTGGTGCCATTTCGCCATGCCCGGCGATCATGGTCTGCTCATCGAACGGGGCCTCGCCGGAGAGGACGCGGGTGACCTGGCCGCCGTCGATCTCCTTGACCCAGGTGCCGATCAGGACGGTGGCGACGGCGTTGCCGGTGAAGTTGGTCAGCGCACGGGCTTCGGACATGAAGCGGTCGATGCCGACGATCATTCCCACGCCGCCGAGCAGCTCGGGACGGTGTGCCTGCAGGCCAGCGGCGAGGGTGGCCAGCCCGGCGCCGGTCACGCCGGCGGCGCCCTTGGACGCAATGATCATGAAGATCAGCAAGGAGATCTGGGCGCCGAGGTCCAGCGGGGTACCCATGGCGTTGGCAACGAAGAGGGACGCCATGGTCAGGTAGATGGCTGTTCCGTCAAGGTTGAAGGAGTATCCGGTGGGAACGGTGACGCCGACGACGGGCTTGGACACGCCCAGGTGTTCCATCTTGGCGATCAGCCGCGGGAGCGCAGCCTCGGAGGAGGACGTGGAGAAGATGAGGAGGTATTCGCGGGCCAGGTACTTCATGAGCTTGAAGATGTTGACGCCGGCCACCACCTGGAGGAGCCCGCCGAGGATCACGACGATGAACAGCGCACAGGTGATGTAGAACGCCACCATCAGGGTGAACATGCTCACGATGGCCTGGACGCCGGTGGCGCCCACGACGGCGGCGATGGCACCGAAGGCGCCGACCGGAGCGAGCCACATGATCATGATGAGGATGCGGAACACCAGGGCCTGGCCGTGGCCGATGGCCTTCAGGATCGGAGCGCCCTGGGGGCCCATCTTTTGCAGTGCGAAGCCCACCAGGATTGCCGCCAGCAGGGTGGGCAGCACGGGGATGTCGCTGGGGATGATGCCAAGCAGGAAGTCGACGGTGCTGTCCGTAGCTGCCTTCTTGTTGGGATCGTAGGGCGTGAGCTTCAGGCCCTCACCGGGGTGGATCAGGTTGCCGACCACCAGGCCGATGGCCAAGGCGAAGGTGGACATGATGACGAAGTAACCCAGCGCCAGGCCGCCCACCTTGCCCACGGTAGCCGCCTTGGCGATGGAACCGATGCCCAGGACGATAGTGCAGAAGATGACCGGCGCGATCATCATCTTGATGAGCTTGATGAACCCGTCGCCCAGCGGCTTGAGGTTCTTGGCGACCTCCGGGAACAGCAGGCCCACCAGTGCGCCCAGGATAACTGCCGCGATGACGGCGATGTACAGGTAGTGGGACTTGTCCAGTCCCTTGCGCCGCGGCGTCGCAGTTCCGAGCGACTCTCCTCGTTGAGAAGCCATGATGTGTCTCCTTGTGGATATTCTGATAGACGCTGCGGCACAGGCTCTGGGCTCGACACGTCCTTGCAATGTGATATCCATCATTGGGCACCCCGTGATCCAGCTCACCGTTGCGTTCATATTGGTCGCGGCACCCGCAGGGTCAGATGGAGGTACGCATGATCCACCGTTGGAGTATCGCCCGCCGGCTCTTCGTGGCAAACCTGCTGATCGTGGTGTGCTTCATCGCCATCGTAGGAACTGCCGCCTACCTCGACGCACGGGACCGGACCTATGATGAAGCCGGCCGCCGGATGGAGGGCGTGGCTGCCTCCATCGCCGCCAATCCCTTGGTGCTCCAAGCAGCAGCCACGCCGGATCCCTCCGTCCTGCTGCAGCCGTACGCCAAGGATGTCACCGCCGCGGCACGGGTGGACTTCATCACCATCATGGCTCCCGACCGGACCCGCTGGACGCATCCCCGGGATGAGGAACTGGGCCGGCCATATATCGGTTCCATCGATGCCGCCCTCCAGGGGCGCACCTTTACGGAAGTCACGGCGGGTACCCTGGGCCCTTCCGTCCGGACCATCGTTCCGGTCAAGGATTCGGCAGGAACAATCAAGGCACTGGTGGCTGTTGGCGTTACGGTCCGCAACGTCGACGTTGCCTTCGCTGCCCGGCTCCCCGTGCTGCTCGCCTTGGGAATTGCCCTGCTGGTGGGCGGGTCCCTGGCTTCGTGGCTGCTGGGCCGGTACCTCCGCCGGGTGACCCGCGGCTGGGGCCCCGAACAGTTGGCCCAGCTGTTCGCCTACTACGAGTCGGTACTCCACTCGGTCCGCGAAGGGCTGATCCTGATCGATGCCAGGAAGCGGGTGGTGATGTACAACGACCAGGCCGCCGAGCTGCTGGGCCTTGCCGAGACCGGAAGCAATGATCCCACCAAGCCGCCGTCGTTGGCCGATCTCCCGCTGGACAGCGAGCTTCGCAGCCTCTTCGAGTCCGGACGTACCACCAAGGACGAGATGGTCCTGACAGGTTCCCGCGTGCTGGTGGTCAACCAAGGCCCCGCCCGGGGTCCGGAGTCCCCCGGTGCGCGCGGCAAGGTGCCGGTGTACGGAACGGTTGCGACACTCCGTGACAGGACGGAGATCGAAGCGCTGGGCAACGAGCTGCAGACCATGCGGACCCTGTCCGATGCGTTGCGGGCGCAGACCCACGAACACGCCAACCGGCTGCACACCATGGTCTCGCTCCTTGAGCTGGGCCGGACCGGGGAGGCCCTGGACTTTGCCACGAAGGACCTGGCGTTGAGCCAGCAGCTGACCGATGACATGGTGAGCTCCATCGACGAACCGGTGGTGGGCGCCTTGGTCATGGGAAAAGTGGCCGAGGCCCACGAACGCGGGGTGCAGCTGGACGTGTCCACCCTGGGTTCGGGCTCGACGCCTGGTGTGGCCGTCCAGGACCTGGTGACGATCATGGGCAACCTGCTGGACAACGCCATTGACGCGGCAGCCGATGCTCCCGCTCCGCGGCGGGTCCAGCTGACCCTGGAAGCGGACGAGGAAGGACTGGACATCGCCGTCAACGATTCCGGGACCCCCATCGACCCGGCCGATGCCGAACTGATCTTCCGGCATGGCTTCAGCACGAAGCCGGCCGGTCCCGGAGGCCGGGGGGTCGGACTGGCGCTGGTCCGGCAGGCTGTGGGGCGTTTGGGCGGTACGCTGGCCATCAATGGACGGAACGGCGCCAAGTTCGAAGTATTCCTGCCCGCGGCGGTGCCCCCGGAAAAGGAGCACAGCCAGTGAGCAACATCCGGGTCCTCGTCGTTGAGGATGAAGCGATCGCCTCCGCAGCCCACGCCGCCTACGTGGGGCGGCTGCCCGGATTCGAGCTCGCCGGGACCGCCCCGGACGGCCAGTCGGCCCTGCGGCTGCTGAACGAGTTCGTGGCGGCCGGAGAGCCCGTGGAACTGGTCCTGCTGGACATGAACCTGCCGGACCTGCACGGCCTGGACATTGCCCGGCGCATGCGTTCGGCCGGAATCCTTGCCGACATCATCGCCATCACCGCCGTCCGCGAATTGGCCATCGTCCGCAGTGCCGTCGCCATCGGCGTGGTCCAGTACCTGATCAAGCCGTTCACGTTCGCCACGTTCTCCGACAAGCTCGAAAGCTACCGCCAGTTCAGGCAGCAGCTGGCCGGGGCAGGTGCCGGGGCAGGCAGAGGGGGCGCTTCGCAGAGTGATGTGGACCAGGCCTTCGCCAGCTTGCGGGCTCCCTCGGAGTTGCCGCTGCCCAAGGGGCTTTCCACCTCCACCCTCGGTTCAGTCCAGGAGTTCCTCCGCCAACAGCCCGGGGCAGTCTCTGCCACCGAAGTCATGGAGGCCCTGGGAATGTCCCGGGTAACGGCACGGAGGTACCTGGAGTACCTTGCCGATGCCGGCACCGTTTCCCGTACGGCCCGCTACGGCACCCCCGGCAGGCCGGAGAACGAATACCGGTGGACCGCCCGCTGAGGTCCAGGGCCGTATACTCCTGCGGCTCAGTCTCCGGCTGCGCGTTCCGGCCGCAGTACGCCGGCCAGTTGGCCGATGACCCCGGGGTCCTCGATGGTTGACGGCACGGTGTACTCCTCTCCGTCGGCGATCTGCCGCATGGTCTTGCGGAGGATCTTTCCGGATCGGGTCTTGGGCAGGGCCTCCACCACCGTGACGTGCTTGAAATCCGCCACCGCGCCGATGTCCCGCCGCACCAGGGCGACCTGGTCTTTCTCCAGGAGTTCCGGGGGTATGTCCACCCCGGATTTGAGCACTACATAGCCGCTGGGGCGCTGGCCCTTCAGGGAGTCCGCGACGCCGATCACCGCGCATTCGGCAACGGCCGGGTGCTGGCCGATCACCTGCTCCATGGCACCGGTGGAAAGCCGGTGCCCGGCGACGTTGATGATGTCGTCGGTGCGGCCCATCACGAAGAGGTAGCCGTCCTTGTCCCGGTAGCCGGAGTCTCCGGTGGCGTAGCTCCCCTCGAACGCCTGCAGGTAGGAGGAGATGAACCGTTCGTCATTCCGCCACAGGGTGGCAAGGGTGCCTGGCGGGAGCGGCAGGTCGAGGACTATGTTGCCCTCGGTGCCGGCTTCCACCTCCTGGCCGGCCGCGTCGAGGATCCGCAGCCTGAAGCCGGGCATCGGAACACTGGGCGAGCCCGGCTTGATCGGCAGTTTGTCCAGTCCGCGCGGGTTGGCGCAGATGGCCCAGCCGGTCTCGGTCTGCCACCAGTGGTCCACCACGGGCACGCCGAGGACGCGGGAGGCCCAGTGGAAGGTGTCCGTGTCCAGCCGCTCCCCCGCGGCGAAGAGGGTCCGCAGGCTGGAGATGTCGTAGTTCTTCAGCAGCATGGCCTCCGGGTCGGCCTTGCGGATGGCCCGCAGCGCGGTCGGGGCGGTGAAGAGCACGTTGACCCTGTGGTCCTGGATCACCCGCCAGAACGCACCGGCGTCGGGGGTTCCCACCGGTTTGCCCTCGTAGATCACGGTGGTGGCGCCGGCGAGCAGCGGACCGTAGACGATGTAGGAGTGGCCCACCACCCAGCCCACGTCCGAGGCGGTCCACATGACGTCGCCGGGACCGACGTCGTAGATGTTTTCCAGGGTCCAGCGCAAGGCGACGGCGTGGCCGCCGTTGTCCCGCACCACGCCTTTGGGGGTGCCTGTGGTCCCGGAGGTGTACAGGATGTAGAGGGGATCCGTGGCCATGACGTCCACCGGTGCGGCGGGATCCGCGGATGCCATTTCGCTCTCCCAGTCCAGCCAGCCGGCGTGGTCCGCCGCGGAGTCCTTGAAGCCGTCCCGGCCCTTGACCAGCACCGGGGTCGCCGGCGTTCCGGCGAGCTCCAGCGCCTCGGCGACGGCCGGCAGGTATTCGATCCGGCGGGAGGGCTCGAGCCCTCCCGAGGCGGTGACGACGACGGCGGGGGCGGCGTCGCGAATCCGGGCGGCAAGTTCCTTGGGGGCGAAGCCGCCGAAGACCACCGAATGGATCGCGCCCAGGCGGGCAGTGGCCAGCATGGCGATGGCGGCCTCAGGAATCATGGGCAGGTAGATCACCACCCTGTCGCCCTTGCCCACACCGTTACGCCGGAGCACTCCGGCGAAACGGGCCACAAGTTCGGTGAGTTCTGCATAGCTGAAGCGCTGCTGGATGCCCAGCATGGCGGAGTCGTAGATCAGTGCCGTCTGGTCTCCGCGGCCTGCGGCCACATGCCGGTCCAGCGCGTTGTAGCAGGTATTCAGCTCACCGTCGGGGAACCAGCGGTAGAGCGGGGCGCGGCTCGAATCCAGGGCGCGGGTGGGCTGGACGCTCCAGTCGACGGCCCGGGCGGCGTCTCGCCAGAAGTCCTCCGGCCGCTGCACGCTGCGCCCATAGCATTCCCGATAGCTGCTGGTGCCCATGAAGTCAACCCGTCCACGACATTGTGATGCAGGTCATGCTAGTTCCTTAGGAGGCTCACCACAAGACCCGTGTATACAGAACTGCGGCAAAAGGCAGGAGATGGGTGAATTTGCTTGGTCGATCAGCAGTCTTTGTATACAATGATGTTCATCTACCGAGGAAGGAGACTCCCGTGCGTGCCAGCGAGAAGGCCTACGCCGCCCTCCGGGACGACATTGTCGAATGGCGGCTTGCCCCCGGGACGGTCCTGGCCGAGGTGGAGCAGTCCGAACGGCTCGGCGTCTCGCGCACCCCGCTCCGCGAGGCCCTCGGCCGGCTCACCGCGGAAGGCCTGACGACGCCGGGCGGCCGCGGTGTGGTGGTCACGGATATCTCCCTTGAGGACATCGACGAACTGTTCGAACTGCGCGAAACCCTTGAAGGCAAGGCTGCTGCGCTGGCTGCCAGCCGAGGCGATGCCGCCACTTTCGAACAGTTGCGGGGTGAACTGGTCCGCGCACCGGAGATGATCAACGGTAACGATCCCACGCGCCACGAGTACTACGAGCTGGTGGGACGCCTGGATACCGCCATCGATGCCGCCATCTCCAACTCCTACCTGGCCCAGGCCATGCGAAGCCTTCGCGTGCACTTGGTCCGCATCCGCAGGTTGGCCGCCGATGACGCCGCGCGCCTGGCGGCCGCGGCCGCCGAGCACGCCGCGATCGCCGAGGCAATCGCCGCAGGCAACCCCAGGCTCGCCGAAGCAGCCACGATTGTGCACCTGCACCGCAGCCTCTCCCACGTCAAAGCAACCCACGCATCCCACCACAAGGAGCACCATGGTTAAGGAACACCACGTCCGCGTCTACAAGAGCGAAGAGAACCTGGCCCGCGAGGACCAGCTTGCCTTCAAGATCGCCAAGGTGGCCGCGGATCCTGTGGCGGTTACCGATGACGTCACCGACATGGTGATCAACCGGATCATCGACAACGCCTCCGTGGCCATCGCGTCCCTGAACCGGGCCCCCATCGTTGCCGCCCGCGCCCAGGCGCTCACCCACGGCCCCACCACCGGCGGCAAGGGCTCGAAGGTCTTTGGTATCGAGGAGCGCGTGGCCCCGGAATGGGCGGCCTGGGCCAACGGTGTCGCGGTCCGCGAACTCGACTACCACGACACCTTCCTGGCCGCGGACTACTCCCACCCGGGCGACAACATCCCGCCGATCCTCGCCGTTGCCCAGCACGTCGGCTCCAGCGGCCAGGACCTGGTGCGCGGCATCGCCACCGGCTATGAGATCCAGGTCAACCTGGTCAAAGCCATCTGCCTGCACAAACACAAGATCGACCACGTGGCCCACCTCGGCCCCTCCGCCGCGGCCGGCATCGGCACCCTGCTGGGCCTCGACGTCGAAACTATCTTCCAGTCCGTCGGCCAGGCACTGCACACCACCACCGCCACCCGCCAGTCACGCAAGGGCGAGATCTCCACCTGGAAGGCCCACGCCCCCGCCTTCGCCGGCAAGATGGCCGTGGAGTCCGCCGACCGTGCCATGCGCGGCCAGACCTCCCCCGTGCCCATCTACGAAGGCGAAGACGGCGTGATCGCGTGGATGCTCGATGGACCCGATGCCAACTACTCGGTGCCACTGCCAGAGGACGGCGAGGCCAAGCGTGCCATCCTGGACACCTACACCAAGGAGCACTCCGCCGAATACCAGGCCCAGGCCTGGATCGACCTGGCCCGCAAGCTGCACGGGGAACACCCGGAGGTCACCGACCCGGCCAACGTCGAGTCCGTGCTGATCAAGACCAGCCACCACACGCATTACGTGATCGGCTCCGGCGCCAACGACCCTCAGAAGTACAGCCCCACCGCGTCCCGCGAGACCCTGGACCACTCCATCCCGTACATCTTCACCGTCGCGCTGCAGGACGGCGCCTGGCACCACGTCGACTCGTACGCCCCGGAACGAGCCGGCCGCCCGGACACGGTGGAACTGTGGCACAAGGTCACCACGGTCGAGGATCCCGAATGGACCCGCCGCTACCACTCCCTGGACATCGCCGAGAAGGCCTTCGGCGGCTCCGTGGAAATCACGCTCAAGGACGGCACCGTCATCACCGACCAGATCGCCGTCGCCGACGCCCACCCGCTGGGCGCCCGGCCGTTCGCCCGGGAGCAGTACGTCAACAAGTTCCGCACCCTTGCCGCCGGGCTCGTGGAGGAGGCCGAGATCGAAAGGTTCCTCGCCGCCGTCGAACGCCTCCCCGAACTCGCCGCGGGCGAGCTGGACCAGCTGAACATCACCGCCGCCCCCGGCGTCATCGACCTGGCGGCAGCACCGAAGGGACTCTTCTAATGCTGTATTCGAAGACGACCCCGGAGCAGAAGCGGATCCGGTTCCGGGAACTGCTCGCCTCCGGGACCATCCAGCAGTTCCCCGGTGCCTTCAACCCGCTCTCCGCGCGGCTGATCGAGGAAAAGGGCTTCGCCGGGGTGTACATCTCCGGCGCGGTCCTCGCCAACGATCTCGGCCTGCCGGACATCGGGCTGACCACCCTTACCGAGGTGGCTACCCGGGCTGGGCAGATCGCCCGGATGACAGACCTGCCCTCGATCGTGGACGCCGACACCGGCTTTGGCGAACCCATGAATGTGGCACGCACCGTGCAGGAACTCGAGAACGCGGGCCTGGCCGGCCTGCATATCGAGGACCAGTTCAACCCCAAGCGCTGCGGCCACCTCGACGGCAAGAACGTGGTGGACCTCGAGACCGCCACCAAGCGGATCCGCGCCGCGGCCGACGCCCGGCGCGATCCGAACTTCCTGATCATGGCGCGCACCGATATCAGGGCCACCGACGGACTCGAGGCGGCACAGCAGCGCGCCAAGGCCCTCGTGGACGCGGGAGCGGACGCAATCTTCCCGGAAGCCATGAAGGACCTCAGCGAATTCCAGGCCATCCGCGATGCCGTGGACGTCCCGATCTTGGCCAACATGACCGAGTTCGGCAAAAGCGACCTCTTCACGGTTGACCAACTGGCCGGCGTCGGCGTCAACATGGTGATCTACCCGGTCACGCTGCTCCGTAGTGCCATGGGCGCTGCTGAGCGTACTCTGGAATCGATCAAATCCGACGGCACCCAGGAGGCCCAGGTTTCGAGCATGCTGACCCGCGCGCGTCTCTATGACCTCGTCGACTACGAGGCCTACAACCGCTTTGACACCGGGGTCTTCAACTTCCAGATCCCCGGAATCTGACACCCCCACCGGACTGCCGGCCCCGGCCGGTCAACAGGCGTTAGGAACAAAGGAGTTTCAGCATGGCTGAAAATGAGATCAAAAAAGGCCTCGCCGGCGTCGTGGTGGATTACACCGCGGTGTCGAAGGTCAACCCGGACACCAACTCGCTGCTCTACCGCGGCTACCCTGTCCAGGAACTGGCTGCCAAGTGCAGCTTCGAGGAAGTCGCCTACCTGCTGTGGAACGGAGAGCTGCCCGCGAAAGAACAGCTCGCCGAGTTTTCCGCGCGGGAACGGGCCGGCCGGGCCCTGGATCCGGTGGTCAAGACAGTCATCGACGCGTTGCCCACCACGGCCCATCCGATGGATGTTTGCCGCACCGCAGCCTCGGTGATGGGCGCACGGCACCCCCTGGCCGAAGATTCGTCCCGGGACGCCAACATGGCCAAGGCCATCGACCTGTTCGCCGCCATGCCCGCGGTGGTGGCCTACGACCAGCGCCGCAGGCACGGCCAGGACGTGGTTGAACCGCGCGATGACCTGGGCTACTCGGCAAACTTCCTCTGGATGGCCTTCGGCGAAGAACAGGTCCCGGAAGTGGTGGAGGCCTTCAACGTCTCGATGATCCTCTACGCTGAGCACTCCTTCAACGCCTCGACTTTCACCGCCCGCGTGATCACCTCGACACTCTCGGACCTGCACTCCGCAGTGACCGGAGCCATCGGAGCCCTCAAGGGTCCGCTGCACGGCGGCGCCAACGAAGCCGTCATGCACACCTTCGACGAGATCGGCATCCGGCAGGAGGAATCCCTCGAAGAAGCCGCTGCCAGGGCCAAAGCATGGATGGAAGATGCCCTGGCCCAGAAGAAGAAGGTCATGGGATTCGGCCACCGCGTCTACAAGCACGGCGACTCCCGGGTTCCCACCATGAAGGCCGCCTTGGACAAGATGATCGCCCACTACGGCCGCCCGGAGCTGCTGGGACTGTACAACGGGCTGGAAACCGCGATGGACGAGGCCAAGGCCATCAAGCCCAACCTCGACTACCCCGCCGGGCCCACCTACCACCTCATGGGCTTCGACACCCCTACCTTCACTCCCCTGTTCGTGGCCAGCCGGATCACCGGCTGGACCGCGCACATCATGGAGCAGTTGGACTCGAACTCGCTGATCAGGCCGTTGAGCGAGTACAACGGCGTGGAGGAACGGCACCTTCCCTAGCGGGTGGTGGACGACGGCGGCCCGGGCACCGAAGTGCCCGGGCCGCCGTCGGGCGTTAATCGCCATGGCTGTCCTGAAACACCGTGGCTGTCCAGGCGAAGGTTGCCCGGCAGGTCAGCCCAATAGGCTTTCGGACGAGGCGATGGATTCGTTGTCGGCCTCCATGGTGACCACGACCCTCACGGTCCCGCCTTCGAGCACCACTGGGAGCCAGTGGTCCGCGTCCTGCCACATCCGCTCGACCGGCAAGGTATCCACCGGGAACCATTCGGGCAGGATTTCGTCGCTGGGGGCCGGCTCGCCGTGCCACAGGCGGGCGGTGAAGAGCCTGGTCTGCATGTTCCATTCCGGCCGGGCCGGGAAGACGAAGTGGACCGATCCGGCGTCGGCCAGGTCTTCCACCTGCAAAACCACACCGGTTTCTTCCAGGACTTCCCGGACCGCGGCCTGCTGGTCGGTCTCCCCCGGTTCAACGTGGCCGCCGATGCCCACGATCTTGCCCTTGCCGAAACCTGTCTGCTTCAGCCCCAGAAGGACCTCAGTCCCGTCGGCCCCGTCGCGGAGCAGGAAGCAAAGAGTCACGGCGGCTGCGGTCATGGCTCCAGCCTAACCGGCACCTCCGCGGATACCGGACTGCATCACGCCTGCTGCCACGGGCCTTTCCCCATTGCTACAGTGAGGCCCATGAACCCGGCTGGAGAGGACCACTCCACCCCTGCACCAAAAGTTGGGGCCGTGCTTCGCCGCCCCGTGCCGTTGCCGGGCTGGCTGGCCCGGAATCCGCTGTATGCCGGGTGGGCGTGGACCGGTGCGTGGGCGGTGCTGATCGTTGCCGACGAGTACCTGGACTTGGCCGGCTGGACCTGGTACATCTGCGTGGGGATGGCCGCCCTGCCCACCTTGGCGTGCACTGTGGCCGTGCTTCACGCAACTCCGCGCCGGTACCTCCGGCCAACACGGGAATCTGTGCTGTCGCACTTCTTCGTCAGGTTCCTGGCGTTGACTGCCGCTTTCCTGGTGTGGGGCATCTCGGTCGTGGCCAGCGCCTCAATTTCAACCACGGTCCAGGCGCTTGCCGGCGATTCGGAGCGGGAAGTCACCTCGCTCGGACTCAGCCTGCTCGCCGCGGCCGTCCCGCTGGTTGTGTCCGTGCTGTGGATGGCACTGATCGTGCGCTGCGCGTGGTTCCTGCGACGCCTTCGGGGCTGGCGCCAGGTACCGGTGCATTCGCGTGTGCCGTCAGGGTTCCTGCACCGCTCGCCGCAGCTCCGGCAGGTAGTGGTTGCCCTCGCCCACCCGGGGCTGCTGCTCGTGGCCGGACTGGGCACTTCGATCCTGGCCCTGTCCCTCGGCGCAGCGGAAGTAACCCTGGACCTGGCCGGGTAAACGATCTTTTCCTGCCGCCGGCAGGCCCCGGGGCCGGCTAGCCCAGAGCCCTCGGATGGGCGGCGGCGTAGATCTCCCGCAACGTATCGGCCGTGACCAGCGTGTAGACCTGGGTGGTGGTTACGGAGGCGTGGCCCAGCAGTTCCTGCACCACCCGGACATCGGCGCCGCCTTCGAGGAGGTGGGTGGCGAACGAGTGGCGCAGCGTGTGGGGTGAGACGTCCCTGGTGATGTTAGCTTTCTCCGCAGCAGCCTTCAGGATGGTCCAGGCGCTCTGCCTGCTGATCCGTCCGCCGCGGGCATTGAGGAACAGGGCCGGTGTGCCTTTGCCCTTGGCGGCGAGCAGCGGGCGACCGCGGACCAGGTAGGCATCGAGGGCGCGTGCCCCGTACGACCCCAGCGGGACCAGCCGTTCCTTCGAGCCCTTGCCGAACAGCCGGACGATGGCGGGACCCGCCCCGGGCTCCGCGAGGGTGATGTCATCGACGTCCAGCCCCACCGCCTCGCTGATCCGCGCTCCGGTGGAATAGAGGAACTCGAGCAGGGCCCGGTCCCTCAACCCGGTGGCAGTGTCAGTGCCCGCGGCCTCGAGGATGCGGGTCACCTCGTCCACACTGATGGCTTTGGGCAGCCGTTTGCCGGCCATCGGCGGATGGACTTCGCTGGCGGGATCGGCCGGCGTGTACCCTTCGAGGGCCCAGAACTTGTGCAGTCCCCTTACCGCCACCACTGTCCTGGCCGCTGACCGCACTCCCAAGGCGGAGCCACCGTCGGAACCGTCGGAGAGGGCGCGGACGTAACCGGTGACGTGGTGCCGGGTGATGTCCTCCGGGCGGCTGCAGCCGGCGCCCGCGAGGTACCGGGCGTACCGGGCGAGATCGCGGCGGTAGGCCGCCAGTGTGTTGGCGGCCAATCCCCGCTCCACGCCCACGTGTTGCAAATAATCGGTGATGGCCCGGTCGATGGCCCCGGAACGTCCTGCTGCCGGTTCCGCGGCCGGTGCGGTGTGCGGCGCCGGTCCGGCGGAAGGCACCGGTTCAGCCGAAGGACCGGGACCCATCAGCGCTGGCTGGGGTGCGCGGGCCAGGGGGCGTCGGCTGGGCGGAGTTCCTGGAAGTTGCCGGCACGGGCGGCTGCGGCGGCAAGGATCCCGACGACGGCGGACGGGTTGTGCAGGCGCCCGGCCAGGACGGAGGCCACGGCATCGTCCAGGCTGATCCAGTGGAACTCGATCTCCGCTTCCTCGTCGGTCCGCTCGTGGCGTTCGTGGTGCGGGATCTCGGTGAGGTCGCGGGCCAGGTAGATGCGGATTGCTTCGCTGGACGAGCCGGGCGAATTGAAGACGTCGGCAAGGACGTTCCAGGTTCCGGCGGCGAGGTCGGCTTCCTCGGCAAGTTCGCGGGCGGCGCCCACCACGAAGTCTTCGCCTTCGACGTCGAGCAGGCCGGCCGGCACCTCCCACAAATCCATCCCTACCGGGTGCCGGTACTGCTTTAGGAGCAGGATGCGGCCCCCGGCATCCATGGGCAGGACAGCCACTGCCCCGGGGTGGTCGATATAGTCGCGGGTCAGCGCATCCCCGGACTCGGAAAGCTGGAAAGTGTCGCTGACGACGTCCCAGATCCGGCCCTGGTACACCTTCTCGGTAGACAAAAGACGGCGCGGGCTTGGTGCATCCGAAACCTGCGTTGCAGGGGTGGTTTCAGGTGTACCAGGCATCGCGCCGTCCTTCTTCTGCTCTATTGACTACTTAGCGGTAACCGTACCGGATGCCGCGGCCTTCCCGGCCACGGGCGCAGCCGTGTCGGCAACCGCCTGGGATCCGGCGCCCTGGTGGTCCAGGGCCGCCTTGACCAAGCCGGCGAACAGCGGGTGCGGGCGGGTGGGCCGCGAGCTCAGCTCGGGGTGCGCCTGCGTGGCCACGTAGTACGGGTGAACATCGGCGGGCAGCTCGACGAACTCCACCAGCTTGCCGTCCGGCGAGGTACCTGAGAAGACCAGGCCCTTGTCGGCAATCTGCTGGCGGTACTTGTTGTTGACCTCGTACCGGTGCCGGTGGCGTTCGCTGACGGTCGTGGCGCCGTACGTTCCGGCGATGACCGAGCCTTCGTCAAGCTTGGCTTCGTAGAGGCCCAGGCGCATGGTTCCGCCGAGGTCTCCGCCCCCTTCGACGAACTCGAGCTGTTCCTCCATCGTGGCGATGACGGGGTATTTGGAGTCCGGTTCGAACTCGCTGGAAGAGGCACCCTCCAGGCCCACTACGTTGCGGGCGTACTCGATGACCATGCACTGCAGGCCCAGGCACAAACCCAGGACGGGGAGCTTGGTTTCGCGGGCGAACTTCAAGGCGCCGAGCTTCCCTTCCAGTCCGCGGATGCCGAAGCCGCCCGGCACGCAGATGGCGTCGACGCCGTCGAGCGCCTTAATGGCGCCTTCGCGCGTCTCGCACTCGTCGGACGGGACCCAGCGGATCTTCACCTTGGCCTCGTTGGCGAAGCCGCCGGCACGCAGTGCTTCGGTCACCGAAAGGTAGGCGTCGGGCAGGTCGATGTACTTGCCCACCAGGGCGATCTCGACGTGGTGCTTGGGGTTGTGGACGGCGTCGAGCAGTTTGTCCCAGCTGGTCCAGTCGACGTCCTTGAACGGCAGGTCGAGGGCGCGGACGATGTAGGAGTCCAGTCCCTGGGAGTGCAGGGTCTTGGGGATGTCGTAGATGCTCGGGGCGTCGGCGGCGTTGACCACGGCGTCGATGTCGACGTCGCACATCCGGCCGATCTTTTCCCGCATGGCTTCGGGAACCTCGCGGTCCGAACGGATCACGATCGCTTCGGGCTGGATGCCGATGGAGCGCAGCGCGGCCACGGAGTGCTGCGTGGGCTTGGTTTTCAATTCCTGGGACGGCCCGATGTAGGGCACCAGCGAGACGTGCAGGAAGAATACGTTTCCGCGGCCGATGTCCTGGCGGACCTGGCGGGCGGATTCGAGGAACGGCTGGGACTCGATGTCGCCAACGGTGCCGCCGATTTCGGTGATGATGACGTCGGGGGCGTTCTTTCCCTCGGCGGGCAGGCGCATGCGGCGCTTGATCTCATCCGTGATGTGCGGGATGACCTGGACGGTGTCGCCGAGGTATTCGCCGCGGCGTTCCTTCGCGATCACCGTCGAGTACACCTGGCCGGTGGTCACGTTCGCGGAACCTTCAAGGTTCTCGTCGAGGAAGCGCTCGTAGTGCCCGATGTCGAGGTCCGTCTCGGCGCCGTCGTCGGTCACGAAGACCTCGCCGTGCTGGAAGGGGTTCATTGTGCCCGGATCCACGTTCAGGTAGGGATCGAGCTTCTGCATCGTCACGGACAGGCCGCGGGCCCGGAGCAGGTGACCAAGGCTTGAAGCCGTCAGTCCCTTACCGAGCGAGGACGCCACACCGCCGGTGACGAAAATGTGCTTCGTCGTCTTGGAGGAGCCCGGGAACCGGGAATTTACACGGGAATTTGATCGCTGCACCACGGAATTCGAGCCTATCATCAATTCAGCCGTCCCGTCCTTGTCCCGTCAGGCCCGCTGGGGCAGGAGCTTGGCGTCGTCCAGCAGTTCGCGGGCGTGTGCCTGCGCGGATTCGGAGTCCTCCTGGCCTGCCAGCATGCGGGCCAGTTCACGGACCCGTTCGGGACCGTCAAGGAGGCGGACATCACTGGACGTGAAGCCTGTGGCGGTTTTGCCGTCCGCTCCCCTGACCGAGGTTTTGGTCACAGTGATGTGCTGGTCAGCGAAAGCAGCCACCTGGGGAAGGTGGGTGACCACCAGCACCTGCACGTGTCGGGCCAGCATCGCCAGCCGCCGGCCGATCTCAACGGCGGCCCGTCCGCCCACCCCGGCGTCCACCTCGTCGAAGACGAACGTGGGGACCGGATCCACGGCGGCAAGCACTACCTCGATGGCCAGCATGACGCGGGACAATTCACCGCCGGATGCACCCTTGCCCAGCGGCCGGGCCGGAGCGCCGGAATGGGGCTGGAGCAGGAAACTGATGTCGTCCGCGCCGTGCGGGCCCAGTTGTCCGGCTGGTTCCAGGTTGATCACCAGGGTGGCGTCTGCCATGGCCAGCGCCGTCAATTCGGCGCTGACACGGGCCGAGAGGTCCTTGGCGGCCTTGGACCGGATCTTGCTGATGGCCGCCGACTGCTTCTGGAGCTCCGCTTCGGCCCGCACCACCTCGGCGTCCAGCGCCTCGATCCGGGAGGAGTCGTCCTGCAGTTCGTCGTACCGAACCCGCGCAGTTTCAGCCCACACCAGCACCTCGTCAATGGTGGGTGCGTACTTGCGGACCAGCTTGGCCAAGGCGCCCCTGCGGTCCTCGATTTCGGCAAGCCGTTCCGGCCCTTCCGAGTCCAGTCCTGCCTGGTAGCTGGCAAGTTCCGTGGCGATGTCGTTGAGCAGGAAACCAACTTCGGCCAGGCGTGCGGCGGCGGAACCGAGCTCGGCATCGTGCTCTGCCACATGCTCCAGGGTGCGCTTTGCAGCATCCACAAGCGTGGTTGCATCGGCGGCTTCGCCAAAGTCCTCGGCGATGAGGGCCTGGTGGGCGGTGCTGGCGGCGATCCGGAGTTCCTCAACGTTCGCAAGCTTTACGGCTTCGGCCTTCAGCTGCTCGTCCTCGCCGGGCTGGGGGTCCACGCCGTCGATCTCCGCGAGGGCCGCCTCCAGCGACTCCGCTTCCCGGAGCCGGTCGCGGGCGGCGCTGCGCAGGCTGTCCAGCTCTGCCTGGCTGGCCTTCCACCGGCCGTAGAGCTCCTGGTAGGCGGCCAAGGGCCCGGCCAGGACATCGCCGGCGAACTTGTCGAGCGCCTCCCGCTGGGCCGTGGCGCTCTTGAGCCGGATCTGGTCCGACTGGCCATGCACCACCACCAGCGACTCGCCGATCTCGGCCAGTACACCCACCGGAGCGGCCCGGCCGCCCAGGAACGCCCGGCTGCGTCCGTCCGCGCCCAGGCGGCGGGCCAGGATCAGCTCGGCGCCGTCGTCGAACTCTTCTGCTTCCGCGCCGGCATCAAGGGCGCGGGCGATGGCCGGATGCCCGGCTTCAAGCTTCAGGACGGCCTCGGCCGTGGCGCTCTTCGCGCCGCTGCGGACGGCCCCGGCATCCGACCGGGCACCCAGCAGGAGGCCGACGGCGGTGACCACCATGGTCTTGCCGGCACCGGTTTCGCCGGTCACCACGCTCAGGCCCGGGCCGAGCGGCAGCGTTGCGTCGGTGATGACGCCCAGATCGCGGATTCTCAGTTCTTCAATCATGGATTCACTTTGCAGTCGACGGATCGGGGTCGCCGCCGGCGCCGTCCGGCTCCGGGACCTGCAGCGGCGGCATGGGCCGTGGCGTGCGGACCAGCGGGATGGGGCCGGTGTGCACTGCGTCGGCTTTGGGCACGGGGCCGCGCCAGCCGTGGATGGGCAGTTCGAACTTGCGGACCAGGCGGGCGGAGAAGGGGGTCTGGTGGGTGCGGGCCAGCCGCACCGGGTTGGCGGACTTGGTGACCTCGACGCGGGCGCCGGGCGGCAGGTCCACGGAGCGCCGGCCGTCACACCACAGCACACCCTGCGCGTCGGTCCGGCCGAGCACCTCGACGGCCAGCCTGGACCGGGGCGAGACAACCAGTGGCTTGGCAAACAGCGCGTGCGCACTGATGGGCACGATCACCAAGGCTTCCACTTCCGGCCAGACCACGGGTCCGCCGGCAGAGAACGCGTAGGCCGTGGAACCGGTTGGGGTGGCCAGTACGATGCCGTCCGAGCCAAAGGACGTGAGCGGGCGCTCATCCACTTCGGTCACAACTTCGAGCATCCGTTCGCGGTTGGCCTTCTCGATGGCGGCTTCGTTTAAAGCCCAGGTGTGCCAAATCTTTTGTCCCCTGACCCACACCTGGACGTCAATGGTCATCCGCTCTTCCACCGTGTATTCACGGCTGGCGATCCAGTCGACGGTCTGGGCCAGGTCCGCCCGTTCGCTTTCGGCCAGGAAGCCCACGTGCCCAAGGTTGACGCCCAGCAGGGGCACGTCCTCCTCGCGTACCAGTTCGGCTGCGCGCAGGATGGTTCCGTCGCCGCCAAGGACCATGACGAGTTCGACGTCGGACAGCTGGACATGGTCGTGGAGCACCTCCACCGGCTGGGCCAGGTGGCCAAAAAAACGCTCCATGTCCCCCAGCTCGGACTCCTGCATCACAGGGACGATGCCCGACGCGTGCAGCAGGGCGCAGGCTTCCCAGGCAGCCTTCAGTGATTCCTCGCGGCCGGTGTGGGCAAGGACCAATACACGCCTGCTCATCAGGTTCCGCTCTCTAGTGGTTCGGCCAGATTTGTCCGAGCAACGCAGCGGCTGCTGCCTCTCGCTCTTCGATCTTAGGCAAGTCTTGGGTGTTCCTGCGTTTTATCCACAGGAAGTATTCGACGTTGCCATCCTGTCCCGGAAGCGGGCTGACCGCCAGCCCGCACAGGTCCAGGCCGGCGTCGAGCGCCGCCATGGCGACTTTCTCTACGGCCAGCCTGCGTTCGCGCTCCGACGTGACCACGCCAGTCCTGCCCAGGCGGTCCTTGCCGATTTCGAATTGCGGCTTCACCATGAGCACCAGGTCGCCGCCAGGGTCGGTGCAGGCCGCCAGCGGCCGCACCACCAGGGTGAGCGAAATGAAGGAGAGGTCGGCCACCGTCAGGGCGCACGTCCCGACGATGTCCTCCGGCGCCATGTACCGGACATTCATTCCCTCGTGGACGGCCACGCGCGGGTCGTTTCGGAGGTGCGGCACCAACTGGCCGTGCCCGACGTCGACCGCCACCACGTGCGCGGCCCCGCGGCGGAGCAGGACGTCCGTGAAGCCGCCGGTGGAGGCGCCGGCGTCAAGGCACCTCTTGCCCTGGACGGTGATCGCCGGAAAGGCGTCAAGGGCACCGGCCAGCTTGTGACCGGCACGGCTGGCGTAAACATCCTGGTCATCATGCTCGACGGCGATGTCCCGGCCGTCATCGATCTGGAGGGATGCTTTGGCGAGGACCTGGCCGCCGGAACTGACCTTGCCTTCCGCGATGAGCGACGCCGCGTGCGTGCGCGACCGTGCCAGGCCGCGGGCCACCAGTGCCTGGTCGAGGCGGACGGGCATCAGGCGCTGCCTCCTGCGGGAGCATTGGCGGCAGGTGCGCTATCCGTGGGGTCGGTGTTGAGCGCGGCCAGCAGGTCGTCGTGAAGCCGGTTGTACAGGTCTTCGTGACCGGCGGTTGGAAGCCGGGGTATCTCCTGGAGACGGTCGACCGCCTGCGCCACGCCTGGATCGGGGATGTCCTGTCCGACGGCCTGCGGCCACTCGGGAGCAGGCTGGGCTGGCACGTTGTCCGGTTCGGTCAGCTCAGTCATGGAACCATCCTAGTGATCCATCCACACCAGCTTGGGCGCCTGCGGGGCGGATGCGTCCGGGGTCGCAGCCCACCAAGCGGCACATGCTGCCCGCCAGGAATCAAGGTCTTCCTTGCTGCCAATGATGCCCACCGCGCCGTTGGCCACGCGTGCCGTCGCCTGGCCGCATGCGTACGTGCCGTCGTCGTGCGTCACGTCCGGGTACGGACGGTGCAGCCCGGCAAGGTCTTCGATGATGTAGTCGGGCCGTTCCGCGGACCGCGCCGCGAGGATGCTTTCCCGGGTGTCGACGCCGGTCAGGACGGCGACCGTGGCAAAGCCTGCGTTGTTGCCGCCCAGGATGTCCGTGTCCAGCCGGTCGCCCACGACCAAGGGACGCTCGGCACCGAGGCGCTTGGCGGCGGAGTGGAACAGCGGCGCCTCGGGTTTGCCGGCGACTTTGGGCTTCTGTCCGGTCGCCGCCGCGACGGCGGCCACCAGGGTCCCGTTCCCGGGTGCGATGCCGCGGGCCTGCGGAATGGACATGTCGGTGTTTGTTGCAACCCACAGGGCACCGGCGGACACCACATAGGTGGCTTCCGCCAGGTCCTTCCAGCCGATGGACGGGCTGAAGCCCTGCACCACGGCCACGGGTTCCTCGTCCTGGCTGCCAACCGGTACCAGGCCTGCCAACTCTATTTCCCGGGCCAGCGCGGAACTGCCGGTAATCAGGACCCGTGAGCCGGCCGGGAGAAGCGAGGCCAGCAGGTCCGCCGCCGCTTGGGACGAGCTGACCACCTGGTTGTCCTCTGCCGGGGCACCGAGCTCGCGAAGGTGCCCGGCCACCTCCGCCGGGGAGCGGGAGGCGTTGTTCGTTACGTAGCCCAGCCCGATGCCCAGCCCGGAGAGCTGCTTCAGCGCATCGACGGCTCCCGGGATGGCGTGCGGGCCGGCGTAGACCACGCCGTCCAGGTCTGCGAGGAGTGCGTCGAAGCGGGAAACCAGGGAAGCGTCACTCATCCGGTGTCAGTCCTCCCGGCGTTCGTCGATGTGCTGGGCGCTGTCTGCCCCGTCTTCGTGGCTTTGTTCCGAGGCGTCGGTATCAAGCTCGTCCTCTTCCACCGAGTCCGGGTCGGATTCGGCGTCGTCGGAGACGAAGTAGTCGGCGTCCTGGTCGTCGAGGTTGCTGTCCTGGACCGTCTTGGCCGCGGTGGCGCGACCAGCCTGGGCGCTTTCCGGGGAAGGAGCGGCGGCGTCTTCGGTTTCGGAGCCCCGTGCTTCCGGGGACGCGGACGCACGGTCCAGCAGCTTACGGCGTTCGGCTTCTTCCCGGGCTTCTTCCTCTTCGTCCCAGCCGAGGTCGATGATTTCGGGTTCTTCATCGACGCCCTGGCCGAGGGCGTTTTCGGCAACGACGGCCTGCCTGCTCCACTTTTCCGACTCTGCTTGGCGGCCAACAGCGGCGAGGGCGTCAGCGTAGGCGCGGAACAGCCGCGGGCTGTAGGAAAATGCGCGGTTGATGTCCAACTGCTGGATCTCGAGCTCGGCTACAGCGGCATCCAGCTGGCCGAGGTCGGTGCGGGCGCCGGCGGCGACGATAGCCAGTTCCACTTTGCCGGGTGCGTCAAGGTCCTGGGCTTCCTCGGAGCGGGCAACGTCCAGCGCCCTGTCCGGACGTCCCAGGCCGCGTTCGCAGTCGGCCATGACAGGAAGGTGGACGTTGGAGCCGCTGATCCGGCGGAACGTACGGAATTCGCGGAGCGCCTCGCCGTAATGCCCGGCGGCATAGGCGGTCAGGCCGACCGCTTCACGGACCGCTGCGAGCCGTCCACCACGCCGGCTTGCGGCGAGGGCATGCTGGAACGCCAGCTCGGGTTCGTCGTCGATCAACCGGCCGGCCATCACCAAGTGGCGGGCCACCCACTCAGCACTCTTCGGCTCGAGGGTCTTGATCTGGTGGTGCGTGGCGCGGTCCAGCTCCTTGCCCGTGACGTCCTCATCGATTTCGGGCGAACGTTCGCGGTCCGGCCGGTTGGCGCTGCGGAGATCGGCTGCGTTCGGCACGCGGACGGGGCGCTCCTCCTGGCGGTCACGGCCGAAGCCACGGGGACCCGAGCCGCCCCGCCCGGATTCTGAACGGGAATCTCCACGATCGAAACTGCGGGGCGCGCGGTCCTGGCGGTCCCCGAACGGCTTGCGGTTCTCGCCGCCGCTGAATCCGCGGCGGTCACCCTCGCCATCGCGACGCGGACGGTCACCAAACGGCTTACGATCACGGTCGCCGAACGGCTTACGATCACGATCACCAAACGGCTTACGATCACGATCACCGAACGGCTTACGGTCACGGTCACCGCCGCCGCTGAATCCGCGACGATCCCCCTCACCGTCACGGCGCGGACGATCACCAAACGGCTTACGATCACGATCACCAAACGGCTTACGATCACGATCACCGAACGGCTTACGATCACGGTCACCACCGCCGCTGAATCCACGACGATCCCCCTCGCCATCACGACGCGGACGATCACCAAACGGCTTACGATCACGGTCACCGCCTCCACTGAATCCACGGCGGTCACCCTCACCATCCCGACGCGGACGATCACCGAACGGTTTCCGGTCACGGTCACCGCTGCCACTGAATCCACGGCGGTCACCCTCACCATCACGACGCGGACGATCACCAAACGGCTTACGATCACGGTCACCACCGCCTGCTGATCCGCCACGGGGGTCACGGTCCGACCTGGAGCGGAACCCGCGAGGGTCCCCGCCGGAATTGTTGTTGCCCCGGAAGGCCCCCCGGTCATTGCCGCGGTTGCCACCGTTGTGCTCGGCCATTTGGATTCCTCCTGTTATGAGCCGACCACTGGCGCAACTGCAGCCGCTCGTTTTGTTTCCTACGCAACCCGAAATCAAGCGCTTCGAAGTCCGTGTATCTTCATCAATTCTAGTGGAGACGCCAAATCCCCCGGGACGGCGAAAGCCTTGACGGCCGAATCGTGGCAATCTTCACAGATGAGGCCTGGCTCGTGCTCCGAACGCCCGCTCACATCCTGCAGCCTCCCCCGACGCCCGCTCAGATCCTGCAGCTCCAACCCCGACGCCCGCTCACTTCCTGCAGCTCCAACCCCGACGCCCGCTCAGATCCTGCAGCTTCTCCCCCAACGCCCGCTCAGATGTGAGCGGGGGTTGCGGGGTTACGTGTCGGGTGTGAGCTGGCGTGGTCGTGTGGTGGGTGGTGGTGGTGTTAAATGTGGGAGGCCCCAACCGTGTGGTTGGGGCCTCGACCAATGTGTGTCCGGCGGTGTCCTACTCTCCCACACCCTC